>CANOYV010000119.1:0-2522 GCA_947571605.1 uncultured bacterium | reverse complement strand
GGCCCCTGGTGGGATCGTCCGCGTCCACCTTGCGGATACTGCCCTCGCCGGTGATCTCAGGAGTATCGCTAAACGTAACCGTTACAATTTTGTTGGCTCCATTGGGCAGAACGACATACTGGGGACCCGCGTTGTCGATCTCATAACCCTCCGGGGCTTCCAATTCCGTCACGGCGTAGGTGCCCGCTTCCAGCTTGGATACGGTAACAGTGCCGTCGCTGCCTGTCACCACTTCCTTGGAGTAGGCACCATTTTCGGAGGCTACCTTGAACCGCGCCCCCGACAGGCCCTTGTTGGGATTCGTGCTGTCTACCTTTTTGATGATCAGGTCATACAGCTCACGGGTCACGGTCAGTTCACCGATCATGATGGCCTGCACATCATTTGCCGGATGGTAGCTGGAGCCGGGACCGGCATATGCGTATTCATAAACGGCGCAGTCGCCCCATACGCCCTGCGCGCCCAGGTCGAGGATATACTGCGCCCGGTCCCGGAACGATCTGCCGTCCATAGTCTCGTCAATACTGGAATAATTGGTGTGTTCCAGATTGTTGTAGACGCACAGCAGTTCCTCAGCGCAGGCAACCACGGGGTCGGACAGCAGACCGGCCTTGTAGCGCCAGACGATGGCCTGGGTCCAGGAGTTCATCGTCCATGCGTAGTTGCTGTCCCACACATCATCTACACCCAAAGCCTTGGCTTGATCAGTAAAGACGCCGGTGGAGTGGGCGTAGAAGTACGCCATCATGGTTTTGACGGTGGGGTCGTTGACCGGCTTGGGACTCCCCCAGGTGTGGCCCTCCAGTGACCAGCCCATGCCCTTGCCCTTCTCGGCACAGAAGCCCATGGTGCTCTTTCCGTTAAGTCCAAAGTGCATCTGGTGCAGATGGCAGGTACCCAGAGCCGGGGACTCATACTTGACCCCATTGTGGGTGCAGTCGTCCATCTTGATGGTGTCCGGCGTGGCGGCGAGGGCTGTGCCGGGGAGCAGGCCCAGCACGCAGACCAGGGCCAGCAGAGCCGCGATCAGGCGGGTTCGGGGAAAATGGAACTTTTTCATAGCTTGTCAGCCTCCTTTTTGACAGAAAACGGCCCTCCAGCTTGCGCTGGAAGGCCGTTTTGGTTTTATTTTCGCTTACGCATAAAAATTGACGCTGTTTGGGATTCCGACGAACATGTAGCAGTAGGTGATGCCGTCGTACTGGGTCACACCCACGCCGATGCAGTCGCATCTTGAGTCGATCATGGTCTCGAAGTGACCGGGAGAGTTGATCCAGTTGTCGACGGCGCGCCGGGCGGCGTCGTCTGTGCCAGTGAACACGGTGAGGTTGTCACCGAAACCGTAGGGGTAGCCGGCGTCAGCGGCGGCTTGGCCCTCCTCTGCGGCGTGATGCCAGGTGTAGCGCCGGTCGGAGCAGGATTGGGCGGCGGTCATCAGGGCCTCGCTGACCGGCAGCTCCGACACGCCGTTGGCCTTGCGGGTCTGGTTGATCAGCCGGATCATCTCCTGCCGGATCTCCAGGTTGTCCGTCAGGCTGGCGCTGTCCATGCTGGCGGGAGCTTCCGGCGCGGCGGGGGCGGCGGAGCCGACCGTCAGCGTCATGCTCCCGCATTCCCCGGCGCTGTTGGATGCGGTGATCTCCGCGGTCCCCGCCCCCTTTGCGACAGCCACCCAGAAGGTCAGCACCTGCTCCACCGCTACCGTGTCCGGGTCGCTGGAGGTGACGGTGTAGTCGATCCCGCTGGGGCCGATGATCAGGCCGCTTCGCTCTCCTACCTCCAGGGTACTGCCCTTGTAGCTGCTCACCCGGATGGGTTCGTTGGGCGCTTCCGCTGCCGCGGCGGGGACGGTGAGCCCAATGGTGAGGGTGGCTGCCGTCAATGCGGCGGCAATGCGCTTTTTCATGCTGGTCATACTTTTTTCCTCCTGTATTCCGTATTTTTTGGTGCTTTTGCAAGCAATACAATATCGGAACAGAGGTCAAAAGTCGAGAAGAAAATGCAATCTAAAATGGAGAAACGAGCGGGCGAAAACGAAGCATATTAGCTAATTTCCACACCCTGGACGCACCACCGCTGATCCCGCTGGTCACGGACGCAGGTGTAAAGGGTGATCATGTTGGTGGTGGAGGCGGCGAGGGCGCTGCGGTCTGTCTCGCTCACCTTGGAAACGGAGGTCACCTCATAGGTGCGGGTCCCAAGCTGTGTGGTCAGGGAGATGGTATCGCCCACCTCCAGCGTATGGATCTCCCCGAAGTGGTTGTTCACGCCCCGGTTGTGGGCCGCCAGCGCCACGTTTCCATCCCAGATAGAGGTGTCCTCAAAGTGTCCCGCGCCCTTCTTCAGCGCGGCGCTGTCCGTACCCTGGTAGATCTTGACGCTCAGGCCGATGGCGGGGATCTTCAGTGTTCCCAGACTGCCGTTGCTGTAGTAGAGGTCATCTGTCACCGCCGTATAGCCGCCTGAAGCACTGCCGGGGTTGGTCACTGTCACCGAGGACGAGCCGGGGACATAGACGGAGC
>CANOYV010000118.1:0-2709 GCA_947571605.1 uncultured bacterium | reverse complement strand
GCACTCAAAATCCGGCATGGTCAGTCCTCCCCGCCGCCGTCCGTCTGGTCCGCGCAGTCGTAGCGGTAGAGCAGGTATTCGCTGAGGAACATATCCAGGGCGATGGCCAACGAGATCAGGATGGTCAGGGCAATGAGCGTGTATTCCAAGCTGCCCAGCAGGGCCCCGGCGTTCAGGTTAAGCAGGAGCAGGGACAGAAAGGTGATGGAGATCGCTGTCCGGTGGGCCGTCAGCTCGGCGCGGGCGCGGTTTTCCTCATACCGCTCGTCCATAAAGGTGTTGGACATCCTGCCCTCATAAAAGAAACCGAAAAAGCCAAAAAAGGCGAAAAAAACAAAGGGGGAAACGGCGTGAAACGCACTGTAGGTCCAGAACCCCGAAAATCCCAGAAATCCGGCAAAGCCTAGCAAGCCCAGTTTAGGGTTCAATTTCCGGGTGGTTTTGCTCCCTTCCGCCCGCAGTTTATTGGCGATGATGGCCCTGACGACCAGAACGCCTAAATAGAGCACATACAGCACAAACAAGGCGATGGAGACGATCATAGGCAGATCCTGTACCCGGAACTCATAGGCAGAGAAGTCCATGGGGTCCACCAGCCGCCGGTCGTTAAAGGTAACGGAGTACCAGGACGCCGCCGCCAGCAGCGCAACCACCACGACCGCCAGAATCACGGTTATCTTTTCGTTCAACTTTTTCATAACAGGTCCCTCCAGCAGTTGAGATATATTTATCATGAGATTTATTTCTCTCTTAATAGGATAAATATATCAATTCTCCTTCCCGCTGTCAAGAGGAAAGTTACAAATAAATCACTTTTTTCTGCGACCCAATCCTTATACTATCTTAACCCCTGCTTTATGAAGGCTTGGAATCCATGAGGTAGAATCCAAATCACCGGATGGGAAGCCCCATCGGAACCACATCATGATTGGAGGACATATCCATGAAAAAATCCTGGCTGATCGGGCTCAGCGCCGCCGCGGTTGTCATCGCAGGGCTGATCCTCGGCTACACCCTGCTGTTCACCGGCTCCAACGACATAAAATACTACACACAGGTTGACAATACCCGGCTCTCCCAGGCGGGAGGCCAAGGGGCAATCGACCTGTCGGGCAACGGCGGGATGGATTACTCTTACACCCTGGCCTCCTATGATAAGAACGGAAACGAAAAGGCTCTCACATTCGGCGTGTCAAGGGAATTGCGGGAGAGCGCCTTTTTATGCCTCACATTCCGGCCCGGCCGGGGCGTAATGAATTGGAACGAGGTACAGTATGACGAGCTTCCGGCGGCGGTGCAGACCCGCTACGAGGCCCCAGAGGATTGACGGCAAAGTCCCCCGCAGTCACAGACTGCGGGGGACTTCTTTCAAATTTACCCTCGAATTAGTACATGCCCATATCGGGGTTGGGCGCGGGAGCCGGAGCGGGAGGCTCGGGCTTGTCGGCCACCAGGGACTCGGTGGTCAGCAGCACGGCGGCGATGGAGGCGGCGTTCTCCAAGGCGGAGCGGGTCACCTTGGTGGGGTCCACGATGCCGGAGGAGATCATGTCGCAGTACTCCTCCTTGTAGGCGTCGAAGCCGTAGCCGGTCTTGCCGGCGGACTTCACCCGCTCCAGCACCACGGAGCCGTCGATGCCCGCGTTGGCGGCGATCTGCTTCATGGGCTCGGCCAGGGCCTTGGCCACGATGTTGGCGCCGGTCTTCTCGTCGCCCTCCAGGCCGTCCACCAGCTTCTCCACGGCGGGGATGGCGTCCACATAGGCGGCGCCGCCGCCGGCCACGATGCCCTCTTCCACAGCGGCGCGGGTGGCGTTCAGCGCGTCCTCGATGCGCAGCTTCTTCTCCTTCATCTCGGCCTCGGTAGCGGCGCCCACGCGGATAATGGCCACACCGCCGGCCAGCTTGGCCAGACGCTCCTGGAGCTTCTCCTTGTCGTAGTCGGAGGTAGTGGTCTCGATGGCCTTGCGGATCTGGCCCACCCGGGCGGAGATGGCGTCGGAGGAGCCCTCGCCGTCCACGATGATGGTGTTCTCCTTCTGGACCTTCACCTGGCGGGCGCGGCCTAACATGTCCATGGTGGCCTCCTTGACCTCCATGCCCAGGTCGGAAGAAATGACCTGGCCGCCGGTGAGGATAGCGATATCCTCCAGCATCTCCTTACGGCGGTCACCGAAGCCGGGGGCCTTGATGCAGCACACGTTCAGGGTGCCGCGCAGCTTGTTCACCAGCAGGGTGGACAGGGCGTCGCCCTCCACGTCCTCGGCCACGATCAGCAGGCGACGGCCGGACTGGGCCACCTGCTCCAGGATGGGCAGCAGGTCCTGAATGGAGGAGATTTTCTTATCGGTGAGCAGAATGAGGGCATCGTCCAGCACGGCCTCCATCTTCTCGGTGTCGGTGACCATATAGGGGGTGATGTAGCCCCGGTCCAGCTGCATGCCCTCCACAACCTCGCTGTAGGTCTCGGCGGTCTTGGACTCCTCCACGGTAATAACGCCGTCGTGGCTCACCTTCTCCATAGCCTCGGCGATCAGGGTGCCGATGGCCTCGTCGGAGGAGGAGATTGCGCCCACGCGGGCGATGTCGGAGGTGCCGGAAACGGGCTTGGAATGGCCCTTGATAGCGTCGATGGCAGCCTCGGTGGCCTTGGAGATGCCCTTCTTCATGACCATGGGGTTGGCCCCGGCGGCCAGGTTCTTCAGGCCC
>CANOYV010000117.1:0-2839 GCA_947571605.1 uncultured bacterium | reverse complement strand
CATATCAGCGCCCGTCAGACCGTTACCTTGTGTAGTCCCTTGTAAACTGTACTTTCGTGTGTGCTAAACTTGATACATCAAGTTTCATCTGGACTTGATTCCTCCTTTGGTTCTTGTAGCGGTTGGCAGACCTCTACTATTATACCAAAGGAGGATATTTTTCCTCGGCATAGCTAAAGCTTTTTGGAACCACCAGCACAGCTGGTGGTTTTCTTTTTACAAAAATTGACAGGCCACCCCCTTGGCGGCCTGTCAACTTATCTTGGCTCAATGTGGCAAAATCGCTTTTTCAGAAAGCATTTCGCCGCAACGCTTTCTGGCTCAGCCGCCCGCGCCCAGCACGATATCCGCGATTTCGGAGGCGGTCCTCATGACCTGCTCCTCGCCAGTAATCGTTGGTATGCCATCGCCCTCCTGCGGCCCGTAACTCCCGAAGCCCGCATGGCATCCGCCGTCTATGACGATCTCGACTGCCCCGGCCGGGAGGTTCCCCCGGTACCCCTCGTACTTTTCCCGGTTCAGCACCCGATCCTCGGAGCCGTACACCGAAAGCACCTCCAGGCCGGAACCGTTCAGATCCTTGGTGGAGTAGGCCGCCAGCAGGATCAGCCCGTCAAGCTCCCCGCTGTGGTCCGCGGCATAGGCTGCCGCCATGGCTCCGCCCAGGGAGTGCCCGCCGATATACCAGGAGTCAATATCCGGGTACTGCTCCGCAATCCCGTCTGCCGCATTCATGTCCAGCACCGCCAAGTTACAGGGCATTTTTACCAGCACACACAGGATGCCTCGTTCGGCGCAGGCCCGCATCAGCGGCGCGTAGGCGGTATACTCCACCTTCCCGCCCGGATAGAAGATCAAACCGGTCTTTGGGCTGGGCGGCGCGAACACGAGGTCGTCCCCATCCGCTTTGCTTGTCACGATACCGTCTGCCGGGGCCATTGCCTGCACCGCCGTCTCGTCCGCGTGGTAGTAGTCGCCCACGTAGACGGCAAATCCAGCGCACACCAGCAGAATGGCCGCGAGGAGCACCCCCAGTATGATCCACAGGCGCTTGCGCCTTCTGGCCGTCTGCTCCCTGGTCATCCTGCCTGCCACCCCTCAGCCGCTAAGATACGCGCAAACTCCTCCAACCCCGCCCGATCCTCCTCGGTAAAGCGCCCGATATGGGGGCTGTCCAAGTCCAGCACCCCCACGATCTCGCTGCCCACATGGATGGGCACCACGATCTCAGAGCTGGATGCGCTGTCGCAGGCGATGTGGCCAGGAAACTCGTGGACGTCCGGGACTAATTGGGTTTTCCCCTCCGCCACAGCGGCGCCGCACACCCCACGGCCCACCGGGATCTCGATGCAGGCGGGCCTGCCCTGGAAGGGGCCCAGCACCAGCGTGTCCCCCTCCAGCAGATAGAACCCCGCCCAGTTGAGGCCGTCCAGGGTGTGGTAGAGCAGCGCTGCGGCGTTGGCCAGGTTGGCGACGGGGTGGGGCACGCCCTTAACCAGCGCCGAGAGCTGGGCGTTCAGCGTCTTGTAGTCCGTCATTTCAGCTTCAGTCCGTCCGAGAAGGCGTCCCCAACCTTCTCGCCCAGCTTGTGGTAGGCGTTGCTGACAGGGTCGAAGGTGATGGGGGCCAGCTTGGACAAATCCGCCTTGCCGTCCGGGGTGAGGACGGACTCGTCCACGCTGACGTTCACAATCTCGCCCACCAGGCGCCCGGTGTCCGGGTCGTAGCTCACCAGCCGGCACTCCACCGCCATGGCCAGCTCATCGATCAGCGGCGCATCCACGAACTCACTTTTCGTGGTGTGGAACCCGGCCCGCGCCAGCTTATCCGGCACATCGTTGGCGGACACCACGCCCAGGTAGTCGCACTGCGTCACATGGGCGGCATCCGCCATGCTGACGGTGAACGCCTTGCGTTCCAGGATGTTCTGGGTGGTCTTGTGCCCTGCGCTCAGGCACAGGGACAACTCGGTGGTGTCGCTGATGCCGCCCCAGGCTGCGTTCATGGCGTCCGGCGTGCCGTCCGGGCCGTAGGCGGCTACGATGAACACCGGCTGGGGGTAGGTATAGGGCTTGGCTCCAAAATTCTTGCGCATCAATTTTTCCTCCTGATCGTAAATACTATACTCACCAATAATATTGGCAGTCTGGATTCAGGCAAACATACTGCATCACATATTGATTTCCTTTGCTGCCTGTAATGGTGAACTGTTCTTCCTCCGGCAGTTTCTGGCACTTCTCGCACCCGCAGACTGGGCATATCATACGGTACAGGTTTTCCTTACTGTCGTATTCGGGAGGCCTTTGAGGTGAAAAGCAGGGTGGCGCTTGCAATTGTCTGGCCGTCAAACGGCGGTAACCTGTAATCCAGCTTTCCGGCCATCCCTGCGGCAGAAGGATCTGATCCGCGCCGCCGGGAAGAACCGTCCCCGTTTTCAAAACCACGCTTGCCACGGTACCAATGCTGATCGAGATGCCTGCGGGAACAATGAGCCTTGCCTCATACATTTTTGTGTTGGCCCAAGCGGGATCCAAAGCCAGCCGCAGCTTGGCATCGATGATGGACTCCGCGAACTCCGTTGACGCAAAGCCGCCATTCAGCCTTGCACCCTTCTGGGTGGGCCCGCTGCCCCGGTATTGTCCAAACACACGGTAGAGTACGATTGGCGCCATCGTGCGGAACGATTGGTACACACCGCCTTTGAAGCTTGCTGTTACCTGCGGCCCGTATGGAATGCGCTCCACGCACTCCAGCTTGCCAGTCAGATCGGTTTTATATCTGGAATTTAAGGAAGCGCTGATTAAAGCAGGTAAAAGTCAGGCAAAGCGCAAAAAGTGAG
>CANOYV010000116.1:0-2897 GCA_947571605.1 uncultured bacterium | reverse complement strand
CAGCACCGGGGACGGCTTCATCTATGAGATGTTCCTGTACGAGCTGGACAACCACGAGTACGGCTACACCATGGACACAGAGGAAACGCTAGACGCGCTGGGCTACACCGCGAAGGAAATTCTCGGAGATCCCCGGCTCAAGCGCGGCATCGAGAAGGCCGTCACGGAAATCTGCGGGAGGGACTAACATGGACAAGCTGGAGCAGGCCGTCTCCGACATCCTGGACGCGCTGCCGGGCTGTTGCCGCCAGTCCGATGGCACGTTCTCCTATGAAATCTACGCCGATTACCGGGACGAGATGGACACCAAGACGGCCATCAAAATCTTGCAGTCCGACGACCCCATGGGTACGTTCTGGGAGCAGTTGGACGAGTGGTATCGGGACTATCAATGGACGCTGGAGGACGAGCTGGAGAACGAAGTCAAGGACAAGCTGCTTACCGGCCTATACGCGAACGGCATTCCCGGCGAGGACTACGACAGAATCCATGACGTGATCCAGGAGCTGGTCTGGTTCAAGCTGCCGGAGGAGCATTTCATGAAGCAGGAGTTCCATGTCAACATCATGATGGACACCGGCGACGGTAACTATGACTACACGCTCAACAGCGTCTATCCCTGCTGGTATGGGGATTATTATATCCCCATCGACCCCAGGGCGGGCATCGCCTGGCTGGCAAAGACCCAGGGCTACACCAAGGGTAAGCTGAAAAGGGCATTGCAGATGGGCGACATGACCAATCCCAAGGGCTTTTTGCAGTCCATGCGGGTAGAGCTTGCCAATCTGCCCTCGGCCATGAGTACAGTGACGTTCCTGGTGGAGCTGACCCTGGAGGAGCTGATCGAGCTGAACCGGCTGATCCGCTTGCAGGATCGAAACGGCCATTTCTACGACAGCCGGAAAAATCCATACTGCGGCTATATCATCATCGACAAAAATACGGAAACCGGGCTGTACGACCCCTGGAACGGCGGCGGCAGCGTTTTCGAGATCCAGCTGGAACGCGACGTCCGCCTCCCCATCAAGTACATCCGCTCCGCCCTGCCGGACGGCGGCGACGGTTATTCGATTGATTCCGTCTACGGCATGTGCGGCTCCGCCTGGCAGTGCGGCGGCGTCAAGACCATCCACGCGCCGGCGAAGCTGGCGGCGTAAGAAAGGAGAGGTGCCCATGAACAAAGTACGCAGAAAGAGCATCCAGGACATCGCCAGCCAGCTGGAAACCCTGAAATCCGAGCTTGAGGGCCTCCAGGGCGAGGAGGAGGACTACCGGGACAACATCCCGGAGAACCTCCAGGGCTCCGCCCGGTACGAGGCGGCGGATGAAGCCTGTGATACCCTCGGCGAAGCGGCGGACGGCCTGGGGGACATCATCACCAGCCTGGAGGAGTTGTCGGAAGGATAGATGGCTTCATCCATATATACCACCGGCCCTCCGTACCGGCATTACACGGATACGGAGATAGACGCCGCCAAGGACACCGACCTGCCGGAGCTGCTGGCTTCCCTGGGCTATCAGGTCCGGCGCGTCGGCAGCTACTACACCACCAGGGAGATGGACAGCCTGCGGATCAAGAACCGCCGCACATGGTGGCGCTACTCGGAGCTCGTCGGTGGCGACGCAATCGACTTCCTCCGCCACTTCCACGGGCTGTCCTTCGCCGAGGCCGTCCGCTACCTGCTGGAATACGGCGGCTACCCCGTGGATCTCCCCGCTCCCCCGCCTATCCGAAAGCCCAGGCCGCCTCCCCGGCAGGAGCGTCCCCCGTTCGTCCTTCCCCCGGCCAACGGGGATAACGGGCGCGTATGCGCCTACCTGCGGGGGCGGGGCATCGCCCCCGGCGTCATTGATGATTTTGTCGCCGGGGGCCTGCTCTACGAGGACGCGGTACACCAGAATTGTGTATTTGTAGGGCGTGACAGCACCGGCAAAGCCGTGTTCGCCGCCCAGCGGGGGACTTATGACCGCATCCCGTTCCGGGGCGACGTGGCCGGCAGCGATAAGCGGATCGCCTTTCGTGCGCCCTATGACCCGGCGCTGGACTGGGCGGCGGTGTTCGAGGCCCCCATCGACCTGATGAGCTGGTTCACGCTCTACGGCAAATGCAATGCCATCGCACTATGTGGACTGTACGACGGCCCGCTGGAGACGTACCTGGACGATCACCCGCACGTCAGGCGCATCGTCCTCTGCCTGGACGCCGACGGGCCAGGGCGCGACGCCGCCGGGGAGCTCGGGGAAAAGTACCGGGGCCTCGGCTACGTGACGGAGGAGCGGGCGCCGCCGTCCGGGAAGGATTGGAACCAATATCTCCAAATGGAGAACAGCAAAAGGAGGCAGACATGAGCAAACAGGCCATCATTCTACACTTGGACAAGCCCTGGTACAACGCCCTGTCCCGTCAGCTGCAAAAAGAGGATATGACCGTGGAGGAAAAATTGGATGAATACCTGGACTCGTTGATCGACCAACTCCCGGAGAGGGTACGCAAAAAGGTCAGCCGGCAGGTCTGGGAGGAACGTCAGCAGGTAACGGAGCAGTGAGCCGCGCTATGCCGCACGGCTCCAGGCGTGGTTGTGGATATTTCTAATTTAATCAGAAGGGAGCGCCGAAGATGGCAACGAAAGCGGAAGCCTACCGCCAGATGGCGGACCACGCCACGCAGAGCCTGACCGCCCAGGTTCGGGATTGGACGAAATTTTTGGTCGCGGCAGGCCAAATCTACAAATACGGGTTTCTCGACCAAATCATGATCCATACGCAGTGTCCGGGCGCGAAAGCGTGTGCCGAGTTCGACCTCTGGAGCCGCCGGATGGGCCGCCACATCCGGCGCGGCTCGAAAGGCATAGCCCTGTTGCGCTACCGCGATGGCCGGCCGTTCCTGCGCTACGTTT
>CANOYV010000115.1:0-2993 GCA_947571605.1 uncultured bacterium | reverse complement strand
CCTGAAAGTTCCACATCCAGAACACCAACGAACAGCGACCAAACGGCCAGAACCAGGAGCAGAGCGAACAAAACAATCGTAGTCAAATGTTTTTTGATGACAGCCACCTCCACAAAAGTTAGTTATTGCTAACTATGGGGTATAAAGGAATGCGTCAGACGGCAATCTGAGAGACTCGCCCATCACGACGCACAGCGAAGTCAGTATAACACACCGGGTTAGTCATACACAACCGCATGATTGAACAAGAAAAAAGCGGACAGAATGTGAAATTTTATCTATTATCTCTATAACCATCCAAGAAAAAAGCATCATATAAAATTTCCAATTTGCCCCTTGACAAAAATAGCCGCCTGTGCTAACGTTTGCTTTGTAGTTAGCAATACCTAACCAAAGTAGCAAGACGACCTCCTACTTTCTTTCTTCCCCCAAGGCTATCTCCCCTTGGGGCTTCTCTGACCGGAAAAGTTAGCTATAGCTAACTACAGCCAAAAATATTCTATAAAGGAGTGTTCGACATGAACAAGATCGCAATCGTATTCTGGAGCGGGACCGGCAACACGGAAGCCATGGCGGGCTATATTGCCGAGGGGGTCCGGGCCGCTGGCGGCGAGGCGGAGCTGCTGGGGCCCGGGGAGTTCTCGGCAAGCCGGTTCACTGCTTACAGCGCCGTGGCCTTCGGCTGTCCCGCCATGGGCAGCGAGGTGCTGGAGGAGGCGGAGTTCGAGCCGATGTTTTCCGCTCTGGAGGGTTCCCTCGGCGGCAAGCGGATCGCGCTGTTTGGCTCCTATGGCTGGGGAGACGGCCAGTGGATGAGGGACTGGTGCAAACGCTGTGACGATGCCGGGGCCAACCTCCTGGACGAAAACGGCCTGACGGTCAATGAGGCCCCGGATGCAGAGGGCGAGGAAGCCTGCAAGGAACTGGGGCGGAAGCTGGCAGCGTGGTGAGCAAGGGCATTTCCCGGACCTTTGAGGCCGTGCTGGTCCGGCAGTGCGCCCCCACGCTGGCGGGAATGAAGCCGGGAAGCATCTTCTGTTTCCATCATTCCTCGCTGGAGGCCTCCCGACAGAAGGTTTGCCAATGGAACAAACAGTTGGAACCCTTTGGCCTTACCGTTCAGATACTATTGGAGCGCCCCGGTTCCGGCTCGGTGATCGTCTTTGTGTACCGGCATGACCGTTTGGAACAAATGCTGTCTGACGATGCTTACCAGAGCTTTTTGGCGGAGGCCGGATATGAGAGGACAAACCTGGACGGCCTGCTGGAACAGCTTTCATACCGTCTGCGGACGCAGCCGGAGTTTCCCCATGAGATCGGCGTATTCCTGGGATACCCTCTCCGGGATGTGATCGGCTTTATTGAAAACCATGGCCGGAACTTTACCTGCTGCGGCTTCTGGAAATCCTACGGCGATCCGGCGGAAATGCAGGTGTGCTTCGCCTGCTACCGCAGGTGCATCCAGACCTATGTAGCCATGTTTGAGCAGGGAATCCCCATTGAGCGGCTGGCAGTCCCGGCATAAGAGGTGGTGATCAAAGTGGAATTACGGGCTTCCGGGGAGGACTATCTGGAAGCGGTCCTAATTTTAGGCCAGCGCATGGGACAGGTGCGGGCCATTGATGTGTCCCAATACCTGGGCTACGCCAAGACCAGCGTCAGCCATGGACTTCGGCTTTTGCGCCAGGGTGGATTTCTCACAAGGGACACGGACGGCTATCTGTACTTGACCGAGGTGGGCCGGGAAACGGCGGAGAAGATCTACACGAAGCACCGCTTTTTTACCCAGTGGCTGATTGAAGCGGGTGTTGCCCCTGACACCGCAGAGAAAGACGCCTGCCGCATGGAACACGCTATCAGTGAGGAAAGTTTTCGTAAGCTGATGCAGGCACTGGAGCATCCGCAGGAAACCCCTTAACATGGCATGATTGAATAGAAAGTTTGAAATAGTATACGGTTCGTCTTGACTCCCCGTGTTTTTGACCGATATAATTCACTTGATCCAAGCAAACAGTCATTCCTCATATACCAGCAGCGCCAGCAAAAACGGCGGTTTTCCGTCAGGTGGAGGTGATTCCGATGAAGCAGCACAGGTTCTGGGCCTGGGGCGCCGTCTTTTGCATGGTCATGGTGATGCTCACAGGGTACAAGCGCAAGTAAGAAAAAAATCAGGAGGAAATTTTATGGATTGTGATAAATGTGTCAAAAACCTGGCTGTCTTTGCGGGCGGGGTCCTGTTCGGCTCTGCCGGACTGAAGCTGCTGTCCAGCCGGGACGCAAAAAAAGCCTATACCCATGCCACAGCCGCCGCCCTGCGGATGAAGGAATCGGTCATGGAAACCGTGACCACTGTGCAGGAGAACGCCGCCGACATACTGGCCTCGGCCAAGGACCTCAACGCCCAGCGGACGGAGCAGGAAACTGCGGACGCCGAGGAAACCTGACCCATATACACAGGACAGGGGGCTGCGGCCCCCTGTCTTTTGCCCTTGGAGGTTGAAATGAAAGTAATCATCAAACACCGAAGCCGGGGCCGTATCCGGGTCCAGATGGCCCAGCCCCGAATGTCTCTGGAGCAGGCCGATCTGCTGGAGTGCTATCTCCAGAGACTTCCCCAGGTTATCCGTGCTTCCGTCCATGAGCGGACCCGGTGTGCCATTGTGGAATATCAAGGTTCCCAGACGGAGATTCTTTTGGCATTCAGCCGGTTTTCCTATGAGATGGAGAACCTCCATCCTCCTGTCAGCAGCAGCCGCGCACTGAACCGGACGTATGAGGAAAAGCTGGTGGGCATGGCAGCGGCAAAAGCTGTCTCCGTCCTCTTTTTCCCCGCTCCTCTCCGGATCGCCTATACCGTTTGGAAAGCGATCCCCCATTTGTTCCGTGGTTTGCGATGCCTCCTGCGGGGACAGATGGTTGTGGAGGTGCTGGATGCCCTCTCCATCGGTATCTCCCTGCTCCGCGGAGATTTCTCCACCGCGTCCTCAGTGCGG
>CANOYV010000114.1:0-3001 GCA_947571605.1 uncultured bacterium | reverse complement strand
AAACTATTCGTTAAAATATCCAAAGCGGGCAGTTATTCATTTGGCGGATAACTGCCCGATAAAC
Organism: uncultured bacterium; assembly: GCA_947571605.1. Lineage (GTDB taxonomy): Bacteria > Bacillota > Clostridia > Oscillospirales > Oscillospiraceae > Enterenecus. The sequence continues at coordinate 2,937 of CANOYV010000114.1, read as the reverse complement.
TGGAATTTATCACACACACCGATAATACTTAAATCCGTCCGCCTCTCTTATATACTGAAATCCTACTTTTTCAAGAACGTGTTGGCTTCGAGTATTCTTTATAACTGTATCAGCATTTACTGCGACCATTCCCAAAACATTAAAAGCGTACTGCAAAATTAACCGTTCTGCACAGGATCCATATCCATGCCCTTTTACGTCGTCATTTTGCATATGAATACTTAATGTGCATTCTTTGCTCTTGTAATTGATTTGCTTTAGTTGAATCTCTCCTATTGGTTTGTCATCTTTCATAATTGCAAAAAGGACACGGGAGGAATCCTGCTTGGAGTCAAAATATCTGTTTACTGCGTTCTCATTATATTGGTAAGGCTCAAACAAATCCATGTCCATATATATGTCAGGATCATTCTCCCAACCTTTATATAATTCGTGGCAAAGCTCTCTGGTCATAATACATAGAGATATGTCTTTCATAGAGGCCTCCAAATTCCGATTTGTCGGTTAGTTTTACTATCGTCATTATACCAGCACCCTCCAAAAATTTCAACATACTTTTGGCGGCAAAGGAAGGATGTAAGAAGTCACATTATATCGCTGCGTACATAGGGCCGGGTAACTCCCAGCCCTATTTTTATGCCATAATCAAACCAATGGAAGGAGCGGTCACATGACAGAAATCGAAATCACAAAGGCCAGCGAGGTCAAGGTACGGGAGATCGAATGGCTGTGGTATCCCTACATCCCCTTTGGCAAGATCACGGTGGTGCAGGGGGACGCCGGGGACGGCAAAAGCACCTTTGTCCTCAACCTCGCCGCCATGCTGAGCCAGGGCCAGCCCATGCCCTTCACGGACGGCACAGGCCAGCCCCCCATCAACATCATCTACCAATCCAGCGAGGACGACGCCGATGATACCATCGTCCCCCGGTTCATCAGCGCCGGGGGCGACCCGGAGCGCCTGCTGTTCATCAGCGAGAAGGAGCGGTATCTCTCCTTTTCCGATGAACGGCTGATACAAGCCGTCAGGCAGACGGGCGCAAGGCTTGTCGTCCTCGACCCCCTCTCCGCTTACATCGGGGAGGAAACAGGTATCAACGCCGCCAACGAGGTGCGGCGGCAGTTCCGCCCTCTCATCGAGATCGCCAGGGAACAGCGGTGCGCCGTCCTCATCGTCCACCACATGAACAAGGCCATCGGGCAAAAGGCCATCAACCGGGCCGTCGGCTCCGTGGACATTGTGGGCGCTGCCCGGAGCGTCCTGCTGGTGGCCCGGACAGACCGGGAACACCCGGACGAGCGTATCATGGCCCAGGTGAAGTGTAACGTGGGGCCTACCGGCAGCGCCATCGTCTTTTCAGTAGGTGGCGGCGCTGTCCAGTGGCTTGAGGAAACCGCCAGGACAGCGGATGAAGTGCTGGGCAACGTGTTCGCCAACCTGGGCCGGCCTGACACCCAAATGCGGCAGGCCAAGGAGGTAATAAGTCAGCTTCTCTCGGACGGGCCGAAGCCCCAGCGGGAGGTCATGGAGAAGCTGAGGGCGGCGGGCGTTGGGGAGAGTACGGCGAAAAAGGCGAAGCAGCTTTTGGGCGTCCGCTCCGTCAAGGCCGGGGCTGTGTGGCTGTGGTCGATGCCGGATGGGGACGGTCTGTAATACGTTGGTCAGGGAGTCCAGAGGGAAGCCCTCTGGCCCACCACCTTGCTTGCAAGGTGTAGTGGGTTACACAACACTTGCGCCTGCGGCGGCGGTTGTGCTGCGAGCCGGGGCGAAAAGCACAGCCACCGCCAGATACCGCTATACTTTGAGAGCGGGAGCGAACAAAGCATGGTGGTATCTTTTTGCGGGCGCAAATGTTGTGTACCTGACCCCGCCGGTCTTGAACACGTCCGTTCCAAATACAGACGGAGGGATGGGAGATACCGCCCGCTTCTACGGGACAATGTGACTTCTTACATCCTTCCTCAAAGGAGGTCGCTATGGCGAATTACGCAATCATGCGGATAGAAAAACGGAAGCTGCCCTCGGTGGGCCGTATCAACAAGCACCACGAACGGCAGAAAGAGGAATACAAGAGCAACCCCGACATCGACCGGGAGCGCACCGGCCTGAATTACCACATCGTCCAGCCCCCAGGCCCCTACCGGGAAGCGGCGCTGGCCCGTATCGAACAGGCCGGGGCACGGCGGCGCAAGGACAGCGTGGTGCTTCAGGACTGCTTTGTGGGCGGCACTCCTGACTGGCTGAAGGCAAAGAGCCAGGAGGAACAGCGGGCGTATTTCAGCCACGCCTATCAATTCTGTGAAGACAATTTTGGAGAAGAGAATATCATCTCCGCCGTGGTGCATATGGACGAGGCTACTCCCCATATGCACCTTTGTTTTGTCCCCATCACCGCCAAGGGCCGCTTGTCCTCCAAGGACGTGATCGGCGGGCCGCAGGGCCTTGTGAAATGGCAGGACAGGTTCTATGAGCATATGCGCCAGCGGTATCCAGACCTGTCCCGTGGGTTGCCCAAAAAGCTGACCCACCGCAAGCACGTCCCGCCCTATATGTTTAAGCTGACGGCGGAGCTATACAAGCATTATGACGAGATTTGTCAGGCTATCAACAGTATCGGCGTTCTGAACAGCGGCAGGAAAAAGGAGGAAGCCATCGCCCTTCTCGGCAGGTATGCCCCGGAAATGACCCAGCTAAAGGCCCAGGTCGCCAGCACGGACAAGCAGATCGCAGACCTGGAACGGGAGTTGGCCTATGTGACGGAGGGCAGGGCCACGGCATGGCGAGCCAACCAGGACTACAAACAGGAGTTGGAGGAAGCCAACTACAAGCTGTATCAACTGAACCGGGAGCAGAAAAAGCTGGAGGGTATTATCTCCCAAATCCCCCCGGAACTGCTGGCCCAGTTGACGAAAACTGAGCGGGACGCCCGCAAAAAT
>CANOYV010000113.1:0-3005 GCA_947571605.1 uncultured bacterium | reverse complement strand
CCGCGCAAATCCCCAAAATAGCTCTGGAAATCGCTGCGATACTTCTTCCCGTCCATAAAGGAAACGGAATTAAAAACGATGTGGCAGTGCAGGTGCGCCCGGTCAACATGGGTCGCCACAACAACCTCGTATTTGTCCCCCAGCAGACGCTGGGCAAACTCCACCCCGGCGGCGTGGGCCTCGTCCGGCGTTACCTCGCCGGGGGCATAGGAATGGATGATGTGGTAGCCCAGGACGCCGCCTGTTTTGTCCCAGCGCCGCTTGGTGGCCCGCATATCCGACAGGGCGGTTTCCACTTCGCAGTTGATTCCTGTGACAAGTCGATGGGTTTTGGCTGGGTTCTCCACATAGGCCAGCGCAGTAGCGAGGCCGGTCTTTTCCTCGTTCAGCACATAGTCGAGACAGTGATCCATACGCCCATGCAGGGTAATGATTTTGTCGTAGGCCACTTACAGCGTCTCCTTTACCATGCGCCACGCCTGCCGGACTAAAGCGGCGGCTTCTGCGATCTCCGCTTTCCCGATGCCCTTGGTGGCGTTGGCCCAATATGCGATCTGATTCACATTATTGCCGATAGCCGACAACTCCCGGAGCAGGGCGGCGTAGGTGTCGGGTGGGCGGGGGCGCAGTTGTACGCCAGCGGTGAGTGCGCGGATAAATGGGTCTATGCCCAGCCCCGCAAGCTCTGCCTGCTTCTTCAGGTGCCGGTACTCCTGCTCGTTCATCCACACACTTACATGGCGGTTCCGTTTTCTCATGGCATCTTCCTTTCGTCGGGCAGTAAAAAATGTGTCTCACGGTGAGACGCATTTTACAGCCTCCTATTTCAGCTTCGGACGGCTGGGAGTATGATTCGTTCTGTCCGGCTGTCTGGCCTGTGTGCCCTGCTTCGCCTTGATTTGCTCCAGCCGTACTTTGACAGATTGTCGGGCCTGCGGGGGTTTATCTTGTGTGGCTCGCTGGGGCGAGTTCTGTTTGAGCTGCACCTGCTGGGGCATTTGCTTCATTTCCCCGCTGTTCACCTGTTGCCGTAGGGCGGCAACCTGTTCCTCCAATTTTACCTTAAACTGTGCCTGCCGTCCCTCACCCATACCGGGGATTAGGGCCTCCGCTTTCTGCTTCAGCTCGGTGATGTTACAATGATTGCGGAAATAAGGCAGCAGATTACTGTGCAGATCCTCGATGCTCGTCTGCACGAACGGCAAAAATGATGTGCGGTAAAACTCCTGGTACTGTACGTCTACCTTTGAAAAATCAAACTCCTGCATGATGCGTTGCGGGTCAGTGCGGTAGTAGGTTAGCCGCTGTTCCATCTGTTCCAGCAGCCCGCCCCGGCCCGATCCGATTTCCAGCGGGAGCCAATAGCGGTCACTGGTATCGCCCCACATATAGTCGATTTTGACTTTGACCATGTGTGGTGTACTCTGCGTCTCATGACGGCGCGTGTCCATCTGGCGGATATACTCGTTTGCTTCTGATAGGGTCATGCGCTTTCCACCGGGAAAATCCCGATCTCTGCTCTCCGTGACAGTAACAACAGGTTCAGCGGCAGGGTGGAGATTGGCAGCCGGGGCCTCCGGCCCCTCAATAAACGGCGGCTTCATCAACTCGTCCGCCGCACTGGAAACGCTCTGTGCGAACGTTTTCCATTTATCGGCCACAGCCCGCACAGTACAGAGTCCGCGCTTGAAAAAGCCGGTCACAATGTTGGCGCTCTCGGATAACAGGTCTTTCATATCTCTTTTGAGATTGCCGGTGATTTCTCCCATTCGGTTATTGCTTTCCATATTCGCCTCCTTGTTGGTGCCGGATAATGCGTCTCACGGTGAGACGCATTTCCATAAATTGTGCGCTGAAAAATACGTCTCACCGTGAGACGTATTTTCGTAGGCGGGGGTTTTAAGGGGGCTGTGCCCCCTAACAAGGGTCATTTGGTGTGCTACCAAATGACATACTTGCTCGGACAGCACCGCCTTTCGGCGGCGCTGTCCGCTGTGGGTGCTACCTTACAGCCGGTTTCTTCTTACGGGGCGTCCTCTTTCTGACGGCAGAGGCGATGCGCTCTTTCTGGAGAACACAGTCCAGCTCCAGCTCATTTCCGGGTTTATAGTGGATGCGTTCAATACGCCCGTGGTCGTTAATCAGACTGTGAAAGTGCCCAGAATATGCTGCATAGGGCAGTTCAAGCTCTGTGCCGTCCGCAAAGGTCAGTTCTACCATTTCAGCGTGGACGGCGTTCCGCTTCACACGCTCTACCTGCTCTCCATATCGCAGGGGCTTAACTTGGCCCAGCACAGATGCGCCCTCCCGTCCAGGTTCAACGATGACACGGTACGCCTTGATATGCTCCGCGTCATAGTCGTAATGCGTCCAGGCGATGTGTGCTGTGCTTTCCTTGATAAATGCCTCCCGTTCCGGGACGCACAGTGTCCCGCAGGGGCGGCTCATCCAGAGAAATGTACGATCTTCCTGGCTGATTTCCAGCATGGCGGCTTGCAGGCGCTTTTCGTCATAGGCAAAATCCGATTGATAGTGTTGGGTGTTTTCCTCCACAATTCCCGCCAAAAACGGAATAATATCAATCTTCTTTTCCATAGCGTTCGTCCAGGTCGGGGCCGTTCACCGGGGAGAGGTACTTTTCCGCAAATTCCTCCGGGGTCAGCAGCTCCCCCACGGTGTCCAGCATAAGGTCGCTGTCGTAAACGTCCCGTTCGCCGCTCTCCGGGATTTCCACAGGGATCAAGGTCAGTACCGTCCCCAAAAGGGCCGCGCTGCCATCGGCGCTCACCAGCTCATAGTAGAACATATCAGGGCTTTGCTCGTCGGGCGGGATGTCCTGATCCGTGAACAGGGCGGGAATACCGAAAATCTCAATTTCCCGCAGGGGCGTCTGCCCGGTCATTTTTTCCATAGGGTCAACTCCTATCTTCGTGTTTTTTGTGCGCGGCGTTTTCCTTTCTGGCGGGGGCGCTGTTCCTGTGTCCGCTCCAGCTTCGGCGGGGGCG
>CANOYV010000112.1:0-3105 GCA_947571605.1 uncultured bacterium | reverse complement strand
TTATGAGCGCTATTTTCATACCCATTACTCCATTTTCCCGGCGGGCGGCTGTCCGGTGGGACAGCCGCCCGCGCCAATTTTCAAGAGGGCTGCTTGCCGATGTAGGCCAGGATGCCGCCGTCCACATAGAGGATGTGGCCGTTCACGAAGTCGCTGGCCTCGGAGGCCAGGAACACGGCAGGCCCGCCCAGGTCTGCGGCCTCACCCCAGCGGTTAGCGGGGGTCTTGGCCAGGATAAACTGGTCGAAGGGGTGCTTGGAGCCGTCGGGCTGGACCTCCCGCAGAGGCGCGGTCTGGGGGGTAGCGATGTAGCCTGGGCCGATGCCGTTGCACTGGATGTTGTACTGGCCGTACTCGCTGGCGATGTTCTTCGTCAGCATCTTCAGGCCGCCCTTGGCCGCAGCGTAGGCCGACACGGTCTCCCGGCCCAGCTCGCTCATCATGGAGCAGATGTTGATGATCTTGCCGCCGCCCTTGCGGATCATGGAGGGGATGACGGCCTTGGACACGATGAAGGGGGCGTTCAGGTCCACGTCGATGACCTGGCGGAAATCCTTGGCAGACATCTCCACCATGGGGATGCGCTTGATGATGCCGGCATTGTTCACCAGGATGTCGATGACGCCCACCTCGGCCTCAATTTTGGATACGGTCTCGTTCACTGCCTCCTCATTGGTCACGTCGCAGACATAGCCGTGGGCCTTGATGCCCTTCTCGGCATATGCGGCCAGCCCCTTATCCACCAGTTCCTGCTTAATGTCGTTGAACACGATGGTGGCCCCCGCTTCCGCCATGGCGCTGGCGATGGCGAAGCCGATTCCGTAGGACGCGCCGGTGACCAGCGCTACTTTACCAGTCAAACTAAACTTGATCATGTTGTATGTACCTCCATCATTCTATCCCCGCAGGGCCAAGGTGTCAAGATCAATTACTTCACCGCGTTTTCCGCCTTGACGGCGGCGATTTTCGCCTGCACCTCGACCATTTTTTCCTTATCCAGCGGATAGAACTTCATGGCCAGCAAAGAGCAGACCCAGCCGATGATGGGAACGCCGATGAACATGAACATGGTAATCCCGAACATCGCGGAGGTCAGAGGATCTTCCACCGTGGGGAATCGATCCTTAAAGCCGATGGCAACTACACACCAGCCCACCACTGTGGCGGAGAAGGAGGATACCACCTTGTCAAAGAATCCAAACACTGTTCCCATCAGGGCGGGGGCATAGCTGCCAGACTGATAGAGCTCGTAGTCGGCGCAGTCGGCGATCATGGGGGTAGCCAGGTTCATGGTGACCTGCCCGGAACCGGTGGCCAGGATATAGCAAGCAATATAAGCAATGGTCATGAAACCAATATGCTCCAGAGAAATCTGAGAGGGGTCACCGAAGATTAGCAGCGAACCCAGCAGCGCGGTGAAGATAATACTGATCCATGTGAAGACCACAGTAGCCTTTTTGGACGACATCCGAGCCGCGAAGCCAGTTCCCAAGGTGATGAGGATGAGGTTGGGTACCAGCACGATCATGGACATTTTGCTCAGCATGGCGTAGTTGCCGATGATGATGCCGTATAGCATAATGCCTACCACAGAGTTGCCTCTGATCTGAGTGGCCAGCTTATCTGTGGAGGCGGCCACCACCAGCATTTGAATGGCCCGGTTGTTTTTGATGATGCGGAAAATGTCTTTGAAGCCGTAAGATGCCTTTGCGCCCAGCTTGGCGTAATTCTCCGCCTGGTCCTTTTCCCAAATCCCGATGATGGCCAGAATAGTGAATATCAGAGAGACAGGTCCCAGGGTGAGGATGGCTTCTTTAAACAGTCCGCTGGTGAAGCCGCCATGCTTGCTGGTCAGATAGCTGGTCATGTAGACAACAAGACCGGTCTGGAGGGCGGCGTTGACGAAGCCGTCAATACGGGCGAACATGGGGCGCTGTTTGGGGTCGTTGGTCAGCACCGTTTGTCCCCCGCGGGTGGCGCTGTTCTGGAACGTATAGCCAATGATGTAGACCAGGTAGATCAGCACCCAATAGATCCCGCGGAACCCCTCGGGCATCAGGTGCGTTGTAGTGAACATCAGGATCACGGTGCCCAGCATTATGAGATTTCCCAGCAGCATGAAGGGTCGAAATTTTCCGAACTTGCCGTTGGTTTTGTCCACCACAAAGCCAATGATGGGATCGGTGACGCCGTCCCAGAATCGGGCGGCCATCATAACGTTGGATACGAACAGCACAGCCAGACCGGCCACGTTGCCCGCATAAAGATTTACAAACGTCATGATCAGCAAGTAGACGTTAGAGGCAGTGTTGTTAAGAACAAAGAACCCAAGCTGCCACCATTTCGCACGGTTATATTGTTGTTCCATTGTGGTTCTCCTCTCGTGTTTAATCCCTTTTCCCGGCCCATGGGCCGGGAAAAGCCCAATTGGGCTTTTCCAACTTACCATTCAAACAACGCTTTTCCCTTCAGACGCAGAATGGCTTCGATGAAATAGTAGTCCGCATAAATAATCGGAATCTCGGTATTTTGTCCAGTTGGATCATGGTAGAAGAACGTACCGCCATCCACGATGGAGTCCTTCTCCGGGTCCCAGTTGGCAAACTTCTCGTCGCAGGCCCGCAGGATGCGGTAGGCCGCTTCAGTGTAGAATCGGGCCTCGTTCTCGTCAACATGGCTGGCGATCTCCAGCAAGCCGCAGACGGTGATCATGGCGGCTGTAGAATCGTATTTGACCGGTTCTGCTGGGGCGCGGTAGTCCACCACAGGCAGCCAATCGCTCACCGCCATGTTTGCGATGCAATAATGAGCACACTGCTTCGCAGTATCCAAGAACGCTTTGTCCCCCGTATGGTGGTAGCTTCGGGCAAAGCCATATACGGCCCAGGACTGTCCACGGCTCCAAGAAGAACCCACGCCAAAGCCCTGCCCCCCGGGGCTATTCAAAAATTCCCCGGTCTCCTGGTCAAAGGCCGCAATGTGGTTGCAGCTTCCATCCGGGCGGACAATATACTGTTGTGCCGTTTTGGCGTGGCTGACCGCGATCTTTCTAAGAGCCTGTTTAAAATCTTTTGACAAAAATGGCGGAGTGGGAGATAATAGGAA
>CANOYV010000111.1:0-3184 GCA_947571605.1 uncultured bacterium | reverse complement strand
CGGCTCCACCTGAGCCGGTCCCGCCCCAGCCCGAGCCTGCTCCGGCCCCGGAGCAGCCGCCCGAACCATCGGCCCACACCCCTCCGCCGCCCGAGGTCAAGCTGGCCGTGGAGGACGCCGCCCCCGCCGCGAACGACGACGCCAAGCGCAAGGCCCACGAAGCCGCCGAGGCCAAGCGGAAAGCCGAGTGGGAGGCCAAGCAGGCCGAGAAGAGAGCGGCCCGGCAGGCCGCACTCGACCGCATCGCTGCCATGAACGGCGCCGAACTGCTGGCGGCAGCGGCGGAGCGCGTCGCCGCCGACACGGAGCGCCTGACCCGGCGCAACATGAAGGAGGCCGTGGCTGGTCATATCCAAGGACTGTGCAGAAAGGACGCTGCCTTCGCCATGCTGGTCATGGACCCTGCCAAGTCCATGATTCACTGCTTCCAGTACATCAACCGTCAGGCCCAAAAGTACGCCGAGCAGGAGATGAAGGACAACGGCGTCCAGCGCACCGGCGTGTATGGCCTGGACGTCCCTGACGGCCTGTGTTTTCAGTGGGCCGAGGACTATTTCAAGGACCCCGATGCAGAGGAGGATCACAAAGATGACGAGAAATTCGTACCGAAACCCTATGTGCCCGCTTCCGCTTCCCGTAAGACGGCCAAGGGAAAGGCAGACAAGAACACGGCCCCTGCGGCGAAGCCCAAAGCCGCGAAGCCGACAAACACTGACATGGAACAAATCAGCTTGATGTAAGGAGGGGTGGAAATGCTGGACAAAAAAGCCCTGCGAAAGTTTACCGCTGACAATCCTGCCCCCGCCATCCCGCCGGGGCATGGGCTACTCCATGCCCCGCAGGTGGACTACATCGTCCGCACCGCCGTCAGGATTATCGGCCACCGCCGGACGCTGGTACTGTACATCTACGACCGGGAGCGGGCCGCGTCCGGCGATTCCACGCCTATATGGACCATGTTCCAGGCGGGCGAGGATCATATCACCCTGGCCCGGAGGGAGGCCGGCTCCACCCATTGGCGCGAGGCCACGTTCGAGAACCTGGGCGAGGACTATTCCTTCACCAGGATGTGTGCGTTCTACTCCGTCCAAGACGAACAGCGGGTATGCGATTTCTTCCGTGACCATGACCACGGCGGCATGGCCGCGCTGACCCTCGCCCAGCAGGCCATCCTGGACAAGCGCCGCCAGGAGCGTCAATGCAGGCGGGAGAGGCGGACTATTGACCGTATGCGCCCCCTCCACGCCCTTCCCCGGAGCCTGGAGGACTGGGTACGGCGCGAGGTCATGCCGGCGTACTTACGTTGCGGGCACACGTCGGTGCGGCGTCCCGTGACCGGGATCTGCACGTCCTGCGGGAAGGAGGCCACGCTGCCCAGCGCGGCACACAACAGCAAAATTACGTGTCCCCATTGCAAGCGGGAGCTGACGGTCAAGTCCGCTGGGAAGATGGGGCGCCACTATGACCGCGATACCGTCCAGGTCATTGAGCGGATCAGCGGCAATGAGGTCGTGGCCCGGATCATGAAGGTCTGGCACGACTATGACCGCGACCATCTGGCGCCCACGGAGCGGATATACGAGAACGCCCGCGTATTCATCCGGCTCGGCCCGGACGGCAAGGCGGCGGTCGAGCCGTACTACTATTCTTACAACAGGGGCACGCTGACCCATTGGATGCCCGGGGACCGGCCCATCTTCTATCCCTGCAACGACAACTTCGAGGCCGTCACCTGCGGCCATGTGTACTGTCGGAACCTGCCGAAGACACTGGCGGGGACGCCCTGGGAGTACTGCCCTGTCACGGCGTTCTATGAACATTTCCACGAGCCCATACAGCTCTGGCCGTTCCTGCGGGCGTACCTGGAGCACCCCCGGCTGGAGCACCTGGTTAAAACCGGCTTCTTCAGTCTGGCGGCCGATCTCGCCTACCGCTGCGGCTACGCCGATACGTTGGACGAGTCCCAGCACCGCACCCATCGGATTCTCCAGGTCGAGGCGGAGGACGTCCCCTTCCTGCGGGGGCTGGACCCGGACATGGGCACGCTGGAGGTATTCCAAGGCTATGCCGGGCTGAAGGACCGCCAGCGGCTCCTGGGGTGGCAGCTGGATAACCAGGTCACCCGCGACGTGGATCAGATCCTGGAGCACATGACGGCCCACAAGCTCATGAAATACATGGACGGGCAGTATGCCGGGCTGCGAGCCGATGGCGGCAGGGGCCGCTATCACAACATGCAGTCCACCGTGTCCGAGTACCGCGACTACCTGGGAATGATCGCTCAGTTGGGCTACGACATGGACAACAGCTTCGTCCTCTACCCCAAGGATCTGCAAAAGGCCCACGACCGGGTCCAAGGCCGCCTCAAGGCCAAGGCCGACGCCCAGATGCGCCGGGACTTCAAGACGGCCATGGGGGCCATCTCCGGGCGCCTGGACTTCGAGGCAGACGGCATGAAATTCCTTCTGCCGACTACCCCGGAGGAGTTGGCCGCTGAGGGAAACGCTTTACACCACTGTGTCGGATCATATGCGAATCGCGTGGCGCGGAAGGAGTGCATCATCCTGTTCCTGCGGCGGTGCGAGAACCTGGCCAAGCCGTTCTACACAGTGGAGGTTCGGGGCAGGAAGATCATCCAGGTGCATGGAAAGGGAAACTGCGATCCGACGCCGGAAGTCAATGCTTTCATGTCCAAGTGGGAGCGGCAGGTCCTCCGGGCCCCCGCCGCAGCATAAGGGGGTTGCCATGCACATACGATTAGCCGTCACCATCCGGCCACGCCCGCCCCCGTGGTGGGTTTTGCAACAAAAAAATCACGGCTCACCAGTGCGAACCGTGCCAAAAAGCCTTGCAATATTTTTCGACATACTATATAATATAGGCGCGAGATGACAAAAGCATAAGGCAGGCCTTGGGGGGCTGCAACCCCCCCAAAGGCCCTGTGCAGGGGCGCCATCCCCCCACACAGCAGATTTATCTGCACCCAGCGTTATTATACCCTTTTACCTGTTCGTTTTCAAGAGGGGAATAGCGTCTGTGTGTTATTATGCGGTGTAGGGACTACCATGCCCTGCGCCGCTTTTGTTGTCTCGGCGGTCCAAAAAGCTCTTGGGGGACGGGGAGGCCCCGCCCCCAAGGGCGGAACGTCGAGGACAATATCCAAATAGATAGAGGAGGGTTGGAG
>CANOYV010000110.1:0-3355 GCA_947571605.1 uncultured bacterium | reverse complement strand
CTCGGCGTTGAGCTGCATGACGGCGTGGGCAGTGGTGGCGGAGCCGGAGAAGAAGTCGAGGATGATGTCATTTGTATCGGAATATGTTGCTAATTTTATTATTTTCATAATCAATTCAACGGGTTTAGGACTATCAAACACCTTTCCATCAAGAAGCTTTTTTATACTTTCAGCCGCCGAATGATTGTGACCAACTTCTTGATGTAGCCATAATGTTTCCGGCGGCTTTACGGCCTCTGTATCTAAATACTGTTTTGCGTAGGCTTGCCAGCCATTTTCTGTTTTTACCCATTCGACAATACCTTGTTTTTCATTTTCTATATAGGTATCCATACTCCAACGCCAGCACCCTTCTGTACCATCTGGTTTGTATGGATACACCTGAGTTCCGTCTGGCGCTGATAATGCAAACCAAAGATTGGGACGTTCACTTCTTGTTGAATGGCTCCCTTCTTTTCTTATGCTTCTGCGTCTGTATTTTTTTCCATTTGACGAATCAACAAAATTGAATTGAGCTGAGTTCTGACTAAATGCCTCTTGGCGGATACTCTCAACACTGGATTTTACATAACAAAGGATATAATCATGGGATGTGGAAAATCCCTGCACATCCATTCTGGGACTATACACTTTCTGCCATATAATTTGTGCCATAAAATTTTCTTCGCCAAACACTTCATCACATAATCTCCGAAGGTTTGTTACTTCCCCGTCGTCAATGGAGATAAAGATCACCCCATCATCCCGCAGTAAATTCGCCGCCAGCCGCAGCCGGGGATACATCATGTTCAGCCAGTTGGTGTGGAACCGGCCCATGGTCTCCGGGTTGGACTTGGTGGTCTGGGCGGTGACTTCCCTGTACCGGGCCAGGGGGTCGGCGAAATCGTCGGCGTAGACGAAATCGTTCCCCGTGTTGTAGGGCGGGTCGATGTAGATCATCTTCACCTTGCGGTAGTAGGCGGTCTGGAGCAGTTTCAAAACCTCCAGGTTGTCCCCCTCTATGTAGAGGTTCCGGGTGTGCTCCCAGTCCACGCTCTCCCCGGGGCAGGGCCGCAGCGTCCCGGCGGAGCGCTTCTGGGCCAGCCGCAGGCACTCCGCCTTGCCCTTCCACTCGAAGCGGTACTTTTCAAAATCGTTGTCGATGTACTCCCCGCACAGGCTCAGCAGCTTGTCAATGTCCAGCTTGCCCTCGGCAAAGCATTCGGGGAACACCGTGCGGAGCTTGTCCAGGTTCGCACGCTCCAGGTCCATGCTCAGACCGTCCATGGTATCCATTTTAAGTTCCTCCTCTGACCTCAACCACAAATTCCCTTGTGACCTTGGCGGTCAATTTTTCCTGCTCCACAAACTTTTTGATTTGCTCCTCCAGCTCCAGATCCAGCCGCATAGCGTCAAAAAACTGGTTTTCCCGGCCCTTCATCAATTCCCGCCGCAGACGGGTGGCCTCCTTCTCCAGCGACAGCCTCCGCAGCCGGTCGCCGGTGACGGACTCCCGCTCCGCCTCCAGGGCCTTGACCTTGACCTCTAAGCTGTCCAGTTTCCGGGCCAGCGCCGCCTTTTGGCCATTACAGCGCAGTTTCATCCGCTCCATCTCCTCTGCCTGGGCGGGGGAGAGTTTTTCCGCTTCCTGCTCCAGCAGCGCGCCCGCGGGAACCAGCTTGTCCAACTCATGGGGTGCGCTGCGGCCTTTCAGCCAATGGGGAGAGCGGGAACCGTCCTCAGCGCAGTCCAGCACGGGCAGGGCCAGAACAGCCCTGCACTCGTCCTCGCTCAGCGCCCTGCCGCTGTCGATTACGCCGCACAGCACAGGTATTTCCCGCCGTGTGCCGCCGCCGGTCAGAGTGATGGAGTACAGACCGATTTGGCAGGACTCGATGTCCCCCTCCACCGTCAGCGTCCCGGCGTTGGCGCACTCCGTTTCGTGGAGAATACCCTGTCCGATGATGCTGGAAAAGGTGATCTGCCCCGCCCGTGGCTTGAACCCGCCGCCCATGCCGTATTGCTTCTGACTGCGGTAGGGGCGGTTCCGGCTACCCGTCCAATAGTAAAACAGCACTGGCAGAGTTTCGTATTCTGTGGCGGTGACAGTTTTCGTTTCCTCGTCGATCACGAAAACGCAGTCGGTATTTGTCTCATTGTACCGCAAAAAGAAGATTTTTACAAGCCGCCAAAGAGCCTCATTCAGCTCGTTTGCCCGCCTGTCGATGTACCTGGGAGAAAGGTTGACCCGCTGTGCCAGCTCCCGGCTGAAGGTGGTGAACAGCACGTCCTCGGCGGCGGAAACGGCGCAGCGGTTTTCCTCCTCGTTGCGCACGAGCGTCTCCTGATAGTCCGCCTCCACCTGAGTCCTGGGCCGCAGGCGGCTCTCCGCGTCCCGGAACCCCGCGTTCAGGTCGTTGGTGAACCCGCCCAGCACGCTGTCGGTGAGGCCGAACACCCCGCCGGACACCAGCGTCCGCTTGCTGGCCAGCTCCAGCTTTCGCACGTCGGAAAGATTGTGCTTGTTGATGAATGCCAGGGAGAGGACGTCGTTTTCCTGCCCCAGCCGGTGGCAGCGGTCGATGCGCTGCTCCAGCTTCAGGGTGTTGTAGGGCAGGTCGTAATGGATCACAAAGGCGGCCTCCTCCAAGTTGAAACCCCGGGCGCCGTTGTCGGTGGTGAGCAGCACTTCCCCGCCCCCCTTGAAAGTCTGGATGGCGGAATAGTCCGTGCCGCCGCGGTACAGCGTGGTCTTGTACTCGCTCTCCAGCAGCGGGAGAAGCATATTCTGCGTTTCCACGCTCTCGGTGAAAATGACCGCTTTCCGCGCCCCGCCCCGCTTTTTCATCGCGGCGAAACCCAGCTTGAGGGCGCACAGCAGCTCCGCCGCCTTGGCGTCTCGTTTCACCTCCAGCGCCGCCCATTCCATCTCCCGCCACTGGGCCACTTCCCCGGCGGAGTTGGGCATTTGCTCCAGCCGCCGGATGACGCCCCGGATGGTCTGCAAAATGGCGGCAGTGGAGGAGCCGTGAAGTCCCAGCAGCCGCAGGGCCAGATCATACTGATCCATCTCCGGGAAGGCCAGCTTTATAGGCTGATTGACGTAGGCGTACAGCAGGTCGTAGAGGGCCTGCTCCTGGGGAGAGGGGGCGTACTCATAGGTCAGCAGTACCCGCCGGGGCACCTTGGCGTAATCTGCCGCCTGGATACGGAGGGTGCGGAAACAGTAGGGACGAACCAGTTCGGCAAGCTCAGGGTAGCGCTCCGGGCGGCGGAGATACCGGGCCAGGAATTCACGGTCGTCGGGCAAAACCGTCTCGTCGATGAACCAAATCAGCCCGTAGAGATCCATGATATTCTTTTCAATGGGCGTCCC
>CANOYV010000109.1:0-3377 GCA_947571605.1 uncultured bacterium | reverse complement strand
CAGGAGTCCAGATTCTTGCCGTGGTCCAGGTGCAGGGCCACGGGAATGGGGGAGTCGTCGGCGTACTTCTTCACCGCGTTGGCGATGTTCAGCGCCCCCTTCTTTTTGTCCTCCAGGGTCCCCTGAGCAAAATCGGTCCGTCCGCCCATAAAGGCGTTGGCCAGGTCCGCCCCCTGCAAAATGGCGGCGGAGCGGAACATCTCGTGAACCTCAATGACCGCCTTGGCCTGGCACACGGCGTTCACGTTGAACGCCCCCTGGGCGTAGTTGTACTGCTCCGTGGCATCTAAGATGGCTTTCATTGGAACAAGCGGCATGGTAAATTCCTCCTTTTATTATTTGCCAAGCTTTTGAAACATCCGTCTTTTATAATCCTCCACTCCCGGCTGATCAAAGGGATTGACCCCCAGCAGCAGACCGGAGAGATAGCAGGCGAACTCGAAGAAATAGAACATCTGGCCAAAGGCGTACTCGTCCAGCGCGTCCACCGTCAGTTCCACACAGGGGAACACCGCGCTGTGGGCCTCCAGAGTGGCCTGATACGCGGCACGGTTGACCGCGTCCATGTCCATGCCATCCAGATAGCCAAAGCCGTCGTCCACGCTGTCCGGGTTCAAGATGAGGGACGCGTCCCGACCGCGGATATTGAGGAAGGTTTCAAACAGGCAGGGGGTCCCCTCCTGTACAAACTGTCCGATGGAATGCAGGTCCTCTGAATAGCTGGCGGCGACGGGATAAAGCCCCTTCCCGTCCTTGCCCTCGCTCTCGCCGAACAACTGGACCCACCACTTGGAGAACCGGAACAGCCTCGGCTCAAAAAAGGCCAGCATCTCCACGCGGCGGCCCGCCGCGTACAGGCTGTTCCTGGCCTGGGCGTATACCAGGACCGGATTGCCTTCTCCACAATCCGCCTTGAGTCTCCGCTCCATATCCAGCGCCCCCTGGGCCAAGGTCCCGATGTCCACACCGGCCACCGCCATGGGGAACAGTCCCACAGGAGACAGCGCGGTGAAGCGGCCCCCGATGTCCTCGGGGAAGGGGAGGAACCGGAAGCCGTGGCGGGTACACAGCTCTTCCAGGCGGCTGCCCCGGGTGCCGGTGGCAATCACCCGCTTCTCCCAGCCGGGTCCATAGGTCTGCTGGAGATACTGCCGGAGGACGCGGAAGCCGATCCCCGGCTCCAGCGTCTCAAAATTTTTGGCGATGACGTTAACGTACACACTCTTCTTCTCTTTCAGCTTTTCCAATACGTCCGCCATGCTGTGCGGGGAGATGGTATTGCCCGCCCATATGATCTCAGGATGGTCTGGCCTGCGACCCAAAGCGTCAATCACGGCCCTGGCTCCCTGATTGGAGCCTCCGATGCCGACAACCGCCATGGCGTCGGCATCCCTGCACACTTCATCGGCCAAAGCGCGGTACTCCGCCAGACGTTCCGTCCCCGCCCACTGCTCCACACAGTGCCAGCCAAGGGTTTCCGCAAAGCAGGGCTGGCCCGCCTGGACGGTTTTCAAAAGGGGCGCCCCGTCCTGATCAGCGGGAAGAACATGGCCGGGATCATGGATTTTAAGGGAAAAGGAGCGTTCCATAGGAATACCTCCGCAAGATTATTTTTTTGTTTGAATTAAATCAGAGTTATACACATCTGCTCAAAAAAGCTTTTCTGTTAATTTATTATAAGACAGCGGATTTAATTGTCAATTTATTTCGTATATATTTGGATTCATGCCTAAAATTGTAGTTATTTTTTTGTCTATTATTCCAGCTTGCGGTAAAACCAGTCCCAAGAATATAATTTGAAATGAAAAAATAATATAGGAGGGATACTGCGGCATGGACGGAAAAGGGAAAAACCTCCCCCTTATCAAGGAAAAAAACAGTAACTTGATCAAGCAAACCATCTACCGGTACAGCCCCATCTCCCGTATTGGTGTCGCCCAGCGTTTGTCTCTGGCAAACGCGACCATCACCTCCAACGTAGTCGAGTTAATGAAGCAAGGGCTAGTGCGGGAAATCGGCGTCCCCCAGGCAGCAGAATGCAAGGGCATGGGCAGGCCGCCGATCCTGCTGGAGTTCATCACCGACAGCCGGTATGTGGTGGGGGTGGAGCTCAACCCGTATGAGACCGTGATGGCTGCCACAGATCTGAGAGGGAAGGTGGTTCGCCGCTGGTCCCAGGTTTTTGCCGAGGCAAGCTATGTCAAGATGGCGGAAAACCTGAGTTCCTCCGTTCGGGCATTCTTGAAACGCAGCGGCGTCCCCCAGGAAAAAATCGTTGGGATCGGGGTATGTCTGCCAGGATTCGTGGATGGCGGGACCGGAATTGTGCATAACAACCTGCGTCAGGACTGGGTTGCCAGAAATCTGGCGAAGGATCTGGAATCTCGGCTCCTTTTCCCCGTCTGCATTGAAAACAACGTACGCGCCCGGACCATTGGTGCAGACTTGTTCAGCCGCAGGGTGGATGGGGATCCGTTGCTGCACTACTTCATCTCCTATGGCATCGCCTGCACACTGGTGTCCGGCGGCCAAATATTGACCGGGAAAGCGGCGGGTGCCGGTGAAATCGGCCACATGGTCGTGGAGATCGGAGGCCCCATCTGCGACGTGTGCGGCAACCAGGGCTGCTTGGATGCCCTTGCCAGTGAACACGCCGTTCTCAAGCGGTGCCAAGCTGCGATGGACGCCGGTCTGGCGGCAATGCTCCAGGAGATTGTCAGCGCCCGAGGAAAACTGGACATGGACGCTGTGCTGCAAGCCCAAGTGTGCGGGGACCCTCAAGTGACATCCATCCTCAACGACAGCATCCGCTACATCGGGGTGAATATCGCGAACCTGATGAACTTCATCAGTCCGGAAACGGTTCTAATCGATGGGCGTATTTTTTCTGTTGCAGAGAACAGGGATCGCCTGCTCTCCATTCTTCCGCGCAACATTTTTGGTGGCAGCCAAAAGGGATATCAACTGAAATTCATGGATTACGATCCCTTGGGTGGAGCAAAGGGCGCGGCTGCCCTCGCGGTAAAACGGTTCGTGCTGGGCGCTTAGAGCCTGTTTAAAATCTTCTTGAGAGAGATTGTCCAGTTAAGGAGAATCATCTGGATGGCCCTATCCCGATTCGTCACATCGGCGGTTGTTACAGCTATGGCATGGGGCAATCCCATCGTATCAACTATAACGTGGCGTTTGATTCCGGATACTTTTTCCCTGCGTCATAACCTTTTCGCTGTGTCCGCATTCTGTACGCTCTGTGCGTCAACAATTCCAAAGGTTGTCTTATCCCGCCTCAAGTCTTCGTTCCGATCTGTTTCACCAGTTTTTGCAAGAGAACATTTGTCAAGGGGGATTTCACCATAAAAATGAAATCCCCCCCGTTA
>CANOYV010000108.1:0-3578 GCA_947571605.1 uncultured bacterium | reverse complement strand
CTCTCTCATTACTGCTTTTTTGGTTATTTCTGGTTAACTTAATGGCATTGCTCACCATGAGACACATTTCCAACCAAAAATTCTAACTTTATGTTGAGAATCGTGTCTCGTCATGAGACGTGATTTTTAGCAAATAAATCAAAATGGAGGTAATTCAATGGCAAACGAACCCAGCAAAACCCCAGCCCCCCAGCCCCAAATCATCCCGCTGGCGAAAATCCATGACCTGCCCGGCGCGGTAATCAGCAGGCAGCCAGACAAGAGCTACGGCGGCCTCGTCACCAGCATCCAGGCGGGCGGCGTAAAGGAGCCGGTGGTGCTCCGTCTGCGGGAGGACGGCGAGTACGAGCTCGTCACCGGCTACCGCCGCCGCAGGGCGTGCGAACTGGCGAAGGTGAAGGACATCCCCGCCCTGGTGTACGAAATGTCCATGCCTTCCGCGCTGAACTATCACCGTCAGGTGAAGAACCAGCCCGGCATCCCGATCCCCGGCAAGCCGGTCCCGGCCCCCGGTCAGGGCGAAAAGGGGCAGACGACCGACATCAAGGGGCCGGAAAAGCCGACTACCCACGCCCCTGCCCCTGCTGCGGACAAGGCCAAGGACGGGGCCAAGCCTGCCCAGGACACCAAGCCCGCCGCCCAGGGCCCGGAGAAGCCCGCCCAGGAAAAGGACCCGGCGCAGGCCCCCGCCGCTGGCGATAAGGCCAAGGACGGGGCCAAGCCCGCCCAGGACGCCAAGCCCGCCGCTACCCAGGGCCAGGAGAAGGCCCCGGCCCAGGCCCCCGCCCCTGCCGCTGGCGATAAGGCCAAGGATGGGGCCAAACCCGTCCAGGACGCCAAGCCCCCCGCCCAGGGCGACGATTTCTCGGACATTGACCCCGCCGCCGTTCGCGCCGCCCTCGCTGAGTACGGCATCGAGAATGGCGAGGTGGTCGATCCGGCCAAACTGGACACCAACCCCTTTATCCAGCAGATCATTGCCGATGTTGAGCGGCTGGAGAAGCTCGCCCAGGAGCAGGGCCAGGAGAAACCCGTCCAGGAGAAGGGCCCGGCCCAAGCCCCCGCCCCCGCTGTCACCGGCCCCGCCGCCAAGGGCCCCGTTGGTACTGCCATCGCCCAAACGCTCCCAGAGCGGCTTTTGCCCCCGGACGAGGCAGCCAAAAAGGACTTTCCCGCCCCCCAGGAGGGCGAATCCATCTTTGTCGTACTTCACCCCTCCTATCTGGTGAAATCGGAGTACAACACCATCTCCGTGGACACCAAGAGCGAGGACTATCAGGAACTGAAAAAATCCATTGAGCTCAACGGCGTGAAAGACCCGGTTTTGGCCCGATTTGGGCACAATGGAACCCTGGAGATCATTTCCGGCCAGCGCCGCCACATGATCGCCACGGAACTGAACTACCCCGTCCCCACCATCATCCAGAAAATTTCCGACGCCGACGCCAAAATCCTGGTGGCGGACGGAAACCTCCACCGGCCCAAAATCTCCACCTACGATCTGTCCCGCTCCCTGCGGATGAAGATGGAGGGCATGAAGCAGAAGGCGGGCCGCCGCAAAAAGGGAAGTTTCAAGGCCGAGGAACTTTACAGCGATGAAAAGCTGGCCCGGGAAATGGGTATGCCCGTCAGTAAGCTGAACCGGCTGGTCCGGCTGTCCGAGGCCACCAAGGACGTTTGCGACCGGGTGGACGACGGTTCCCTCAACCTGTCCCTGGCCCATGCTATTTCTTTTTTGAAGCCGGAGAACCAGGACGAGGTGCTCACTATGATCGACCTGGGTGCGAAAGTCCCCGTGGAGCGAGTGGAGTACATGAAAAGGACGGAAAAGGCGGGCAAACTGAACGAGAAAACCATCCGGGACATCCTGGACGGCAAAAATGTGCTGGACCCGCCCAAACAGGAGGCGGCCCAGCCTGACCAGCCCCAGCCCAGCGCCCCCGCCGCAGCCACCATCCCCCCGTCCCCGGACGTGGCACAGCCCGCCCACGCATCGGACGCGCCCGCCGCCGAACAACCTGGACAGGCCCCGGAGGGGCCCGCGCCCGCCGCCCCGTCCGCGCCCCCTGCCGAGGGCCAGGAGCCCGTTGACGGCAAACAGGAGCGGCCCGAATACACAAAGGTGGTGCTGGCCGGGGACCGCCTGCGGAAGTATTTCCCGGACGTGATGATGACGCCCCGCGAGATCGAGGAAAGCATCTACGAGGCCCTGGAGGAACGCCGCCAGCGCCAGCAGAAGGAAAAGGAGAAGCTGACCATTTCCCCCAAACGGGGATCTAAGCACTAAATGGCCGAGTTTACCGCCCATATCGCCAACCTGGGCAAATACAACGCCGGGGTGCTGGCCGATACCACATTGTCCTTCCCCGCCACCACGGAGCAGGTGCAAGCAGCCCTGGGGGAAATCGGAATAGACCGCCTGTTTTCTTCCGAAATTGTCATCCTGGACTACAATATCGGGATCAAAGGGGTGGCGCGAGCCCTGGGCGAGTACACCCATATCGACGAGCTGAACTACCTCGCCAGCCGTTTAGAGGGCCTTGACCCGGAGGATATGGGGAAATTCATTGCCGCCGTGGAGCATGGGGAATATGCTGGCAGCGCGGAGCAGTTGATCAACCTGACCTATAACCTGGATCGCTACGAGCTATACCCCGTCCAGAACGCGGAGGAATACGGCCTTTGGCTGGTAGATGAGCTGGCGGCCATGGAACTGCCGGAACAGGCACGGGATTATTTTGACTTTGAAGCCTACGGCGAGGCCACCGCCATCAATGAGGGCGGCACCTTCACTTCCCGCGGGTATATGCTGGCCGGTCCCGACCCGTTTCAGAAGGTCTATGACGGCAAGCACGTCCCGGAGCAGTACAAGGTGTTCCAGTACCCCGTCCAGCAGAAGATCGCTGTGCCCCGCTCCCACAGGAGCCGAGACAGCCCCAAGCGGAAGCGCCCATGAGGGCGCTTTTTTGTGCCCGGAAGCGGGTGGAAATGGTGAAAAAACCACTATTTGTTGTCTCCTGCTCGGGCGGCAAGGACTCCACGGCCATGCTCCTGCTAATGATAGAGCGGGGTATGCCCATCGACATGGTGCTGGTGGCGGACACGGGGCTTGAGTTCCCGGAGATGTACCGCCATTGGGATAGGCTGGCCCGGCACCTATACCGGGAACGGGGCTTGAAGCTGACCATTCTCCGCCATCCAAAGGGCTTTGAGTGGCTGATGTTCGACCAGCCAAAGGAAAAGCTGTCCGCCCTGGAGCGGCGGGAACGGGAGGGTGTTCCGCCCTATGGAAATGGCTGGCCCAGCTCACAAGTGCGCTGGTGTACGGGCCAGCTCAAAATACATCAGATCAATAAAGCGTTGTCACGGCTCAAAAAGGACCATGAGATATTTCAATTCATTGGCATCGCCTCTGACGAGGACCACCGCTGTGAGACAAACGAACACCTCCGCTATCCGCTGGTAAGATGGGACATCACCGAGGCCCAGGCGCTTCAAATCTGCTATGACCGGGGCTTTGACTGGTGTCAGCGCCAGTGATAAAATGAAAGAAAACGCCGAGGAAAAAATGTAGTTTT
>CANOYV010000107.1:0-4023 GCA_947571605.1 uncultured bacterium | reverse complement strand
TCCCCTTTCGCCCGGTTTGCGCCTCGACCACCGGCCTGCCATCCCGGTCCCTGGGTGCGCCCGCCCGGACCCAGGCCAGCCACTCGGCCTCAAACGCCTCCACCTCCGGCGTGCGTGGGCAGTTGCGCGCCCCCCGATTTTGCCGGACCTCCAGCTTTTTTTCATCCAGCTCCAGGGTGTAGTAGGATTCCCGGGGCCGGGCCGTCCGGCGGATAAAGAAGATGGCCGTCTCGCCCGCAGCGTGGCGTTTGCCGTAGCTCCCCACGCAATGGTCCAGCGCGTCTCCCTCCGCCGTTAGCTCCCGCTGGCTGGCCGCAGGGCGGATCAGCAGGCCATGAGCGGCATAGGCATACTTCCTCAGCACGCGCCGCCGCATACGGAACAGCTCCGCCATATCTTCCGCTGCTTCCTGCTTCATCAGCTCTGCCGCCCGGTCGTGGGCGGCGATCAGGTCCGCCGGGTACTTCACCGACGGCTCCGACAGGTCCCGGCCCAGCCGCTCCGACATATCCCAGTAGTCCGCAAGAATCTGGGCGTCCGGGATGGGGTCCGCCCCCGCGTCATCACACTCACAGGCCAGTACCTCGCACTGCCGCAGGAGATAGCGAATGCTCTTCGCCACCTGCCCCCGCGGAACCAGCATGGACAGGTGTTCGTCCCCCAGGCAGAAGGCGTTTTTCATGTCCTCCGCGCTCAAAAGCTCCCCGGCGGTCTTGGCGGCCGTGAACAGCTCCCAGCACAGCAGCTCCCAGCCCTGGGCCCGGGCCATGCGCAGCTCCTCCTTGGTCAAGCAGAGTATCTGGGCGGGCCGGGTCTGGGTCCAGTCCAGCTCCGGCAGTTCCAGGCGGCCCCGGTCGTTCTCCGTCCACGACCACACCCCTGCTTTGGCGGCGATCAGATTGTCCAGAACCCGGGGCAATCCATGGAGCAGGACCGCCTCCACATTGGGGTGGGACTGGTACAGCCGCAGGTACGCCACCGGGTAATGTGTCGCGCCCGGACGCGCTCTCATGTACAGATCCAGTTTGCAGTGGGGAAGACAGCTCCGGTCGATCAGCTCAGGGGTCAGGCCGAAAATGTCCTCCTGCCGCCCCCAGCGCTCACGCCACGCCTTGGGCTGATTCCACCGGCTGGTGTATTGGATGAAGTATCCACACTGGCCACTGTACCCGTTCCGCCAGCCCATGAGCTGAAAGCAGTCCGAGGCGGTGAACACATACGCCTCGGCGGGCACGAACTCTAATCCTTCACGTCCAGACTTGTATACCCGCCGCTGGACCGCCCAGCCCGTCAGGACCAACTCGCCGGCCTGCTCAATCACGTCGGCGCTCATCACCTGGCACTCGTCCGACACGTAATAATCCCGGATGGCCGACCGCTTGTTCACCAGCACCTTCTCCCCGCAGATGGGACACGCCACCTCATCGCCGGCGGTCGTGACAGTGTGGCCCCAGTCGCCCTCCGCATTGTCTGGAAGGATAAACCCATAGCTGTGCTTTCCGTCCTTTCCCCAGTCCAACAGAAGGCTCTCTCCGCAGCAGGAGCAGGTCACCCGCACCATTTTGATTTTCTTGGGCGTGGCCCATTCGTCCAGCACCTGGAGCAAACCATAATCTCGCACATACTCTATCTCGTAGACCAGGCCGGAGCGGTCCAGCTCGTTCCGGCAGGTTTTCAGCGCCCACTCCCGCAGGCCCTCCGGCGGTTCGCGGGGGACAAGCGGGCGGTAATCTACCGCCGCCATCAGAAGAAATCCTCCAAGTGA
Organism: uncultured bacterium; assembly: GCA_947571605.1. Lineage (GTDB taxonomy): Bacteria > Bacillota > Clostridia > Oscillospirales > Oscillospiraceae > Enterenecus. Next base: position 2,258 of record CANOYV010000107.1, on the reverse strand, counting down.
AGCACCTTGTCCCCTGTTCTTTCCGGCGCGGGGGCCGGGGTGGGTCCTCCGGCGGGAGGCAGGCCGTAGAACTCCCGCAGGATGCGGTCCGACTCCGCCGGGGTCACACAGGAGAAACTGCCCGTCTTGTGTCCGTCAGCGAACGCCTTGATCTTTTTTTCCGCCTCGGTGATGGACATGGCCTCGTTCTCCAGGTCCTGGGCGATGAGCTCCGCGCTGCCCGGCTCCATCCGGCAGATGTCCTTGAGCTGTTCCCCCACCATCCACTGGGGTGAACGGTCCGTTTCCTTGGCCTGCTGGGCCTCGATGGCGACGATGGCCTTTTTCTGAGCTTCCGTCATTGCGCCGCCACCTCCTGAATCTTTCCCACCAGCGCCAGCAGGGCCTTTTCCAACCCCCGGGCCTTTTCCGGGTCCTTGGGCCGCACCTTCAGCAGCACCCCGTTCATCCTGTTCACCAGCTCCTGGGCCTGGTCGAAGAGGGCGCGGAACAGCACCAGGTCCTCGCTGGAGGACAGCGCCGCCCTTTTCTCCGCCTGGGCAAGCTGCTTTCGCAGTTCGACCTCCATCTGCTCCCGCTCCAGCTTGGCACGCTGCAAGACGCTGTTAAGTTCCATGAGGTCAGCTTTGGCTTTTTTATGAGCGTCCTCGGCCTTGTCCAGCTTGTCCCGGAAGGAGGCCTCCGCCTCCTTCCGGGCGGCCTCGATAGCGGCGGGGTCGGCTTCCACCGCCACCTCTACCGGGCGGTCTTTCAGCTCCTTCAGCTCCTGCTCCAGCCGGGTAGAGGCGTTCTGGGCCTCGCGGGCCTCAGCGGAATACTGCTCCACCTGGTTGTTCAGCTCGGCAATCCGCTCATTGGCTAGGTTCATGTCGGTAGACATCTTCTTCCGGGCCTCGTCCGCAGCCTTCCGCTCCGCCTTGGCCAGCTCCGCTGCCTTCAGGGCTTCGTCGCGCTCTTTGATAGCCTGGGCCAGCTCGCGGGCTGACATATCGGCCACAGATTTTTCCTGACCGCCTACTTCATGCGGCACAGAAATAAATTCCTCTCGTACTTCTTCAGGGACGGCTAACAACATCAACGCCTTGGATGACCCCAAATCCGCAAGCGTTTGCGGATTTGAGTAGTGCCGCGCCAGCCGCATAAAATTCTGCGCGGCCTTTTCCGAAAACTCGATCTTCTCCTCCAGCCACGGAAGCCACTCCCCATGTGACAGCAGGGCCTTGGCCTCGATCAGCCCCTTGCCGATGGTGAGGATGGCCTCGCCGCCCGCTCGCTTGGCGTCCAGGATCTCGGTGGTGATCACTTCGATGTTCCGGATCTGGGGCTGCTTGGCCGGGATATGGTCCGAAAGATTGAATTTACCCATTGTCCAGCCCCTCCTTTTCCACCAGCTCCTTCACCCAGGCTCGGTAATCCCGCGCCGCCGAGCTGAACGGGCTCCAGGTCTGCACCGACTCCCTGGCCCATGTGGCCTCCAGCACCTTATCCGTTCGGCGGATCACCGTGTCGAACACCGGCGCCGGAGATTGGGAGCGCAGATGGGCCGTGGCGTCGACCACCACATCCGCCTTGTGCCACTGGTTAACCAGGCACCCGGCCACCCGCACGTCGGGGTGGATTTTCCGCACTCCGTCGATCTGATACACCAGGCTGTCCATTCCGGCGGCAGAGAAGGCGTCGGGCAGCACCGGGATGATGATGCTGTTGGCGGCGTTGATGGCGGCGACGCAGGCCGCGGAGAAATTGGGCGGACAGTCGATGACGATCACGTCATAAGCGTCGTCCTCCATAGCGTTGTCCCGGAGGTCCCGCAGGGCGTTGGCCGTGTCGTGGAGGGGCCCGTCCCCGGTGCAGGCCGCCAGGTCAATCCCCCACAGCTCGTCTGAGGCAGGCATCACATCCAAGTTGGGGATGCCGGAGGCCACGATCACCTCGTCGTACACAGTGGCGTAGCCGCCCAGCAGCCCGGCCAGCCCGGACCACTCCCCATCCGGCAGCAGGGCGTGGGTGGCGTTGGCCTGGGGGTCCGCGTCGATGAGCAGTACCCGGCGCCGGTACTCGGCGGCCAGCAAATAGGCCAGGTTGATGGCGGTGGTGGTTTTTCCTACACCGCCCTTCATGTTCAGGATTGCAAATGTTCTCACAGTATGTACCTCCGATTCTGTAGTTTTCCTCCCATTAAAACGGCAGCTCCTCGCCGCCGTCCTCCAACTCCTGAAACTGTGCCTGCTGGGTCCTCGCCCGGTTCATCTGTTTGA
>CANOYV010000106.1:0-4301 GCA_947571605.1 uncultured bacterium | reverse complement strand
GGAACCACCGCAGCCGGAGTGCATTGGACACAACAAATACAGAACTGAAACTCATGGCGAACGCCCCCAGCATGGGATTGAGCTTCCAGCCGAAAGAGAGGAAGAATACACCGGCGGCGATAGGGATGCCGATGATGTTGTAGATAAAGGCCCAAAACAGGTTTTGCTTGATGTTGCGGATGACGGCCTTGCTCAACTGAATGGCCGTGGACACATCCAGCAGATCACTTTTCATCAGCACAATGTCGGCGGATTCTATCGCTACATCTGTTCCCGCTCCGATGGCGATACCCACATCGGCCCTGGCCAGCGCGGGAGCATCGTTGATGCCGTCCCCAACCATCGCCACCTTTTTGCCGCTGTCCTGCAAGCGGCGTATTTCCTTTTCCTTGTCCTGGGGGAACACTTCGGCCACTACCCGGTCTACGCCGACCTGCCGCTGGATGGCCTGAGCGGTCTTTGCATTGTCCCCGGTGAGCATGACCACCTCAATACCGAGGCCGGACAATTCCTGGATAGCCTGGGCGCTGGTAGGCTTGACTACATCGGCCACAGCGATCACGCCCATGAGCTTCCCGGCGCGGGCAAAGAACAGGGGTGTTTTGCCCTCTGCCGCCAGTGTTTCCCCGGAGCGCAGCAGTTCCCCGCCCGTGATATTGTGGGCGTCCATCATGCGGCGGTTGCCTGCCAGACACATTTCGCCGTCTACCCGGCCTACGATGCCTTGACCGGGAATCTGCTGGAAGTCCTCAACCGGGGACAGCGGCAGCTTTGCCTTTCCCGCTTCGGCGGTGATAGCGTCCGCCAGAGGATGCTCTGACAGCTTTTCCAGCGAGGCGGCAATTTTCAGCAGTCCCAGGCGGTCTGCCCCAGCTTCACACAAAATGTCCGTTACCACCGGCTTGCCCTGGGTGATCGTGCCGGTCTTGTCCAGCACGACAGTATCAATGTTGTGGGCGGTTTCCAACGCCTCCGCCGATTTTATCAGGATGCCATTGGTGGCTCCTTTACCCGTTCCCACCATGATAGCGGTGGGCGTTGCCAGTCCCAGGGCGCAAGGACAGGAGATCACCAGGACGGAGATACCAATGGACAGGGCAAACTCCACACCATAGCCCAGCACCAGCCAGACCGCCGCCGCCACAAGTGCGATAGCAATAACAGTCGGAACGAATACCCCAGCAACCTTATCAGCCAGCTTTGCGATGGGGGCCTTGGAGCTGGTAGCTTCGTCCACCAGCCGGACGATCTGCGCCAGAGTGGTGTCATCCCCCACCTTAGTGGCCTGCATTTTGAAATAGCCAGTCTTATTGATGGTCGCACCAATTACCGTATCGCCAACGTGCTTCTCCACGGGGATGCTCTCGCCGGTCAAAGCCGATTCATCTACGGAGGAAAAGCCCTCCAGCACCACGCCGTCCACAGGGACGGATTCACCGGCCTTGACAATCAGCGTTTCCCCCTGCTGTACCTGTTCCACGGGGATTTGCTGTTCTATGCCGTTCCGCTCCACAGTGGCCGTCTTGGGCGCAAGGTTCATCAGCTTGGTGATGGCATCTGAGGTCTTGCCCTTGGCGCGGGCCTCCAAGGTTTTGCCCAGCGTGATAAGGGTCAAGATCATCCCGGCAGATTCAAAGTACAAGTCCATCATAAAGCTGTGTACGGTTTCCATATCGCCATGCCCGAAGCCAATACTGATCTTGAAAATGGCATAGATACCGTAGACAATGGCCGCGCCGGAGCCGATTGCGATAAGAGAATCCATGTTAGGCGAACCGTGGAACAAGGTCTTGAAGCCCATGCGGTAGTATTTCGCATTGACGAACACCACGGGAATGAGCAGCAGGAATTGGGTGAACGCAAAGGTGATGGCGTTCTCCATTCCCAGCAGACCGCTGGGTAGCGGCCACCCCATCATGTGGCCCATTGAGATGTAAAACAGGGGAATGGTGAAGATGGCGGACAGCAATAGTCGGCCCTTCATTTGTTTGTACTCCGCTTGGGCGGTGCTGACCGCCGGTTTACCAGCAGGGACAGAAGCGGCTGTTCGCTCGACAGCGGGCTTGTTCTGCCCAGCCTTGGGGATCGCTCCGTACCCAGCCTTTTCCACCGCCTGGATGATCTGCCCCGTGTCAAGTGCAGCTTCGTCATAGGATGCCACCATGCTGTTTTTCAGCAGATTGACAGACACCTCCTGGATGCCGGGGAGCTTGGCAACACTTTTTTCTACCCTGGCTGAACAAGCGGAGCAAGTCATGCCTGTGATGTCAAATTGCTCCTTACGCAAAATAATCCCTTCTTTCTTATGTTTTGTATCAATACCCATCCCCGGTAGGGGAATGGCATTGACCGAGGGCTATTATAAACGGTTTTCACCTCCGCTGTCCGCTCCATTGTGGAGCATTTTTTATCCAAATGGTTTTTGTTTTCCGGGAGAAATCCAATCAGGAGGTTTTGCGCTCCAAAGAGGAATATCGGGCCAAAAAGCATTGACTTTACGGGGGCTGGCGGCTATACTGCAAAGCGAAACGATTAAACAGGTTTTTAATCGTTCGGCCATGTCTAACCAACCACAAACCACATATTTCAACAAAGAAAGGAACTTAACGCTATGAAAAAGACCATTAAGCTCATTGACCTGGACTGCGGCCACTGCGCCGACAAAATCCAGAACGCCGTCCAGAAGATCGACGGCGTTACCAGTGTAACCGTCAACTTCCTGGGCCAGAAGATGGTGCTGGAGGCCCCGGACGAGAAGTTTGACAGCGTGCTGGCCGAGGCCAAGGCACTCATCAAGAAGATCGAGCCGGATGTGACGGTCAAAGCGTAACTGTGCAAAAGCACCGGCTACCCTTGGGTGGCCGGTGTTCTTGCGGAAAGGAGAGTATCAACATGACAAAAAAACAAAAGCATTTGTTGGTCCGTATTATCGTGGCGGCGGTGCTGTTCGCCGCCGGTGGCCTGCTCCATCTGGAGGGCTGGGCGGAGCTGGGGGTCTACCTCGTCTGCTATGCGGTGATCGGCTGGGATATTGTCTGGAAAGCCATCACCAACATCCTGCATGGTCAGGTGTTTGACGAGAATTTCCTTATGACTATCGCAACAGTTGGCGCACTGATTCTGGGTGAACACTCCGAGGGCGTGGCCGTTATGCTGTTCTATCAGGTGGGCGAGTGGTTCCAGTCCTATGCTGTTTCCAAGTCTCGCCGCTCCATCACCAGCCTGATGGATATTCGCCCGGACTACGCCAACATTGAGAAAGACGGCAAGCTGATCCAAGTAGACCCGGAGGACGTGCAGATCGGTGACACCATCATTGTAAAGCCCGGTGAGCGTGTTCCACTGGACGGCAAGATCATTAAGGGCAGTTCCACGCTGGACACTTCTGCTCTGACGGGAGAATCCATGCCCCGTGAGGTGGAGGCAGGCATGGAGGTTATCAGCGGGTGCATCAATCAGACCGGCATTTTAACCATCCAGACCACCAAGGAATTTGGAGAATCCACCGTAGCCAAAATCCTTGACCTTGTTGAGAACGCCAGCGACAAAAAGGGCCGCATGGAAAACTTCATCACCCGCTTTGCCCGGTACTATACGCCGGTGGTGGTATTCGCCGCCCTCGCTCTGGCAGTCCTGCCGCCGCTGGTAACGGGACAGGCGTTCAGTATTTGGATTTACCGGGCGCTGACCTTCCTGGTGATTTCCTGCCCCTGTGCGCTGGTGATCTCCATTCCGCTCAGTTTCTTCGGTGGCATCGGCGGCGCGTCCAAAATCGGCGTACTCGTCAAGGGCAGCAATTATCTGGAGGCACTGGCCTACACGGAAACCGTTGTGTTCGATAAGACCGGCACTTTGACAAAAGGCTCCTTTGCCGTCACAGAAATTCAAGCAAATGGCATGACGGACGAGGAACTTCTGGAACTGGCGGCGTATGCGGAGGACTACTCCAATCATCCGATCTCGCTGTCCATCCAAAAAGCCTATGGCAAGAAAATTGACAACAGCCGTATTACCGATGTGCAGGAGATCGCGGGGCATGGTGTCCAGGCGGTGATTGATGGTATGACGGTGCTGGCCGGAAATGCCAAGCTGATGGAGCGGGAGCATATTCCCTATACGGCCTCCAACGCTATTGGTACTGTGGTCTATGTGGCCTTTGATGGAAGATACGCAGGGTGTATTGTGATTGCGGATGAAATCAAGGCAGACGCGCCCGCTGCCATTAAGACGCTGAAAGCCGCCGGTATTCGCCAGACGGTCATGCTCACCGGCGATGCGGATGCAGTTGGGCAGGACGTGGC
>CANOYV010000105.1:0-4399 GCA_947571605.1 uncultured bacterium | reverse complement strand
TGGCTGGCCACGCACTTTGCCAAGTCAGGAATACGCTGAAACTCCATAGCACCGGGATTTCTGGTGTCCAATCAGAACCGCGCCCTGCTGTTCAGCCCGGATGGCACCCCCACCGCCCGCTCCGCCAAGATTTTGAATGGCACTCCCATGGGGCGCTTCGTGGACAGCGAAGAACTGCTGGGCGGTGTGTTCTTCCTGTGTGATGACAAGGCTGCCTCCGCTATCACCGGCGTGGTGCTGCCCATTGACGCAGGGTTTTCCGCCTATTCCGGCGTGTGAGGAGGATCACTATGAACATCAACGAGGCCATTTCCAACATCGGCGTGGTGCCCGTCATCAAGCTGAACCACCCCGAGCGGGATGCCGCCCCCCTGGCCTGGACCCCAACACCGTGAAGTACTGCTAGGGCAAGAACCTGCCCATTTCCCCCGGCTGCACCACCCCCACCGACTACCACACCGCCTATAAGCTGGGCCGGTGATTCGGCCGCAAGGCTACGGACCAGGGTAATGTGCATCTTGCCTTGTTTGATAACAGAGAGATAGAAAGTCCCACTGCTTCCACCGCTGCCCAACTCGGAATATGTGTTGTTGATTAACATAATTCGATTTACAGCACGGGAATTGCGCTTGCCAGTGTGTTGCTACCACCAAGCAAAAAAGCGCCAAACGATGGCTGCCAAAAGTTAATATCCTTTCGAGACATTGGGGCGCAGACCGTGTGGAAGTCTGCGCCCCAAATATTTTCGACATTTTTCCCCATTATCCGATGCAAATCACCCTCGGGTAGCGGGGAAAGGCGCCGAACCAAACCACCCCGCTGCCGGGGGCCTCCGGCTTCTGAAATCAAGCTTTCCCCTTATTTCAGAAGAACAGGAGGTCTACCCTATGCGGCAGCTTTACATAAGAGAACTCAAGCGTGTTACCAACAGAGGTATCCCTGCGAGCCCCAACCGTATCAGTCATACTTGTGCAAACTGCATGATTCCAGCCTGCATTTTATTGCAAAATGCTGAATTACCGGGTTCCACCAAAAACTTGATTTTAATAGGAACGGTCCGTTCCTATTTAGCTGTTATACTCCCGAACATGGACCTCGGGACGGGAGGTGAGTGTGGTTGAATCAGTTTGAGCGCCGGAACGCCATCATTCACATCTTAAGCAGCGAGCGGCATACGACCATGGCAAAACTCGCTTCTGAACTTGATGTCGGGATGCGGACGATACGCAAAGACATCACCGCACTCTCTCTCACCTTCCCAATCCTGACTGTCCGAGGCCGATATGGCGGCGGCGTAGCGCTGGCGGACTGGTTTCAGCCCAATGCCCATACGCTGTCCCCCAGGCAGGAAGAACTGCTCCAGCGATTGAAACCGACCCTGGCGGGCAACGATTTGATCGTGCTGAACAGTATCCTCGTGCAGTTTTCCCCTTTACGCGGATGCCGGTAGGCATCCTCCGCACCTTGAAAAACACCGGGCCGCGCCTGGTCATATCCGACCCCTGAATACGTTCCCGGCAGGACCCAGCGCCGAGGGAGGGTGCGCCAAGACCACCTGTGGGCAGTACCCGTGCCCATCAAAGACGGCCAAATAAGGTGCCAAGCGGTCCCCATCCGTCCCGAAATCAGCCCATGGCGGGCTGAAGCGCATTGATCCCTGCCGGGGGATACGTCCGTCCAGTCCCAGCCCCCGCTACGGGGATCACGCAAGGAGGGCGGCGCGAGCGATCCTCGCGGGGTGAAACTCCCATGTGCGGCCCAGCCAGCCGCGGTTCAGGCAATCGCCCACGCCTGGGGGAGTAGTGTCGAATACAGGCGGACGAAAGATCAGGTAAACAAATATCTTTCGGGAACCTTTTGATTTTGGATGCCACGGGGATCACCTGTCCCATCGCAAAACAGGTGGTCCCCGTTTTTCTGAAATCAAGCATCAATCATTTACCAAGGAGGGGCTCACCATGTCCAAAGCTGAACTCACCGATAACCTCACCTTTGTCTCCGCCCTGCAAATGCTGAAGCAGCTTGTGGCGCAGGGCCTCCTCTCCGCCGATGAGGAGGGCCTCACCCGCAGGGAGCTGGAGCGGAAGCTCCGGCCTACCATTTTTCTGTCCTGATTTTGGCCTTGTAAACTGCCCAATTTCTGCCCTTGCTTCTCGTTGCTATTCCCAAATAGCTTTGTTATAGGTGTTGTGGTATTGTCGTTGCTGAAAGGATGTAGCGCGACAAAATTTTTGAGAAACTCGGACAGCGAAAATGAGAAAAAATAGCGGATTTCTTAGAAGTAATTCTAAGCCCGCCCGCTTGCGGCGACGGCCCCCAGAATGGGGAGCGGCCCCCGCAGGAGGGCGGGCGTTATAGGGCCCCCGGAGAAGCGGCACACGCCGCCCTCCGGGGCCGTTTTCATTGTGGGTGGCCGGTTACTCGCCCTCGGGCTCCCCGGGCCCGTCCTGGGCTTCCTGGGGGGCTTCCTGGGCCGGTTCCGGCTCCTGGTATTCCTCCCAGCCGTAAACGCCCGGCTCCCAGACGTTGGAGGCTGCGCTGGAGACCCACCTCTTGCCGTTGTGGGTCACCTTCGCCCCCTGGTCGTAGGCGTCATGCGCCCCGATAGGCTGAATCCACTCCGGGAACTCCTCCAGGGGGTTGCCGATGCGCGTCCACATGGAGGGCGTGGCCGAGGGCTTGGTATTCTGGCCAGCGTCCTTGACGTCGTGGATGGAGCGATAGAGCTGGCCCTCGTCCTGGACGATGTCGCCCGCCTTGCCCCGCCAGTTTTCATCCCACGGGGTGAAGAGGTCGGGGTACTCGGAGATCGTTGTCTCGTCGAGCTGCTGCTCCTGGGCCATCTTGACGAACATGATCTCCGCGACGGCCTGGGCGGAGCTGCTCCGGCGAGCCGCCCGGTTCAATTCCCCGATAGACCGCTTCGGGGTCAGATACTGCACGTTGCTCATTCGTAGGCACCTCCAAAGCCAGAAATAGAAACTTCGCCCTCATAGCCCTCATTCTTGGTGATGGTGAAGCGGATGTTGACGCCCCACTTGTCCGCCGTCTTGGTCTTGTTGGTGAAGTTATAGACCCGGTTAATCGCCACCATGGGGGTGATGTCCTCCCAGGTGGGCTCGGCGTCGAAGGCGTTGTTACAAGCCTCCACCAGAGCCGCCGCGCCCTCGATATGCCATGTCGGGGTGACCAGCACCTTGGATGCGGCCTCGTCCGTCTCCTCCGGCTCATTGAGCTGGAAACAGATGACGCTCTCCTTCTTGGAGAATGTCCAGACCCGCACCGAGGTGGCGAAGTTGCCGTCCACGGCCTCCACCCGGAGCTGGTGGTTGCCATTGGTAAGCATGAGCCACCTCTCCCGAGTGAGCTCGATGGTCTCCTCTTGCCCCAGGGTAGCCTGATAGCTCCTGATCTGCACGTCGTCCACGAACTCGGTGACGACCACGTTGTCGCCCTCGATATCGGTGACGGTGTACTTCTCGGCGAAGCTGCCTGTCTTGTGGCCCAGGGCCATATCCTGGCCGGAGATTGCCGGTGCGCTGTTGGTGCGTTTGAAGGTGAGCCTCCGGTAGCTGGTGCCGCCCTTGCCGTCCGTGACCATGATGGTGATGGTGTTGACGGAGTTGAGGTCGAGGGTGTAGAGCTTCTCAGAGGTGATCGCCACGCCAAGGGGCTCGCCCTTGGGGGCGTTGTTGATCGTGCGGATGGTCTCATCGTTGAGCTGCTCCGTCACGGTGAGGGTGTCGCCGTCCGCGTCGTTGACGGTATAATCGTAGGTGAAGCCCAGGTTTTTATCTCCCAGGTTGCCATCGACGCCGCTGATGGTGGGTGCGCTGTTGGTTCTGGTAAATGTCCACGTCCTGGTGGCCGTCCCGCCCTTGCCGTCGGTGACCACGACCTTCACGGTATGCGTCCCAAGGGACAATTCATCGACCGGGACGGAAATGGTATATACAAAATTTCGCGTCGGGCCGAACGACTTCGTCGTTCGGCCATCGATCGACTCCGTCGCCGTTAGCACGTCGCCGGAGTCGGGGTCGTCGACGCTGTACTGTATCGTGAAGTTGGTGTTCTTATCACCCAGATTGCGGTCACTGTCAGAGATCAGAGGGTCAGTGTTCAGGATTTCAAGGACGGGGCGAAAACCGACGTGCACGAACCGATTCGTAGCATTGCTGTTGCTCCAGTAGCGGGCCGACACCCAGCCGCGAACCGCACGATACGACGAATTTCCAGAATATACCTCTTGACACCAAGAGTAGCAGCCCATCCAATTCCAGAACTGATTGTGGGCACTCGTCTTGTCGGCAGCGGCGAGGGAGGTGTCCAGGTCGGACGATGTGGGGGCCGGGAGGCCGGTGATAACCTCCTCGCGGGTGATGAACCTGTCCCACTCGTT
>CANOYV010000104.1:0-4599 GCA_947571605.1 uncultured bacterium | reverse complement strand
AAAAACTACAAAATTTCTTCGGCGTTTTCTTACAATTTCATATCGGCGTTGACAGCCTGCAACCGCCGCAACTGCTCCCGGACGCTTCTCTGTGACCGGGGTGGGTCGCTCCTGGCGGGCCGCTGGCGCTCCTGCACCGTCTGCTCCCACTCGGCCAGCTCCCGGTTATATTTGCCCACGACGGCCTCGGCTTTGCGGTAGGTGGCCGTAAACGACTGCACATCCGGATAGCCCTCCGCCTGTACGATGGCAGGAAGCGCATCCAGCCTGCGGGAAATCTCATCCTCCGTCTGCGTGATCTGCTCCGAGAGGGCCTTGCGCTCCTTGCCCTTAAAGATACCTGTTGCATCGGCAAGCTGCCGTTTTAAGTCGGGCAGTACCTTGTCCTGCAAGTGCCTGATACCCTTGGCCTCGTCCCGTACCTTTATCATCAGGCTCCGCATAGCGCGGAACTCCGCCATATCAATGTCCAGTGTGGGCTTCGGCGGCATCTCCCGTTGGCGGATCAGCCCTTGCAGGAAGTCTCTGGCCTTGCCCACAATGGCCCGGAACAGGTGCGGGAGCCATCCGGCCTGGTGGATGGACTGCCGCACCTTCTCGTGTATCTCGGTCTGCTTGACCTCCAATATCTCTGCCTCTGAAATGCCCGTCAGGAGCGCCATGTCCGCCGTCCGGTTCCACTCCTGCCGCGCGGCGTTGTCCGTTTTGATCTCCTCCGCTTTAGGGTTGTTCTTGCCAATCTTCTTGGTGGGGAGATACACACTGGCAGGGTCAAAGACGGCAAGCCTGCGCTCTGGATCGCTGGCATAACGGTTGATGAGATCGGTGTAGAACTCCTTGACCTCGGCCACAAAGCCCTCTTGCTTGAAACGGGCGTCCTTGATGCTGAACATATGGCTCTCATAGACCTCACCCTTCTTGATGACGGTACAGCCGGGGCGTATCTGCCCGTCCTCCCCAGTGATCTCCTTCTTGGTGCGGACATGCTTTCCGGCCTCGTCATAGAACATACTGCGGCTGGCGATTTTGACCTCCGGCTCCGGCAGCAACCGCCGCTCGCTGAAGATCAGGTGGATGTGGTAATTGGTCTTGGCCTTGTTGTGGTGCAGGCCGGACACACACTCGACATTGTACCGCCGCCGAAATTCCTCCGTGAACTCTGCCAAAAGGCGCTGGGGGTCATAGTCCGTGAATTCCTCCGGCAGAGCGATGATGAACTCCCGTGCCTCGATGCACTTTCCCTCGGTGCCGCTCCGCTTGAACTCCTGCTGGTTTTCCCTTGCAAGGGAAGTCCAGAACGCGGCGTCGGCGGTGTGATAGGTGGCGTACAGGTTCTCCTGTCTGGCTGGGCTGGTGACATAGGAGATGCGCCCCTTGACATTGGACAGCTTCGACATCTGAATGAAGCTGTGCCGTGTCATACCCCCGTCCTTTCTCCGGCTGTGTCAGCCGGTGCGTGGAGCGCCAGCGGAACGCAAAGACGATTTGGGACAGTCCGCTGGGCGGCGGACTGTCCCAAATCGCATCGCCGCGCCAGCGGCGATGGCCCCCGGCAGGGCGAAATACACAGAGTACAAACCGAAGGTTTGTGCGATGGGTGTATTTCGCTCTCAAACGGCGAGGCCTTTGAGGTGGCGTTCGCTCCGCTCACGCCCTTTCGATTGACGTCCATCACTCCACTCCCCGCACATCGTCCTTGACCAACAGGTTCCGCCCCTGGTTGGCCGACATGAACCGCTCCAGTGTGTCGCTGCGGATGATGGTCTTGCGCCCCACTTTGAGAACGGGCAGCTTCTTCCACTCCACCAGCTTCCGCATGGTGTTCCTCCCGATGCCGCTGCACTCGGCGGCTTCTTCAATGGTCATGCCCATTTTGATGGTTATCATTGGTGTCACGCTCCTTTCAATATACTCATTTTGCAACTCTTGCTGATTTATTATAATCAGTTTGCCACCACTTGTCAACTCATTTTAAGGGCGTTCAATAAAATTTTTTGAAAAATAGAGTTGCAAATTAAATCCGCTTGTGCTATACTAACACTCGAAAGGAGGCTGGGCCGATGAACAAAGACATAGCCTTTACCCCAAAGCAGGTCGGACAGCGCATCAAAGAGCGCAGGAACGAGATCAATATCTCCATGCCGGAACTGGGCAGGCGGGTAGGGGTAAACAAGTCCACCATCCAAAGATACGAAACAGATGGGGTAGACCCCAAGCGCACCATGATTATCAATGGACTGGCGGACGCGCTTCTCACCACCCCCGAATGGCTGACGGGGCTATCCGATGAAAAGGAGTACAACTCCAAGACCCTGTGCCAGATGGATATTGAGAAGCACATAGCGGCCTATCTGGACGAGCTGACAGCCAACGTCCAGGGCGAACCCCACCAACAGCTTTTGACCACCTTCCTCGGTCAGATCGTAGACCTCTATTCCGTGTTCTGTGTCCACTTTGCCAGAGCGATGGCCGAGGCAGACCACATCGCTGAGGACGAGGGCCTGAAGAAGTCCCTGATGCGCTACGCCATCGAGTCCGGGGCCATAATCGAAAAGGTCTACCGCCGGGAGATGGAAACGCCGGTGGAGGACATGAAGCGGTTCATGGACGGGCTTCTGCACATCTATGACGAGGGGCGAACCAAAATGAAGATAGGCGATCTGCTGGATATGAGCAGCGAGGCCCGTGAACGGCTGAACGGGCAGAATTGATCCGTGGCACCTTGACAACAAAATATGCCGGTTGAACACCAACCGGCAGAAATGATGGAACGCACATCATACGTCACAGTTCCGATTGCCACGGATAGAAAGGAGTATTTTATCTATGGCAAAAGGTTCTGTACGCAAAAAGGGCAAAAAGTGGTACTATCGCTTCTATATTGAGGACGAGAGCGGGAACCGGGTGCAGAAGGAATACCCCGGCACCGAGAGCAAGTCCGAGACGGAAGCCCTGCTCCGCAGGGCGATGGAGGACTACGAGGAAAAGCGGTTCGTGGCGAAAGCGGAAAACATCACCGTGGGCGATATGCTGGATATGTGGGTGGAGGAAGAATTGAAGCCCGGTACATTGAGCAACGGCACAGTGATGGCCTACCAGGGGACAGTAAACCGTATCAAGCGGCACCCCCTGGGCAAGCGGAAGCTGAAAACCGTCACCGCCGACCATCTGCAAGCCTTCATTGACTTTATGAGCTACGGCGGCACCAATCCCGATGGCACGACCTCCCCGCCCATGAGCCGGGGCTATATGCTCCAATTCTCGGCGGTGCTACAAAACTCGTTCCGCTTCGCTGTATTCCCCAAACGGCTTATCACGTTCAACCCAATGCAGTATGTGAAGCTGCGGGGACGGAAGCAGGAGGCGGACATTTTCTCCGAGGACATGGGGGACGCTGTTACGGTGCCCACCATCAGCTATGAGCAGTTCCGGGCGCTGGAGGACTTTCTGAAAGAGAAGGACAACCCGGCCCTGCTGCCCATCCAGATTGCCTATTACACCGGACTGCGAATTGGCGAGGTCTGCGCCCTCACCTGGAAGGACATCAACCTGGACGAGCAGTATCTGACGGTGCGGCGGAGCATCCGTTACAACGGGGCGAGGCACAAAACGGAGATTGGGGCCACCAAGCGGAAGAAAGTCCGTACTGTGGATTTCTGCGACACGCTGGCGGCGATCCTCAAAGCGGCCAAGAGAGAACAGAGCAAGAACCGCCTGCGCTATGGTGAGTTCTACCGCCTCAACTACTACACCGAGGTCAGGGAGAAAGACCGTACCTATTACGAGGTCTACACCCTGCCGAGGACGGAGGAAGTGCCGGAGGGGTACAAGGAGATTGCCTTTGTCTGCCTCCGGCCTGACGGGGCTATTGAGACACCGAGTACGGTAAGCATCATGTGCCGCAAGGCAAAGGAGAAGGTGGAGGGGTTGGCGGACTTCCATTTCCATATGCTCCGTCACACCTTCACGAGCAACCTCCTGTCCAATGGGGCCGCTCCCAAGGACGTGCAGGAACTGCTGGGGCACTCGGATGTCAGTACCACGATGAACATTTACGCCCACTCTACGAGGGAAGCGAAACGCAACTCCGCCCGACTGCTGGATAAGGTGGTCAACGGGGAATAAAAAAACTTTCCCTTGTTTCAGCCCGTAAGGGCAAAAACAAGGGAAAGTACATACGGTTTTAAGGTTTAACAAGCGGAAACGCCTGATATTACAAGGTTTTTTAAGGGGAAGAACAATAAAATCCCGATTTTATAGTATATTTCACTGAATTTGAATTGAAAAATCCGTTGCGTTAGAATGGTATTCAATCGCAACGGATTTTTGTCTTGGGCTTGACATTTGGGTGTCGGAGGGAGTGGGGGGTGATGTTGGGCAACTGTTCCTTGTGATGCTTGTTGTACTTTTTCACAAGGTTTTTAAGCATACCATTGTAATTAAGGCCCACCTTCGGCATCCCGTCACAGGTAAGAAACAGGAAGTTTGTGTAGCCGTCCACCGTAATGGTGGTTTTCTTGCCCCGGTTCTTCAGCACCCGCTTAAACGCCCGGTAGACCGGCTCACTCATAGGGATTTCCCGGTAGCCGCTCTTGGTCT
>CANOYV010000103.1:0-4616 GCA_947571605.1 uncultured bacterium | reverse complement strand
AAAAACTACAAAATTTCTTCGGCGTTTTCTTACAATTTCAAATTGGCGTTGACACAGATTTATAATTATGTAAAACTGCCGCAGCTACTAAAAATTATACGCCAGCCAATTCGGATAAAAGATGCTGTGGTCATTCTGCCCTATAGGCGTATTGCATATTTTTGTGAATTATGCCCTTTGAAAGATGTGCAAATTTCCTATAAAATAAGTGTATCTCAATATTGATGGAGGTTTTGCACAATGAAACGGATCAAGGCGGAATGCCTGGAGCAGACGCTTCACTTCACGCTGAAAGAAGGTCTCCCGTTGGATGAGGTCAAAGAGCAGGTGCGGCAGGAATACGAGCATTACAAAGCTCAGATGGATCGCCGGGGAACCCTCTATAAAATCATTGAGGAAATCGAGCAGACCGATGGATCCCTCATCATCAAAGTGAAACGGCAGAACAATTTTCATCCCGTGGGCGGGTACCTGGATTGAACGCCGCTATGTTTGCGGTAGGGGAAACTGTCTTATATAACCGAACAGGGGTATGCCGGGTCGAAGGGATTGGAACGCCGCCTTTCCAAAAAAATGACGGACTCAACTATTACACACTCCGATCTGTTTTTTCTACCAGTGGTGAGCAGATTTATGTCCCGGTTGAGGCTATGGTATCTATGCGTCCTCTGGTAGACAGTAAGGCGGTATCCAGCTATCTGGAGATGATCCCTCAATTAACTCCTGAGATTTTTCACTCCAAAAAACCTTCAGATCTCGCTATGCACTATCAAGAACTACTTATCTCCTGCGATTTGAAAGACGCTTTGCTCCTGATGAAGGAAATCTATTTGAAGCAAGCAACATCAAAAAAGCTGGGCCAGGTAGACGCCCGGTATCTGAAAATCGCAGAGCGCATGGTGTGTGAGGAGTTTGCGTTTATTTTGGGTACGTCTCCCGATTTAATCCGGATGCGGCTGTATGCGGTAATGAGGCAGGAAGTGTCGGGCTAAAAAAATGGAATCACACAAAAGGTGAGGGTGCAGAATGTTCTGCCTCTCACCTTTTTATGCCATTATGGCAGTATTGACAAGCACATAAGCAGGATATTCCGTATCATGCCAACACCCAATTCTGACTTTCTGTTTGCAGTTGAACCATCCGTGCAAAGGCCCCGTTCCGTTTCATCAGCTCCGCTGGCGTCCCCGTCTCGGCAACCGTACCCCCGGACAGCACCACGATCTTGTTGGCGTTCTCCACCGTCCTCATGCGGTGGGCGATGATCAGCACCGTCTTTTGCGCCACCAGCCGGGAGATAGCCTGCTGAATCTCCGTCTCGTTCTCGGCGTCCAGGGAGGCGGTGGCCTCGTCCAAGAGGATGATGGGCGCGTTCTTTAAAAGGGCGCGGGCGATGGAGATACGCTGCCGCTCACCCCCAGAGAGGGTGGAGCCGTTTTCTCCGATCATGGTCTGATACCCCTGGGGGAGCTTGGCGATGAACTCCCCGCACATGGCCTCTTTCGCCGCTTGGATAACTTCCGCGTCCGTGGCGTCCTTTCTGCCGATGCGGATGTTCTCCATCACCGTGTTGTTGAACAGTGTCACATCCTGAAACACGATGGAGTAGGCGGCCAGGAGCTTCTCCGGGTCTACCGTGGCAACATCCACGCCGCCCACGGTGATCCGGCCCCGGTCAATGTCCCAAAACCGCGCCGCCAGCTTTGCGGCGGTGGACTTGCCACCCCCGGAGGGGCCGATCAGGGCTGTGACCTCGCCCTGCTTGGCGGTGAAGGACACATCCTTCAGCACTGTCTCACCGCTGTTATAGGCAAAGCCCACATTTTCAAAGGCTATGTCGTACCCCTTGGGTGCAAAGGCTGTCCCACCGGACTGCTCCTGGCAGTCGTTGATCTCGTTCATGCGGTCGATATTCACCTGCATGGAGTTCATTGCCGCCAAATTTTGCAGGGCAAAGGACATGGGTTCATAAATTCTGGAAACCACCAGCAGGAACAGGAAGAAGGTCACGAGTGAGAGTTCACCGCTCATCAGCCGCATACTTCCTACCAGGGCAACAGAGACGATCCCCAGCTTTAGGAGCATCTGCGCGGGGACAACAAACAGGGCGGAACCCAATTCGCTCTTGAACTGCCGGTCCTCGAATTTCTCAATTTTCCGATACAGACCGTCCAAATAGACCTGCTCCGCTTTGTTGCTTTTCAAATCGCGGATCGTCTCCAGGCACTCCTGCACACCGTCCGCCATGGAGATCAGGGCGGCGTTCTGTCTGCGGGTAAAATAATTCTGCGCTCTCTTGGAAAAGCCAACGATCACCAGCGTAATAGGCAGTACCCACAGGGCGGCGAGAGCCATCTGCCAGTCGTAGCACAGCAGGCTGACCGCCACAAGGCAGGTGGACAGGATAGAGCCGTAGAACTGCGGAACATAATGGGAAAACATCTGCTCTGTTATCTGCACATCCCCCATGATGGTGTTGGTCAGGTCGGCCAAATCCTTTTTGCCGAAGAAGGACAGGGGGAGCCGCCGCAGCTTCTCCGCCAGCCGGATGCGGCAGGCCCCGGATTCCAGGTAAGTGGAGAAGTAGGTGGCATTGTACTTCCAAAACTCCGAGAGCAGGATCAGCAGCAGCGCCACAACGATGCCCAGGCCGTAGAGTGGATAGCGCCCCGACCGGACGCTGCCGCTCAAAAAATCGCTTGCCAGCAGGTAGAGAAGCCCCACCGGGAGCATCAGCATCAGGTCGGCCACTGTGCAGGCGGCAACGGCCCGCACAAGCCCTTTCGCTCCTTCTTCGGAGAGGGCAAAGCGTTTCATCAGTCGTTCAATCATTTCGCTGCACCTACCTTCCAGCTTACAGAGGTCTGATAATCCTGCCACATCTTGGCGTAGAGGCCACCTCCGGCCACAAGGGTATCGTGGGTCCCGCTCTCCTCCACGCGGCCCTCTCGCAGGACGAAAATGCAGCCGGCGTTCTTGATGGTGGTCAGCCGGTGGGCAATCATAATAACGGTCCTGCCCTGAGAAAGCCGTTCAAAGGCCCGCTGGACCAGAGCCTCGTTCTCCGGGTCCGCAAAGGCTGTCGCTTCGTCCAAAATCAGGATGGGCGCATTTTTCAGCATGACACGGGCGATGGCGATACGCTGCTGTTCGCCCCCGGAGAGATACACGCCTTTTGTGCCGATCACCGTGTCGATGCCCTGGGGCAGCTTCTGGATGATGTCATCGCATTGGGCCTCATGGAGTACCCGCTCCACCTCCTGCCGGGAGGCATTGGGCTTGGCAAGGCGTACATTTTCCAGGATGGAGGCTTTCAGCAGGCGGCTGTCCTGGAATACATAGGCCACAGTGTCCATCAGTGTCTCCTTGGGTATATCCTTTACGTTGATGCCGCCGATCTGGATGGAACCGCCAGCCACATCCCAAAACCGGGAGATCAAGCCGGCCACAGTGGTCTTGCCGCCCCCGGAGGGGCCTACCAGAGCCACAGTCTCGCCTGCGCCCACCCGAATGGTCACATCACGGAGCGCGTCCGTTGTTCCGCCTGTGTAGCGGAAGGTCACATTTTCCAAGACAACGTCGTTGTCCGTGGGGACCTTGCCGCTGCGGGGTTCGGGCAGAGGCTCCACATCCAGAATGGAGTGGATACGGCTCATGGCGTCCGCAACAATCATGCCGTTTTCGCTCATAAACATCACCTTCGTCATGGCCGTGGCAATGAGGGGCGTGAAGATCACATAGAAGATGAAGTTCAGCAGCACCGGCTGGGCCACCGGCCCACCGCCCGCCAGAATCAGCGCCAGTACAATCAGGAACGCGAAGGCGCTGTTGACCAGGACCGTATAGGACAGCATGGACGGGCGGCACTTCTTGCAGTAGGACATGACAAACTCGTAATAGCTGTCGATGGTCCCCTTAAATCGCTTGAAGGAGTGGACGGTCTGCCCGAAGGTTTTCACAACCGGAACGCCCCGCACATACTCCACCGCCTCGTTGTTCATATCCGCCAGGGCGTTTTGGTAGAGCTTCATGTCCTCCGCCATGGAAGGTCCGGCCATTTTGAACATAGCCGCAAAGCCCAGGATTACCGGCAGGAGGCTGACAAGGCCAAACCGCCAGTCAAACAGAAACAGCATGACGATCATGCACACCGGCGTGGTGACCGCCGCCGACATATCGGGAAGCTGGTGGGCCAGATAGGTTTCGGTGGCCGCGCTGCTGTCGCTGACGATGCGGCGGATCTTTCCGCTGCCCGTCTCCCCGATGAAGCCCAGGGGAAGCTCGGCGATATGGGCCATCAGCGCCTTGCGGATATTTCCGGCGATACGGAAGGCCGACAGGTGGGAACTCATCAGAGCGCAGACATAAATCACGATGGACAGCACCGCAAATCCCACCGCCATCCAACCGTTGCGGACGATGTGCGTGGCCTGTGCGTAGTTGGGGGCCACCGCAATGACCTCCTGGATGATTCGGAACAGGAAAACGAAGGGGAAAAGTGCCAGGATCGCACTGATGGCGGACAGCAGCAGGGATAAGTAGGTCAGATACCTGTGTCCCCCGGCATAGCCCATCAGCTCCTGGAGATTGCTGTTTTTCTTCAAGTGGATACCTCCTTG
>CANOYV010000102.1:0-4777 GCA_947571605.1 uncultured bacterium | reverse complement strand
TGTCCTCCACCCGCTGGTCAAAGCACTCATACAGGGCGTTGCCCCAGGTCTTGTCGGCGGTCTCGGGCAGCTCCACGCCGATGGACCTGGCGGCGGCTATCGCCTCCTCGTCAGAGGCGATAGCCATAAAGTCCAAGCCGGTGTGCCGCTTGACCGCCTCGTGCATAGGCAGACGGGGCCAGCCGGGGGTCAGGTCGATCTGCTCCCCCTGCCATTCCACCTGATAGGTACCCAAAATCTTCTGGGCGGCGGAGGACAGCAGGTCCTCAAACAGGTCCATCATATCGTTGAAGTCGGCGTAAGCCTGGTACAACTCAATGGTGGTGAACTCCGGATTGTGCCGGTTGTCCATGCCCTCGTTGCGGAAAATGCGGCCTATCTCATACACGCGCTCCAGACCGCCCACAATCAGCCGCTTCAGGGGCAGCTCGG
This sequence comes from uncultured bacterium, assembly GCA_947571605.1. Classification (GTDB taxonomy): domain Bacteria; phylum Bacillota; class Clostridia; order Oscillospirales; family Oscillospiraceae; genus Enterenecus. The sequence continues at coordinate 4,345 of CANOYV010000102.1, read as the reverse complement.
TGGCGATGCGCATGTACATGTCGATATCCAGCGTGTTGTGGTGAGTGATGAAGGGCCGGGCAGTAGCGCCGCCGGAGATGGTGTTGAGCACCGGGGTCTCCACCTCCATGAATCCCCGGGCGTCCATAAAGTCCCGGACATGCTTGATGAACTGGGAGCGGATCACAAAATTCCGCTTCACATCGGGATTCATAATCAAATCCACATACCGCTGGCGGCAGCGGGTCTCCACGTCGGTGAGACCGTGGAACTTCTCCGGCAGGGGCAGCAGGGACTTGGACAGCAGTGTAATGGTCTTGGCCTTGATGGAGATTTCGCCCCGCTTGGTGCGGAACACCTCGCCCTCAACGCCCACGATGTCGCCGATGTCGTACTTTTTGAAGACGGCCAGCGCCTCCTCTCCCACGTCGTCAATGCGCACATAGAGCTGGATGCGGCCTTCGCCGTCCTGGAGATCGGCAAATACCGCCTTGCCCATTCCGCGCTTGCTCATCAGGCGGCCCGCCAGGCAGACGGACTGGCCCTCCATCTTCTCAAAGCACTCCTTCACCTCATTGCTGTGGTGGGTGACGTCAAACCTGGTGATGACAAACGGGTCCTGTCCTCTCTCCCGCAGATCGCTCAGCTTGTCCCGCCGGATCTGAAGCAACTCGGACAGCGAGGGCTCCTCCTGGGCTGCGGCCTGATTGTTGGTCTGCTCAGACATTGATCTTCTCTCCTTTGTATTGTATCTGTCCGGCCGCCCTCACCGCTGGATAGCGACCACCTCATATTCGATATTGCCCGCAGGGGCCTCCACCACGGCGATGTCGCCGACCGCCCTGCCCAGCAGGGCCCGGCCGAAGGGGGATTCCTCGGAAATACGGCCGTTCATGGGATCGGCCTCCTGGGAGCCCACCACCTGGTAGGTCTCCTCGTCGCCGGTGACCACATCCTTCACTGTGATCCTGCTGCCCATGCCCACCACATCGGTGTTGTCGGCGTTCTCTTCAATGACCACATAGTTAGCCAGGATGTTCTCCACCTCGGCGATTCGGGAGTAGAGCTTACCCTGCTCGTTTTTCGCCTCGTCATACTCACTGTTTTCCGACAGGTCGCCGAAGGACCGGGCCTCCTTGATAAGATCGGCTACCTCTTTCTCCCGCACCGTTTTGAGGTAGGTCAACTCTTTTTTCAGTTCCTCCAGGCGCTCGGCGCTCAGCTTATATTCCTTGGCCATCTTGTCTTCATCCTTTCTGATTCCCCGTGGGGATCGTGAACCGCCCGGAGGCGGGGCACTGGGTCGCAACAGTTGTTCTATGGAATTATAGATACTTTGCACACTTTTGTCAAGTGTTTCCGTGCCCCACCACCGGATGAACGGTCATTTTTTCCGGGTAACGGTCCGTTTTTTCTTCCTTCTCCCCCCCAGCATGCCCGCCAAAGCGCCGCCGCACAGACAGCCCGCCAGCTCAATGAGGGCCTGGGCTCCCAGCGCAGGAGCGTCGCTCATCAGCAGACTCACCGCCAGGATGAGCAGATAGCACACCATCCCCGCAGCCAGCCCGCCCAGCAACCGCCGGTCACGCCACCTGGAGCAGGCCAACATCCCTCCGATGAAGCAACCCACCACACAGGCCGCCGCCGTAAGCTGGGACGCGGAGTCCTCCTTCAAAACCCCGTTGGACACCGCCAGCGCTCCCAGCAGCAGGATCATCAGCTCCACCCCCAGGGCCAGCAGGCCGCCCAGCACCACTCCGGTGGCCATCTGCACGGCGTTGGTTCCCCGCTCCTCAGCCTTACCCATAAAAGCACCCCTTTTCACATGGTTTCTATACCATATGCAAAAGGGGTGCTTGTCATGCCAGAACCAGGTCGTTCACTTATCGTCCTTTTTATCCTTCTTGTCTTTCTTCTCCTCTTTTTCAGGCATGGGCGCATCCTCCGTGTTCTGGGTACCCTTGCTGGAAATAGCCCACTTGGTAAACTCAATACGGACGCGGTCTGCCCCGGTCTCCATCACGACGGTCTGCTCCTTCACGGCGCAGATGGTGCCCACAATGCCGCCGATAGTGGTAATGGTATCCCCCGCCTTCAGGCTGTTGCGCATCTCCTCGGCCGCCTTTTTCTTCTTATTCTCCGGCCGGATCAGCATGAAGTACATAATGGCAATCATGACCACGATCAAAATAATTTCCACTTAGTTTTTCCCCCAATGTAAAAATTTGAACAGAACTCATATGGGTGTATTATAACGGTTTTTGAGGGAAAACACAACCCCTTATTTTTTCGCGGGAAGCAAATATGCCTTTCAAGAAAAAATATACAATATTTCCCCACTATTTGTTTTTATTTCTGGATAAATGACCTTTTACATTCGGCAGTATACGCACTATAATAGGCACGCAATCCAGCGTCAGCATCGCAAACTTTAATGGAGGCGAATACGCCATGAATAAGGATCTAACCGTTGGGAAACCTGAAACGGTACTTTGGAGATTTTGCCTGCCGCTTTTCGGCAGCATCATTTTTCAGCAACTGTACAACCTGGCCGACAGCTTTGTGGCCGGCAAATTTGTGGGAGAGGACGCTTTGGCCGCGGTGGGCAACAGCTATGAGGTCACGCTGATCTTTATCGCCTTTGCCTTTGGCTGCAACATCGGCTGCTCGGTGGTGGTATCCCAGCTCTTTGGGGCCAAGCGGTTCCGGGAGCTGAAAACCGCAGTGTACACCACCCTGATCGCCAGCGGCGTGTTATGCCTGGTTTTGATGGCGGCGGGCGCCCTGTTCTGTACCCAACTGCTCCACCTCATCCACACGCCGGACAATGTGATGGCGGACTCCAAGCTTTATTTGGACATCTACATCCTGGGCCTGCCCTTCGTGTTTTATTATAATGTAGCCACCGGCATCTTTTCCGCCCTGGGTGATTCCAAAACTCCGTTTTTCTTCCTGGCCACCTCCTCCCTGTCCAATATCGCAGTGGACATCCTGTTCGTTACCGCCTTTGACATGGGGGTGGACGGCGTGGCCTGGGCCACCTTTCTTTGCCAAGGGGTCAGTTGTGTTCTGGCCCTGGCCTTTGTGCTTCGGCGCTTTCAGAAGATCGAGACGGACGGGAAAGCCGCCCTCTTCTCCTGGCCGCTGTTTCGGCGCATCGCCGTGGTGGCGGTCCCCAGCATTTTGCAACAGAGCTTTGTGTCCGTGGGCAACATCATCATCCAGGGCATCATCAACGGCTTCGGTTCCAGCGTGATGGCAGGGTATTCCGCCTCCGTCAAGCTGAACAACCTGGTTATCACCTCCTTCACAACCCTGGGCAACGGCATCTCCAACTTCACCGCCCAGAACATCGGCGCGAAAAAAATGCCCAGGGTCAAGGACGGATTCCGGGCCGGGTTAAAGCTGGTGTGGACGCTGAGCTTCCCGCTGTTCCTGCTCTATTTCTTCGCGGGGCGGTATCTGGTGTACATCTTCCTGGACGCCGCCAGCGAGACGGCGGTGTCCACAGGCGTGCAGCTCCTGCGCATCCTTGCGCCGTTCTACTTCGTGGTTTCCGCCAAGCTGGTGGCGGACGGCATCCTCCGGGGCGCCGGTATGATGAAGATGTTCATGATCTCCACCTTCACCGACTTGATCCTCCGCGTTGCGCTGTCCAAACTGCTCTCCGGCGTGCTCCAGGCCGCGACGGGTATCTGGTGCGCCTGGCCCATCGGCTGGGCGGCGGGCACGGCGCTCTCCATCCTGTTTTACAGAACCGGACCGTGGCAAACCGCGCGGCAGGAAGCGACCGAAGGATAAGCAGCAACACAGACAGCGCGCCGGGAAGCGGTTATGCCTCCCGGCGCGCTGCCTATTTAACGCTCACTTTTTTGCCGGCTTCAGTTCCATCCCCCAGGGCAGATTATAGGGACTGTCTTTGCGTCCTTTGATGGCCCAGTATATGTCCGCCCGCTGCTGGACGGAGGCCATATCGGACTCGTCGGCAGAGCCGGACAGCCTCCAGGCGGCGAAGCCGTCCAAAAAGCTCTGGCACAGCTCGTCCCAAGACTGGAAGGTCCGCTGAATGATTTCCCCCACCTGGCAGGACCGGCGGACCATCTCCTCCCGGTCGCACCACTCCACCAGATAGGCGCAGCCCAGAAGCTGCATGGAGCGGCACAGCTCCCAGGCTCGGCCCGCCTGGTTGATACAGTTATGAAAGCCCGGGCCCACGCTCATGTACTCCACCGTGTCCAACAGCTCCGCATAGTTCCCAATATCCCAACTGTCGTCCAGGGTGTCCTTCATCCCCTGTAGCGTCTCCCGGGTTCTATAGCAACAATCAAAAATAAAGCCAAAAGTTGACAGCAGTGGTATAACAGAG
>CANOYV010000101.1:0-4825 GCA_947571605.1 uncultured bacterium | reverse complement strand
TAGAGCAAAAGGAAACCGAACGAAAGGAGTTGACACAGCATGAGCTATTCAGGCGACGCGGCGGAGCAGGTCGTGAGGCTGTCCCTGGAAACAGGTGAAGTGGCGGTGAAGCTGGCCGGTGAGGGTGCCAAGCAGCTTGCCATCCTCTTGTACGCCATCCTCCGGGAGCAGAAGAAAACCAAGGGCAAGACCCGCCTGACCAATATGCTCCGCAGCGGCAAGGAGCTGAAGGTGTTCGCCGTGAAGGACAGCGACCTCCAGCTTTTTTGCCGGGAGGCCAAGAAGTACGGCGTCCTCTACTGCGTCCTGAAAGACCGGGACGCCACGGACGGGCTGACCGACATCATGGTACGGGCGGAGGACGCCAGCAAAATCAACCGCATCTTTGAGCGTTTCAACCTGGCTACGGTGGATATGGCCGAGGTCAGGCGGGAGATCGAACAGAGCCGGGAGGCCCAGCAGAACGCCGCCCCGGAAGCGCCAGCGGCGGCGGAACCGATGACCGAGCAGGAGGTGGACGATCTGCTGGACGCCATGCTCTCCCCGCCCCCGGAACAGGAGGGCGATTTGCCCATCCCGGAGCGCACCGCACCCGAACCCGAACAGGATATGGACGAGTTTTTAGCGGCGGTGCTGGGCGCATCCCCCACCAGGGAGGAGGGCCAGACCGAAAACCCCACCGAAGGCCGGATCGAGAAATCCCGTCAGTCCGAGCCTACCTCAAAGCCCAAAGAGCCAACCGCACCGGGTACTTCTGAACCGCAGGAGCGTTCCCGCCGTTCTGTCCGGCAGGAGTTGAACGACATCAAGGCGGAACAGAGGGAAAAGGCGGCAAAGGGCAGGGAGCAGTCCAAGCCCACCAAGGGGCCGAAACACAAGGCCCCGCGAAAGTATAAACCCAAACGGTTAAAGGAGCGATAACGATGCCGAATTATGATGATCTGTTTACCGAGCAGCCCGCCCAGGGGGAGGAAACGCCCTTTGATAAGGACGCATGGGCGGCGAAAAAGCAGGCGGAGCGCGAGGGCGTCTACGCCATGATCGACAACCACGTTCACGACATGGGTGTGGACGGCGGCGTGTTTCAAGGCTATCTGGACGTACAGGCCCGCTTTGACCTCTACTCCGTGAGCAACGCCATCCTGATCGCCGCCCAATGCCCGGAGGCCACCAAGCTGGCTGACTTCGACAGTTGGAAGGCCGACGGCGTGTACGTCAAGCGGGGCCAGGATGCCATCACCATTCTGGAACCGGGCAAGGAGTACAAAAAGGACGATGGCAGCACGGGCGTGTCCTACAATGTGAAAAAGGTCTTTGATATTTCTCAGACCAGGGCCGAGCAGCGGCCCGCCCCCGCCGTGGCCCGTGACGAGCGGCTTTTGCTGAAAGCCCTGATGAACAACGCCCCCTGCCGCTTCTCCATCTCCAACGAACTGCCGGAGGGCACCAACGTGGCCTATCACCCGCAGAACAATATCATCTATGTGCGGCAAGGGCTGGACGCCCCCACCATCTTCCGGGGGGTGGCCCAGGAGCTGGCCCGCGCCCACATGGACAAGGGCGGTATCGCCTGTGAAAGCCCCGACTTCACGGCGTACAGCGTGTCCTATATGCTGTGCAAGCGCAACGGCGTGTCGGTGGAGGGCTTCTCCTTTGACCGCCTGCCGGAGAGCTACGCCATGATGGACGCCAAGGCGCTCCGGGCCGAGGCGGGCGTCATGCGGGACGTGGCTGGCACCATCACCGCCGATATGAACCGGCTCTTTGCCGCCCAGGAGAAAGCGCAGAAAAACCGGGACGGCGGCGCGAGGTAAGGAGGGCGCTCTATGCGTGATGAAAAACGTGTGGTCACGCTGAACGGCTTCGAGCAGCGGCTTATGGTGGCGGGCCTGACCGACTTCCGCAACGACGCCCTCCGGGACGGCAAGCCCACCGAGGATGTGGACGACCTCATTCTCAAGGTCATTGACGCCCCCACCAAGCGGGAGAAACGGAGGGCTGACCGTGAGGCAAGATAAGTTTTCCAAGGCCCACCTGACCCTCTACGCCTGCGGCGTTATCCCCGTGGTCTGGCTGGCCCTGCTGCTGGCCCCCTATGTGGGCGGCGGTCTGCTGGGGCTGGTGCAGTACGGCGGGGCGGCGCTGAACGACCCGTTCCACATCGTACTGTGCGGGGACAGCCTGAAAACTGTCCTCGTTTTTCTGCTGTGCTATGGGCTGGGCATCGGCGTCTACCTCTCCACCGACCGCAACTACCGCAGGCGGGAGGAACACGGCTCCGCCAAGTGGGGCACCGCCCAGGCCGTCAGGAAGAAGTACGCCGACAGGAAAGTGACCGAGAACAAGATACTGACGCAGAACGTAGCCATAGGGCTGGACGGACGCAAACACCGGCGCAACCTCAATATTTTGGTGTGCGGCGGCTCCGGCGCGGGCAAGACGAGGTTTTTCGCAAAGCCCAACATTATGAACGCCAACACCAGCTTTGTTTGCCTCGATCCCAAGGGCGAACTGCTGCGGGACACCGGGAACCTGTTGAAAGCCAAGGGGTACGACATTAAGGTGATCGACCTTATCAACATGGAGAAAAGCTACTGCTACAACCCGTTTGTCTATCTCCGCAGCGACAACGACATCCAGCGGCTGGTGACGAACCTGTTCAAGAACACCACGCCCAAGGGCAGTCAGAGCCAAGACCCCTTTTGGGATCAGGCGGCACAAATGCTCCTGCTGGCGCTGGTGTTCTATCTCCACTATGAAGCCCCGCCCGATGAACAGAACTTCCCGATGGTCATGGAAATGATACGGGCCGGGGAAGTCAGGGAGGACAACGACGAGTTTCAATCGCCGCTGGATGAACTCTTTGACCGTCTGGAAATGAGGAACCCGGAGCATATCGCCCTGAAATACTACCGCAATTACCGCTCCGGCAGCGGCAAGACCCTGAAATCCATCCAGATCACGCTGGTGTCCCGGCTGGAAAAGTTCAACCTGGAATCCCTGGCCGGTATGACGCAGACAGACGAGATGGAGCTATGGAGCCTGGGCGAGAAAAAGACGGCCATTTTTGCCGTCATTCCAGATAATGATAGCTCATTTAACTTCATCGTGGGGCTTCTCTACACCCAGCTTTTCCAGCAGCTCTACTATCAGGCGGACGTGGTACACGGCGGGCGTCTGCCCGTCCACGTCCACTTCGTCATGGACGAGTTTGCAAATGTCGCCTTGCCCGATGAATTTGACAAGCTGCTGGCTACCATGCGGAGCCGGGAGATCTCCGTGAGCATCATCATCCAGAACCTCGCCCAGCTAAAGGCCCTCTTTGAGAAACAGTGGGAGAGCATCGTGGGCAACTGCGACGAGTTTATCTATTTGGGTGGAAATGAGCAGGCGACCCACGAGTACGTTTCCAAGCTGCTGGGCAAGGAAACCATCGACACGAACACCTACGGACAGTCCAGGGGGCGGAGCGGCAGCTACTCCACCAACTGGCAATTAGCGGGCCGCGAATTGCTTATGCCGGATGAAGTGCGTATGCTGGACAACCAGTATGCGCTTCTTTTTATCCGTGGGGAGCGGCCCATCCAGGACTTCAAGTACGACATTCTGAAACACCCCAACGTGAAACTGACCACAGACGGCGGGGCCGAACCGTACCGGCACGGCGAGGACACCCACAGCATCGCGTCCATCCAATTTGACGAGGAACTGCTGAAGCAGGCGGCGAAATCGGACGAACAGGACGCCGGAGAACACCGCTTCATTCTTCTCACTGAGGAAGAATTGGAGGAATATATCATCAATCATGGAGGTAACACACAATGAGCATTTTCAAGAAGAACGAGAACCGTCTGCCCACGCCCGACAAGGTGAAAAAGGGCTTCCGCTACTACTGCTCCCTGGTGGCGACCGTGGCCCTGATGGGCTGCTGCACCATGACGGCCTTTGCCGCCCCCGCCGCTGGCGGCGACCCCCTCACCGTTATCAACAACCTGTCCGAGTTCATTTTCGGCCTGATCCGGGCCGTGGGCCTGATCCTGCTGGGCTGGGGCATCGTCCAGGTGGGCCTCTCCCTCCAGAGCCACGACCCCTCCCAGCGTTCCAACGGCTTCCTGACCCTGGCGGGCGGCGTCATTATCACCTTTGCCAAGGAGATTTTGACCCTTATCACCGGCGCGTAAGCACTCATTATCCACTGACACGGGGGCAGGCCCTCGTCGGCGCAAAGTCCGCATGGCCCCGTTTCCGCCTTGTGGCGAAAGCGGGGCCTGCTCCCTTGCGCCTCCTCTCCCACAAAATCTTCGATTTTGCGGGAACCCATATTAGCCTGCCCCTTAAAAGGAGGTGCTTTGCGTGTCGGATAATTGGGTAGTCCAGAATTTGGAGAACGCTTTGGAGGTCTGGAACGGCAAGTTGAGCGAGATATGGCAGCTCATTACGCAGTCCCCCCAGGACTTCAAGGGCGGCGCGATCTGGAACGTGGTGTCGGACATCCACGGCGCGTTGCAGGCCATCGGCTACGCCCTGCTGGTGCTGTTCTTTGTGGTGGGCGTGGTCAAGACCTGCGGCAGTTTTGTGGAGGTCAAAAAGCCGGAACACGCGCTGAAGCTGTTCGTCCGCTTTGCGCTGGCAAAGGCCCTTATCACCTATGGCATGGAGCTGATGCTGGCCCTGTTGAGTATCATCCAGGGCGTGGTGTCCTCCATTATGAACGCGGCAGGCTTCGGAGCGCCATCGTCCACCGTCCTGCCCGCCGAGATCGTGACGGCCATTGAGGACTGCGGCTTTTTTGAGAGCATACCCCTTTGGGCGGTGACGCTGATCG
>CANOYV010000100.1:0-4910 GCA_947571605.1 uncultured bacterium | reverse complement strand
CAGCCGGGCAAAGCGCGCCGAAGGAAGAGCCTGCGGAAACAGCCGGGCAAAGCGCGCCGAAGGAAGAGCCTGCGGAAACAGCCGGGCAAAGCGCACCGAAGGAAGAGCCTGAGGAAACAGTCACGCCGGAAGAACGCTATATATCCCCCAGAAGAAGTGTCGCCTTTATCGGGTCGGAATGCTATCCTTTCGTCAAAACCGGCGGTCTGGGCGATGTGATGTACGCGCTACCCAAGGCGCTGGTAAAACAGAACTGCGATGTAAAGGTCATCCTCCCGCGCTACAAGTGCATCCCGTGGGAATACCAGCAGAAAATGGTCTACCGCGGCTCTTTTCATATGGACCTCTGCGTAGACGGCAGGAACTTCTATGTGGGCATTATGGAGTATGTCTGGGACGGCGTGGTCTATGATTTCATTGACAACGAGGAATTTTTCAGCAGCGGAAATCCATATACCAATCTCATTGACGATATCCCAAAGTACTGCTACTTTGCGAAAGCTGCCTTGGCGGCACTAAACTACATGGATTGGATTCCCGATATTATCCATTGCCACGACTGGCAGGCCGCTTTGGTTCCCGTCTATCTGAGGACTCAGTTTGTCGACACCAAACTGACTACCGCAAAGACCATCCTGACCATTCACAACCTGCGGTTCCAAGGAATTTACAACATCCCAACCATCCGCTACTGGTCTGGACTGCCGGATTATGTCTTCAATAAGGATGCCTTAAAAGTAAAATACGAAGACGCTAATATGCTGAAGGGCGGGCTGACCTACTCGAATATCATCACCACCGTGAGCCAGACCTATGCCGGCGAAATTCAAGGCGCGTACTACGGCGAGACGCTGGACGCCCACCTGCGGTATCACTCCGGCAAATTGCGCGGCATTGTAAACGGGATCGATTATGACATTTGGAACCCGGATACCGATGGCAGGCTGTATGTAAATTACAACATCACCAACGTGCTGGACAAGAAGAAGGAAAACAAGCGCAGGTTGCAGGAGGAATTGGGACTGGTTCAGGATGACCACAAATTTGTGATCGGACTGATCTCCCGGTTGACGAACCAGAAGGGTTTGGATCTGGTCGCCTCCATCCTCCCGCAGGTCATGGACGGACATACACAGGTCGTAGTGCTTGGCACCGGGGACCGCTGCTATGAGGATGCGTTCCGGTATTTTGAGAATACCTACAAGGGGGACGTGTGCTCCAACATCATGTATGACGAGACGCGGGCACACCGGATTTATGCAGGCGCGGATGCCCTGCTGGTTCCCTCCCGGTTTGAACCCTGCGGCCTGACGCAGCTCATTGCCATGCACTACGGGACGGTGCCGATTGTCCGGGAAACCGGCGGTTTGAAGGATACGGTAGAGCCGTACAATATGTACTGCAATACAGGAAACGGATTTACCTTTGACCACTACGATGCCGGACTGCTGTTGGATGCCATCAACAGAGCCAAAACATTTTATTTTGAAAACCGTTGGTGCTGGGATGAGATGGTACAGCGGGATATGGATAAGAACCTGTCTTGGGAAAACTCCGCAAAACAGTATAAAGACTTGTATCTGGATTTGACCAAGTAAAAACTTGGGGCATTTTGAACGATCCTACCCGATCTGAACAAATTGTTGTCAATTGTTCGAACGAGGTAGGGTCGTTCTTTGCCTGTATTCTTTGCGTTTCAAGCACTACGGGCTTTCTAACTTCGTATGCCTATGTTATTCGCCAAGAGCAAACAGTTCCAAAATCAGAGCGTAAAACGTGTAGCCGAAGAGATTCGAACCCAGTTGTGCCGGTTCATCTGCCACACTATCTTCCAAGCCCAAACAGTCCCTTTTTCTCGTAAGGCTCTTTCAATACTCCCCTGACCGCAGCAGATTCTGATTTCCACTGCCCACTGTTCTGGGCAGCAGATCAGCAGCTCCTCATGCCGCATCTCATAGCGGCGGATGTCCGGGTCTTTAAAATGCTTATCGTACCTCTTTGACCGGGATCGTCCTGACCCCAAGACAGAAGTACATGATATGGAACACCCAGACGCAACCCAGCACAATCCGTCCAACCGGCACCGCGTGCATCATGACAAAGCCAATAGACATGAGAAGGGTGACGGTGACCATGATCTTTATCTTGGTTTTCCGGGTCATGCCCTTACCCTGGACGTAACTTTCCAGATTGTTTTTGTACAGCTTCGTGTTGATGAACCAGTGATTGAGTTTCTCTGAGCTTCGGGCAAAACAGAACGCCGCCAGCAGCAAAAACGGGAAGGACGGCAGCAGCGGCAGCACTGCGCCCACTGCGCCCAGACCTACGCCAATGCAGCCCAAAATGATGTACAATACTTTTTTAATGGTCATACCTGACACTCCAATCTTTTCTTCTCCTTTTTTGTCTCAACGAGGTGCCGCACTGCCGCCACCGGGTGATGGAACATCATCCTTGGCCCGGAAAAGCGCATGACGGCCCGGATTTTCTCCCGCATTTCCGGCTGGTAGCAGTGTACCGCACAGTTGGAACAGAAGGTCTTGGACTCCATAAACGGGCACCTGTCGCTGCGCCGGCGGGCATAATCCGCCAAGGCGGCGCAGTCAGGGCACAGCTCCTTTGTGCGGTGGTTTTTCCGGCAGTAGAGGGCAATCATCTCCGATACCATGGTCTTTCCCCGTTCTCGTTTGGTGGCAGTATCCTGTTTCATCAGCTCATTCTCCCGTTCTCTACCGGGTAGACCTTGTCGGCAATGCGCATCGTGGACTGACGGTGGGACACCAGGATCACCGTTTTGTCCTCCCGTTCCTCGCCCAAGGCACGGAGGATCGCGGCCTCGTTCAGACTATCCAGATTGCTGGTGGGTTCGTCCAGCAGCATCAGCGGCGCGCCGTGGAGGAAGGCACGGGCCAGCCCCAGCCGCTGGCGTTCGCCGCCGGACAGGGTGTCGCCCAGTTCACCCACCGGGGTGTCGTAGCCCTGGGGCAGAGTCATGATGAAGTCGTGGACAGACGCCTTTTTGCAGGCGGCAACGATTTCCCCATCGGTGGCGTCCAATTTGGCGATACGCAGGTTGTTTTTAATGCTGTCGTGGAACAGATGGGTGTCTTGCGTGACAAAGCTCTCCATGTCCCGGAGGTTGATGGTGTTGATCCGGTTCACATCCGTGCCGGACAGCTTTACAGACCCATGCCGCGCCTCCCAGAACCGCATGAACAGCTTCAGCAGGGTGGATTTGCCGCTGCCGCTGCGGCCCACAATGCCCACCACAGAGTGCTCCGGAACGTCCAGAGAAATGCCGTCCAAAATCGTCTCGCCGCCGTAGGAAAAGGTAACATCCTCCGCTTCAGCGCCGGAAAATGCAACCGTCTCCAGTCCGGTAATCTCGTCCACCACCGGGGTCTCGTCCAGAATGTCCAACACCCGGTTCCCGGCGGCAAAGGTGTTTTGCAGGGTGCTGCCCAGATTAGCCAGGGCAATGCAGGGACCGAAGGAGCTCATCAGGGCGATGGTGGGGATCAACACCCCGTCAAATCCCACCGCACCCGCTTGGCACAGTCCGGCGGAGGCAAACAGCATCCCCAGGTCAAACGCCAGGATCACCGTGTTGGCGGACGCAAGGCTCACACCCGCAGTGCGCTTCATCCGGGCCTCGTCAACGGACAGCGCGTCCGTCCGAGCGTTCATCTCAGCCAGCCGCGCCGTCCCCTGTCCGTACTGGATGGTTTCGGGCAGACCCCGAAGGCTATCCAGCACAAAGGCGCTGAGCTCGCCGGATTTGGTGCGGAATTTCAGCCCATCGTCTCCACTGAGTCTGGATGTGGCCAGAGGGACGATGACACCCACTGTGGCGTAAGCCGCCAGAGCCAGCAGGCCCAGCGCCCAATGGAAGGAACCGATGAACAGGCACAAAATGACAGTGAACAACGCCGCAATGGCGATGGGAGAAATGGTGTGGGCATAGAACACCTCCAGCAGCTCAATGTCGGAGGTAATGATGGAGATGAGATCGCCCCGATCCCGGCCCTCCAGTTTGGCGGGACACAGCCGCCGCAGGGCCCGGAACACCCTGTCCCGGATGAGGGCCAGCAACTTGAAGGCGATAAAATGGTTACAGGCCTGCTCGGCATACCGCAAAACGCCCCGCGCCAGAGCGAACGCGCCCACGCATACAAACAGCGCCGCCAGCCCCAGCGGTGCGCCGAAGTCCAGCACGGACAGCGCCGCGTACCCGCCAAAAATGGTGATGCAGGCGGCGCACAGATGGCCGATTAGGCCCATCAAAACAGCGAGGATCATAAATCCCGCCAACGGCTTCACCAGGCCGACCAACTGCGTCATCACGCGAAATCCGCTTCTGTGCTTCATGCGGTTTCACCATCCTTCCCGTAATTCTCCAAGCTCTGCTGGGCGTTCCATAGCTCGGCATAGCGTCCGCCGCGTTCCAACAACCCTTTGTGGGCGCCGTGTTCCACCACCGAACCGCGTTCCATGACGTAGATACGGTCTGCCGTAACCACGTTTGCCAGCCGATGGGAAATTAGAATCACTGTTTTCGTTTTGGACAGCTCATGGATTTGCGCTATGATATCATTCTCACTCTCCACGTCGATGTTGGAGGTGGCCTCGTCAAAGATATACACCGGACTGTCATGAAGCAGCGCCCGGGCCAGGGCCAGCCGCTGACACTGGCCGCCGGATAGGTTCCCGCCCCGCTCGGCCAGCGGGGTGTCCAGCCCCTTTTCCCCACGCAAAAAGTCCGCCAGATTCACCTGCTCCAGCGCCGTCCACAGTTCATCGTCCGATGCGGAGGGCTTGCCCATCAGCAGATTGCCCCGCACCGTCCCTTTGAAGATGTATTACTTCTGAAAAACAATCTAGAAAAAAGATGCAGAAAGTGGTAAAATAGA
>CANOYV010000099.1:0-5195 GCA_947571605.1 uncultured bacterium | reverse complement strand
TTAGAGCGGGGGAAAATCCGGAGATAACATCAAAGGATTACCTATCGCTATAGGTGCGCATCGACGGCCTGAAGCCCGACAAAACCGTGATCGTCACCGAGGTGACAGCCCCTCCGGGGTTCATCAAGGATACCCAATCCCAGACGATCCAAATTAAGGCGGGCAAAACCGTCACCCTCACCTTCAAAAACCAGCCCAAGGGAAATTTGATCATCCAGAAACGGGATTCCGCCACGAACAAACCGCTGCCCGGTGCGGAGTTCCGCATCACCACCGCCGCTGGCTGCGAGGTGGGGCTGGATGGCGTGATCGGCACCAGCACCCTGACCTCTAACGGCATTTTCACCACCGATGCCCAGGGGGAAATCAAGATCACCAATCTCGCTCCGGGTGCCTATATCATTTCTGAAATCAAGGCCCCGGACGGCGGGTACGTCATCGACACGCCCTCCACCAACGTGGTCATTGGCACCGGCGGCGACACCCAGACGGTGGTCATCAAAAATTCCAAGGCCGGTTCGCTGGTCATCGTGAAACAGAGCTCCCTGGATGGGAAGCCTTTGGAAGGTGTGGAATTTAAGGTCACCACCTCCACCGGCGAGTTCGTCCCCGACGCCAACGGACAGATCAGCTCCAACGGCCTCTATTACACGGATAAGGACGGCAAAATTACCATCAACGGAGTAGTGGGTACGCTGGTGGTGACGGAAACCCGCAGCATCCCCGGCTACACCATCGACCCCAACACCAAGACCCAGACGGTGGTGGTCAACCCCAACGACACCCAAACGCTGCGGTTCTACAACACCCCGTCTACCACCCTCGTGATTGAGAAGTACATCGAAGGCACCACCACCCCCATCAAGGGTGTGACCTTCTTAGTCACCGATTCCAGCGGTGCGGTCATCGGAAATTCCAACGGCGAGTTCATCACCGATGAGAACGGCCGCATCGTGCTGGAGGGCCTGGAGCCTGGAACCACCGTCACCGCGAAGGAGATCAAGACGGTGGAAGGGTTCGTGCTGGACGGCACGCCCAAGTCCATCAAGATCAAGGCCGGCGAGGTGCAGACGCTCCGCTTCTACAACCAGCGGCAGGGCGGCCTCGTCATCAAAAAGCTGGATTCCGTCACGAAAAAGCCGCTCAGTGGGGTTCAATTCCAATTGACCTACGCGGACGGCTCCTATGTGGACGCGGACAACGGCCATCTGTCCTCCAAGGGGCTGTATACCACAGACGCCAATGGTGAAATCCGGCTGACTGGGATCGTGGGCACGCTGGTCATTTCCGAGGTGAAACCGCTGGATGGTTACGTGGTCGATCCCGCCACCCAGAATCAGACCGTGCAGGTGAACGCCGAGGACACGCAGTATATCACCTTCTACAACACCCCCATTGGCGGCGCTGAAATCATCAAGGTGGACGCGGCGGACAAAACCAAGCGGTTGGGCGGCGTCACCTTTGAGATTCGGAAGATGGACGGCGGGCTGGTGCAGACGGTCACCACCGGAAGCGACGGTCGGGTCCACATCAAGCTGGACGCCGGGGACTACTACGCCCTGGAGACCGAGGCCAAGGAAGGATACAAGCTGGATGCCACGCCCCACTATTTCACGGTGGAGGACGGCAAAACCGCCAGCGTGACCATCACCAACGAGGCTTTCTCCGGCATCATCCTTCACAAGATCGATTCCGTCACCAAAGAGGGAATTTACGGGGTAAAGTTCCTGGTCTACGATCAGAACAAGAACCCCATCGGCGAGTACACCACGGACGACCAGGGGTATATCTACATCGACGACCTCACGGTGCAGGGCAAGGGCCGGCTGTATATCCGCGAGCTGGAGGCCGCCCCCGGCTATGAGCTGGACAAGGAGTACAAGACTGTCTACGTCCAGCCGGGCAAGACCATCGAAATCGAGTGGGAGAACACCCCCATCACCGGCCAGTTCCAGATCCGCAAGTATGCCGCCGAGTACAATGAGGTCACCGGCACCCCCGCAGGGACGCCCCTTCAGGGCGCGGTCTATGAGATCAGCGAGGCCCGCAGCGGCAAGGTGGTGGACTACATCACCACTGACGCCCGGGGCGTGGCGGCGTCCAAGCCCCTCCCGTTGGGCCGCTACCTCATCAAAGAGGTGACTGCCCCGCCCTATTGGCAGCTCAGCGGCACCACCTTCGATGAGACGCTGGAGTATTCCGGCCAAATCATCAAGCTGTCCGACTACGACAAGCCCTCCAACCTGGGCGTCACCATCACCAAGCGGGGCAATGCCCAAGCGCTGGCGGGCAGCCAGATGCGCTACGACATCACGGTGGCCAACACATCCAACGTACCGCTCTCTGAATTTTACTGGCACGACCGCATCCCCACCGACGCCACCCGGGCTACGGTGCTCACCACCGGTACCTACAGCGCCCGGCTCAACTACCGGGTGCTGTATAAGACCAACTACAGCTCCGGCTACCAGGTGCTGGCGTCCAACCTGCTCACCAGCAGCAACTACTCCTACAACCTGAACGCCATCCCCATGCAGGCGGGGGAGTACGTCACCGACGTCTACTTCGACTTCGGCAAGGTGCCTGTGGGCTTCCAGTCCACCAGCAACCCGACCCTGACGGTTCAGGTGCTGGGTACGGTGGCCAACGGCTATCAGATCGTCAACCGGGCCGACGTAGGCGGCAAATACCAGGGCACCTGGCAGACCGCCCAGGCTACCTGGCTCACCATCGTGCGCAGGCTGGGCCCTGTGCCCACCCTGCCCCAAACAGGATACTAAAACACCAGCGGGGCGGCTCTTTTTGAGGGCCGTCCCGCCTGCTTAACGCCGGATAAATTGTGTATCTGTAGAAGGAATGCCATCTTCATCCGTAACATACCGCTCCACCCGCATATGCAGATCATATTTTTCCCGGAGCTGGGCGATCATCGCCATCATCGGGGACGCATGGTGCGCGTCAATGGCTGCCTGGTCTCTCCAAGCGTCGATCAGCAAAACCGTTTCGGGATCGTCCATGGGGAAGAAATAGCGGTACTGCTCATTCCCGCTTTCCTGACGGATCAAATCAGCCGTTCCGCTGGCTTCCATTTCCTCCGCAAATCTGCGGGCGTTCCCATTTTTCCCTGTGTAGTACAGGTTTACCACAATGCTCATGTGGGCACTCCTCCATTTGCTCTCCGCCGCAGCGGGGACGCTGTGCGGTTACTCACGATTTATATGGGGTTCCAAAGAGGACGCCTCACTTCCAGATCTTGACCGCTTTCCCGTCCTCGGCCATACATTGCTCCCGTAGCTTCTCCAGCTCGGCGGTGTGATCGTCTCCGGGATTTTCGTAGTCCAGGGTCTTGAGTACCGACCATTCAAAGCCCTCCTCACCGTACTGCTCCCACAGTGCGGTTAACCGTTTGTTGGGGTGGCTGCCCATGGAGAGCTTGGCCCGGTTGCTGTTGAAGTCGGCCTTGGTGTCCTTTGACACCCCTAAAAACGCTTCACCAGTGGCCTTGCACCGAATCGAGATGACCCCCATCTCCGGGCGGCGGAGCTTCCATTGCTCAACCATCGCTTTTCTCTGCGACTTGTCCATTTTCTGAGCCTCCTTCCGTGTTGGGCTGTTGGATGATGAAATCAAACAGCTTTGTCCTAAAGGTGTTGTCCCCATTCAAAGAAGCAAATATGCGGTTCACCTGTTCTTTGGGCGCTTCCCCCTGCTTGGCGGGGAGATGGACCGACATCAGAAAATTGGTGGTCAGTCCGCCCTCTTGGCGGGCCCATACATTCCCGGCCAACTCGTCCCGGTCTGCGGGATTTTCACCATATTCCACGATGACGTCTATGATCATCCCGCTGTCGATTTGCAGCGCTGTGGCCGGGAACCGGAACGAAAAGGAACTGAACATGGATATCTCAGCGTCCTCAATATCGGGGGTGCGGGGAGCCTCCGAGTGTTCGCTCCGGCTCAGTTCCGCCATGCGCTCAGAAAATTCTTCCTGCTCCGACTCATTGGCAGGCCGGACTTCGTACTTCCCGCAGTCGGGGCACTGCTCTGTTTCCTCGCTCCGGCTGAAGATAAAACCACAGTTGTCACAAGTAAATATCATTTTCAATCACCGCTCCCCATTATAACAGGAGCGGTCTGCATTTACAATAGGAGGCGATTCCTGTAGAACCCACATACCCCGCCCTGGACCGCGCCGCATTTCTGATTGAGCGCGCCTGTGTACCCAGATACTACCCGTCCTACTGCGCCGAGGCCGCCCAGCTGCTGGCCCTGCTGGAAGCGGCCCAACAGAGGAGGAACCCGCAGGAAAACAGCGGGAGCCACACTGCCCCCTAAGCCCTTTTGCCCTTCGGGGCCACGCTGTCATAGCTGAGCTCTATCAGCGAGAATATCTGCTCATCAGGCACAGTTTCATCCAAGAGAATAGAGATCCACGAGCTTTTGCTCATGTGGTACGCCGGGCGAAACCCCTCCTGAGCCAGTAGCACCCCCACCAATGCCTGCCCGCATTTTACATCCATCACCTCGGCGGTTCCCTCGCCCTCCAGGTCAAGGCTCTTTCGGGCCACGTCCATAATGATGGCAAACCATTTCCGGCTGGCAGGCTGGCGGAACACGGCATAATTAGGATACCGCGCCCAGAGATGCTCCGGCTCCACCGCGTACCTGTCCTGGATGTAACTCATCATGCGCTCCCGCTGGGAAAGCTGTGCCATACAAACACCCCGCTTCATTTAATTGTTCCATTATACCAAACTACCCGCCGCCCTTCAAGGGACGGTATCAAAAGGAGGATCTCATGCAAACCAAAGAAAATTTCTGGGGGCGTCTGTGCCCCAAGCTCCCCCGCGTTTACATCCACACCATGACGGCGGTGCTGCTGTGCGCCGCCCTTGCCCTTCCCGCCATGGCCGCCGCCAACACAAGTGGCAATGATATGTGGACGGTGGCCCAGAACATCATCGTGGACGTGTACAACCACATCGCGGGGATCAGCACCGTGTTGGCCGGCCTCATGTCGGCCATATCGGTCATCGGCGTAAAGCTGTCCGGCAACCAGCACAAGGCGGACCAGGCATGGGATTGGCTCAAACGCATCTGGGTGGCCTGGGCCATCATCAACGGCATCGGGGCCTTCATTGCCTACATCACCCCGCAGTTCTCCGGCTTCAACACCCTGACGCCGTGACGCCATG
>CANOYV010000098.1:0-5320 GCA_947571605.1 uncultured bacterium | reverse complement strand
TGTTGTTTAGGGCCTTTTTTCGTTTTTTTTCTTCAATTATACCCCCCCCTTTTTAAAAAATGTGGGGGTGGGGCCCCCGGTAACCCCCGGCTGCACCAACGCTTCGGGTCACGGCTTTACGGAATTGGAATTCGGTTTCTTGCCTGTTACGGCAGCAGGGGGGTGACGGTGGAGGTAAATTTCTGGATGGCCTCTTCCTCAGTGGCCTCGCCCATACAGATGGAGTTGAACAGGGTGGCAATGGCGATCTGGAAAGCGTCCTGCTCGGGCAGGAAAAGCTGGGGTTGAAGATTGGAGGCGGAATCCTTCGCGCCGTCAAGGACCGGGGAGATCGGCTTGTCCTGGGCGCCCTTGTAATCATAGTAGGCGGGGGTGGTGTCATAGGAGTGCTGCCAGGTTCCCTCATAGTCCAGGATGAACTTGATGAATTCGGCGGTTCCGGCGGCCTCCTTCTCGCCGTTGTTGGCCACGGTCAGGGTGTGGGCGGACAGGTAGGTGGCGCCGGCGCCGTTGGTGCCCATGTTGGGGAGCGGGAAGGACACCACGTAGTCGGTGGCGTTGGGGTCCACGGCGTAGACGCCGGAGAAGCCCCAGGTCTGATCCACATACATGGCCACCTTGCCGCTGGCCATGCCGGGGCGGAAATCCTTGGGCAGGCTGTTCACAGGAGAGTAGCCCTTGTCGGTGCACTCCTTGACGAAGGCCAGCGCCTCTTTAAAGCTTTGGCTTTCCAGGTCCAGCTTACCGTCCGTGGTCATGATCTCACCGCCGAACGCGGCGACGATGGAATTGAGGAAGTGGCCGGGGGCGGTCTTCTCGGCCATGGAGATGCCGAACGCGGTCACCTGCTCGCCGGACTCGTCGGTGATGCCCTGAAGCGCCTCGCACCACTCCAACAGCTCCTTGTCGGTCTTGGGGGGATTGGTGTAGTCCAGGCCGGCCTGTTCCAGATAGTTCTTGTTGGCGTAGACGATCATGTTGGAGGTGTACATGGGCAGGCCGTAGCACTCGCCCTCGTAGTTGAAGCAGTCCAGAACGCTGGGGGTGAACTGGGAGAGGAACTCGTCGTCAAACAGCTCGCCGACGGGGCTGGTGATGCCGTTGGCGGCCAGGACCGAGGTCCAACCGATCTCGCCATACATGCAGTCGATGCGCTCGCCGCCGCCCACGCGGGTGGTGGCATAGGTCATCACGTCGTTGTAGGCCGCGGACACGACCTCCACGTGATACTCGGGATGGGCGTCCTCAAAGTCGGCGATCAACTGGTTCCAGTAATCGGTGTGGGCGGTCTCCAGCACGGCGTAGTTGCAGAAATAGATAGTGGTGGGCTCCGTGGTCTCGCTGCCGCCGGTGGAGGCGGCGGGGGCCGGGTCGGAGGAGGTGGTGCTGCCCGGGTTGTCGTTGGTTTTGCCGCAGGCCGCCAGCGAGAACGCCATCATCACGGCAAGCAGCAGCGCAAGCATTTTCTTACCTGTTTTCATTTTCATTCTCCTTTTCCTTTTGTTTAATGTAACGCCTTTTCGGCATTGACAACGATTACAGGATGACCGCCTTGGAGAGATTCTTGGGCGTGTCCGGGTCGAACCCCTTGGCGATGGCCAGATAGGCGCCGAAGTATTGCAGTGGGATAATCAGCTCGGGAAGGGCGGCGCACTGGCACAGCCCGGATTGGAAGGACACGTCGGCGGTCCTTTGAATCTCCTCGCTGACGCAGCCCAGCGCGATGACGCGGGCGCCCAGCGCTTTCAGCTCGCCGATGAGCTTGGCGTCCTCCCCGCAGGTGTTGTCCGACACGTAGTAGGCCACCACGGTTTTGTCGTCCGCGATGGAGATGGGGCCGTGGCGGTACTCCAGGGAGTAGTAGCACTCGGAGGGGGTCAGGGTCATCTCCTTCACCTTGATGGAGGCCTCCCCGGCTAAGCCGTAGTGGGCGCCGCTGCCCAGGCCGATGAACACCTTCATGCCGGTGCTGGCCTCCGCCAGGGGCTTCACCTTGTCGGAGAACTCCGCCATGTGTGCTGCGGCGTCCTCTGGCAGCTTGTTGAGCTGCTCCAGCGCCTGGGCGTTGCCCGCCATGGCTGCGGCGAAGAACATGGCCGTATAGAGCATGGAGGAGAAGGACGACGTCATGACGATGCTGTTCTCCTGGAGGTCCGGGATGTACAGCGACCAGGTGGAATACTGGTAGGAGTAGTCGTCGCAGGTGATTTGCAGGGATTTCACGTTGGGCAGGGCCACGCCCTTTTTGACGGCCGCCATGGTCTCCGTGGTGGAGGCCACCCGAGTGAAGGGGACCAGCAGGACCTTGTCGGAGGGCTTGACGTAATACTCCGTATTTTTGTAAAACTCGAAGGACGCCAGATGGTCGCAGGTGATTTGGTTGTACCGGGCAAAGTAGGCGCTGGCCGCCGCGGCCAGGTAGTAGGAGGTGCCGCAGCCCAGGAAGAGGATTTTGGTAAAGCCCTCCTTTTTGACTGCCGCCACCGTCTCGGCGAAGGCGGGGAACTGCGCCCGCACGGTTTCAAACGCCTTGTGCTGGTTTCCGATTTCAGCCAGCGTGTACTGACCCTTTCCCATATGAACTCAACTCCTGTTTGATTTTTATCGCTGCCCGTCTCCGGCTGGCAGAACAATCATTCCCAAAAGAATTCCGCCAGCTTGCCGGGCTCGAGGCTGCCGGTGTTCAGCCCGAACCGCCGGGCCGGGTTTTCCGACATGGCTATGATCGCCTGCTCCAGGGGCAGGCCGGTGAAGGCGGCGAAATTCTTCACCCCGTCATAGGCCGGCAGGGTGCTGCCGGCCCTGGAGTCCTCCCCCTTGGTTCGGGCATCGCCGTCCGTGACCACGATGTCCAGGGAGCCAAGCCGGTATTCGCCGTCGGGCATTCCTGCGGCCATCATGCTGTCGGTAATCAGAATCACCTTGTCCGGGCCCTTTACCTTTAATAAAAGGGCCACGGTGTGTTCGTTTAGGTGCCGCCCGTCGCAGATGGCCTCACAATAGGCGTCGGACAGCATGGCGCAGCCCCCGGCCCCCAGCTCGTGCTGGTGCATCAGGCGCATGCCGTTGAAGGTGTGGGTGAACCCGTCCGCGCCCGCGTCCAGGCAGGCCGTGGTCTGCTCATAGGTGGCTCCGGTGTGGCCCAGGTTTACCTTAACCCCATGGTTTACGAAGAACCGGACCACCTCAAGGGCTCCGGGCAGTTCCGGCGCCACCGTGACCAGCTTCAGCAGCCCGCCGCCGTGCTCCAGGAGCTGCTCCGCCGTGTCCAGGCTGGGCCGCTGGATGAACTGCCGGGGCGTGGCGCCCTTGTACTCGCGGGAGAGGAAGGGGCCCTCCACGTGGATGCCCTTGATCTCCGGGTTGGACTTGGCGCTTTTGACCACCTCGTCCAGTTGGGCGCACATCTTCTGTGTGGAATCCGTCATCAGGGTGGGGAAGATGGTGCCCACATGCTGCTGCCGGTAAAAGGCGATGAGCTGGTCAAACCGGTCCGCGCCGTCGATGGAGAAGTCCATGCCCCGGGCGCCGTGGGAGTGCTCCTCAATGAGCTTGGGATAGACCCGCTTCCCGGTCAGGTCAATGACCTGGGCGTCCCCGGCCTCGATTACCGGCGCGATGAGGGAGATGACCCCGTCCTCCACGCACAGGTCGCGCCGGACAAGGCGGCCGTGTATGGCCAGCGTTCCGTTTTTATAAATCTGTCTGTTCATGCGTATTGCTCCGGGGCGAAGCCCATCCGTTGATATTGTTCCTGGGGCGCGTCGGACTCTTTCATGAGGGCGATCATGGTTTGGACCATTCTCCGGGTGAGTTCGCCGTCGTCCCTGAGATTGTGCTCCTGGGCCCGGTCGGCCTCCAGGTCAAAGAGGAGGTCGCCGTACTGGAGATGGACGTCGTATTGGTGGTGGGACGCGTTGGGGACGTTCCCCGTATTGCCGGGGATTTTCAGCATGGGGATGTTGCCGCAGTAGTCAAAGCCGGTGTACAGCCGGTCCCCGGCGGATTTCAGTTCCTCCCGGGTGAAAAAGGCCGCCAGCCGCGTGGGCATCAGGGTGTACTCATAGAGCAGGCTGTTGTCCCGCGCCGCGCGCATGTAGACGTACCGGCCGTCCCGGACGTTGATGTGTTTGCCGAAGTACCCGAACAGGATGGCGTCGTGAACGGTCCGGTCATCGGCGACGACGGGGAGCAGCGACCTGCCCTGCATGGAGCCGGGGATGTCCACGTGGAAAAAGTCCAGCAGGGTGGGGGGGATGTCGATGGTCTGGGCCAGCGCCCTCCTTCTCGTTCCCGCCGCCTCCGGTTGCCTGGGATCGTAGAGGAAGAAGGGCAGGTTGACCAGCTCTTCATAACACGGCATGTAATTCTTCGCGAAATAGCCGTGCTCGCCCAACAGGTAGCCGTGGTCGGTGTTGACGATGAGCATGGTGTCCTTCCACATGTCGTGGGCGTCGAAGAAATCCAGGACCCGGCCCAGATAGTCGTCGCACATGGAGATGCACGCCTTATAGTTGACGACCGCCTGCCGCAGCTTCTCGGGGTCCTGCTCCTCCGACGGGGCGTACTGCGGCCAGTCGAAGGCGGGCAGCGGTTCGTCCGCATACAGCCGCTTGTACTCGTCCGGGCAGTCGAAGGGCTCGTGGGGATCGAAATACTCCAGGTGCAAGTACCAGTTGTCCTCTTGCACATTGTGCTCCAGGAAGTCCATCGCCGCGGCGAAGCACCGCGCGTGGCAGCAATTTCCCTCCCTGGTGTACCCGCGGTTGATGGGGTCCTGCCGCCGGGTCAGCCGCTTGCCGCCCATATCGGCATAGCCCGCCGAGCGGGCGTGCCATTCGTCGCCCTCCTGGCCGCGGATGAAGTCGAAGCAGGAGTAGCGCTCGTGGTAGGTCAAGCCGCCGTCCTGCCAGTAGTGGCAGTGGTCGGAGACGAACTGGGTGCAGATTTTGTGCCGCGACAGCAGCTCGGGCATGGAGTCGTCAAAGGGCTCCAGGGGGCTCCAGGAGCGCATCAGGAAATTGTACCGCCCCGTGTGCAGCTCCCGCCTGGCGGGCATACAGGGCATACTGCCGCAATAGAAGTTGTCGAAGGTGACGCAGTGTTCCGCCAGCCGTTGGAAGTTCGGCGCGATGACGCCCTGCGCCCCGTAGGGAGGCAGGAACCTCCGGTTCAGGCTGTCGTACATGATGGTTACCGCTCTCATGGAAGTCCCTCCCGGCTGTGGACGCTCAGCAGCCGCAACCGTAAAGGCCGTTGGTTCCGTCGTAGGGCAGGTCCTTCATGCACAGGTGGACGGCGCTCAGCTTGAAGGTTTTGG
>CANOYV010000097.1:0-5334 GCA_947571605.1 uncultured bacterium | reverse complement strand
GATACAGAAAGCGCCGCGGACACTTTCTCATATCCATCCCCGCAAGTTAGTTAAAGCTAACTTATGGGCCGAATGAAAGGGGTCTCAGACCCCCATCATACTGTGCCAGCCAGCAAGGAAAAAATCCTGGAGCTGTTTGACATAGTGCTTTGCCCGGTCATAGGGCATATCGTGGACCACGACCTCGAATATCCCGTGGAACATCCCGCTGGCAATGATGTGGCAGAGCTGATCGTCCAGCTCTGGGATGTCCCGGCCCTGTCTGCGCAGGACTTCCATGAAACGCTGGGTGGCTTCCACTTCGATCTCTACCATGCTGTGGATAAAGTTTTCGTATCCAGTGCCCTGGGCCTTGCAGATCAACAATCTGAACGGGTCAAGATGCTGGTACACATAGCCCAGCATTTCCTTTACGCAATCACTGGATTCTACCCCTACATGGCTGGGCTGTTCCGCCTCCGGCAGTTCGGAGAACGCCGTCTGTGCCCGCATGAACATTCCCATGGCCGCCGCCGCATGAGGTTCTACCAAGGCGGTGAACAGGGCCTCCTTGCTGGAGTAGTACCCGTAAAAGGCTCCGGTCGTCACTCCGGCGTTCTTCACGATCTGCCGCAGGGAGGCATCCGCAAAGCCCTTGTTCAGAAATTCCTCCATGGCGGCCTGATGGATGCGGGTTAAGGTTTCACTCTGTCCGTCCATTTTGCACCCCGCTCATAACATCGTTATATATCACTGTTACATTATAAAATGAGGGAGTGGATTTGTCAAGACCCTTTATCCCCTAAATTCCAAGTGAATCATAAAACTCATGTGGAATGTCCGCATGATCCAGTTGAACAGGCGGGCGACAGGCGTTTTGCGGTAGCCGCCTTTCAGATAGCCGTCAGCATAGTCCTTTTCAGTCACATTGACGATGTTGGGCGACCAGCTCTCCAATTCCTCCTTGGGCCGCTCCAATGAGAAAAAGGACTTTGTGCTGTTGTTTCCCGCCAGCTTTACCTCGGCATTGACACCTTTCAGTCCCAGGGAGTTTACCGCGTCAAAGGTAATCACGCCTCCAGGAAACCGCTCCGCCATAGCGCACAGCAAACGTCGGACATTCTCCTTCTCAAAGTAATAAAACAACCCCCCGGCGGTGAATACAATCCCCTTTGCCGGATCGAAGCTGATTTTATCAAACCAGGAGTGATCGTTGAGGTCGCAGACGATATTCTGCTCACGCTTTCCCAAAGGGATATGTTTCTCCCGCAGGGCGATCACATTCTCCATATCCAGACAGTACCAGGGATTTGTGTCGTTTCCCATCTGCCTCCGCAGACAGGACAGCCCTGCGCCCAGTTCCACTACTGTGGCTTTGGGGTGCTGCTTCAAGTATTCCGTGATCTCCCATGCGAGGTTATATTGGCGAATGAGGCAGTTCACCCACATATATTGCAGCCGGTACATGGCCCTGCCGGATATGTCCTCCCCCAATTCCCGAACAATGCGCTCCGCGTCCTGGTCGGGGAACAAGTCAGGGCACTTCCGCGCCGCGATCATCCGCCCGCACAGGGGCATGCAGAGGGTGTGCTGGACGGTGTTTTCTTTCAGTTCAGACATGGGGAGTTTCTCCTTCCTACGCCAGCATGACCGGAGGCCAGATCACCGCCAACAGCGCGGTCAGCCCTCCTGTCAGCAGGCACACCGGCAGACCGATGAATATCCCGATGCAGGACTGCCGGATATGGAATCCATAATCGTGATAAGCAGCCGTCATATCCTCGGTACCGGAGATGACGAACCGCTTGCTGTGGCAGAACCACAGGCAGTCGATGACCAGCGCGTCGTACCAGTCCACCACCAGCCAGAGCAGGAAGCTGGTCACAAAGCCAGAGAGAAAGGTATCCGCTCCGTTGAATATGCGGAGAATCACCACAAGCACCATCGCAGCGACCAGACAAAATGCCAGCTTTGCCGCGATGACCTTTGGCGCACGCCGCTTTCGTTCATGGGAAACCAGCCCAAGCTCCTCAGCCCGTGTGACAATGGCGGGAGGGTAGGAGTCAATCATGGCCAATGGATTACGCAGGCCATATATCGGAACCGTAAGAGTAAAAATGAGACAGAGGACAATACTTTCAATCAAAAATATCATAGTCATCCACCCTTTTTTGCGGTAAAGCAGGCCATGGCTTCCACGGTTTCCACTGAAACCTGTTCATACTGACCAGCCAGCCGATCCCGCAGGCTCCCCATCGTCTCATACGGCGGAGTGAAGAAGCCTTTTGGGGTATAGATTTTTTCAATAATCCAATCCGTGCGGCAGTTTTCACCCTTCACATAGAAACAGCCGCAGAATATTCCGCCCGGACGGAGAACTCGATAAATCTCCCGATACGCCGCTTCTTTGTCAGGGAAAGCGTGGAACCCGTTGAGGGACAGCACTAAATCAAAGCTGCCGTCCCCAAAGGGCAACGCCCCCACATCCCCCTGCCGGAAGGTCACATTTTTCAGCCCCACCATTTCCGCTCGACCTTGGGCGGTGGCCATCATATCCAGGGAATAGTCCAGACAGGTGATGTCAGCCTGGGGCAGCGTCTTATAGACAGGCATGGTCAGCACCCCCGTTCCCACCGGAACCTCCAGCAATTTGCCAGAGAACCCGTCCGGGATACGGTCAAGGGCCTTTTCCAAATAGCGTGTATTCTTCTCCTGCCCCATGTTCCACACCAGAGCGCAGACCGCCCGCCCTGGTAAGGTGGAGCAGGTAATCATGCCGTCATAAAAGGTTGCCTCTTTGCCCAGGGAGCGGTAGGCATTTTGAATTTCCTTATGACGGCTCATTTGCGAAACAGCCCTTTCTTCTCGTAAGGCTCCTTGGACGCCGCTTTGACCTCATAGCCCGCAGCGCCGATGGCGGAGCGCAGAGCGGCCTCGTCAATGTCGTTTTCCGTCAGGATGACCGTCCCCCCCTTGCTGTGGGAGGATGTGACCTTCTTCACCGGGAATGCCTTGCGGACGGCGTCGTTCACATGGGCCTCGCACATCCCGCACATCATTCCGTCTACCTGTACTGTGATTTTTTGCATTTTACACTACCTCTTTCTTTGCTTCAGCATAGGTCAGCGTCAGAGCGCCGCCAAAAATCTCCTTATCCGTAACGGCAAAGCCGTTATTTTGCAAAAAGTCCAAATACGCATCAGGCGTCCATTTGTGAAACACCCGAAAGCCGGGAAGCTCCATCATTAGTGTCCTTATTCTTCCAAACAGACTCCCCGCCGCTGTAAAAGTGGGAGCGAACAACACTCCGTCCCGTTTCAGAACCCGGCGGATCTCAGCCAGTGCCTTCTCCGGCTCCGGCATGATATGCAGGGCGTTTGAGATGACCACCGCGTCAAAGGACTCCGCGGCATAGGGCAACGTGGTTGCATCCTGCACCGAATAATGCAGGCGCACAGAGGATGGGTGCTTTTTTGCCTCCCGGATCATTTCCTCCGAAAAGTCTGTTGCCTCCAGCATCCTTACGCTGCCGGCCAGCCGCTCTGACAGGATACCCGTTCCGCAGGCAAGCTCCAGCACGGTCATGCTTCGATTCAGCCCCTGCTTAATTTTCACGGCAATACGCTCATAGGCGGCACGATCCTTTTTCATGGTGGCATCGTACCGTTTGGCCCACCGATTCCAAAAGCCTTTGTTATCTTTCATTTTTAGGATCCTCTTTCCGTTCTCTGTCCCATTTTGAATCCTTTTTGCAGATGTAAAAATCACAGCAGTCCCCGCCGGTGGCGAGGGTTTTCGTCCGGTAAAGCGCACCGCCCATCCAGTCAATGGACAGCGTATCCAATGCGCACAGATAGGGCACCAAATGAGGCAGTCCCTCCTGACGGCCCAGGGCGCACAGGCCGCACTGGCGGTAGAGGATGGTATATTCCTCCGCGTCCCGGCCCAGGATAACCTCCGCCTGCCAGTTGAACGCCCCGCCGGGGCAGCGTTGTCCCGTACCGCCTTGTCCGCCCGTTTCTGCTGTGCCGCCAGGGTGAACGCCGCCTTTGCTTTTCTGGTAAAGGACGCTTTGACCATGGGACTTTCCATTCCGGCCACCACCATACTCCCAAAGCAGTCCTCGCCCATTTTGCCATCCGCGGCCTCATAGATGGACAGCCAGATCATCCCGGCCACAAGGCAGATGTGGAGGGAATTGCCGGTCAGTCCGCCGATGCCGGGTGTGCGCTCCGCCATCTGTCGGTAGATCGTCTTGGTTTTCCTTTTCAGTGCGGGAGCGTCCCAGCCCCGCTCCGACAGATAGCGGAGGGATGCTGGGGCGATGATGTGCCACATCAAGCGTTCGCAGCAGGTGTATTTCACGATTCCGCCTCCTATCCCAGCGCCACATCCAGCGCCAGCATGATGGTAAATCCCGCCGCGAAGAACAGCGTCCCCAGGTTGGAGTGTTCCCCAGCAGATGCCTCCGGGATCAGTTCCTCCACCACCACATAGATCATGGCCCCCGCCGCAAAACTGAGCAGGTAGGGCAGAGCGGGCAGGATCAGCCCTGCCGCCAGCATGGTCAGGATCGCCGCCAAAGGCTCCACGATGCCGGAGAGAACGCCATATAAGAAAGCGCGGCCTTTTCCCATCCCCTCTGCCCGGAGGGGCATGGAGATGATCGCCCCCTCCGGGAAGTTCTGAAGGGCGATGCCGATAGACAGCGCCAGGGTTCCCGCGGCGGTGATGCCGCTGTTGCCCGCCATCCAGCCCGCCAGCACCACGCCTACCGCCATCCCCTCCGGGATGTTGTGGAGGGTGACGGCCAGCACCAGCATGGTGGTCCGTTTCAGCCGGGTGTGGGGTCCTTCCGGCTGGCTGCTGTTCTGGTGCAGATGGGGGATCGTCCTGTCCAGAACCAGAAGGAACAGGACGCCCAGCCAAAACCCGATGACAGCAGGGAGAAACGCCCACCGGCCCATATCCTCCGCCTGATCCATAGCGGGGACCAGCAGGCTCCAGACAGACGCCGCCACCATGACCCCGGCAGCAAAGCCGGTCAAGGACCGCTGGAGCATCAGATTCAGTTTTTCTTTTAAGAAGAACACGCCCCCTGCTCCCAATGAAGTCCCCAGGAAGGGGATGAGCAATTCAAGGACTGTATTTTTTGTCATTTCTGAACACTCGCCTCCAAATAACACAGCGGCGCAAGGCTTCCACCAAGCAGTGCTGTTTGTCTGATTTGAAAATTATGCTCCGAAATGAACCGTTCAAACCCTTCCGCAGTCCATTTGAAATAGACTTTGAATCCTGCCAGGGTCAGCAGCCACGCCCTCAAACGGAACCCCGCGCCCCTTCCATGCACAAAGG
>CANOYV010000096.1:0-5406 GCA_947571605.1 uncultured bacterium | reverse complement strand
CTCTAAGCCGTATTCCGTGCCACGCTCCATGCCGAAATCGTCAAGGATAAGCAGGGGGAAGCTGCAAAGGCGGGAGATATATTCGTTGCGGTCTTTGAAGCTAGCGGCAAGGTCGTTGAGTATCAAGGCAAAGTTTGTCATGCACACGGAAATCTCTTTCTCCATGAGGGCGTTAGCGATACACCCGGCAAAATAGCTTTTCCCCGTGCCGACATTCCCCCACAAAATCAATCCATAGTTCCCGGTGCTTATCTGTTCCCATTGCTCCACATAGGAATAGGCTTTGTGCATTTGCGGGCATTTCCCGTTGTCGTTCCCGAAAGTCCATTCCCTCATAGCCGGGTCGGTGAAGCCCTTTCTTTTCAGCCGTTCCACTTCCTCCCGGTTGTCAACGCCGATATGAAATTCAGATAGGCCCAGGCAAATGTCGGGGTGTTCGGCATGGAACCTGTCCAGCCAGGGCCCGTTGTCCTCCATCTTGCCGCCGTACCAGCCGAAGTAGTGGTTGTAGCTCTCCACATCGGTGATCTTGTGCATGGGCCCATCGGTGGGGGTCATGGACAGGTGGGCGATGGTGGTCAACCGGGTGGCGTCCAACTCTTTTGCCAGCTTGTTCAGCTCGTGGTGGTTCTCTACCAGCTTGTCCGAGATGCCTCCAATCAAAATCTCATTGGAGATGCCCCAGAAGCAGATGGAGGGGTGGTTGTAATTCTGGACAATCAGCTCTTTGAGTTGGGTGACGCAATTGTCGTGGGCGGCGGGGTCCTTGTTGAACACGCTGATGAAGGGGATCTCCGCCCAGACGATGAAACCCATCTGATCGCAGGCGTCATAGAAGTCCTGGGAGTGCTGGTAATGGGCCAGCCGGATGGTGTTAGCGCCCAGTTCCTTGATGATCCGAGCATCCTCGAAGTGGTCTTCTCGGGTGAGGGCGTTGCCCTGGTAGAGCTTGTCCTGGTGACGGCTCACACCCCGGAGCGGCGTCTCCACACCGTTGAGGATAAAACCCTTCTGGGGGTCACAGGAGAAGTCCCGCACACCCGCCTGGACCGTCACCTCGTCATACGCCTCGTTCCGGCGCTGGAGGGTGGCAGTGACAGTGTAAAGGTAGGGGGCGTCGATGCTCCAGCAGCGTGCATCGGGAATCGCAACAGTCACCTTGGTGTTGTCTGTGGGCCGGACGGCGGAAGCCACCTCGTACCCTTCGGCATCCCGGATGGAGTACAGAACGGTGAAGTTCTCGTCTGGATCAGTCACCCAGCTCTCCAGCTCGAATTTCGCGCCGCCGCACCCGTCGCAGTGCCGAGGCGTCACCCGTAGGCCGGGGCCGCCATAGTAGTCCAGGTCAAAGTGGGTGGCGGACACACTGATAAGGTTTACTCCCCGGTACAGGCCGCCGTAGAAGGTGAAGTCGGCAGACTGGGGGTACACGCTGTCTTTGGGAGAGTTGTCACAGGCCACCGCCAACAGGTTCTCGCCGTCCTCTTTACACAGCTCGGTGACATCGGCCCGGAAAATGGAATAGCCACCCTCGTGATAGACGGCCTTTTTGCCGTTGACGTACACCGTTGCCTGCTGGCCCGCCGCCAGCACCTCCACATAGACCCGCCCGCCGGGCAGGGGCTGTTTAGGGGTGGGAAAGGTCTTGGCGTACCAACACTTTCCCCGGTAATAGCAGCCGTTGCCATCCATGCCGTCTACCGCGTTCCAGGTGTGGGGCAGGTCCACGGTCATCCAGTCCTTTTTCCAATCCTCCGGCAGAGTATCCGGTAATCCGATGTCCTCACGGATAAATTTCCAACCCTGATTCAAATTGATTACGTCGCGCATCATGCTGCCTCCTAGTCAAAAAATTTCGTTCAGCACCCCTCATGACAAGCCGCAGAGGGGCGGAGTTATTTGCTGAGGGTGTCTGGTTTGGTTTTCAGAATTTTCGGGAACTGGGTAAAAAATACGATGCTCGTGATGGTAACCGCCAGCACGTCCGCCACCGGCTCCGCCAAAAAGACCGCAAACACCTTGTCGTTCAAGAACAGCGGCAGAATAAAAATCATCGGAATGAGCAGGATGATTTTCCGCAACAGGGCAAGGAACAGGGATACCTTTGCCTGTCCCAAGGCCACGAAGGTCTGCTGGCAGGCAAACTGAATACCAATGAGGAAGAAGGCCGCCAAGTAAATGCGCAATGCCCAGGTGGTGATCTCCACCAGCTCCGGCTTGTTGTTGAACATACCCACGAATACCTGGGGAAAGAGCATGATGAGTCCCCACATACACACGGCATAAACCAGGCTGCTGACGATCAGGATGCGGAAAGCTTGCCGTACTCGGTCCATCTTACCCGCCCCGTAGTTGAAGCCCACGATGGGCTGAGTTCCCTGGGCCAGCCCCATGAATACCATGGAGAGAACCTGCATGATGGAGGAACAGATGGTCGTGGCGCCCACCGCCGGGTCTCCGCCATATCGGTACAGGGAGGAGGTAAAGGATACGGTGACCAAGCTTTCTGTAGACTGCATGATGAAGGGAGACACACCCAGCGACACGACCGGGAAAATGACCGAACGTTTCAGCCGGAAATAGCGAAGCTGGAGCTTTAACTTTGTTCGCTTACCCAGGAGGAACACCGCGACCCAAGCTGCGGACAAGCCTTGAGCGATGACAGTAGCCAGGGCCGCGCCCCGCACCCCCATATTCAGGCCGAAGATGAAGATAGGGTCCAAAACGATGTTCACCGCCGCTCCCACCAGGACGGTAGCCATGGAAATAGTGGAGAATCCCTGGATGGTGATGAAATTGTTCATGCCCAGGGCGATTTGGACGAAGATGCTGCCCCACAGGTAGATGCCCAGATAGCTGACGGCGTAGCCAATGGTATTTGGACTGGCACCGAACAGATAGAGCAGGGGTTCTTTTATAAGCTGAAATAGAATGGTGGAGCTCACAGACAATAACAGCATGAGGGCGGCGCAGTTGCCCAGAATTTCGTTGGCCCCTTCCATATCACCATCACCCATTGATATGGAGGCGCGGGAACCGCCTCCGATGCCCACCAGCGCCGCCATGGCGGAGATGAACATGATGATCGCAAAACACAGGCCCAAACCTGTGAGCGCGAGGTCACCCACCTCGGGGATGTGACCAATGTAGATGCGGTCCACGATGTTGTAAAGCACATTGACCAGTTGGGCGATGATGGCTGGAAAAGCCAGCCGGACCACGAGCCGTCCCACGCTGTCATTGCCCAGGTCATTACTTCTTTTAGACAAAACGTAATCTCTCCCCTACACTATGTTGAACAAAGCAGGCTTTGCTTTATTTTTGCCACCGCTTTCCTGACGCTGCAGGGAGTGCCGGCCGCACAGCCGGGGCGGTGGATGCTGTTGGAAAAGAAAATGCAGTAACCGCCGGGAGCAACGTCAACAAAATTTTCGTCCTTCAAATCCTTATATATTACGATATCCTTATCCTGCATATCCCATTGTACGGTTTCACGTCCAGTATAAGGCTCATAGCCCATTCTCTCAATGCCAGATACGACATACTGGATATCTAAATAATCGTTGTGCCGTTCCGGATGACACTCCTCCGCAGGCTTGGTCGTAATATCCTGGACATTCACGTACAGGTCCCGCCCTTGAAGCTCATAAGTCCCCGGTTCCATATTGGCAACATCACGGCTGGCGATCCATTCCAAAGCAGTTTGGATGGCCGCTGGGTATTGACAGGGGCAGCCTATCGCTAATGAGGAGGAAAAAATCATCATTTACCATCCTCCAGCCCAGCATTCCTTCCGAACGCCTCAATTTGAGTGAGGGCAGGGAAAAGGGAAGGGTCATCCGCCTTGATCAGCTCCCCCACCTTCAGCCAGGTAATGCCTTTGCGCCGGATTGGGAACCTTTGAGGCTCGATACACTTATCCAGTTTTACAACCTCCGATGTACCGTCAGAGAAGGTCACCGTCCCCTGGGTCCACCAGCTGTCGTGGGGGAAGTCGGCCCGGGTGGTCAGCCGCAGCTCCTCCAGGTCCACCGGGCGTCCAAATTCCAGCGTGATTTCGGCGTCCGCCCGCTGGTCGATGCCCCAGGATTGGAAGGGCCAAGGGTAGTGGCAGGTGTTGGCCAGCACCCCGTCGATCACGTTCCGGGCTGCAAACAGCGGGGCGACGGGCCCCTTGGTCTCCGCGTTGGCGTGGACGTGTGGATAACAGCCCACGTCGTCTTGCTGATCCATCACATTTTTGGCAAGGTTGCGGTAGTTTTTGTCCTCCTCCGGGCGCGATCTCCGCATGGTGATATAGTGCTGCGCCCCGCTGAAGCTCCCGGAGCAATAGGATATGCGGTCCAGTTTCATGTATTCGTTGCGCTCAAAGGGAATGGCGTATTCCACCTGTTTCTGGGTAAGGAATACATACGCCTCGTCCATGGCCCCATCCACCCGAATGACGTAGAAAGCTGGAACCTCGTCGGTGGTAAAGATAATCTTGTCCCCCGGCTCATATTCTTTGGGGTACACCAACAGGATTTCATTCTCGCCGCGTATCCAATATTCAATTTCTCCACGGGCGTTTTGCACGCCAATACTCAAATTTGCCATTATCCCATCTCCTAACCGAAATATATTCAAAACCCCCGATACCGTCCGATATCGGGGATTTTGATTTGCGAGCTTACAGCAGTCCCTTCACAAAGTCCGCGATGGCCTGGTCCTTGCAGTTGGTAAAGAACAGCTCCTGAAAGCGCTCTCCCGCCACTGCGCCTTTCACCAGCTCCTGGTCAATGTCCTTCAGCCCGTCCACCAGGGGCCGCAGGGTCTTGGCCCGTACCTCGTCCAAAATTCGCTTGTTGCGCATCTCAGGCTCCACCCGTTCGGGGGGATAGCCCTGGCCGTGGCCGAATCCAAACAGCTTCTCAAAGACGTACTCCAAATTCAGCTCGCCACCTCAGCCAAAGCCCTTGGCGAACGGCATGGCCACGGCGTTGCCGTCGTTGACATGGGCGAAGGTGTAGGCGTCCACCGGGTCCTCCACGTGGCCACAGATAACACCGGGGAAGCTGTTCATTGCCAGCATGGCGCCCTCTCCGGTGCCGCAGCCGGTGATCACGAAGTCCGCCGCCCCGCTGTTGAGCAGGATGGCCCCCAGGATGCCGCATTGGACATAGGTGAGCTGTGCCTTGTCGTCTGCGGCGTACATCCCGTAGTTGTCCACAGTGTGGCCCATGGGCTCCACCACTTTTTTCAATGCCGCCAGGATGATGCCGTTTTTAGCCGCTTGGCTGTTCTCATTGATGAGCGCGATTTTCATACACATTACTCCCTTTTACAGGCGGGGGGGGGGGGGGGGGGGGCAGCGCCCCCCCCCCCAAAAAAAAAAGGGGGGGGGGGGGGGGTGGGGGGGGGGGGGGG
>CANOYV010000095.1:0-5422 GCA_947571605.1 uncultured bacterium | reverse complement strand
GTTGAAAACACTGGCTTTGAGGGCAATATAGCATTTTCACCACATGAACTTGGTGACCCAGCGGGGACTCGAACCCCGGACCTTCGCCTTAAAAGGGCGTTGCTCTACCAACTGAGCTACTGGGTCATATTTCCTGAGGTTCCCCGCGAAGCCGTCCTTCAGGCTTCGTGGGGAAAGGAGGCGCAACAAAGTGAATAAGCTTTCCCGCTTGCGGGGGGAGCGAACAATGCGCCGACGTGGCTGGGATGGCTGGACTCGAACCAGCGAATGCGGGAGTCAAAGTCCCGTGCCTTACCACTTGGCTACACCCCAATGTTGAAGTGAGGCAAGGGCCGGAGCGGACGCCCCGGCCCTCAGCCATGATATGGGGTGGGTAATGGGGCTC
This sequence comes from uncultured bacterium, assembly GCA_947571605.1. GTDB lineage: Bacteria > Bacillota > Clostridia > Oscillospirales > Oscillospiraceae > Enterenecus. Next base: position 5,037 of record CANOYV010000095.1, on the reverse strand, counting down.
GAACCCACGACACCCGGAACCACAATCCGGTGCTCTGCCAGCTGAGCTATACCCACCATATGCAATTGGCGCTGAGTGGATTCGCCGGGAGAAGAGCCGCCTACGGCGGCTGGCACGCCTGAAGGGACTCGAACCCCTGACCCACTGCTTAGAAGGCAGTTGCTCTATCCACCTGAGCTACAGGCGCATATCATGCGCTTTACGGGGCCCCCGGGTCGCCGTCCCTCAAGCGACCTGGGGAAAGGCGGGGCAGCGAAACAAGCGAACTTTCGGCACAGACGGAAGCGAGGGATGTGCCGCTTGCCCCGACGCTGGAGCGGGTGATGGGAATCGAACCCACGCGACCAGCTTGGAAGGCTGGGATTCTACCATTGAACTACACCCGCGTAGATGGGCGCATCCACAAATGTCAGCTTGGATATGATAGCACAAACTCCCAGCCTTGTCAATAGGCGAAAAAAACTAAAACACGAACTTTTTACAATGGCGCATCGCAGAAGGCGCAACAGTCCACCCCGCCGTTCTGCTTCACCAGGGCCGGCAGATAGCGCTCGGTCTGGGTGATGCACCGGGGATTGCGGCACGCCGGGCCGCGCCCGGTCTCCACCGGGGCGGGCATCATTCGGGGCTGGTTGGCCAGGTCGGCCAGCAGCGCCATCCGGGCGAACATGCCGTACCGGGCCTGTTGGAAGTATACCGCACGGGGATCGTCGTCCACATCCACGGCGATCTCGTCTACCCGGGGAAGGGGGTGCATGACCAGCAGATTTTCCTTGGCCCGGCTCAGCTTGGACCGCGTCAGAATATAAATTCCCTTGTTGCGCTCATATTCCAGAGGGTCGATAAACCGCTCCCGCTGGATACGGGTCATGTACAGCACGTCTAGTTGGGGAATCACCGGTTCCAGCCCGGTGACCTCGATGAAGGGCATATCGTGATCCCTCATAAACTGGCGCAGGTACTCTGGAACGGCCAGGTCCCGGGGCGCGATGAGGAAAAACCGGATGTTTCTGAACTTCTCCATGGCTTTAATCAAGGAGTGCACCGTGCGGCCGTTTTTCAAATCCCCACACAGCCCCACGTTCAGCCCATCTACCGCCCCCCGCAGGCGAGTGATGGTGGTCAAGTCCGCCGTGGTCTGGGTGGGGTGCATATGCCCGCCGTCCCCAGCGTTCACCACCGGCACGTCGGAGTACAGCGACGCGGCCTTGGCCGCCCCCTCCCAGGGGGTGCGCATGACCACCACATCGGCGTACCCCGACACCATTTTGATGGTGTCCTTCAGGCTCTCCCCCTTGGCGGCGGAGGAGGACTTGGGGTCGGCAAAGCCAAACACCTGCCCGCCCAGCCGGAGCATAGCGGTCTGAAAGGAGAAGTTGGTGCGGGTGGAGGGCTCATAGAATAGCGACGCCATCACCTTACCCCGGCACACGTCCAAGTTGTCTTCCGGCGCGTCTATGATGCGCTGGGCGCGGGCATAGAGCTCGTCCCACTCACCCCGGGACAGGTCTCCAAAGTCGATGAGATGGCGCAGGTTAATCCCCTCCTTAAAATTTGTTCCATTGTATCACACTTCCACCCACCGGACAACTGAAAAACCCCACAGAATTTAGGGGTCCGGACCGCCCCCATGTGTTTTTTACGGCAAAATTCGGGGCGCAACCTCCAGTTGATAGGGCTAAAGGAAGTGAATATTCCGCTGCATACATCTCTACCTCAATACTCCGACTAAATTCCAGTGGAACAAATGTGGTTTCCACCCCATCTGTCAGTGATAATGGTAATAAATGGGCTATTATTTCTGCGGGCAAAGATAGGAAAGCGAAGGATGGAGGAAGAACACCTCCATCTTCTCCGTATTCTTCTCCAGCCAGGCCGCAGCAAGCTTGCCGTGATGCACCTTCAGATTGTCCAAAACCAAGAATAGTGGCATACCCTGGAGCTGTGCCTGCGCTGGGTTGTCAGGGGCTTGGGGTGGGCACACCCGGCGCGTGGTGGTGGACGTGGTGAGCTGGGCCTTGATGGCTTCCGCCTCCTGTTCAGCTTCCTCAATGAGCCGTTGCAGGGAACGCAGTTCCCGAATCTTGCCTTCCATCTCGTTCATGCTCATGGTGTGATCTCCTTTCGGTTGATGTGGGGGAAGCATCGGCGGCAGGGGGCTTCTGTTACTCGCTCTCAATAGCTTTCAAATCCCGTTCCGCTCTTACCTGTGGCGCTTTACCCTTCCGGATCCTCTCCACTTGGCCGGTGCTGTTCCCTCCTGACCTGATTACAAAAGCATATTTCCGACAATATATCTATTGACAGAGCACACATATTTCCGGCAATACATCTATGCATTTTACATATTGCCGGAAATATGCAAACGTGGTATAATAATGACATAATGGAGGAGAGGTAAAAATTTTAGGCGCTCCCGATTGAAAGGATGGAGATCATGCCAGTATCGAAGGCAAACCAGCGGGCGGTTAATAAGTACAAAAAGAACAACTATGACCGCATTGAGATTACAGTGCCAAAGGGACAGCGGGATATATTTCAAGCCCATGCCGTCACCAGAGGCGAAAGCACCAACGCCTTTATAGGCCGCGCTATCCAGGAAACCATGGAGCGGGACGGCGGGATAGCTTCAGGAATCGCAGGAAAACCCACAGAAATGGCGCAGGGGACCGGGGCGGTATCTTTATCCTCTTCTTTACCTTCTGGTGCGCTGGAAGCGGCCCAGAGGGCCGCAGAAACGGAAATGCCGCCCCTCCCTGTTGACAGGGGAAAGGCTGCTGAAAAACTGTTCGGAATTTTGGGTGATTTGGGTAAGGCCAAGTGTGAGCGCCTGGGGCTCGTGTATCTGCCCCCGGACACCTTGGAAACCGCACAGCGGGCCGCAGAACGCACAGGGGAAACAGTGGTGGACTTTGTGGCCCGTGCGGTATCAGAGCAGCAGGGACGAGACGATAAATCGTTCAAAATGGGTATCAACCCCGCATGACGGGGCAGAATGACGAAAGGGTGATTTTATGGCGCTGCCAGCAGAAAAGAAACGGTACACGTTCGCGGATTTGCTTGCCTGGCCGGATGACGAACGGGCGGAACTGATTGACGGGGAGCCTATCATGATGGCCCCGGCCCCGTCCAGGGCGCACCAGGGGATCAGCATGGAGTTATCCAGACAGTTCGCCAATTATCTTGAGGGGAAAAAATGTAAAGCATACCACGCCCCCTTTGATGTGCGCCTCTTTGAGAAAGACGGCGACGGCCCGGAGGACGTGTACACGGTGGTGGAGCCTGACCTTGTGGTGATCTGTGATCCTTCCAAACTGGATGATCGTGGGTGCAAGGGTGCGCCGGACATGGTGGTGGAGATTCTTTCCCCCTCCACCCAGCGACATGACCGGCTTGTGAAGCTGAGCCTATACCAGCGGGCTGGGGTGCGGGAATATTGGATCGTCAGCCCGGAAGATCAGACGGTGCAGGTGTTCATCTTGACCAACGGCCTACTGCTTCCCCATGAAGTCTATGACCGGCAGGGCGTGGCAAAGGTCAACGTCCTAGATGGCTGTTTCATCGAATTGAGCAAGGTATTCACTGAAGGGCAATGATGGACGATTTTGATATTCTCATGGCCGAGCAGATGAAAAATCCCGAGTTTATAGCAGAATGGGAAGCCCTTCAGCCGGGGTTTGCAACGACCCAGACAGAAATAGACCCACAAAAGAAAGCTGTGATAGGGCCGGATCGGTAACATGAACGCAGGGCCGGGGGCGTTGCCCCGGCCCTGCGCTTTATGTCCGTTTTATGGGACAGGCTAAGCAAAAGTTTTCCCTTTAGGCAATATATTACTTTCGAGGGAAAAGCCAGGAAAGCGGGTGGAGGTGTGGCAAAACGGAGGGTATGGAATGCATCGACTTGAGGAAAGTGCGGAGACAGAACTCCCAGGGCATTTAAAGGTGGAAAAACGAGGAATATCCCACAGTTCTGAAGCGTGCGAAAGCAGAAAACGCCATCTTCTATAGGGCAGATGAGACTGGGGCAAGCAACTGCGAAATAGTAGAACGCGGCTTCTCACCTAAGGGTCGTCCTCCCATGCTGCCGGTGGAGACGAAACGGCAGAGGGCCAATATGATCTCTGCCATCAGCAGCCAGGGCAGCGTCCGTTTCATGGTTTATCAGGACACCATGAACCAACAGCGGCTGATTCGCACATCAGAGCAGAAAGTGTTCTTGATTTTAGACAATCTGAAGGTGCATCACAGCAAGCTTGCTGCGGTCTGGCTGGAGAAGAACAAGGAGAAGATGGAGGTGTTCTTCCTGCCTCCCTACGCGCCGGAATACGACCCTGATGAATATTGGAATCGCGCTTTGAAAATTTCCGTTCACTCGGGGCAGATGCCCTATACCACGGGAGATATTTCCCGCAAAATCCAGTCATTTATGCGCAGATTACAGCATCATCCCTCTGCCGCTTCCAGTTTCTTCCCCCATCCTTCACTTTCCTGTTTTTGCCCGCAGAAGTAATACAGTCCTTTGCCCTCGGCGAGGCCACGCCGGAGCAGGCCCACGAGATCGGGCGGCTGGCCGACGAGGTTTTGCGGGGGAAATATCCCTATGTGCTGACAACGCACATCGACAAGGGCCATGTCCATAATTACATCATTTTCTGCGCCGTGGACATGGTGAACTACCGGAAATATGTTTCCAATAAGCAAAGCTATTCGTTCATCCGTCGCACCAGCGACCGGTTGTGCAAGGAGCAGGGGCTATCCGTGGTAAAGCCGGGACAGGGGCCAGTCCTATACCGAGTGGGACGCCCAGTGGCGGGGCCGGAGCTGGAAAGCAAAGCTGAAAATCGCCATCGACGCCCGAAAGCTGAACGGCCGCAAAGGTCTCTCCCTGTGCATCGACATCAAGAACAGCATCAAGGCCCAGCAATCGGCGGTATATACTCGTTGGGCGAAGATACACAATTTACAGCAGACGGCAAAGACCATGAACTTCCTGACGGAGCATGGCATCGACGCCTATCCTGATCTGGAAAGCCGG
>CANOYV010000094.1:0-5563 GCA_947571605.1 uncultured bacterium | reverse complement strand
AAATGGAACATAGAGCTGCACGATCCGGGCTGGGTCAATGAGGAGCTTCAAGCCTACGTAGACGCGGAAGATGTCCTGTCCCTGCGGGACGGCTGCCTGCATATCCGCCCCACCAGGCTGGCGCTGGGGGATGGAAGCGTCCTTTACCGTTCCGGACGGATTTCCACCCAGGGAAAGCACGAGTTTACCTATGGGATTTTCGAGGCCCGCTTAAAGGTTCCGCGGGGAAAAGGGTTTCTCCCGGCCTTCTGGCTGATGACGGGGGACGAGGAGCGCTGGGGCCAGTGGCCCGTCTGCGGCGAGATCGACATCTGTGAGGTCCTGGGCCACGAGCCCCGCACAAACTACGGAACCCTGCACTACGGCTTGCCCCATGAGCAGAATCAAGGGGCGTACACACTGCCGGAGGGGGACTTCGCGGCGGAGTTTCACACCTTTTCGCTGGAGTGGCTCCCCGGGTGCCTCCGCTGGTATGTGGACGGCAGGCTGTTCCACCAGGTGGAACAGTGGTTTTCCGCCGGGACGGATGGCCTCCGCAAGCCCTTCCCAGCGCCCTTTGACCATAACATGTATGTGATTTTGAATCTGGCGGTGGGCGGCGTTTGGCCCGGCCCGCCGGATGAAGCAACAGACTTTGCCCGCGCCGCTTTTGAGGTGGACTACGTGCGGGTATACCGGAAAACACGTCAATCAATGGAGGAGCTATGATGGAGAAAATCCGCTTTTTGGATGAAAACGGAACCTTTGAACTGAGAAATCCCGAGGCGGTCAGCGGCCTCTATTTTCCCCTGGCCAGCGAGACCGGACTAAAAAGCGCCATTGCCCCCGATCTGGCCGGAGACAGCAAGCTGGACCAGGAGTCTTTTCTTCTGGAGCCGGTAAGCATCGAGGACCTGCGGAACAGCCGCGGCACCCGGAATTTCTGGTGCGTGACGGAAAAGGGCTGCTGGTCCGCCTCCGGCGTCAGCGCCGAACAGGAGGCCGCCCGCTTTACGCCGGACCAGGACGAGAGCGTCCTGACGGCGGGATTCTTGTGGCAGACGGTGCGCCGGACCTCGAGGCGCTATGGCCTTCAGGCGGAGCTGACGGCCTTTGTGCCGCCGGATGAAAACGTGGAGATTCTGGAGGCGCGGGTGACAAACCGGGACGCTGCGCCCCAGCGCGTCACCGGCGTCGCGGCGGTTCCCATCTACGGCCGGAGCGCGGACAACCTCCGGGACCACCGGAATGTGACCTCCATGCTCCACCGGATTCGGACCACAAAATACGGCGTCCAGGTCAAGCCCACCATGTCCTTTGATGAAAAGGGCCATCGGGAAAACCGCCGGATTTACTATGTCTGCGGAACAACCGGGAACGGTGGCGCCCCCGCCGGATTCTACCCGACGGTGCAGGAGTTTGTGGGCGAGGGCGGCACATTTCTCCATCCCCGGGCCGTCTGCGAGGACCGGGAGGCCCGGCCCGCCGGAATGGAGATCGACGGCAGGGAGGCCATGGGCGGCATCCGCTTCCCCGAGGTCACCCTGGGACCTGGAGAAACGTCGGTGTACCTCATCTTCCTGGGAATCACGGAGGATGCCGGGGACATGGACCGGATTTTAACGGCCTACGGCACAGAGGAACGGGTCCATGCCGCCCTGGAGCGCACAAAAGCTTATTGGCAGGACAAGGTAAACGTCCGCTACCAGACCGGCTCGGCGGACTTCGACCGCCTGATGCGCTGGGTGAGCCTCCAGCCCCTTCTGCGGCGGATCTACGGCTGTTCCTTCCTGCCCCACCACGACTATGGCCGGGGAGGCCGGGGCTGGCGGGACCTCTGGCAGGACTGCCTGTCTCTGCTGCTGATGGACCCCGGCGGCGTGGGGGAGATGATCCAGGCCAGCTTCGGCGGCGTGCGGATGGACGGAACCAACGCCACCATCATCGGAGAGGGCCTAGGGAACTTTATCGCGGACCGCAACGGCATCGCCCGAGTCTGGATGGACCACGCCCTCTGGCCCTTGATGACCACCAAGCTCTACATCGACCAGACGGGGGACCTGGATATCCTGCGCGCGAAGGTCTCCTACTTCAAGGACCCCCAGGCTATGCGGGGTACAGAGATCGACGGACAGTGGGACCCGGCGTACGGAAACAGGCAGCGGACGGCTTCCGGCGAGGTCTACACCGGCAGTATTTTGGAGCACCTGCTGATTCAGCACCTCACCGCCTTTTATGAGGTGGGGGAGCACAACATCTTCCGCCTCCGGGGGGCCGACTGGAACGACGCCCTGGACATGGCCCCGGAGCGGGGGGAGAGCGTGGCCTTCACCTGCGCCTACGCAGGCAATCTCAAGGACCTGGCGGGGCTTCTCCGGCGGCTGGCCGAGACCTGGAAGAACGTGGAGCTGGCGGAGGAGTTGGAGGAGCTGCTCCGGACGCCGCCCATGGCCTGCGACGATCTGTCGGAGAAAAAGGCGGTCTTGGAGCGATACACCCGGCGCTGCGCCCACAATGTCAGCGGCGGGACCATCCGGGTCCTCCCGATGGAGCTGGCGGAGAACCTGGAGGGCAAAGCGGACTGGCTGATGGAGCACATCCGCCGTCAGGAGTGGATCGCGGACGGGAGGGACGGCTGGTTCAACAGTTACTATGACAACCACGGGCAGCCCCTGGAGGGCATTGCGGAGACCGGCGCACGCATGATGCTTACCGGACAGGTGTTCGCCATCATGAGCGGGACCGCCACGGAGGAACAGGTGAAGGCCATTGCCCGCAGTGCCGACAAATACCTCTACAAAAAAGAGGAGGGGGGCTACCGGCTGAACACGGACTTCCACGAGCTGAAATTCGATATGGGCCGGATGTTCGGCTTTGCCTACGGTGAGAAGGAGAACGGGGCGGTGTTCTCCCACATGACGGTGATGTACGCCAACGCCCTCTACCGCCGGGGCTTCGTCCAGGAGGGCTATAAGGCGCTTCAGACCCTGGCGGACGCCGCTCTGGATTTTGAGAGCAGCAAAATCTATCCCGGCATCCCGGAGTATTTCAACGCCGAGGGCCGGGGAATGTACCACTACCTCACCGGCGCGGCCAGCTGGTACATGCTGACGGTAATCACGGAGGCGTTCGGCGTCCGGGGGGAGAACGGCAGCCTGGCGATCGCCCCGAAGCTGGTGCGGGAGCAGTTCGGCGAAGCAGGGACCGCCTCCCTGGCCCTTCCCTTCGCCGGTAAGCGGTTCCAGGTGATCGCCGTCAACCTGAGCCGGAAGGACTACGGCGAATACCGGCTGGAAAAGGCGTACCTGACCACGGCGGACGGCCCTCAAATGCGGCGGCTGCCGGTGGCGGAAGGACGGGTCCTGCTGGACCGGGCGCTTCTGGACCGGCTGCCTGTGACGGAAAATCAGATCACAGTGGAATTGATGTAAGGAGATGACGCGCGATGCAGTATGGATTTTTTGACGATCAGGCCCATGAGTACGTGATCACCCGGCCCGACACCCCGGCCCCTTGGGCCAACTACCTGGGCTCCCCGGAGTACGGGGCGCTGATCTCCAACAACGCCGGAGGCTACAGCTTTGTCAAATCCGGGGCCAACGGACGGATTCTTCGGTATGTGTTCAACCAGTTCGACCAGCCGGGGCGGTATCTCTATCTTCGGGACAACGAGACGGGGGACTTCTGGTCCGCCTCCTGGCAGCCGGTGGGAAAGGACCTGGATACGTACAAAAGCGAGTGCCGCCACGGAATGGGCTACACGGTCATGACGGCGGATTATGGCGGCATCCACAGCGAGGCGGCTTATTATGTGCCCTTGGGCGGGACCCACGAGGTCTGGCGGCTGACGGTGCGCAACGACTCGGACCGCCCCCGGACGTTGACCCTCACGGGCTACGCGGAGTTTACCAGCCACGGCAATTATGAGCAGGATCAGGTGAACCTGCAATACTCCCAGTTTGTCACCAGAACCTTGTTCAACGAAAACCGGGTCCGCCAGCAGATTCACGGCAATCTGGACGCGGCGGAGAACGAGGTGGACGCCAAGTCCGTCATCGAGCGATTCTTCGGACTGGCCGGGGCGGAGGTTTCCTCCTACTGCGGCGACAGGGCGGAATTCCTGGGACCCTACCGGGGATACGGCAGTCCCGTAGGCGTGGAGCGTGGGAACCTCTGGAACCGCCTGGGCTACAACGGCAACAGCTGCGGCGCGCTCTCGGCGGCTGTGACCCTGAAGCCGGGAGAGACTGTGACAGTGGCCTTCCTGCTGGGGGAGAAACACGAGCGGGAAAGCGCCGCTCTTATGAAGGCGTATCAAGACCCGGAGGCGGTCTGTGAACGGGAACTGGAGGCCCTGAAACAGTTCTGGCACGGCAAGCTCTCCCATTTCCAGGTCAAGACCCCCTGTCCGGCGTTCGACACCATGATCAACACCTGGAACGCCTACAACAGCTTCATCACCTTCACCTGGTCCCGGGCGGCGTCGTTCATTTACTGCGGTTTGCGCAACGGCTACGGCTACCGGGACACGGTGCAGGATATCCAGGGCGTCATCCATCTGGAGCCGGAGGCAGCGGCGGAGAAAATCCGCTTCATGCTCTCGGCCCAGGTGGACCACGGCGGTGGACTGCCCCTGGTGAAATTCACCCACGACCCGGGCCATGAGGACACCCCGGAGGACGCCTCCTACGTTCAGGAGACCGGCCACCCCGCCTACCGGGCCGACGACGCGCTGTGGCTGTTCCCCACGGTCTACAAATACATCGCCGAGACCGGGAACGTTGGTTTTTTGGATGAGGTCATCCCCTTTGCCAATCGGGATGAGGGCACCGTATACGAACATTTAAAGCGGGCGCTGAACTTTTCCCTCCAGCATTTAGGCCCCCACGGGATGCCCGCCGGACTTCACGCCGACTGGAACGACTGCCTGCGCCTGGGGGCGGAGGGGGAGTCCTCCTTTGTGGCCTTCCAGTTCTACTACGCCTTTACCGTCCTGCGGGAGTTTGCCGCCTGTCGGGAGGACGGCAAGTATCTGGACTGGCTGGAGAGGGAACAGAAAAAGCTCCGGACCCTGCTCAACGACCTGTGCTGGGATGGGGACCGCTACATCCGGGGCTTTACCGAGGCCGGCGAGGTCATCGGAAACCACAGCGCCCCGGAGGCCAACCTGTGGCTCAATCCCCAGAGCTGGGCGGTCATCAGCGGCCTGGCGGACGGGAAACAGGCCCAGCTGGCCATGAACAGCGTCTATAACCGGCTGAATACCGACTACGGCGCCATCCTCATGGACCCGCCCTACCACGCCCACGCCTTCGACGGGGCGCTGGCCGTCATCTACAACGCCGGGGTCAAGGAGAACGCCGGGGTCTTCTCCCAGTCTCAGGGATGGCTGATCCTGGCGGAGGCCCTCCTGGGCCACGGGGACCGGGCCTTTGAGTATTTCAAGGAAAACGCCCCCTCCATGCAGAACGACCGGGCGGAGATCCGGAAGATCGAACCCTACTGCTACGGCCAGTTCACCGAAGGGCCGGCCAGCCCAAACGCCGGGCGGTCCCACGTCCACTGGCTCACGGGCACGGCTTCC
>CANOYV010000093.1:0-6192 GCA_947571605.1 uncultured bacterium | reverse complement strand
CCGATGTTCATACGGGAGGGCACGCCCAGGGGGTTCAGCACGATGTCCAGGGGGGTGCCGTCGGGCAGGAAGGGCATATCCTCCTGGGGCAGGATGCGGGACACCACGCCCTTGTTGCCGTGACGACCGGCCATCTTGTCGCCCACGCTGATCTTACGCTTCTGGGCAATGTAGACCCGGACCACCTGGTTGACGCCGGGGGACAGCTCCGCCCCCTCGTCCCGGGAGAACACCTTCACGTCCACCACGATGCCGTACTCGCCGTGGGGCACCTTTAAAGAGGTGTCCCGGGTCTCGTGGGCCTTCTCGCCGAAAATGGCCCGGAGCAGGCGCTCCTCGGCGGTCATCTCGGTCTCGCCCTTGGGGGTGACCTTGCCCACCAGATAGTCGCCGGCGCGGACCTCCGCGCCCACGCGGATAATGCCCCGCTCGTCCAGGTCCTTCAGGGCGTCCTCGCCCACATTGGTGATGTCGCGGGTGATCTCCTCGGGGCCCAGCTTGGTGTCCCGGGCCTCGGTCTCGTACTCCTCGATGTGGATGGAGGTGAACACGTCCTCCTTCACCATCCGCTCGTTGAGCAGGATGGCGTCCTCATAGTTGTAGCCCTCCCAGGTCATAAAGCCCATGAGGATGTTCTTGCCCAGGGCGATCTCGCCGTTGGAGGTGGACTGGCCGTCGGCCAGGGTGTCCCGGGCCTGGACCCGGTCGCCCACGGACACGATGGGCCGCTGGTGGATGCAGGTGCCGTGGTTGGAGCGCTGGTACTTGGTCAGCTTGTACTCCTTAATGCCCATGCCGTCATAGCGGACGGTGATGGAGGTGGCGTCCACCTGGGTGACCACGCCGTCGCCCTCGGCCAGTATGGCGACCTCGGAGTCCTGGCAGTTCTTGTATTCCTGGCCGGTGGCCACGATGGGCGCCTCGGTGGTCAGCAGGGGCACGGCCTGGCGCTGCATGTTGGCGCCCATCAGGGCGCGGTTGGCGTCGTCGTTCTGGAGGAAGGGAATCTGGGCGGAGGCCACGGACACCATCATCTTGGGGGACACGTCCACGTAGTCCACCCGGTCCCGGTCCACCTCGATGATCTCGTTGCGGTGGCGGCAGGCCACGCGGGCGCGGACAAAGCAGTCGTTCCCGTCCACCGGCTCGGTGGCCTGGGCCACGTTGAACTCGTCCTCCACGTCGGCGGTCATATATTCCACGTCATTGGTGACCTGGACGGCGATGCACCTGCCGTTGTCGTCCAGGACCTTTTTGGTCTTGCGGTAGGGGGCCTCGATGAAGCCGTAGCGGTTCACCCGGGCATAGGAGGCCAGATAGGAGATCAGGCCGATGTTGGGACCTTCCGGCGTCTCAATGGGGCACAGGCGGCCATAGTGGGAGTAATGGATATCGCGCACGTCGAAGGAGGCGCGGTCACGGCTCAGGCCGCCGGGGCCCAGGGCGGACAGGCGGCGCTTGTGGGTCAGCTCGGCCAGGGGGTTGGTCTGGTCCATGAACTGGGACAGGGGGGAGGAGCCGAAGAACTCCTTGATGGCCGCGGTGACGGGCCGGATATTGATGAGGGACTGGGGGGTGACGACTTCCAGGTCCTGGATGGTCATGCGCTCCCGGATCACCCGCTCCATGCGGGTGAAGCCGATCCGGAACTGGTTTTGCAGCAGCTCGCCCACGCAGCGCAGGCGGCGGTTGCCCAGGTGGTCGATGTCGTCGGGGGCGCCCACGCCGAAAGCCAGGCAGTTGAGATAGTTGATGGACGCCATGATGTCGTCCACGGTGATGTGTTTGGGGATGAGGGCGTCCATGTTGTCGCGGAGCAGGTCCAGGAAATCCTCCTGGCTGAGCTTTTCCGCGTCCCGCTTTTCCAGCAACTCGCGGAGCACCCGGAAGCACACCTTTTCGGTGATGCCGGCCTCGTTCTCAGGGTCGAAATCCACGAAGTCCTTCATGTCCACCATGCCGTTGGAGAACACCTTGACCATATGCACGCCGGTGTGGAGGTCGTCCACCTCCACCACGGCCTCGTTGACGCCCAGGGCGTCCAGCTCCCGGGCCCGGTCGCGGGTGAGCACCTCGCCCGCCTCGGCCACGATCTCGCCGGTGGAAGGGTCGGCCACGGGCGCACCCAGCTTCTGGCCCGCCAGGCGGGTCCAGATGGCCAGCTTCTTGTTGAATTTGTACCGGCCCACCCCGGACAGGTCATACCGCCGGGGGTCGAAGAACAGGGAGTTCATCAAGCTCTCGGCGGAGTCCACCGTGGGGGGCTCGCCGGGGCGCAGCTTGCGATAAATCTCCAGCATGGACTCCTCGTAACTCTTGCAGGCGTCCTTTTCCAGAGTGGCCAGGATGCGGGGGTCCTCGCCGAACAGGTCGATGATGCCCGCGTCGGTGCGGGGGCCGATGGCCCGGATCAGGCAGGTGATGGGCAGCTTGCGGTTTTTGTCGATGCGGACGTAGAACACATCGGACAAATCAGTCTCATACTCCAGCCACGCGCCCCGGTAGGGGATGACGGTGGAGGCGTAGGAGATGTTGTCCACCTTGTCCGCGTTCTTGGAGAAATACACGCCGGGGGAGCGCACCAACTGAGACACGATGACCCGCTCCGCGCCGTTGATGACGAAGGTGCCCGCGTCCGTCATGATGGGGAAGTCGCCCATGAAGATGGACTGTTCCTTAATCTCGTTGGTGGACTTGTTGCGCAAGTGGACCTGTACCTTCATGGGGGCGGCGTAGGTCATGTCCTGGGCCTTGCACTCCTCAATGGTGTACTTGGGGGGGTCGTCCATGGAGAAGCTGATGAAGGACAGCTCCAGGTTGCCCGCGTAGTCGGTGATGGAGTCTACATCGTTGAATACCTCTTTGAGCCCCTTCTCCAGGAACCAGTTGTAGGACTTCTTTTGAATCTCCAGGAGGTAGGGCATCTCCAGGATCTCGTCGGTGCGGGCGAAGCTCTTGCGGTGGGTCTTGCCGTACCAGACGTCTTTGACCGCTCTCGCCATTTGCCAATCACGCTCCACTTCGTCAAAATTTCGGGCCGCGGGGATACCAAAGAACCGATACGCCCGGGGCAGTTGTCATGTTCTGAAAATTTTCTCTTGCGTTCTTTGTGCAAATCTGCTATACTCACTGTAACAGGTGGGGAAGGTCTTTTACCACCTGCTGTGTATAAAAGCAGTTTATGATACCACATCCGCCGTCCCGCGTCAAGAGAAATTTTGACGGCAGGGCGTTTTTTTGTACCAGCTTCTGTTTTCATGGCAGGGCGAGCGGGGTGAAGGGCTTGGGAAAGTACGAAAAATATGAGCTTTTACAATTTACCGCCATGCTGCTTGCGCTGGCGGCGCTAGGTGCGACCCTCAAAATCCCCGACTTTGCCGTAGCGCTGCCCTTTGCCCTGATGCCCGCGACGGGTTGCGCGGGAGTTGCCGCCTATTTCCATCACAAATTGCCCAAGAGCAAAAAGTGTTCGCTGTTCAGCAGGTGCCACCCGACGCCATTTTTTATTGTCCTGTTGCTTGGAAACGCATTGGCCTTCCTGGAGTTTGCCCTAAAACTCTGGCGGCGGTGAGCGCACACGATACACTATACAAAAGGAGCCGTTCATGAAAGATTCCGTTTATCTCCTCTTAATTTGGCTGGGCGTCACCAGCGTTCTGGCCTTCGTCCTCTTCGGATGGGACAAGCTGATGGCCAAACTCCACCGCCGCCGCGTCCCCGAGGCGGCGCTGCTGGGCTGCGCCCTGCTGGGCGGCTCCGCCGGGGCGGCGCTGGGCATGGCCCTGTTCCACCACAAGATCCGCAAGCCGCCCTTCCCCTGGTTCGTCCCCCTGTGCCTGCTGGGCCACGCCGCAGTGCTGGCTTGGGCCGCGCTGCGGGCATAACTACTATATATAGCTAAAGACAAACCTGCCTGCCTTGCCGTTTTCCGGCGGGTCCGGCAGGTTTTTGAATTTCCAGAAAATTTTATCCAATATCCTGTTGACAAGCGGCGGTTTGGGGGGTACAATAGCAATAGTTACAAACCAGTTACAAACTGTTACAATTTTTTGAGGAGGTTCCCATGGCTGAGAATAGCACCGCCCTTACCTATAAAGGACACCCGCTCCGCCGCAAAGACAACTTGATCTATTACGGCTCCATGGCCGACAAATACATCGTTATGATCCAAGTGATGAGTACCGAAAAGGACGGCTCCCTGGAGCTGGCCAACAAGGTCCATCTCCAGCTCCAGTTTACCGACCCCGACCTGAAGAGCCGGGACCGGGTGGTGAAAAAGAGCGACCTGCCCGATCTGTTCTCCGCCATTGATATGGGTTCCATCTGGCTAATGCGCGCTCTGGCCGGAAAATAACAGACCGTCTTTACCAAAGAAAATTTTACTGGGGGTAATTCCAATGAACTTTAGAAACAAGGCGGTCAAAACTGTCGCCGCCGCAGGACTGATTCTTACCATGGGCACCGGGGTGGGCTTTGCCTCCATCGGCAATGCCACCGTCACCGCCGACTCCCTGCGCTTGCGTAGCGAGGCCAACACCACGTCGTCCACCATTATCATGGCCCCTAAGGGTGCCGAGGTCACCGTGGAAGAGGATGCGGGCAACGGCTGGTATAAGGTGGTCTATGGCGATCAGACGGGTTATATGTCCGGCGAATGGCTCACTGTTTCCCTGACGGACGGCACCGTTATCCCCGCTTCCGAGGGCACCGAGCCCGAGCAGCAGCGGGGCCTGATCACCGCCGATGTGCTCAATGTCCGCTCCGGCCCGGCCACGACCTATGACAAGGTCGGCAGCCTGAAGGGTGGCGCCGTGGTGGATATCGTGTCCGATCCCGGCAACGGCTGGTATGAGGTCGACTCTGGTTACATATCCGCCGAGTATGTCACTTTGGTGGACGCCGATTACGAGAGTTCCAGCGAGTTGGGCGCTGCCGCCGCCGCCATGGCCAGAAGCCTGCTGGGCAAGCGGTACGTGTCCGGCGGCTCAGGCCCTAACAGCTTCGACTGCTCCGGCTTTACATATTACATCTACAAGCAGTTGGGCCATCCCATCGCCCGGGGCTCCTCCAGCCAGTATTACAACAGCGGTTACTTTGTTTCCACCAGTGCCATGCAGCCCGGCGACCTGATCTTCTTCTTTGACCGCCGCTTTGACAGCTCTGGCGGCACCCTGCCCACCACCCATGTGGGTATGTATGTGGGCGACGGCCAGTTCATCCACGCGTCTACCACCTCTTACCGGGTGCAATATGACAGCATTTACGGCTACTATGCCCCCTATATCGTGGGCGCCAAGCGAATCGGCTAAATTCGGTATTTTTCAGCCGTCCGGTGAAAACGCCGGGCGGCTGACTTTCTTAACCGAAAATTATTATTTTGCCTCTTTACAATTGGCCCGGTCTGGGCTAAAATAGCAGTAACAAAAAAAGGGGGTGCGCCCAATGAACGACATGGACTATACGCGTAAATTTAGCGTCAACTTGAACAAGGACGAGGAGATCAAGGCCATCCTGTCCTCCGTCTACAATTCTCTGCGGGAGAAGGGCTACAACCCCATCAATCAGATTGTAGGCTATATTCTCAGCGAGGACCCTACCTATATCACCAACCACAACAACGCCCGCACGCTCATCCGCCAGTTGGACCGGGACGAGCTGCTCCAGGTATTGCTGAAGAGCTACCTCCAGGAGAAGTGAGACAAACCGTCGGCCCCGTGGTCGGCGGTTTTTTAAGATTTGGCGAAGGAGCTGCGGGACCTGTTGATATTGGGGAATGTGGGGGCGTCTTTGAGGCGGCGGCGCCAACACCCCCGAGGCCGCGACGGAGGATGATGACGGGGCTGAGGAGCCAGGGAACTGATCGGGGTATTATGCGATTGTGGGAGCGTTCGAAAAATATCGAGAGAAATGGAAATTTCCTCTTTACAAATTTGTTTTTTCTGGTATAATAAATCCGTTGCAAATCAATGGGCTCGTAGCTCAGATGGGAGTGCAAGCGGGCCAGTTATATGCCCCACGTTTCGGGGGCGTAACTCGGATGGTTGCCACCCGGTTCACATCTGCAAGTTCTTATTTGTTCTTATTACCACCAAAATTTCATACGGGCGATTAGCTCAGCTGGGAGAGCGCAGCGTTCGCAACGCTGAGGTCGTGGGTTCGATCCCCATATCGTCCACCATTGGCAGACTTGCA
>CANOYV010000092.1:0-6198 GCA_947571605.1 uncultured bacterium | reverse complement strand
AAAACTACAAAATTTCTTCGGCGTTTTCTTACAATTTCAAATTGGCGTTGACAGTGTCGCCTGCGGCTGCTGCGTGAAGGTATGTCCGCTGTCTGCCATCCAGATTTGGCGTGGAATCCGGGCTGCGGTCAACGAAGAACAGTGCGTGGGCTGCGGCAAATGCGCAAAGGAATGTCCGGCCTCCGTCATTGAGATTCAGGAGGTGCAGGCATGAAAAAACGTTGGTATGATTACCTGTGGATTGTCGAGCTGACCTATCTGGCGCTGGGATTCTTCAACATCCTGTTCGCCTGGCTGGGACTGGCGTTCTTCTTTATCCCCTTAATCATCTCCGCTGCACGTGGTACGAAGGGTTACTGTAACCGCTACTGCGGCCGGGGACAGATATTCGGCCTGTTGGGCGGACGTTTCGGTTTGTCCCGAAAAAAGGATATCCCCGGATGGATGAAAAGCAAATGGTTCCGCTATGGCTTTTTAATCTTCTTTTTCGTCATGTTCTTCCAGATGCTCTGGAATACTTATCTGGTCTTTGCAGGTGCCCAGAATCTGCGGCAGGTGGTGACCCTTCTTTGGACCTTTAAGGTGCCCTGGCACTGGACCTACCATGGAACGCTCTTTCATCCTGGCGTGGCCCAGTTCGCGTTTGGGTTTTACAGCGTGATGCTCACTTCCACAGTCCTTGGACTGATCACCATGGTTTTGTTTAAGCCCCGTAGCTGGTGCGTCTACTGTCCCATGGGCACCATGACGCAGCTAATCTGCAAGGCCAAAAACGGCAAAGGGTGATTTAATCACGGAAGCGGTAAATGCGTTCCGGTATACTGGAGGTATCAAACAAAAGAAAGAGGAGGACATAGTCATGTCTGCCATCAGTATCAGCAAGGAAAACTTTCAGAACGAAGTCGTAAATTTCGACAAGCCCGTTTTGTTGGATTTTTGGGCCCCCTGGTGCGGCCCCTGCCGGATGGTTGTTCCCATCATGGAGGAAATTGCGCGAGAGCGCCCTGACATCAAGGTGGGCAAGATCAACGTGGATGAACAGCCGGAGCTGGTCCGACAATTCCGTGTGGCGAGCATCCCTACGCTGGTGGTGATGAAGGGCGGCAGAATTGCCGACCGGGCTATGGGTATAAAGCCGAAGAGCCAGATTCTCGCCATGCTGTAAGGAGGCGTGAACATGGGCTTTTTTGACTTTTTGCGCGGTTCCAATATCGATCAGGGGATCAAAGAGTACAGCGAAACCCGTGGTGCAGTCCTGCTGGACGTGCGCACTCCACAGGAATACCAGCAGGGCCATATCCCCGGCAGCAAAAATGTTCCGCTCCAGGAGATCGACCGCGTGAACGCGGCAGTCGGCGGGAAAGATACCCCGCTGTTTGTATACTGTCACAGCGGGGCCAGGAGCTGTCGGGCCGTGGGTGCCTTACGGCGCATGGGGTATCTCAATATAAAAAACATAGGCGGAATTGCCGCCTATACCGGAAAGGTGGACACGGTATGAAAGCAGTGATTGTAGGCGGCGTGGCCGGGGGCGCTACGGCGGCAGCCCGCATCCGCAGACTGGCCGAACAGGCAGAGATTGTGGTGTTTGAACGGTCTGGGCATATTTCCTACGCCAACTGCGGCCTGCCCTACTATATTGGGGACGTAATCACCGACCCGTCCGCGCTGACCTTGCAGACGCCTGAGAGCTTCTTTTCCCGTTTCCGGGTGAATATGAAGGTGCGCCACGAGGTCACGGCCATTTACCCGGACAAAAAGGCCGTCTGCGTGAAAAATTTGGAGACGGGGGAGGTATTCGAGGAGAGCTACGACAAACTGGTTCTGTCACCTGGGGCCAAGCCCGCCCAGCCCAGGCTCCCGGGGGTGGGACTGGACCGGGTGTTCACCCTGCGGACGGTGGAGGACACCTTCCGCATCAAGGAACACATCAACGCGCACCACCCCAAATCGGCGGTGCTGGCCGGCGGCGGCTTCATCGGTCTGGAGCTGGCGGAAAACCTGCGGGAGTTGGGGATGGAGGTCACCATCGTCCAGCGGCCGAAGCAACTGATGAACCCCTTCGACCCGGATATGGCCGCATTCATCCACAGTGAAATGCGCAAGCACGGCGTCAAGCTGGTTTTGGGCCGCACGGTGGAGGGTTTTGCGGAGAACGGCAGCGGAGTGGATGTGCTGTTAAAGGATGAAGCCCCTCTTCACGCCGACATGGTGGTGCTGGCCATCGGTGTCACCCCGGATACCGCCCTGGCCAAGGAGGCGGGCCTGGAGCTGGGCATCAAGGGAAGCATCGTGGTAAACGACCGGATGGAGACTTCCATTCCAGATATCTACGCTGTGGGGGATGCGGTACAGGTGAAGCACTTTGTCACCGGAAAGGACGCGCTGATCTCCCTGGCGGGCCCCGCTAACCGGCAGGGGCGCATCGCCGCCGACAACATCTGCGGCGGGGACAGCCGCTATCCCGGCTCTCAGGGCAGCAGCGTCATAAAAGTATTCGACATGACCGCCGCCGTGACCGGCATAAACGAGACCGGCGCCAAAAAAGAAGGGCTGGATGTGGACAAGGTGGTCCTTTCCCCCTTGAGCCACGCCGGTTACTACCCAAACGGCAAGCTGATGGTCATGAAGGTGGTGTTTGAAAAGGAAACCTATCGACTCCTGGGCGCCCAAATCGTGGGCTATGAGGGCGTGGACAAGCGCATTGACGTGCTGGCCACCGCGATCCACGCCGGGCTGAAAGCCACCGAACTGAAGGACCTGGACCTGGCCTACGCGCCGCCCTATTCCTCCGCCAAGGACCCGGTGAATATGGCCGGTTTTATGGCTGACAACATCGAACAGGGGATTCTCAAGCAGTGGTTTCTGGAGGACTTGGACCGTCTGCCACGGGACGGAAGCGTTACTCTGCTGGATGTCAGAACTGCGGCCGAGTACAACGAGAGTCACATTGACGGATTCAAATATATTCCTGTAGACGAGTTGCGGGAACGGCTGGATGAGGTGGAGCGGGACAAGCCGGTCTATGTGATCTGCCAGAGCGGCCTGCGCAGCTATATCGCCTGCCGGATTTTGAACGGGTATGGATATGAGTCGTACAACTTCGCCGGGGGCTTCCGCTTCTATGACACGGTAACCCGTGACCGCTGTCTGGTTGAATCCGCTTCCGCCTGCGGAATGGACCGATATCGTTGAAGTACTTGAAATCCGCATATTGCGGACTTTCAACCAGCGGACCGAAGACCCGCTGAACGGGCTTGCCCGTATGCCTTGACTATAAATTAAGGAGCCGTCAGCTATATCCATGGCTGACGGCTCCCGTTATTAAATTCTATGTGCCGCTCAACGCCCTCAGCTTTGCCCGGTCCACAAGTTCTACCGTACCCCGGGCCAGCTTGACCATTCCCTCGTTCTGGAGGTAGCGGAGCATCCTGGTGACGACCTCCCGGTGCGTGCCCAAGTGGTTGGCAATGCTCTCGTGGGTGATGTGCAGGCAGTCTGCGTCCTCGATGGACGCTTCCTCCAGCAGAAACACGGCCACCCGCTTGTCCATGCTGTTCCACATGACCTGCTCCATCAGCCACATGACCTCGGAAAAACGGGATGCCATGATCTCATTGGTGTAGTTCGCCACATAAGCGGACTGCTCCATGATCGGCTTATAGATGTCCGAAGGAATGATCCACATCTGCGTGTCTTTTTCCGCCGAGATGGCCACATCAAACTGGATGGAACGCATCATGCAGGAGGCGGAAAACAGGCAGATGTCCCGGTCGAACAGCCGGTAGAGGGTGACCTCCCGTCCCTCCCTGGAAAGGATGAAGGCCCGAAGCTGGCCGGTTTTGATCAGCAGCAGGCCGGTACAGTCTGTGCCGCCGCTGTGGAGCATGGTTCCTTTTTTCACGCTTTGGCTGACCAGGCCGGCGGAAATTGCCTGCTGCTGTTGGGGCGTCATGTTGTCCCATACGGGAAAGTATTCTGAAAACTCCATTGTGCGCTCTCCTTACAAAAGGCTGTACTCAGTATAGAGTGATTAAGGGCATATGTCAATTTCGTTCTTGACATATGCCCTTAATCACTCTATTTTATGTATGTATATCAATTGGGAGGAGTTTCTATGCCAAGACCTGTAAAATGTAGAAGGGAGCCCCCGGGAACACCTCGTAAATGGTAATTGCCCCTCGCCGGTTTCGTTGTGGAACTGGCAGATTGCGCAGCGTGGTCTCCCTCGACCACTGCGGTTCCAGGCACGATATCAAGCATAGGCAAATCCATCTCATTCCTCCATTTGAGCGTTCTCAAACGCTCAAATCCAGTCGCATGCTATCTGGGCCAACCCTTTAGAAAAAGGGATGCTTATTCCGGCGTCCAACAGAAGAATAGCAAAATAAATCCGCTTCGTTTGTCCCCAAACACCTACTCAGTCCCCATCGGACAACATAATTTTCTGCAAGGATATATTGTGAAGGCGAGTATAAAACGGGCTTTTCCGATTTTAACTATAGAAACAGGAAACCGTTGTTGGGAATATAGGAAAATTGAAATTTGAACAACAGGGCGAGTTGTGATATGCTCATTTTCGTAACGTGCAGTGCGATGAGCATGCAAGTCCAGTTCTCATCGGGCGCGTTATTTTTATGCCACACAGTTAGCTAAATCTAACCGCGAGAAGGGGGTAATTATGATAAGAAAGCACCGTTTAACTGTCATTCTTGCCTGCTGCTGAACATACTGTTTTTAGGATGTTATGAGGCTGGGGGAACTGTTGGGGCTGAAATGGGGTGACATTGACTTTGATGAAAGCCAGCTTCATGTCGGGCGAACCATCAGCAAGGAAGCGTTTCCTGGGACACGCCAACATCCAGGAGACAGTAAACACCTATACCCACATTCTCCCCGACACAGGACGGAGCCAAATGGAACTGCTGGCGGACGTGGTGAACTACTGAATAAAAAATCCCGGTAAGGGTAGGGTAAGGGTAAAACACCAAAGGGAGCCACCGCTCAAAAGCGGTAGCTCCCAGTTATTTCAAGGGTTTGATGGACGAAAAAGGCGTTACACATTAAACCGGAACAGGATAATGTCCCCGTCCTGCACCACATATTCCTTGCCTTCGGAGCGGATCAGCCCCTTCTCCCGCGCTGCGGCCATGGAGCCGCAGGTCTTTAAATCCTCAAAGGCAACCGTCTCCGCCCGGATGAAGCCCCGCTCAAAGTCGGTGTGGATTTTGCCCGCCGCCTGGGGGGCCTTGGTGCCCCGGGTGATGGTCCAGGCCCGGCACTCGTCCTCGCCGGAGGTGAGGAAGGAGATCAGCCCCAGCAGGGTGTAGCTGGCCCGGATGAGCCGGTCCAGGCCGGATTCGGCAATGCCCAAATCCTCCAGGAACATGGCCTTCTCGTCGGCGGGCAGCTCGGCGATCTCTGCCTCCAACTTGGCGCACACCGGGATGACCTGGGCCCCCTGGCCGGCGGCCCGCTCCGCCACCTGGTTATAATAAGGGACCCCCGCCGGGTCCGAGAAGCCGTCCTCGTCCAGGTTGGCGGCGTAGATAACGGGCTTTAGAGACAGTAGCTCGCTGGTGGCAATCAACGCCCCGTCCTCCTCGTCCACCTCGGCCAGGTAGGACCGGGCGGACTTGCCGTCGTTGAGCCAGTCCCGCAGGCCCTCAAACACCTCTGCCTCGTGGTTGAATTTCTTGTCCGCCTTGGCCGCTTTCCGGGCCTTGTCGATGCGCCGGTCGGCCATCTCCACGTCCGCCATGATGAGCTCCAGGTCGATGACGTCCATGTCCCGGAGGGGGTCGGTGGAGCCCTCCACGTGGATGACGTTCTCGTCGTCAAAGCACCGCACCACATGGACGATAGCGGCGCACTCCCGGATGTTGGCAAGGAACTTGTTGCCCAGGCCCTCGCCCTTGGAGGCCCCCTTCACCAGTCCGGCGATGTCCACGAACTCCACCACAGCGGGGGTGGTCTTTTTGGGCTTATAGAAGTCGCTGAGCCAGTCCAAGCGGCTGTCCGGCACAGCCACGGCGCCCACGTTGGGGTCAATGGTGCAGAAGGGGTAATTGGCGCTCTCCGCGCCTGCGTTGGTGATGGCGTTGAACAGGGTGGACTTGCCCACATTAGGGAGTCCCACGATTCCTAATTTCATAATTCTCTCTACCTCCTGATTTTCCAAGGGTTTGCGGCGTTTGA
>CANOYV010000091.1:0-6790 GCA_947571605.1 uncultured bacterium | reverse complement strand
TCAAGCTCTGCGGGATTTCCCGGAATACCTACTACAGATACAAGCGGCAGCTCAAAGCCGAGCGGTAGGCCGAAGTCTGCCGGATTTTCAGGCCGCGATTTGCAGCAGGAGGATAAAAACCAATCTGTACCCACACGGCCAGTGCGCCGACTATATCTACTGAGCGCTGACGCTGCTGGGGCAGGAGCGCCCCTGCCCGGTGTAATTTTGGACTGTACAAGGAGGTAAACACGATGGACGAAGAAAAGCTCCTGGCGCTGGCCGCCGTGGGACAGGACGAGGTGGAGCGCCTGTCGCAGCAGCTCGGCAAGCCCGTTTCCGTGGACATGAGCGCCCTCGTCATGCTGGCGCGTATCGCAATGCACCAGCCGGACGACGGGGATTATATGCGCTCCCATGTACGGGTTCTCGTGGAGGACATGATCCGGCGCTTCCCGAACCGCCAGGCGTTTCGGTACGAATACGAGCCGCCGGACGCCGACGAAAGGCGGCAGGCGGGGACCTTCTGTTCCGGTATGTCGCTTTTATGAGCTGCTGGCGCAGCTCACAGTGGGGGTGGAAAATCCAGTAAGGGGATTGACACGTACAGCGGGATGTGCTATTATGGCATCCTGTCTCCAGCATCCCGGGAGACAACCCATATAGATTACGACCCAGCATATTGAGGTTTTTGAATGTGGCTAAGGCTACCAGTCTGCCCATTTGACCTTGATATGCTGGCTTTTTATGTCCAAAACCGGGCAGACGCGGCCATAGCCACAAAAAACACGGAGGAGGAACATAGCATGGACAACCAGAACCATACCCCCAGCCAGCCCTACCCCTGGTACGACGACCGCGTGGAAGCCGTCCGAAAGATCGATGCCGCCCCCGCGACGGAGGCCGCAGAGGAACCGGCGCGGTACACCCCCAAGGAAATTTACTCCTATCTGGACCGGCTGGTTTGGAAGCAGGAGGACGCCAAGAAGGCGGCGTCCGTCATCATGTACAACTGCCTCCACGGCATCCGCTCCACCGCCATGTTCATCGGCCCCAGCGGCTGCGGCAAGACGCACATCTGGCGCTGCCTGCAAAAAATTTTTCCGGGCCGTATCGTAATCGAGGATGTTTCCAATATTACCCAGGACGGCTGGAAGGGCTCAAAAAAGTGGGCCGACCTGCTTCGGTCCCCTACCTTCCGCTCCGGGTATCGCGCGATTCTTGTCATGGACGAGGCGGACAAGATGTTGGCCCCCTGTTTCAGTTATGGCGAGAACGTCAGCCACGCCATCCAGTCGGAGGGCCTGACGATGCTGGAGGGTACCCGCGTGGATGTAAAGATCGATTCCGTCATCCACTCCATAGACACGTCCAAGATCAGCTTCGTGCTGTGCGGCGCGTTCTCCAACAAGGCCCACGACGTGGCGGAGAAGGACACCGGCACCCGCATCGGCTTCGGCGCGGCCCCCAAGCCCGTACAGCCCTACGCCCGACCTCTAAATGAGGCGGATCTGATCGAGTTCGGGGTAACGCCTGAGCTCCTTGGGAGGATCCAGCGACTTGCCCACATAGAACCCATGACGGAGGAGGACTACTACCGCATGACGGACAGCTCCCTCGGCTTCCTGGCCCATATCGGGGAGCAGTACAAGGCGGATGTCCGGCTTTCCCCGCAGAAACGCCGGGAGCTGGCCGAGCTGGCCTGCAAAAGCGGGCTGGGCGTCCGGGGCATGGAGAACCAGATCCGGCGGCTCGTGGACGACGCCATCTTCGACGACTGCCAGCGCCGCTGCTTCGAGTTTTGAGCAAGGAGGATGATGACATGGACTTGATATTTGATTTTGACCAGCGCCAGGGCCTCACCAATGTCCGCTTCGAGGGCCTGGACGGCACCGAGAGCGTGACCTCCTTGAAACAGGCATTGTCCTTGCTCAAGATCCGGCACCCCGCCGTGACGTTCCGCGAGGCCGTGGAGCGCATGGAATATAATGACGCCACCGATGCGGAGTACAAGAGGATGCTCGAAACCGTAAAGTTCATCGGCTCCATGTGGCGCTACCCGGACGACCCGGGGGAATCCCCGGAACAGCACGAGATGGGCGCGCTCATGCTGCTCGCCGCCGCCATCGAGGCGCTGAGTATGTTCAACGTACAATATCAGATGGACGACCCCGTACAGCCTTAAACCGCAACAAAATGGAGGAAAAACTATGCTAAATCATATCACCGTCATGGGCCGCCTTGTGCGCGATCCGGCAATCCGTTACACCCAGTCCGGCCTCCCCGTCACGTCTTTCACCGTCGCCTGCGACCGGGACTTCAAGGACAAAGCTACCGGCGAGAAGGCCACCGATTTCATCGACATCGTGGCCTGGCGCAGCACGGCCGAGTTCGTAACCCGCTACTTTTCCAAGGGCCGCATGGCCGTGGTGGACGGAAGGCTTCAGTTGCGGGATTGGACCGACCGGGACGGCAACAGGCGCCGCAGCGCCGAGGTGCTGGCGAACAACGTCCACTTCGGGGACAGCAAGCCCCAGCAGCAGAACCAGGCCGCCCCGGCTCCGCCCCCCGCCGGCACGTACCCCGGCGGCGCGGAGGACATGGGCGACGGCGGCGATCTGCCGTTCTGACCACATATGGACTGTACCCGGGCGGGAGGATGAAAACACCCTCCCGCCTTTTTCGCGCCCAAAATTCGCCAAAGGAGGACGATTGCCATGGATTTCACCCATTTCACAATCATGCAGGACGGCAGCGCCATCGGCAGCTCCGCCGCCTTGCCGCAGGCCGTCGCCACCGCCACGCACCACGCGGCGGACACCGGCAGGCCCGTCACCGTCATGGCCCATGTGGTCGGCGGCGGCGCCCGAAGGGCCGTATTCAACCCGGACGGCGCCAACGAGCACATCTGGGACATCGACAAAGGCCGGCCCCTCACGCCCACCGTCAGGCAGGTCTACATGAACCGCAGCGGCGGGAGATACCTCTGCCTTGCCCTGGTAACGGACCAGGGCATTTTATATTTCAACGCAGCCGGAGGCTCCAGCAGCACCTCCGGCATCTTCCAGAACATCAAGAGCGGCTGGACGTTCACCGCCAAGGGCATCATCCAGTACATTGACGGGACCATCGAATGGGACCACAGCAGCGACGGATGCTTCAAGGAGGTGGAGCGCCATGACTGACCGAATCCTGCTCCACGCCCACGCCGACGAGAACACCATTCAGCTCCGCACCGTCAGCGCCAGGGTGAAGTCGCCCCGGCGGTTCTACGTCACCTACGACGAGCTGGACCGCCTCAAGCGCGACGGCCATATCATCAGCAACGACATCCACTGTTTCCTGCAGGCCCGGCTGGACGAGCGCCGCGACCTGGCAGCCTTCGACTTCACCTGGCTCGCCGGACACTGCTTCGACCGCGTGGAGGGCTTCGAGCAGACCGTCCGCATACGCTGGGCCCCGTTCCGGGAGTTCCTGGAAAACTGCCGCCAGCCGGACGGCCCCAGGGACTTCAAGGCCCTCTCCCTGGACGTGTCCCGGCACCGTCCCCGGCTCGTGTTCGACGGCAACAGGGCCAACCTGCGCGCCGCCATCGGCAACCCGCTGATCCGGCGCAGGCTGGGCAAGGCCCTCATGTCCAACTTCAACTGGCCCGGTGCCGACGAGATCCACCTCACCAACGACTTCGTACCCTACTCGTTCTTCTTCCGGGAGTTCCAGGGAGGGCGGGCCTGTATGTGCGGCGGCCTGATCCTCCACGGCCAGGAGGACATGGGCAAAGCGTACTACGGAATCCACACATGAAAGGAGGCGTATATCATGGCAACGCGCCATGCCCCGGCCAAGCTCCGGCCCCTCTCCACGGAGGGCCAGGAGCTGGCCCGGCAGAATATCCAGACCGTCGCAACATTTTTGAGCCACCACCGGCTCACTGACGATTGGTACGACACCGTGATCTTCCGCTACCTGCTCACCGTCCAGAACTGGCTGGAGCGCCCGGAGCTGCACCGGTACGCATTCAGCACCATCGCATGGCGGGCCATGTCCAGCGCGGTCAGCAACGAGCGCAGGAAACAGCGGCGGCGTATCCAGGCGGTGAGCCTGGACGCGCCCCTGCCTGGCACTGACGGCCTTACCCTCGGCGATACGGCCACGCCGGACAATCTATGCTATATCCCTTACCGAATGGAGGCGGTTTGAACATGGAATACACCGAATTGAAACGCATTTTCCAAAAACTGAAGGCTGATGCGCCCAGGGAAAGCCTGACGGCGCACATCATCTTCACGGAGGACAGCTTCGATGACCCGTACCCGCTGCTCAGCCGGACGTATCTGGTCAGCAGCGACAACAAAGCCTTCTGGTCCAGTATGTTCAGCCATTCCATCTTCGCGTACTGCCTGGACAAGACATCCGATCAGGGCGTCCGCCTGGACTGGTACATGGCCGAGGAGGGGAACAAAGACGGCTGGGAAGTCCGGGACTGCTACATCCTGGAGCATATGCGGGACGCGGCGGCCATTCCCAGGGCCCAACGGACGGAGCAGGAGGACGGGAGCGTGTGCTGGTTCTTCGGCGACACCTGCATCCGGGCCCGTGAGGTCGCGGACGGCGGACGAATCCGATTGGAACCCGTGTCCGGGGATCAAACCGCCTGCGGCGAGTGGGCGGATCTGCCTATCGACCGGGTGTACGGCTACTGTACCCTGCTGGAACGCCATATCAACGGGAGGGCCGGGGCATGAAAAAATACACGTTCCCCGTCCCCGGCTGCGGGCAGTGCCCGCACCATCAAAAAGCAGGCAATATCATCAGCGAGACCCGGTACTGCGCTGGCTTCAAAGGACGGAAGCCCAAACGGTTCCGCAAATCCGATCCCATGTCCAAGGCCCCCAAGTGGTGCCCGAAGCGCATTGACCCGCCTGTCTGCCGCATCTACGGCTTCAAGGATGAACGGTCCGAGTTCATGGACTTCCTCTGGCGTTGGAAGCGCCAATCGGGCCGGAAGGAAACGGTCTCCCCGCATCCTTCCCACTACGCCCCCAGGGCGGAGATTCCCCTTGGCATGACCGCCAAGCAGCTTTTCGCCGCGTCGCAGGAGGGGCCGTTGGACGGCATCCTGCCGGAGAAAGTGGGCATCGGGGAGATCATCGAGATCGACGACGGGCTGAAGTCCTATTATTTCTACGTGCTCGACTTCGCCACCATCGTCCCCGTGCCCTATTTTCACCTTTCGACGACTTGACATCTGAATCAGGAGGAGGATACCCATGCGCAGGCTGACCAAGCGCGACATCGAGAACATCATCGGCACCACGGTCAAGGGCTATGCCATCGAGGCGGCGCGGATCAAATCCGGGCCGTTCATTGACAGCGACCACTACGGTTTTCTTCTGGGCCGGAACGCCCACGGAGAATACGTGACGTGGCACTTCCATCTGCTGGAGGATGAATCCATTTATGTGTACTGGGGCCACTACTTCATGGAGGACCGGGACGCCGCCCTCCGGGACTTCGAGACGCGCGGTGCAAATTAACGGGAGGTATTTCAGCATGAATCTCACCATCCGGCCCATGACCCGGGCCGAACACAATTACTGCTACAGCTGGAGTTCCCACCTCATGGCCGCGTCCGGGTGCATCGGCCATCTGCGCGGTGACATGGGCGAGAACGGGCTGGCGTTCTACACCACCTGGTTCGACCACAAGGAGGACCTCAAGACCCAGGACTTCAAGGACGAGCTGGACACCGTGGTCAACGCCCTGCGGTTCGACCCGGCCTACGGCGGCGTCCTCACCAACCGAAAGGAACTTGCCGCTTATTGCCGCGCCCACCCGGACAGCGAAATGGGCACCAGCAGCCGGGAGCACGGCTTCCGTGCGGACACAGACAAATACACCTACATGCTGCGGCTCACCCCCAACTGGGGCGAGTACAACCTGTATATCTACTGCTACGTCCGGGAGCAGCTGGACGACTACATGACCAACGCCAAACGGGGTATCCGCTTCGTCGATTCCCATTACCGGGACCTGTTCCGCCTGGCGGACGGGGACAGCATCCGCATCATCAAGCCCGATGGAGAATATGCGGACCGGACATGCCGCTACATCGGCGAGACCCACATGACCTGCGGCTGGGATGACCGCCTGTACCATATCCATGACTTCGCCGAGCAGATGGAGCAGGCCGGGAACACCGTCATCCCCCTGCGCTCCAGCCTGCCGGAGAAGTGCTTCGCCGCCCTGGAGGCCACCGGGGAGACCATCATCATCCGCCGTGGCGTCAAGGGGTACACGCCCACGGGGCAGCACCCGCAGGGCGTCAGCGGACGGGAAGGGGCCGACGCCCTCAACGAGCAGATCGGCGTCACCCGCGCCCAGGCCGCCGCCATGCTGGCGGGCTCCATGTTCGGCTGGGCCTGCCCCGGCGCCGACCCGGCCAACTATGACGCCCAGGGCAAGCCGCTCAACGCGAAAACGTGAGCTGGGGCCCCCGCCTTCTGGCGGGGGCTATCGGCAAATCAGACCTGTACCAAGTTGCCAAAATACACCAAAGGGGGTATTCAAATGAACCGATACGCCGAGCTGAAGCAGCGCCAGCAGCAGGAGTTCGCCGCTTTTCCCATGCAGTACGCCTTTTCCAACCAGCAGTTCGCCGGGGCCATGGCCGCGCTGGGCCTGGACCCTGCGGATACTGATAAAGTCTACAAGGCCCCTGGCGGCGGCTTCTACCGCCGGGAGGACAGTTCCCGGCTCAAAGAAATGATGGACCGCTTCGACCGGGAATTGCAGGAGGCCATCGCCAATG
>CANOYV010000090.1:0-6796 GCA_947571605.1 uncultured bacterium | reverse complement strand
TAGTTCTGGAAGATGAAGCCGATGTTGCGGCGGCGGAAGATGGTCAGCTCCTCGTCGTTCTTCTTCGCCAGCTCGTCCCCCCGGACGATGACGCTGCCGGAGGTGGGGGTGTCCAGCCCGCCCATCATATTGAGCAGGGTGGACTTGCCGCTGCCGGAGGTCCCCACCACGGCCACAAACTCCCCCTGCTCCACCGAGAGGTTGACCCCATCCAGGGCGCGGGTGATGTTCGGCTCGGCGCCATACTGCTTTTTCAGGTCGATGGTCTGTAATACGTTCATTTTCGTCTGCTCCTTTCACGGCTGTTCGCCTGTTGCAGAGCCATGGTAAAATCCAAATGTCACAGAAATGTCCGAATCGGAGCTTTGAATGTGAATTTTTTGTGAACAGTTTATCGCCGGGGCAGGAACACGGAAAAGGTAGACCCCCGGCCGGGCTCCGAGGTCACCTTGATATAGCCGCCCTGCCGGGTGACGATCTCCCGGGCCAGATACAGCCCGATACCTACCCCCGGCTGGTCGTGGACCTCCTCCTCCCGGTAAAAGCGCCGGAAGATGGCGGCCTGACGGCTCTCCGGGATGCCCTTGCCGGTGTCGGTCACATCCAGCTTGACATACATCTCCCACTGCTCCACCGATACGCTGATCTTCCCGCCCGCCGGGGTGTACTTCACCGCGTTGTCCAGCAGATTGAACAGGGCCTCCGCCGTCCACTTGCTGTCGTGGGACACCCGCAGGTCGTCCGGGCACTGTACCTCCACAGAGATGCCCTTTTGCTCCGCCCCGTAGACGATGCCGCTCATGGCCTGGGCCAGAGTGTCCAGCAGCGGCCCGTCCTTCTTTTCCAGGGTGACCGCCCCGGTCTCCAGGCGGGAGGCTTTTCCCATGGACTGCACCAGAAATTCCAGCTTGTCCGTCTGGCTGCGGATGCCCTGCAAAAAGTCCCGCCGCTCCTGCTCCGTGACAGGCTTTGCCAGCAGGGTGTCCGTTACCATTTTCAGATTTGCCACCGGCGTTTTCACCTGATGGGAGATGTCCGACACCAGGGTTTGCAGCTCCCGCCGCTCCTCATCCACCTTGCGCCGGTTTTCCTGAAGGATGCCGTACAGCCGGGAGAGGCGGTAGCTGATGCGGGCGAAGATGGTCTCACGGTCTTCGGCTCTGGACGGCTCCTGGCCGCCGGTAATCATGCTGTCCATGGTCTGGCACAGGTCGCTGGTAAATTGGGACAGCCGTTTGGCAAAAAACAGCGTCAGAAGGAACAGCCACACCAGTGCGCAGGCCGTCAGCAGTACACCGGCTAGCAGCACCCACCCCTGGCCGGTCATGACGGAGAGGAGGAAGGAAAGTGCCACCATGGAGACAGCCGCGCCGCCCTCCACCAGCAGAAACATGGTTTTGACGGGCATACGCCTCATTTCCGCTCACCCCCTGTCCACTGATAGCCGATGCCGTAGATGGTCTTGATGTAGGTGTCCCCCTCTGCCTCGATTTTGCCCCGGATGCGGCTGATCGAGGTAGTCAGAGTGTGCTCGTCCACAAATTTCTCGTCCACGTCCCACAGTCGCTCCAAAAGCCGCTGTCGGGTCAGAACCTGACGGGAATTTTTGCAAAACAGATACAGCATCTTGTACTCCATGGGAGAGAGGGTCAGGGGCTTCCCGTTCAAGGTGGCGGACTGTTCCGAGAAGTCCAGGAACAGCCTGCCGTCATCGTAGAGATCCTTTGTCGGCTTGTGGTGCTCCAGCATGGCGAACATGGCGCGGATTTTCCGCTGCAAGGCCCCTATTGAGAAGGGCTTGGTGATGTAGTCCACCGCTCCCGCCTCATAACCCCGGAGCTGGTCGCACTCCTGGTCGTTGGCGGTGAGGAAGATCACCACCGTGTCAGGGTGCTCCGGCTTAATCAGCCTGCACAGGTCGTAGCCGTTCCCATCGGGCAGATTGATATCCAGCAGCACCAGGTCGTATGACCTCCCGGCCAGCAGATTTTCGGCGGTCCTGGCATTCAGGGCGGGGGTGACATCCCAGCCATCGGAAATCAGGTTGTAGGCTAAAGTTTTATTCAAAAGGGCATCGTCCTCGACAATCAGTATCCGTTTCATGGCCCGTCCTCCTTTGGTGATAAGGGCAGTATAACAGATAAATGTCCGCAAAATGTTACAACGGTCTGTCTTTTTCAAAAAACTTTCGTTTTCAAAAACCTGCACCTATAAAGTGATCGGACGAGGCTCAAACAGGCCCCGTCCGATCACTTCTATTCGGTAATTTTTTCGGACTCGCTCCTTAGATTTATCGCTCTGGCATCTGGAAACCTATAAGAGCTTTGTTCAAATAATCATTAAACGGCTTCATCTGATAGAAAATGCCCACAGCTTTGGACAGGAACAACTCGCCGTCCGCGAGCTCTTCATCCTGAACCGGATATTCCAAATACCAGCTTTTATGCTTCAGATATTCAGACTGGGGATGTTCTTTTTCGTATCCAGCCGGGACGTTTTTCAGTGCTGTACCGCTCACAGTAAAGCATTCCTGGAAGGATGGTGCAGTGATGATTGAATCCCATTCGTTTCCATGTTCCGAGATATAATCCCGCACCATCCTGGTAGCGGCCTTGAACATATCAGCAAACAGGCCGCCGCCCAAAAAGGACTGTCCGCCCGGTTTGAGCATCAGGTAATAGCCCGCCGGAATGGGCAGCTTTCCCATGGAGGAGATGTGCGCCCGGAACGCGGGGTTATAGGGGGACTTGTCATGGCTGAACCTGGTGTCCCGAGCCAGCTTAAAAGTCAGTTCCTTAGGGGCATGGCCGAGGATACTGCCGTCAAATTCTCCGATTCGGAGGATCAGCGCCTGGATCAACTCCTCAAACTGTGCGTTGGCCGCTTGGTACTCCGCCTTATGGGCGTGATACCATTCCCGGTTGTTGTTGGCGCTTAGCTCGGTCAGATAGTCCAAAATCATCTGCATATCCATATCTCTGCCTCCTATGCTTCCGCAACCGTGGAAAAGGCCGGGCCATTCAGAAAGCCCCGGATCATCCGCTTAAACCGCTCTGTGGACTGGTAGGCCCGACAGAATGAGAATTGCTGGGAGTATCCGTCGATCTCCTCCATGGCCGCTTTCACCTCCACGGCGGTATCACTCGGCTTGGAGGCGGTATAGTCCAGCCGGTCGGGGGCGATCCGGTGATTCTGGATGGCATAGTTGACACGGCTGGCACAATGGCAGGTTCCCTTTCCATATTCACCGCAGTATTCAGAAAGGAAGTCAGCCATTTTTTTCCGCGCCCTGGAAAGCCGCTGACGGTAGGCTTCCGGGGTGATGCCCAGGATGTCTCCGGCGATCCGGCTGTCAACACGGAACATCGTCCCTAATATGAAGATGCAGCGGCTCTCCGAGTCCAGACATTGTAGCATGACGTTCGTGCAGGACAGCTTCAGCTCCTCAGCCAGAATCGCTTTCTCTACATTTTGGGTCAGGTCAGGCACATCCTGAATCTTCCCGTTGCGGATGTCGTCTCCGTAGAACTCGAAGCTCAGAGGAAACTGTGCAAACATATGTTTTTTATAATCCTTGAGATGATTCACCGCAATGCGGAACACCCAGGTGGTGAAGGTGCTGTCCCCTTTGAAGGAGGAGAGGTGGGTCATTACCTTTAGAAGAATATCCTGAGACGCATCCTCCGCGTCGTGGAATGTACCCAGCATCCGCAAGGACAGGTTGAATACCAGATCCTGCACACCTGCCAGCACCGTTTCCAGCGCAGCCTTATCCCCGGCAGTGGCCTGCTCAATCAGCGCGGACAGTTCTTGATTTTCTTTTGTGTTCATAAAAACACCTCCTGGAAGATTAGACTGGCGCGAACCGAATCTGTGACAAAGCATCTGAAGATTTTTTGCGGGTTATGTCCGCAATAGTATAGTATAAAGGAATGCGAGTATTTTCACAATCATACAAGGAAAAATTCCAGAAAGCGCTGAGACGCCGGATGGCTCCGTGCGTCTCAGTGTTTTTCAGATCATACTCACCAATCCGGCCAGCAGGAGCATGACGGCTGGCACAACATATTTTCGCGGGTGGTGCCAGAGGTCGCTTTCGATTTTCCATCCCCGGATGGGGCAGTGCCACTCCAGCAGAACAGAGCCAGCCGCACTCAGCAGAGCGAAGGCCGCCGCCGTCAAAGCATGGAGCGGGACAATCCCACCGATCTGGATTTGCCAGTTGCACAAGAAAACAATATCCGCCGCCAGATTGCACCCGAAAATGAACAGGCAATAGGGAACACAGAACGCCTTTTGCTGTCCGGGCAGGAACCGCACCGCCCGCTCCAGCGCTGGGTCGCAGGACAGCAGGATGCAGATGGGGGTGTTCAGGGAAAGGATGGCAAAGCCGATTGGCAGGACGAACCGGGCCTCCATCTGCCCCAGCAGCACCGGCAGGACACAGGCCACTCCCCACATGGCCGCAGTGTTGACCAGATAATTCTTGTGGGCCATCAGGTAGCGGAACAGATAACGCCATACGGAGTAACGGCGGCAGGATTTGACCGTCCGCCTGAGGCTGGTTGGCCGGACATAAAAGGCGTAGGCGTCTGTACGCCCCAGGCGCAAGGGATAGAGACAGGACACCACCACAATGGCGGTTAAGGCGCAAAGAATGCTCCCCAAAATCTCCGCCCAACTCCAGTCCGCGACCGCCCAAACCACGGCCAACAGCCCAGTAGTTTTGGTCAGCAGCGTGTAGGCCCCCAGCGCGGCCGTATAGGAAAGCACCAAACTCCGTCCCTTGAAAGGGAGCATGAACATATTTTCCATGTTACCCCTGTTATCCCCGGAAGAGAGGGCCTGCCACATGACCCCGGCGGAGAAGGCGCCGGTCATCAGATACAGGATGGCGGGGGCAATTTTCACCTGAAGCCCGGAGATATACAGACCCCAAAAGACCACCAGATCGAGAAAAAGCGTCCGGGCCAGCCGCTCATATTTCACGCCGAACAGCTTCTTGGCGGTTACATCAAAGCTCATTTTCACCATGCAGGGCCTCCCGAATGTTTGCGGCGTTGATCTCGCCGCCCGCATAGCTCCGCCGGATCTGCCCCTCCTCCAGCACCAATACCCGGTCGGAGGTCAGGGTGATGCTCTCCAGAATGTGGGAGGAGAAGAGAACTGTTCCGTGCTCCTTATATCCGGCGATCAAATGGTACAGGTACTCCGTGCTCTGGAAGTCCAGTCCGTTCACCGGCTCGTCCAGTAGAAGCAGTTCCGGTCTCAGGGCAAATGCCGTAATCAGGAACGCTTTTTTCTTGTTGCCGGTGGACAGATCCTTCAGCAACGTGTCGGTGTAGTCCTCAAAGTGAAAGCCCCGCACCAGTTCTGCCACGTCCGGCAGTTCTTTTTTGTACGCCGCCGCCACATAGGACAGGTACTCCCGAAAGGTGAAATACTGGAAGGAGTTGTCCTCGGCAAAGACGGTGTACCGGCACAGCTTGAAGCCCCTATCGCGGAAGGTGACCGGCTGGCCGTTCAGACGGATGCTGTCACAGCAGAAGCCCTCATGGAGACCGGACAGGGTTTTCAGAAAGGTGGTCTTCCCTGCCCCGTTCAGGCCGATCAGCCCCACCACCTCATGAGGCCGCAGCCGGAGGGAGAAGCCGGACAGCACGTTTTTCCCCTCGCTGTACCAGGCGCAGAGGTCATGCAGCTCCAGGATGTTCCCGCTCACGGTCAGTTCCCCCTCTTATCGTTCTTTACCTTTTTCCAGGAGACCCAGGCGGAATACCCGAAGGCCACCCCCATCAGGACATAGAGTCCGGCCCACTCCAGATTGCCGGACACGCCGCTGACGACCGCCGCCGCCAACCAGATCAGAGCCAGGATACCACGAATATAAACATGACGCATAACAGTTTCCTCCTTGAAGCAGTGCTTCCTTTGATGTATCTGCATCATAGCAGAAAACCGGGCGCTGTGCGGGAATGTCCGCAAACGGCAGGTTTTTGACCGCGAAAAGGGGCGCTTGCCCGCAGAGGGTAAGCGCCCGGTAAGCTAAAATTTCAGGGGAATATCGTATTCATCGTCGATCAGCACATAGTTCACCGCATATTTTCGAGCGAGTTCCAGCATCCGTGCATTGTCGGCAAGCACACCCTCCATTGTGCAGCCATCATCATCCAAACGATTTTCAATCACACTTGCGTATCCCTTTATATCGGGAAAATGATTTCTTATCCTTTACAAACGAAAAGTCAGTTATCAATCACCACTTTCCCATTGCTGTCAAGCAAGGGTGTGATAGACGAACCGCCAACGCCTTCTGTCATAATGTAATTAACGCCTGTCTTTGTATCAACGATGATCCGGATGGTTCCACTTCCACTGTAGCTTTCTGCTTCTTTTACGCTGAATCTTTTTTCTTTCTTTCCGAACATGATCATTCCTCCATTTCATAGTTTCGCCCGCAACACTATATCCCAGACTTCCACACAAGAGCCTCGTTCAGCAAACGGGCTATTAAGTCCTTGGGCTTCCATCCTCTTGCACATAGGCCCACAAAGTATCGTATTTACTCATGAATATCCTCCATTCCTTGATAGAGTCAAATAACTTGAAAAATAGCAAAGCTATTTTTCAGGCGGGCTTTGCCCGCCCGCGTGTGAAACACGCCATATTTGACTATGAAATCCAAACCAAGACCGCTTTCAGCGGTCTGTGACGGCGTAACGCCGTCACACTTGAAAAGAATCAAAATTCTTTTCAAGCTGTTTGGTTATAGGACAGTGTAGCCACCGCCCGGAAA
>CANOYV010000089.1:0-6814 GCA_947571605.1 uncultured bacterium | reverse complement strand
GCCGCGCCCGCGCGGGGGGCCGCCCGGCCCGCCTTGCCGGGGTGTTTGTTTTTCTCCCCCCGGCCCCCCCCCCCCCCGGGGCGGGGGCCCCCGGGCCCCCCCCCCCCCCCCCGCCCCCTCCCCCGCCCTGTCAGCGGACACGCACCGGGAGCCACACAACAGACGGGGCCGAACGGCGCACCAACTCAGGCGCAGTTCATATGGACCTGCACCCAATCAATGACGAGACACCGGCGGCAGCACAACGAGAAGCACCGGCGTCGAAAGCCCCACGCGCCGGAAAGTTACCCCGACCTATCGTATCGGGCGCCCCCGTAAACAGGGGGTTCTTAGGGGGAAAGCCGCCTGTGAGCGAGGGAGCGCCCTTTGCTCCCGAAGCCGAACCGGCGGATTGCCCCCTAAGCGTGTCTTTGGTTACTTTCTGCACGAGCAGAAAGTAACGCCCCCGGCAGGGCGCTCCCCTGCCTGTGCGCAAAACAGGCAAAACAAAACCCTCCCTGTGACCAGGGAGGGTTTTATTTTATCCGTTGGGCTGGTTCACCACCCCAGTGAACAGGGGCAGCCCGCTGTCCCCGGTGATGGCGAACAGGAAGGGCCGGTCCAGGGTGAAGTCCACCTCGTCGTCGGGAGGCGCGTCCGCGCCGGCATATATCATCATGACGGTGTAGGCTGCGGCCTCGCACCCCTCCTCGTCCACCTTCACCCGGGCGGCGTGCTGGGCCGTACCCACGTACAGCGGGTCGTCGGTAGACGCCCCCAGAGGGTCGAAGTTGGACACGTTCATGTCAAACACGTCGGTGACGCCCAGCGCCTTCAGGCCGTCGATCAGGTCCAGGTCGGAGGACACGTCGAATTTGGGCATGGACAGATTGATGGTGAGGTATTTCTGCCCGGTCCAGCCCTCGCGCGTCACGTTGCCTTGATCGTCGTACTGGTCGTATTTGGGCGCGAGCAGGAATTCCATGGCCTCGCCGCTCTGGAGCAGCTCATCCACGGAGCATTCCTCATCGGGGAGAATCAGCCACATGCTGCCGCCCTGCTGGAAGCGGAGCTGGACGGCGGTGAAATTGCTCCCCCAGTAGAAGCTGCTCTCCATGGCCTTGCGCATGAAGTCCACGTCCACATCGCCGGACGGGGCGTGGAAGGTATCGGTCTCGGTGCGCTCCTTGTTGAACTCGTCGTCCCAGGCCGCCTTGAAGTAGATGGTGGACGCCAGGGCAAGCACCGTCTCCGGCTTCATCTCCAGGCCCTCCGCCTGCTCCGCCAGCAGCCCCCCGGTCTGCTCGTTGAGCCAGTCCCGCAGGGCCTGGTTATACTCCTCGGACCCCATCTCGCCGGAGAAGGAGGAGGCGTAATAGCTGCTTGCCAAAGTATCCAGCGTCTCTTGGCTGTACGTCATGCCGTCCCGCAGCCACAGGGAATTGCCCAGGATGGAGGTCACGGTACCGTCGTCCCGGTAGTGGTCCTTCCACAGGGCGGCGGCCCGGTCCCGCAGGGCTTCGATGGAATCCACCTGTAAAAGGTCCAAGATCTGTTGGCGGCTGTCCCCCCCGGCGGTCTCCGCCAGCATGGACAGGGCCATATAGACGTTCAGCGGGGAGTAGATGCGGTTGTCCTCCCCGGCCCCGGCCAGGAATTGGACGGTGGAGGCGGACAGGAACTCGTCCATCATTCCGGTGTAGTCCGCGTTGGAGCGCAGAGCGGTGATATCCGCTTGCCACGCCTCATAGTCCCGGTCATAGTCCGCGCTGCTGTGGTCGGTATAGTCGGAAAAATAATCATCCTGCCGGGGATAGGGGTGCATCTCCGGGTATTCCGCCGCCGCCAGGGTGTGAGCGGCCAGGGCCGTGGACGGCCCCGCAGACCGGTTCTTCCCGTCCAAAGAGAACGGGGCGGGACCGCCCAGATTGTCCGCGTAGGGGTTCGCGCGGCTGTCCGGCCACATGGCGACCCCGCCGATGACGGCCACCGCCAGCACCGCCGCCACCGCGCCCGTCCAGCGGGCGTACGGGCGCCGCCGGTGGGGACGGGCGGCCTTCTCTTTTACTTCTTCGGGGGCGTGGATGCCCTCGTTTGCCTTTTTGTATCGCTTCATAGCTCGACCTCCTCAAGCATATCCCGCAGGAGGGCCCGGCCCCGGCTGAGCTGGGATTTCACGGTGCCCTCCGTCGATTGCAGCGTTGCGGCTATCTCAGCCACCGACAGGCCCTCGAAGTAGTGCAGATGGATGACGGCCCGGTACTTTTCGGGCAGGGAGAGTACCGCGGAGTATACCTCCCGGTAGTCGTCCTCCACCCCCACCTCCTCGGCGGTCTCCAGGGGTACGGTGCGCTTGCGCCAGGGAGAGGCCAGCAGGCTCTTGCACCGATTCACGGTGCAGCGGATGAGCCACGCCTTGCGGTACTCGTCGCCGTGGAACTTCTCCTCGTGGCGGAAATAGCGCAGAAAAACCTCCTGGAACACGTCCTCCGCATCGGGGACGCTGGCGGTGCGGGCCAGGGCAAGACGGTACACCATATCGCCCCAGCGTTCCACTTCCCGGGTGCGCTGCTCGTCGCTCACGTCCATCACCTCGTTTCTTCCGCCCCGCCTCGGCCGCGGCGGGGCTTTTGCGCCTGTCACTTATAATACCCCGGACAGGGCGAAATGGTTGCGCGGGTGGAAAAAAGCCCCGCCGGGTGGCGGGGCCTTGGGGTCAGGATTGGGGCGGCTGGGCGCCCTGTCCGCCGCCGGGCTTACGGCGGTGGTGGGGGCGGTAGCGCCGTTTGTGGTTTTGGTTCTGCCTTTCATCTGCCTGAACGGGCTGGGCGTCCTTTTGGTGGGCGGGTTTGGGCTGACTTTGCTTCTGAGCGGCGGGCTGCTGCTGGCGGGGCTGGCCCTGGGGCCTGCCCTGCCCCTGGCCGGAGCGGTTCTGCCCGCCCCGGCCGCGGCGGTTCCCCTGCTTCTGGCTCTCGGCGGGCTTGGCCTGGTTGGCGCCGTCGCTCAGATAGCGCTCCAGCACCTGGCCCAGGTCAGCGGGGCCCTCCGGGCGGCCACCGGAGCGGATGCGCTCCCCATGCTCGGTGCGAAGCTGCTCCAGCTCCGCCTTGGGGGGCGGCTCATAGCCCTCGGGGCGCTTGCCCTTGCCGCTGCGGACCACCCGGATCTCCTCGGGGAAATAGGCCTTGGGCTGCTCCGAGGAGTCCTCCAGGCGGATTTTCACCTGTTCCTTCAACAGGTTGACGGCGGAGACGGTGCCCGCTCCGTCGGGGCACTCCACAAAGGAATCCTGTTTGGGGCAGCGCTTCACCGCGTCCTCATAGGCCCCTTGCTCGTATTTCAGGCAGCACATCAGCCGCCCGCAGGTGCCGGAGATTTTTGTGGGGTTCAGGGACAGGTTCTGGGTCTTGGCCATCTTGATGGACACGGGCTGGAACTCATCCAGGAACTGGGCGCAGCAGAAGGGCTTGCCGCAGATGCCGAAACCGCCCAGCATCCGGGCTTCGTCCCGCACGCCGATCTGCCGCAGCTCGATGCGGGCCCGGAAAATGCCCGCCAGGTCCTTTACCAGGGCGCGGAAGTCCACCCGGCCGTCGGAGGTGAAGAAGAAAATGATCTTGTTGCCGTCAAAGCTGTACTCCACCTGCACCAGCTTCATGTCCAGGCCGTGGCGCTCCACCAGCTTCTGGCAGGTGCGCAGGGCGTCCTTCTCCTTGCCCCGGTTCTCCCGGACCTGCTTTTCGTCCTTCTCCGTGGCCAGGCGGACCACCGGACGAAGGGGTTGCACCACCGATTCGTCCTCCACCATGGTGTTGCGGCGGACGCAGGAGCCGTATTCCAGGCCCTTGCCCGTCTCCACGATGACGTTCTGGCCCTCGGCCACGGTGAGGCCCGCGGGGTCGAAATAGTATTGCTTGCCGCCCGGTCGGAACCGGACGCTGATGATTTCCGTCATGGGGGTGTCCTCCGTAGAATAAATTCAGAAAATATGGGTGACCAGCAGCGCCAGGGTATGGCCCGCGCCGGGGTTGTACACCGCGCTGTCCCGGCAGGTTTTCAGCGCCGAGAGCACCTTCGCCCCCCGCCGGGGATGGGCCGCCAGGAGGCGGGAGGCCTGGTTCTCTGCCTCCGCCAGGAGGGCTCTGAGCTGGTCGGCCTTGGGCTTTTGCAGCTCCAGCTCCACCAGGGCGCGGGCCACCGACAGCTCGTCCCCCGTGAGCAGCAGCTCGGCCAGGGCGGTAGCCTGGGCCAACAGCTCCGGGTCGGGGGCCGGGGCCTCCGGGGGCAGGGCCAGGGGCTCGCACCGGGAGCGGATGGTGTCCAGCAGTTTGCCCCGCTGGTCCGCCGGCAGCAGGAAGGCCGCGTAAGCGGGGCCCTCCTCCAGCACCTTCAGCAGGGCGTTCTGGGCGGGGGGGTTCATGGCGTCCGCCGGGTCGATGATATATACCTTCCGTCTGCCCTCGTTGGGGCGGACGTAGGCGTCGGAGCGCAGGGCGCGGATCTGGTCCACGGTGATTTCCCGCTTGCCCGGGATGGGGGCGGTGCGGGAGACGTCGGGGTGGGCGCCGGACGACACCTTCCGGCAGGCGCGGCATTGGCCGCAGGGGACGTTTTGCCCCGTACTCTCGCACAGGTAAGCCGCAGCCAGGCGGTTTGCCAGGGCGGCGCGGCTGTCCCCGCTCCCTCCGGTAATGAGGTAGGCGTGGGACAGGGGGGTTGGCAGCTCCATGGTCCTGCGCCTCCTTGCTCATGTCACAGCGTTTTTTCACGTCACAGCCGCAAAGCGCTTTGTGGCGTGGGCGTGAAATCATATTATAACATCTGCCATGCAGGTATTATATCCTATTTCACGCAAATAGGCCAGATGTTTTTTTTCAATTCGCTCACCGGGGGCGATGACCGGCACGCCGGGAGGATAGGGGGCGATCTGGCAGGCCGCGATCCGGCCCGCGCTGTCCGCCAAGGGAAGGGGCTCTCTGGGGGCGAACAGGGCCTGGCGAGGGGTGAGAGCCGCCTCCGGCAGATCCGGCGGAGGCGGGCAGGGGGCGGCGGGGCCGGTCAGGTTTGTTTCCGCCAGGGCGCGCTCCAGGCGGTTTACCTCCGCCTCCCCGTCGGCGCAGGTGAGGATGCACACCACATGGCCCCGGTCGGCCATCTCGCAGTACACCCCCCGCTCCCGGAGGGCGTCCGCCAGGGCGAAGCCATCCGGGCTGTGGAGCGTCAGGCGGGTGGGGTCCAGGGTCAGGCCGTCTTGTTCGGTGAGGGAGGGCCAGCGGCGGCGCAGGGTGTCCGCCAGGCGGGCGGTCTCCCGGTAGCGGGCGGCGCCTTCCCCCTCCATGTAGTCCCGGACCGGGTCCAGGGCGGACATGAGGACGTAGGACGGGGACGAGGTGCCGTACACCGAGCCCCAGCGCTGGAGGTCCGACAGGGGGAAGCCGTTGGCGAACAGCAGGGCGGTCTGACCGGGGGCGGGAAGGGTCTTATGGGCGGACGTCACCACCACATCGGCGGCCTGATAACCGGCGTAGCCCAGGAAAGGCAGATGGGCCCCGTGGGCGCCGTCCACCATCAGCTTGGCCCCGTGGGCATGGCACACCGCCGCGATGGCAGGGATATCCGACAACACACCGTAATATGTGGGGGATGTGATACAGATGGTTTTGATTTCTGGGCAGTCCGTAAGGGCGTGTTCCACCGTCTCCGGCAAAATCGGTCCGGCGATCCCCTCTCCCGCCAGCCAGGGGCGCGGGAGGAACCGGGGGGTCAGGTCCAGCAGGGCCAGGGCGTGGTAGGCCGAGCGGTGGCTGCCCCGGTCCAGGGCGACCGCGGTCCCCTGTCCCGCCAGCAGTGCCAATCCCGCGTGTACCCCCTGGGTGGAGCCCCCGGTGAGGAACAGGCAGGAGTCAAAG
The DNA here is from genome assembly GCA_947571605.1 of uncultured bacterium. Taxonomy (GTDB): domain Bacteria; phylum Bacillota; class Clostridia; order Oscillospirales; family Oscillospiraceae; genus Enterenecus. The sequence continues at coordinate 926 of CANOYV010000089.1, read as the reverse complement.
CCGAAACGATTCGCCCACAGGCGCTCCGCCGCCTGGATGGCGTCGGGCCCGGCCCCGAACAGGTCGCCGGTGGAGCCGTTTTCCGTGAAGTCCAGTCCGGACGGCCAGGGAAAATTCCCCGGTAAAGGCTTGCCGTGATGGCCGGGCATGTCCAAAAAGAGGGGCCTTTGCCCTGCCAGCGCCCGGAGGCTGTCGTATAGAGGCGCGGGCATGGGTCAACGATTTTGGAGGAAGCGGTGGGCTTCCTGAAGGATGGCCTTGTCGGAGGCGTGGGTCAGGGCGTCCAGCGCCGCGTCGAAGGGCAGGAAGCGGGCGTCCGCCACCTCCTCGGGCTGGCAGGTCAGCCTACCCCCGGACACCCGGGCCAGGAAGAACACCACGTCCTTGGTGCAGCCGGGATAGGGGGAATAGGTGATGACCTCCCGGAAGCCGTCCAGGAAGTCCACCGTCAGGCCGGTCTCCTCCATAATTTCGCGGGTGGCGGTTTCGTGCTCCGTCTCATTGTTTTCCACGTGGCCTTTGCACAGGGTGGTGTGGCCCTGGGTGCTTTTCAGGATGAGGTAATAACGCCGGGTATTTTCTTGGCGGAAAATAACCGCTCCACAGCTTTTTTCCTGCTTCATGGGTTCAGGTCCTCTCTTTGCAAAAACTTATTCGTCCGTCTCGTCCCCGGCCAGCTCTAAAAGCCGCATGCCGATAGGGCCGGTGGTGACGCCGCCGGAGTCAAAGGCCGCGCCCAGCATCCTGCTGGGCAGGATGGGGCCACGCTGAAGCACAGCACCACGACAATGCCCACGATGGGAAGCGCCGCTTTCAGTGCCTCCACCATTTTAATACATATTAACATAGTATATCAAAAAATATAAGGATTGCCAACACCTGAGCAGGAATTTTTAGAACTGTTTACAATTCGACAAAACAGACAG
>CANOYV010000088.1:0-6877 GCA_947571605.1 uncultured bacterium | reverse complement strand
TACTCCCTGGGTTGGGAGGTCTTGGCGCAATTATCACTCTCGGACGGTCATTCAGAAGCTGTACCAATAGGAAAGAAAGTGCTATAATAGGAGCATGATACAGAAAAATGAGAGACGTGGGTATGCGAGCGATTTGAGCGACAGTCAATGGGCGATCATAGCGCCTCTGTTTCCCCGCGCAGGAAATAGGAGCAAATGGGAAAAGCGGGAATTGGTAAATGCGGTGCTGTATTTCGTAGATAACGGATGCAAATGGCGAAATCTGCCCCACGATTTTCCACCGTACACAACCGTGGCCAATTTTTATTACGCCGCAATCCGAAGCGGGCTTTGGGAAAAAATCCGTGCGGCGTTGGTGGAACGAGTGCGGACAGACGCAGGACGAGATGCAGGCCCCAGCTACGCAATCATCGACTCGCAAAGCGTAAAAACCACCTCTGCCGCAGAAGAACGCGGGATTGACGGAGGAAAAAAACAAAAGGACGCAAACGGCACATCGTAGTGGATACTATGGGCAATCTGCTGGCGGTGGTAGTTCATGCTGCCAATATACATGATACCAAGGCGGGAATTTTGGTTGCGAAAAAAGCATTTGAGGCCTATCCATCTATTCAACGGTTTTGTGCTGACGCGGGATACCGCAAGACCCTTGAGCAGGATGTTTCCAATGCACTAGGGCTTGGCGTTGATATTTCTGTACGCATCAAGCCTGAATGGGAGGTCCTGCCCAAGCGATGGATCGTTGAGCGTTCTTTGGCCTGGATCAACAACTCCCGCCGCCTTTCCAAAGATTATGAAATATCCGTCTGTTCTGCCCAGGCCGTTTGTACCATTGCCGCTTTCGCACTCTGCTGAAAAGGTTTTTGCCTATTGGTACAGCTTCTAAAAATCCCGGTACAGATCGCAGATGAAACCGCAGTAGTTGTAGGACACCATCACCAGCCCCTTGCACTGCGCCAGCGTGTCGTGGAGCCGGACGTGGTCGCCCTTGGGGAACGCCACCTCGTAGCACTCGGCGTCATAGTAGGGCGGGCCGCAGTAGAAGAAGGTGTCCTCCCGGTCATACTGGGCGATGAGCTCCCCGAAGTCCTTGTTCTCCACCACCACATTGCCCAGCCTCCGGGAGCACTCCCAGATCAGGTAAAAGAAGCGGCGCAGGTCGCAGGGGCGGCCCGCGAAGGCTTTGGCGTTGCCGCTGAAGCTGTACCGCACCAGCTTGAAATAGTCCGCCGCCCGCCGCACATCGCCCCGCGGGGCCCGTTCCAGCATCAGGCGGCGTATGGTTTCTTCCTGGGGCGGTTCCAAAAAAATGTGGGTCAGCTCCAGCTCCTCCTCCAGGTAGTCGTCGGTGAACTCCTGGCGGGAGAAGAACCTGTACAGCACGTTGAAATCGTCCCGGGAATTGAGCGGCAGGAAGCCCAGTTCCCGGAGCAGGGCCATGGGGCGCTCCTTCACGCAGCAGAACAGGTTGGTGAGGCTGCTGTTGAAGTCGTTGTAGACCTCAGCGCAGCCCCGGCGCAGGGGCCTGCCCAGGGTGCCGCTGCCGCCGAACACATCCACGAACCGGGCATACCGGGCGGGGGCCAGGCGGTTGATCAGCCACAGCAGCTTCCCTTTGCCGCCCACCCAGGGGATAATACTTTTCAGGGGCTGTCATCCCCGGAGCCATCGTCGTCACGGACTGCGCTTGCTCGTTCCCGCCTGTCGGCGGGAAGCTCACCCGCTCCGTCGTTCCTCCTCCCCCCACCGAACCCGCTTCGCTGGGCTTCGGCGGGGACCCAGATAGTTCCCTGCCCAAAACGTTCCAACGAACCCTCCAACCCGGCGATGGCTTTTTCCAGCCCGCAGGCCATCTGCCTGAGCTGCCGGATGGTTGTGTAGACCTCGCCCGCAGTCACGGCGTAGAAATAGCCGTCCCGACTGCTGGCAATCGGGACGCCCCGTTTCCGCAGCCGGTGGACCAGGCGGCGCAGCTCGTTGCCGCTGATCTGGAGCGCCCGCTCCATCTGGGCACTTTTCTGGATGCGGCCCCGCCCGAGGCACACGGTCTTGAGGTATTCGAGCAGCAGTTCTTCTTTCATGGTGTCCTCCTTTTTCGGGGGACATTTTCCCGAAAAGGGGGCACGAAGGCGCAAAAAAGAAGGGGCCATTGTCCCCATCGGGAGAACGGCCCCTTGTCAAATGTTATTGCATCGCCATCCCAGGCTCCTCCTGGAGCTGGGCGGGGGTGCTGAATTGATAGCCGAACTCGTTGGCGTTGCGCCGGATGTAGCCCCAGCCGTCCGCCGTAGCTGTGTAGCCCTCCTGCTCCAACAGGTGGGCCCGGTAGCCCGCCAGGTTGATACCGCTGGCACGGATATGCTCCTCCGTCACGCCCATGTCCAACAGCTTTCGCCTGCCGGACTCCTCCAGGTCGGCGCGCTGCATCCAGTCGTAGCAGTTGAGGTTTTGGGAAATGTCCAGCGCCAGTTTCAGGCTCTGGCAACCCTCCAGCGACAGCGCGGCGGCGTACCGCTGTGTAAAGTGCGGGAAGCCTTGGTTCTTCTGAGCCAGCACATAGCCCAGCTCGGTGCCGTCATACAGCAAATCCGCGACATTGCTCCCGTACTGGGCCAGGAGGTCCCCCGCTTCGGCAGGACGCATATGGCGTCCACCAGGACACACTCGTCCCAGCGTTTTACACGCAGCTCCCGCAGGGCCAGCGCCTCCTCCGCCGTGTCCTCACAGCCGTCCTCAAACGGCCCCGGCAGCCGCAGCCACACCCCCTCCGGCACAGCGGGGGAGGCCAGCTTCAGCTTGACGCTCCACGCGTCGTCAGTGGGCAGGGCCAGGCCCGGCCAGTAAACCGGCTGGGCGTGCATTTCCGGGTACTGCACATAGCAGTTACCGATGAACAGGCCGGGGTGCCTGTCCTCATACTGCCGTCCCACCGCCTCCACATCGGCGAAGGGCAGGGCGTCCATCGGCATCCGTGTCTCATTGAGCAGATACCGCCTGCCCAGCGCCTCATAGCTGCCCGCGTCCAGGAGCACCCTGTATTCGTCCAGTGCCTGGAGCCGGTTGATGGCCTGGACGGCGTCCCCGGGCGGGTCGGCCTGGGCCGCGGCGTCCAGGATGATGCCCTCCCGCACACTCAGCGTCCCCAGCCGCTTCCTGATCCAGTCCTGTTCCCGCCCCTCGCCGGGGAGCTGGGCCAGGTAGTCAAAATCATTCAATTTACATCATCCTCATTTCATCGGATTCCTGTCCCTGCTCCATGTCCTGACTGGGGCCTGTGGAGGGCTGGACATAACCATGCCCGGTGAGCTTCCCGCCGCCCTGATCCAAATACGGGGAGAGGTGGCCGCAGATGGGCAAACGGAGGATTTTCCACCCGGGCGCCTCACCGTCCGCCAGCTCCAATTTCTCCACCGCGTCCAGCAGGGCATAGGGCGCGGCGGGGAGTGCCAGCTCTGTGGAGCCGTTCTCAGAGGACAGCTCCACCTCGAAAACCTTACGCAAGGCTCATCCCCCCGATCTGGGGCTGGGCCTGGGCCTGCCCATAGGCCCTGGGGTCAGCGGCGGGGGAATCCCAGCCGTGTTGGCAGCCGCCCTCCATCGCCCGCACCTGGGCCTCGCTGATGCCCCACTCCCTGTTGTAGCAGTCTGCCAGATGGCGGTTGACCTCGGGCTTATCGCTGCTGTCCTCAGACCGCCGCAGCCCATCGCCCTTGATAATATAGGCCAGCGCGCCGTCCTCCGGCAGAACGGTGAAGCACATATCCGGCAGCCGGTCAGAAAAATGGGGGTCAAAGCGGTCCTGCTCCGGCATGATGGTCCAGCCCTTGCTCTGCCAGAGGTGGGCATAAATTTCCAACCCATCGCCCACCCGGATTTCACGCTGCTCGAAGCTCTCACCTACGCCATCACTGGCCTGCCCGCCGATCTCGTCGGTCAGGCACTTCAGCTCCAGCGGGGTCAGGCTGCCCCGGACTTTGCACTCTGCCACGCCCCAGAGCTGCCCGTCCCGCACCTCGGCGGTGAAGAAACAGGACTGCACCTTCTGATCCACGCTGTCCGGCCCGTCAAAGTAGGCCATCAGGCCGCGCTCCGCCTCCTCCGGGCCCTCGTTCTCCAGCCACCGCCGTTCGCTTTGCAGGGCGTTGATGATCTTGGGGGCGTACTCCGCCGCCTCATGGGGATCCATGGTGATGTCCTGCTCCGGATCGTCCTCCCCGTCATAGTAGGTCGCCGTCATGGGCATATACAGCTTGAGGGTCTGGAGGGGCGGCGGGGACACCGAGAAGGAGTCCTGGCCGATCACCAGCGGCAGCGTTTCCCCGCTATCCCAGGCCACATGGAAGACGCCGTTCCCATCGATGTGTTCCAGCGACCCCGTGGCCCCAGGCTTGAGGGCGTCAGGGGCACCCTCGCCCAGCGTCCTGACCTTGATCCGGCTGCCAAATGGGGCCCCCGTCGAGACCCGCGCAGCGGTCTCGGTGGGGAGCGGACTTTGCCTCGACGAACTGCTCCCGCAAAAAATCCAGCCATTCCTTTTGGATGCTCATGGTTTTATCACTTCCTTTTGAATTTAGTGCCGGATTCCCTCCGGCTGGGTGTGAAAAAGCCCCGCTCCATCGGACGAAGCGGGGCGCAGCGGCGTTTGCGCTGGAACGTATTCACTTGATATTTCTGACCTCGCCTGTTCATCAGCTCACCTCCCTCGGCAACACTATCACACCTGCCGGACAAAAGCTATCCGGCAGAACCAACAGACTTACCGCGCTTCATGATTTCGGCCACATCGGTACGCAGGCACGTTTCCGTGTCCATGCGCCAGCAGACAAAACCATGGCCGGGGTAGGGGCAGTCGGCGCACCGCTCGAAGGGGCCGGTAAGGATGGGGGGAGGTTCCCGGGGGATGGTGGTCAGGCACCCGGGCTCATAGAACTGCACCATGCGGCCCTTTTTGTACTTGACTTTCACGGCGACAACCCCATTTCCGGACTGTCATCCGTCTGCCCCGCTGCTTCCAGCTCCCGCTGGTTGGACAGATTGACACGCTCATCCAGATCGTCCACGCTGCCCTCGACCTGTTCTGCCGCCTGCTCCAACACCTCGCGCCGCTCTTTTGTCAGCGGGTATCCGCTTTCCAGCGTTTCACAGACGCAGCGGTACAGTTCGACAAGCTGCTGGTCCGTAAACTGGCGGTGCCCATCCACCAGCCCCGCCCGGCAGGCGAAGTCCAGCTTGGCAGCCCCGTAAAAATGCCCGCCGTCAAAATATTCGCCGCTTCCCACGGCGGTGCGGTCCGGGCTGCGCCGCCAGGTGGCGAACTTGTACCCCCAGTCGGCCTCCAGCTCCTGCCCGGCCAATACCACGCCGTTAAAATCCGCCAACACCCGGAACCCCTCGTGGAGCCCCTCCGCCACCAGCGGCGGAGCGGACGCCATGGCCCCGGTGTACTCATAGACCTCGCGGCTCAGCCTGAACGTGAGGTCGTAGACGCTGTCCGCTTCCGGGCCGCGCTCCGCATCGGCGTTGAAGACAACACCGCCCCGCGGCATGACCAGCACAGCCGCCCGCCCGTCCGCCAGCACGGGGAGGCAGCCCTTTTCCACCGGGCCGGTGGCAATGCCCTCCCGCTTCAGGCGGCGGGCAAGCTCAGAAAAAAATTTGTCGTTCATCGCTCTGTTTCCTTTCCATTTTTAATGTATAGGGTCAGCCCATCGTCTGACCCAATTCCGGCTCCTGCCGGGGCCAGGGGGCGCTGAGGCGGCGCACACTGCCGAAGCTGGTTTCCCTTACGCCGTCCGCCTCCATCTCAGACCGTCCCAGGGCGTCAAAATCGGTGAAACCGTCCAGCATCTCCAGAATCTCATCCCCTGCCCCGGCATACCCCAGGGCGGCGAAGGCGTATTCCCGCTCATTGCTGCTCACCAGCTCGTAGTCGTCGATATCCATGACGATGGTGCCAGCCTCATGGAAGGAACAGGGTTCCTCCACCTCCAGCACCGCACCAAACACCCTCAGTTCTTCCCTCGTCATCCCTCGGACGCACTCGGCCAGGACGTTGGCGTCCTCCAGGGTGATAGCGTCCCTGGGCAGCAGGTGCGCCCAGGGGTAACCGATCTCCACATCCCTGATGGCCGCGTTGCCCAGGTCACACCCCAGCGCCCTTTTTGCCTGCTCCAACGCATCATCCTGGGCGGGGAGATCAAGGCGGACGATGCCAGCGGGGGAAGCCAGGGCGAGGGCGAAAGCGGGCCGGTCTGTCTCTTTCTGCGTCTGGACCACTTCCCGGCGCTTCACATAGCCGTTGGGCGTGTATGCCCCGCCGTGGTCTGCGTAATAGGCCGCGCCGATCCCGGCGTAGTCCAGGTAGGGCCAGACCTCCTTGGGAAAGTCCACCCCTGCCTGACCGTGCTCCACCAGCCAGCCGCCCAGCTCCTTGTTCGAAGTGACACACTCGATGAACTCATACCGGCTCAAGTTGGAGGCGATGTCCAGGATATCATCCAGGCCGTTGACGCTCTCCGCCCGGAGCGCCCCGGCAAAAACCTTCTGGGCGTCCAGATCCATGGCGTCCACCAGCCCGGCCAGCCGGTTCAGCTTCTCCACTCCGTTTTCCTGGTACAGCGCGGCAGGATCCAGCTGATCCTCAAAGTGCCACACAGGACCATCGCCACGGATGAACAGCGGCTGGCTACCAGTGTCCAGCTTGCCCAGCTCCTTCCGCACTTCCTCCGCCGTGGCGGGGAAGGGGATGGGCAAGCTCTCGCCGTAGTATTCTTTGGAAATACACAGGATCATGTCAAATCCCTCCCATCGCCTGATCCCGCTGATGCTGTTCCGCGGGATCGTCTTGCATCAGTTCCTCCAGGGTCAGGCTGCCGTG
>CANOYV010000087.1:0-7264 GCA_947571605.1 uncultured bacterium | reverse complement strand
CCCCCCCCTTGCCGCCGAAAAACTACAAAATTTCTTCGGCGTTTTCTTACAATTTAAAATTGGCGTTGACACCCTGTTCAACCTGTCCCCTGACTTCGAGATACCCTTTTTCGACCCGGAGGACGTGAAAGCGTCCATCGGGGCGGTGGTGCGCCGCACCATCGAGGAGCAGGGATGGGGGCCGATGCTGGACGTGATGCGGGAAATGCCCTGCGCCGAGGACTTTGAGCCGTGGGACACCAATGTGCGGAAAGACTTTCTCCGCAAATGGTATCACACCCGCTCCAAAAAAGTCAAAACCGTTTCGCTGGAGGAGTGCATGGAGGACGAGGACAGCGGCATACACGCTGTCGCAGACCCGGCAGCGGAGGACTTCACTGAACAGGTGGCGGGGGAGGACTTCTGCCAACGGTTCAAGGCCACCCTGTCCCCAAGGGATATGGCGATTCTGGAGCTTCGGGTGGAGGGGTACGGCTACCAGGAGATAGCGGACAAGCTGGGGTGCAAGACCCACAGCGGGGTTGTCAAGCGGATGGAGGCCATCAAACGGCGGTTCATCCAGTACGAGGAAGAAGCAGGGCGGTAAGGCCACGCAAGCCGGAAGCGGCGGGCGTGGCTTTTCTGCGCCCAAAAATGAACGGTAAGGAGGTAGAATGGCACAGTACGCAATTTTGAGATTTGAAAAACGCAAGGCGGGGCCAGCCGGGGCGCTGGAAGCCCACCACGAGCGCACCAAGGGGCAGTACGCCAGCAACCCGGACATTGACACCGACAGGAGCCGGGAGAATTTTCACATCATCCGGCTCACGCAGAAGTACCGCCGGGAAATCGACAGCCGGATCAGGGCGGCGGGGTGCCGTACCCGAAAGGACAGCACCATGTTCGTAGACACCCTTATCACCGCCAGCCCGGATTTTTTCACGGGCAGGAGCAGACGGGAGGTGCAAGCCTACTTCACCGAGGCGGCGGCGTTCATGGAGCGGAAGGTGGGCCGGGGCAATATCTTCTCCGCTGTGGTTCACATGGACGAGAAAACGCCCCACCTTCACCTGTGCTTTACGCCCATCACCAAGGACAGGCGGCTGTCCGCCAAGGAAATTTTGGGCAACCGGGCGCAGCTTTCCAAGTGGCAGGACGAGTTTCACGCCCATATGAACCGGGCGTTCCCCGGCCTCCAACGGGGCGAGAGCGCCCTTGTCACCAGGCGCAAGCATATCCCCACCTGGCTGTTCAAGCAGTCTATCGACCTCACCCGCCAGCAGAGGGCCATCGAACAGGCCATTTCGGAAATCGGGGTGCTGAACGCCGGGAAGAAGCGGGACGAGGTTCTGAACATGGTGGGGCCGTACTTCGCCCGGCTGGAACAGCACTTGGGGCAGATGCAGAAGTACCAGGCCACCATCGACTATCTGACCCAGGAGAACAAGGGCTTACGAAAGCAGGTCAACAGCGAAAAGAGCATACAAAAGCAGATGGAAGTACTCATGCTGAAAAAGGAAAATGAACAGCTTCGGCGGTTTGTGAACAGCATACCGCCGGAAATACGGCAGGCGTTGAAGGAACAGCAACAGGGCCAGCGGCGGCCCACAGACCGCCGGCGGTAAAGCGCCGTACATCAAATTGAATATGCTAAAGGGAGGTAGCATTTGAGCAGACGGAAGAAGTTAATCAATCATACCGACATTCCCCAGTACAAGATTGAGGCCATCGCCCGCTGTCTTATGCCGGATATCCTCGCTTTCTACGAAAGCGAGGAGGGCCAGCGGGAGTTTGCCGAATGGAAGGAACGGCGGGAAGCGGAAAAACAGGAGGACAACAGAGAATAAGGACGAAAAGGGCGGGCGCACCGTGGAAACGGCTGCGCCCGCCCTTTTTATTTTTTGTCAATTTTTACAATTAACACACCCCCCAAAATCGAGTATACTATAATAACACCCCGGTTACTGGGAGGTGGAGTGCTTGCACGCGGGGCGGCTCGCTTTGCGAGCCGCTTTTCTTTTTTTGCTGGTATCATTTTGGGAAAAAGACAGCTCCATACCCATCAATAATCCCATTATGCCGTCGAAATTTCTTCTTTACAAGAATTTCAACAACAGTCTGTTCAAATGAAGTAGGCTTTAGGTTGTGTGCTAAATGATTTTGAGATAAGATATATCGGCGTGCCGGATGGGAAATCAAATCAACAAACTGTAGTCCAGCTATATTTGCTTTCTTTTTTCGCAATTTGATTTCTTTAGAAGAATAATATTGAGCGGCATCATTCAGTCTATTATAACCTTTTCCTTCATAAATAAGCCTATACGTATCTTTTGTTATCCGATCTTCTCTACCACCTCTGGATTCAGCAACAATGTCACCCATTATTGCTCCATGCCGCTGACTATAATCTTGCATCCAGTATTGAAAACGTTGCATCAAATACTCCAATGCTAACGCATAAGGATCTTGTGCCCGAAGTAATGTATATTTATCAACGAGAGCCTTTTTGTCTATTACTATGGATATTACGCCATACCGCAATTCAGATATGATGCGGAGTATATCTGTATTGTAGCTTGAACGAGTGCCATTATCTTTTAGCGCTTCAAACGGTGGTTTTGCCGAAATAATCTCCCGGCGGTGAAGAATTACGTCTTTTGACCCAAAATACTTTGTTTTTAAATCGTCCAACTGTTGAGTTAGCAAATCGTGCGCTTTAGTACGCATGACCACACCGGTCAAGCATAAATAGCGGTTACTATCATTTGACAAATCCTCTCGCAAGTTGTAGTTTCCATTTTCATCTACATACATTCGCAAAGTGGGTTCATTCATAGTCAGTCACCAACCAAAATAAAAATCTATATAAAAGTAGTATATACGAAACAAAGAATTTTTTCAATACCTATGTAACATATAGATGAAAAAAGGCGGGTGCACCGTGTCAACGGCTGCGCCCGCCCTTTTTGCGTTTATGGAGTCTGCTTCTTCTTCCGGAGGCCTCTCGGTTTCGAGGTGGGCTTGCGTTCCACCCCGTTACGGAAGTGGGTACGCTCAAACCTCTCAAAGAAAATCAATAATCCGAACCCATCCCCTATCGGGAAAAGGTTCGGATTATATGGGTTTGGTGCCGGTGGTGGGACTCGAACCCACACGGGGGATTAGCCCGGCGGATTTTGAATCCGCTACGTCTACCAATTCCATCACACCGGCAGGTGCAATGGAATAATACCACGTTTTTCTCGGAAACGCAAGAGTTATCTATCTTCTTTTTCCGAATTTTCTTTTTCGTCCCCGACCTCCAGATCCAAGTCGGCCACCGTCAGCGTCATCAGATCCTCCTTCCGGGGAGCCTCCATGGCCGCCACCCGGTTGGCCTGACGGGCTATGGCGGCCTCAAACACGTTGCGGACATCCCGGGCGTTGCCAAAATTCTCGTCCCGGCGGTCATACATCACCTGGAACGCCTCCGCCGCAGCCTTGTCCGTCTCTTCGTCCAGCGTGTATCCGTTCTTTTTGCACACCGACCGGAATATCTCGGCCAATTGCCCGCCGTCGTAGTCCTCAAAATAGAAATATTTATTGAACCGGCTCTCCAGCCCCGGATTGGCGTGGATAAAATCTCCCATCAGGTCGGTGTACCCCGCCACGATGACGATCAGATCATCCCGGTGGTCCTCCATCCCCTTCAACAGCACCTCGATGGCCTCCCGGCCAAAATCATTGGGGTTGTCCTGATTGGCCAGGGCGTAGGCCTCGTCAATGAACAGCACCCCGCCCAGGGCCTTGTCGATGGCCTCCTGGGCTTTCAGCGCCGTCTGGCCCACGAACCCCGCCACCAGTCCGGACCGGTCCACCTCCACCAGTTGGCCCTTGCTCAATACGCCCACGGCATGGTAAATCTTCGCCAGCAGCCGGGCCACGGTGGTTTTCCCGGTGCCCGGATTCCCCATAAACACCAAGTGCAGGGACATGGGCGGCACGGGCAGCCCCGCCTCCTGGCGCAGCTTGCGCACCTTTACCAGGTTAATGAGCCCCTTTACATCCTCCTTGACCTTGGCCAGCCCGCACAGCTCATCCAGTTGGGCCAGCAGCTCCTCCAGGGTTGGCTCCGGCTGGGCCGGGGCCTCCTCCCGTTTAGCCTGTGCCGCCTCCGCCGGGGCCGGGACAACCGCCTCATCCTCCGGGCGGCCCGTCTTGACGGGTTTCCCGTCGGTGCGGCGGGCCACAAACTCGCTGACGTCGAGCCCGGACTTGCCTCCGCCCACTCCGGCGTGGTCACAGAACGCGGCCAGGGAATCGGCGCAGGTATTGACAAACCCCGCCTCCGCCTCGCTGACCTTCCCGTCCACTGCGGCGAACAGCAACAGCATCAGGGTAAACGTGTCCACAAACCGGCGGCTTTGACTGCGGCCCTGCTCCAGATCAGCCTGGACCAGCCGCCGGAAAAAACTGGGCAGCACAAAACCGGAAAAATCCTCCACGGCGGAAGCCAGTTCCCAGTACAGCGCCGTGGGCACGGGGTTGCCCTTGGAGTAGATGGCGTTGTAATATTCCACGTGGCGAGGGGTCATCCCCTGGTCGGCGTGCCACACGCCGCAGGCGCATTGGCGCATGAAACCGTCGGCCTCCCGGCCGAAGACCACCCGGGCGGCGGGATCGGCCAACTGGCGGCGGAAGGCGGTCATCGCCTCGTCATATTGTTTGTGGACGGCGGCAGGGGTCATGGGCTGGGCCATAGCGGACACGCTCCTTTTTTATGTACCGGCGCCTCCAGGACGCCGTGACGGTAAAATTTACAGCATCTATTATAATTCATTTCCTCCCAGGCCGCAAGGGTAAAACGTTTACAAAAGCGTTACCATAAAAAGATTGACGAATGGCCTCGAAACGTGTAAGATAAAGAGCGTACGACAAGTTTCCAGCCTTTCGACCAAGGAGGAATCCAGCTATGGCTCCCAAGCCTTCCCGTGATACGCTAATCCACTGCGACGCCTGCGGCGAGGACTACAGCTCCACCTACCGCCGCTGTCCCTTCTGCGGCGCCCGGAACGATCCCCGACGCCCCGCCCGAGAGGATACTTACGACGACCCCTACGACACCGCGCCCATCCCCGCGCCCCCTCCCCCCCGGCAGAGCCGCCAGGCGGAACCGGAGGACAATTACGTCTTTGACGGCCAGGACGCCTTTGAGGACGACTTGGAGGACGAGGACTACTACACCCCCCGCCCCAAGGGCGGCAAACGACTGGCCCCCAAGCAGGGGGGCGGCTTTGATCTGCCCCCGATCAACTGGTCACGGCTCATCACCTTCCTGTGCTCCCTGGTGATTATCGTGGCCGCGCTGGTCATTGTGTTCACCTACATCTATCCCAAGCTCAGCGGGAACAACGAGGACCCCAAGACCAATGCCTCGGCGGGCATCTCCGACGCGCCTTCCCTGGACCCCAATACCATCCCCAGCCAGAACGTGATTCCGTCCACCGGCCCCGTGGGTGATTCCAGCCAGCCGGTGCCGGAGTCCCTGCCCCCTGTGGAGCCCACCGTGACCGGAATCACCTTGCAGTCCGACGGTCGTACCCTGAGCGCCAATGACATTACCCTGTACGTGGGCGAGAGCGCCCAGATGTCGGCCATCATCACCCCTGCGGGCTGGAGCGGAGCGGTAACCTGGACCTCTTCCAACCCTGATTGGATTACCGTAAGCGACACCGGCCTGGTCACCAATGTGAATTCCACCGGCTCGTACCACAACGCTTACATCACCGTCACAGCGGGCGAACTGACGATCCGCTGTGAGGTCCGGGTGCGGCCTGCTCCCAGAGATACCACTCCTTCCCAGGCCCCGGCCTCTCAGCCGCCCGCCATCGATCCTCCCGCCTCCCAGCCGCCTGACACCAGTGGGAACGGCCCCATTGTGGGGCAGACTGGCACCATTGTAGGCGCCGACGGCGGCCTGCGGGTGCGCGGCGGCCCAGGCACTACCTACGAGGTCCTGGCCACCCTGAACAACGACAACACCGTCACCGTGGTGGAGGACGCGGGCAACGGCTGGTACAAAATCACCTTCCCCGGCATCGGCGAAACCATTACCGGCTACATCATGGGCGAATACATCTCGGCCAATTGACCGGTACAGCATGGAGCGCCGCCCAGGCGGGCGGCGCTCCTGCTGGTTCAACAAAATGAGCAGGTGAGGTATATGACAGTGCAATTTAGCGCCCGGAAGCCTGGTGGGCACGCATGACTGACGTCTTAGTCTACTCGTTTAACGCCGTCGCCCCCATCATCGGCCTGATTCTGGTGGGGTACGTCTCGCGGCAGATCGGACTGCTGGATACCCATACCCTGAAGGTCATCAACCGGTTCAATTTCCGGGTGTGTTTCTTCGCCATGATGTTCGTCAACCTCTACCAGATGGATGGCTTCGGCGCCCTGTCCCTCTCGTTGGCGGGGACGGCCATGGCGGCGCTGGTGCTCATCACGGTGCTGGACTTCTTTCTCAGCCGGTGGGTCACCCCCCGGCCCGACCGGCGGGGGCCGCTGCTCCAGTGCGGATTCCGCTCCAACTACGCCATCATCGGCCTGGTGCTGGCGGAGGCGCTGGCCGGGCAGCAGGGGCGGGAGGTGGCCACCCTGTTCCAGCTCCCCTCGGTGATCTATTTCAATATCGTCAGCGTGCTTAGCCTGAGCCTGTATTCCGACCGCCCCGCCCAGGGCCGGTGGAAGGGCATCGCCAAAAACCTGGCCACCAACCCGCTGATCCTAGGCCTCCTAGCGGGGGCCGGAGCGGTGTTGATCCGCTCCCTCCTGCCCACGGAACCGGACGGCTCGCCGGTGTTTTTGCTGACCCGGAACCTCCCTTGGGTCTGGCAACTCATCAAGTACCTGTCCCAGTTGACCACCCCCTTGGCCCTCATCGTGCTGGGCGGCCAGTTGGTATTCCAGGAGGCCAAAGAGATGCGCCGGGAGCTGGCCGCCGGGGTGTTCATGCGGCTGGTGCTGGCCCCGGCGGTGGGGTTATCCGTCACCTTCCTGGGGGCCCGCATGGGCTGGTACGTGCTGGACACCGCCTCCCTTGCCGCCCTGGTGGCCGTGTTCGGCTCCCCCGTCGCCGTGGCCTCGGCGGTGATGGCGGGGGAAATGGGGGCAGACGACAAGTTCGCCGGGCAGCTCGTGGTATGGACCAGCGTGCTGGGCATGGTGAGCCTGTTCGTCATCGTATTCATTCTGCGGCTCATGGGCGCGGTGTGAGGGAGCACAGAGGGCAGTACCCCCCCTCCAC
>CANOYV010000086.1:0-7612 GCA_947571605.1 uncultured bacterium | reverse complement strand
TTCTGCTCCCTCTCCGATGCGGACGCCGCGCACTATGTGGAAAAGTTTGCAGAACCCATGCCCGTCCAGGAAGGCCCCACCACTTGGGAGTTCCATGTATTCTGATAGGAGGAGATCATGAGGAAGGTAACCGTCAGCGTCCAGGTGGATGCTGAGAAGCTGCGGGCCATCCAGTTCTACACAGGGAGGAAGCAGTCCTCCATGGAGGCGGAGCTGGAGGACTGCGTGAACAAAATATATGAGAAGTATGTCCCCGCCCAGACGCGGGAGTACATCGAGAGCATCGCCGCGCCGGCGCGGTCTTCCAGACCCAGCCGGCCAGCCCCCAAGCCGGAGGAGGGATACCATGAACAGTAAAGCTCTTGAGATATGGCTGGATGAGCGGTGGTATAAGGCCCTGTCTCAACAGTTGGAAAATGAAACGGTGGAGGAAAAGCTGGACAACTACCTGGACGAGTTGATCAGCCAGCTCCCCGAGCATGTACGGGAAAAGATCAGCAGAGAGATCTTGGAGGAAGATCAGCGGCGGGAGGAGGAGATCAGAGCAAGCACACGCTATTCTGCCTTCCGTATAGTGGGGAACGGCGGTACGCAATATTTCCGAATGGATCGCTCTGTCGGGATGCTGGAGATCGCCGGATATGTCCGGCTCCGTTTGCGGCAGCAAAGTAGACCGCGCCCCCTTGAGGAGTATCTCCATGGCCGGGAAGAGATCCCTGCGGAGGAATTTGAACGGATGCTGACCTCCTGTATGGAGGGGGACCGCCAGATCACAGATGTATACGATGTGGATCTCGACAGGCGGGAACTCTCCGCCGTTCGCCCCAGCCTTGGCTGGGTATCCTACAGACTGAAGGATGCGTCCACAGCAGTCTGGCATGCGGACCGCTGCGGCAGTTATGACTGGAACGTGCGGCAAGCTCGGTTCATGGAGAAGCTGGCAGGCAGGGAGATCGCCTCGGCAGGCCATCTCTCCGCAGAGAATTTTTCTTTCGCGGATGAGATCACGGCGGATGACGGGCGGCTGAACTTCTATCTGGAAAACAGCTTTGATGTGGACAGGGTATTCGGCACGCGCACCGCGAAGAGAGACGACTGGCTGAATGTCTATGCCAACTACGACATGGCCTCCGGTCAGGTCTGCGATATGCTGGAGGTCGACCTGCACCGGGCGGACGGTCGGGAAGGAGCCATGGAATACCGCCTCAACGCCGTGGAGAAAGCTGCTCTCCTCCAGAAGATGGATGCCTACTGCCAGCAGCAGACCGGGCAGTCACTGGCAGACTACAGCGCACAGCACCTGACGGAGGATATGGTGCCGCCTGCCGGACCGGTCATGTAGTTGCTGCCAAGGCCGGCGGACTGCGTTCCAAACAGGGCATGTCCCTGGTCTGGCTGATCCGGTTCCGGTCACCACAGCAGAGTTGGCAGATCAGGAAGCGAGCAGGCATATCGAAGAAATTGTCCAAAATGATGTGCCGGAAATGGCGATGTGAACAGGCCGCGGGAGGGCCGAGAGGCCCTCCCAGCCCGTTCCCCGCCGTTTGCCCCTGTGAGGGCGTTTGTGCGGCCTTTCCCCGCTGGGTGGCATCCCTGCCCCATCCGCCCCCCTAAGCGGCCCTGTTGCGGCCTGTGAGCCGGGTTTGCGGCGAGGCTTGGGAAACGCCGGGGCCGCTGGGACGCAGGGGCTACGGGGGACGAAAAAGGTGCCGGATAAAGAGCGGGGGTCGCGCAGCGCCCCCGCTCGAACCACATCGCCCCGCAATGCGGGTCGGGGCAGCGGTTTCCGGGGATTCAGGCCGGGAGTCAGTGCGGGGGTACGTTTTGAGCCTTGGGGGTCAGATTTGCCCCCGCGTGGCCAGAACTGCCCGCCGCTACGAGATTTTCGAGGGTTCCAGGCGGGGGTACGGCCCAAGATAGAAAGAATGGAGGTATTTCATGCCCAGAGAAAAAATCAAGTTTGCCCTGCGAATCATGCCGGAGACTCAGCAGCTTGTCAAAGACATCTATCCGCTGGATAACTGCCAGAACCAGAGCGAGTTCATCGAGAAAGCGATCCACTTCTATGCGGGATATGTTGCCAGCAAAAACGGAACAGAATTTCTTGCACCCGTTCTTGTTTCTGCGCTCCAGGGTACGGTGACGAATGCGGAAAACCACATTGCCCGGTTACTCTTCAAGCTGGCCGTGGAAACAAACATGATGATGAACGTGCTTGCTTCTGAGGTAGACGTCAGCCCGGAAGTGCTGGAACGTCTGCGCGGGAGGTGCATCCAGGAGGTCAAGAAAACTGGCGGGGCAGTTACTTTTGCAGATGCGATGAAGTATCAGAAAGGCGAGTAGGAACGGCTTGCTGCGCCGCAATTTTTCAGGAGGCTATCACATTATGAAAATTAAAAATGGTATGGAGCAGGCTCACGCGAACTTTACCACAGAGCAGCAGACCACGGAAAATGGACGGGCTCTGCTTAACTTCGTGGAAGCATGGAGCGGCATGATGGAGTACGCAGTCAGTTTGGGTGCGGATGATATTACCCAGCTTGCGGCGCTCACCGTCCGGCCAGCGGCGGCTTCCGCAGGTATCGTAGATGACGGAAGCGTTATATCTGGCGCGGCACAGATGGCGAGGTGCTGGGCATATGGTGAGGAACTTACAGAATGGTGTATCTTCCATCCCCCAGAGATACTATCGGAGGATCACCATCTGGATTTATGGGAGATGTCTCCGGAAGTGAGGGATACCCTCCCGGAACTGGTGCAGGCTTATCCTTGTATACTGGATGCCTATCCGAATATTCTCGAGCAGCAGAGCGTTATAGACGCTCAAACAGCCAGTCCCTATCCGCAAATGTCCATGTGACAGAGGGCGCTGGGTGATGTGTTATGCCGCGTGTCATTTTCAAGTGTCCTCACATCAAAGGTGGTACACCAAAAGCTGCCGCTCATCTGGGAAATGCCGTCAATTATTACGCCACCCGCAAAGGCGTCCAGCGCATTGATCCCGGCAAGATAAATCTGCCTGCGACAGAGAACCAGATCAATATGGTGGAGAAATTGGTTCGGGAGTTTCCTTTGAGCAAAGGCTTGGAGGAGTACGCGGACTACCAGGAATCCCCTACTCGCGGCCATGCGTCTGAATTCATTACAAGAGCCATTGAGGACAATTTGGATCAGATATCCAAGATGGAAAACTATGTGGACTACATCGCCAAGCGTCCTCGTGCGCAGCGGTTTGGTTCTCACGGACTGTTTACCGGCAGCAATGAGCCGCTGACTCTATCCAAAGTACAGGACGAAGTTGCACACCATCCCGGCACAGTCTGGCTGCCAGTGATCTCCCTTCGTCGGGAAGATGCCGCGCGGTTGGGATTCGATAACGCGGAGCGCTGGAAAAGCTTTCTCTCCTCGTACTCTGTGGAGATGGCGAAGGCAATGAAGATCCCGCTGGAGCAGTTTCGGTGGTATGCCGCGTTCCATGACGAGTCGCACCACCCGCATGTGCATATGGTCTGCTACAGCGCCGACGGCAAATCCGGCTTCCTTACAGCGCATGGGATCGAGCGGATCAAATCCGGACTGGCGAAGGAAATATTCAAAAATGATCTGACTGAGATTTACGCCAAACAGACTCAGCGGCGTGATTCGCTGAATCAGGATTCGCAGAAGGTCCTGCGGCAGATCATCCGGCAAATGCAGGATGGTACGCTGTCCAATGAGCGGATCGAACAGTTGATGCTGGAGCTGGCGAAGCAGCTTAAAAACACTTCCGGCAAAAAGCAGTACGGCTATCTCAAACCATCTGTGAAATCCTTGGTAGATGAGATCGTGAATGAGCTGGAGCGGGACGAGCGTGTTGCCGCCGCTTACAATCTCTGGTAAGAAATATCCGCAATCCGGGGTAGAAATTATCCCCCAGGCTACAGCAGTGACCGAAAGTCAGTCCCGCTCCCGGCAGACGTTCCATAAAACGGACAAAGACGAATCCTCGCTGCGCACATGAGGTAACACTATGGGCTACTTCAATTCGATCTATGCTGCCGATCTGCCTCACCGGGCTGTGGCGGTGTATATGTATCTCAAGGACCGCACGAACAAAGATGGGGTATGCTGGCCGTCCATCAAAACCATAGCACGGGAGCTACACCTCTCCCGCGCCACTGTCCAGCGGGCGCTGAATGATCTCTGCGCCGCCGGATACCTATCAAAGAAAAATCGCTGGCGGGAAAATGGTGGGTGTACATCAAACCTTTATAAAATTTGCGATAGCTTATAGGATGTGAAAGACCGCATTTCCGCCAAGAGGGAAATGCGGCCTTTTATTGATACAGGGTCGGTCTCACAGCGCACCGCCAGGAAGGACTCACTTGAAGGATTTAGGACAGAGAAAGAACCTGACTGATGGTGAATACACTGGGGACATGTTGGTACGCGCCAACGGTGTAATGCTGAAGCGTATGACCATTAACGGAATGATCCGTGTTTCTGCGAAGCGCACGGATGCTTCCGCCGCGCTTTTGTCCTGGGGCTTGCGGACATGGGCCGGTACTACTGCTGTGCCATAGTATTCGGCCAGTTCCTGGTAGCTGCGGTTGAGCACGGTTTCATATCTGGTATTAGCCGTAGTGGCGGTCTTGCAATTGTCCGGAATCAACAGCTGGGTCAAATCGCCAAGGTACTGGAAAGCGTGGATGTGGCAGGCTGCCAGTTCTCCGTCTTTATATCCCCGTTGGCTTCTGCGTAGGTGTAGCAGCTACACAAACAGATACGCTGGACTCTGCTCTCCAGTTACCGGATCATATACCGAAAAGGTATCGCCCGCCCAGTCCACCTGGATGGCGTCTCCAGGCTTGTGCTGGATGCACATGGTGGCTTTCGTCACCTGCGCCCATCTCCAGTGCTTGTCCCCAAACTGCGTACTCATGTAGGGTGTTTTCCATGCTTCATGGCACTTCTAACAGTATTCCTCCTACAAAAGTGCCATGGTAAAACCCGTCTTTGCCAGCTCTCTGTGGATGTACGGATAGTCCAGCTCCACGTACCGGCACCCGCTCTTATACTTGCCGAGGAACAGAACCGCCTCTAGCTCTGCGTTGGTTATGTCGTCATCCAGAGGCCATGTGCTCTGCTTCACCTTTGCTGCTTGCAGAACGTTGCAGACGGTGTGCCGTGAACAATGTGCCGTTGATTCGATTGTCCGTTGGCTGTAGTTGAAACTGTCCAGTCTCAGGATTTCCAGGTAGTTTGGCATGGTAGGACCTCCAATTGATATAGACACAGTTTTCCTGTGCTACCCAATTATACAGGTCCCTTTTTTTACTTCCTTGAAGTGGAGCTCTCTTCCGGCATGGTGGGGCTGCTGGTCCGGTGTATGCACTGCCACCCTTAAAAGAGGCTATATACGAAACTTAAGCGAAATAAAGCCTTTTTGCGTCTTTTACCGAAAAGGTTTTAACTAAAGGACATAGCTTTTTAAGCAGAAACACCCTCGTAAAAACGCAGCCCAATATTAAAGACTACATATCCTAATAAAAGTGATGTCAGTGCTACTAGTCCAGAATATAAGCATATGTTTGACTGATTTCGTAAGAAAAAAATTGATGGGTAATAACTTACATATCCTATAGGGATAAGCCATGTAAAAACAAATTGTAGTCCTTTACCAAATATTTCGATGGGATATTTAGTGTATTCTCTTAATTCAGAAATAAAATTTATCGGGGTAAACGCCCCTTGAGTAAAAAAGAGAAAGGAAGATGAAAATAGAGAAAGCCCTCCAAGTACAGCAGCTCCACACGCTACAAAATATAAAGCGGTTAATATGTTTCTGAAATTGATCTCCACAGTTAGTTGAGTGGCAGAATAAACTAGAAGGATGCTTCCCAAAAAAATTTGTTCGATTGATTCTGAGCGAATTCCGTTTGCTCTACTGTACGTTGGAGACTCTCCTCAAATGATGCCAGATGTAACCTCAGAAAGCTATACCCGCTATCTTCTATTTTCAAACTTGGCAAACTACCAGACAACGACTAGCAACATAATGCAATACACAGTTACACAACTTTTTCCGCCATGCTTAAGGATGACTAATGAAAGTTGTCCTTCTATTTATATAGACAACAGTCTCCCGTTTTTGCAACCGCATTTTGCAAGATAATAGAGCAATACCGCATCTACAGCCAGTAGCCAGTAGCCAGTAGCCGATGGTCGGAGTATACCTTTTCATAGCGGCATTCCTTCGTAAAAAGTCGGAATAAATCCTCTGTTGTTTCTAATAAAATTTTCTCTCGCTGCTGCACAAATGCGGATGTGCTGACTGTATCTGATGAATTTTCAAACCAATCATACAATTCTTTGCAAATGGTATTGCCACCCATACCAACCAACATCTTTAACATGGTTTCAACGGGTAATTTCCGAGTTCTTGCAAAATCTTTTTCGGGTTGCGGACATATTTTTCTGCGGATGCTGAAATCTTCCCAATCGCTCCGATTAGCGTATGCTTAACTTTTTGTTGGTGTTAGGTTTTTCATGTTCTTGCGGCCCCCTTTGGTGTGGTGTCGGAACACCTTTGCCAAATCGGGTGTCGAAGGCACCCGTACAAAATTATAGTTTTGCCATAAGCGGCAAATCTGCCTGTCTGCTTTTTTACTGTCCCCCTACCTCATTATTCAAAAACTATCCCGGCGGTATTGTTACTACTGAAGTAGTAAGCGTCAAATCTCACTGCACAAAGAAGCCCATTGCCAGGAGAATCCCTGGCAACGGGCTAAAAACAATTATGCATTGCAGAGAGCCGGAGCGTTCCAGGGCAGCGGGACCTGCACAACATTCAGTTGAGCTAAATCCATCTCTGGTGCAGAGGATAAGAGCCAGGTTAGGTAGCGTTACGTATCTAAGCCATTCTCAGAGGTGGTCTGGATGAGGGAGAAGATCACCACACTGCTCTTTGCGCCGCTGGGTGTTTTTGCAAACAGGAAATTCTTTCTGTCAATGACAAAAGGCTTAATACTGCGCTCAGCTCGGTTGTTGCTCAGCTCCAGCCTGCCGTCTTTGAGATATTTGAGCAAATAGGGCCATTGCTCCTTGAGGTAGGACAGTGCCTTGCCCAAAGTGGACTTCGGCGCGGCAGTTCTGGTATTTGCCCACATGCATATACCGGATCAAACTTGCCAGCTGCACGGAGAATTTCCGCCAGGTGGCCGGAGAAAACCTGCCACCCCGCCGGAAGGGTCCGCCAGTAATGGGCTCTGCCAGCCGTAGTGGCTGGCAGAGCGTAGGATCAGTCATCGTAGTCGGGAATAGGGATGCCATTCTCGGTCAAAATAGTCTCCAGCAGCTGAGTGCGTTTCAGGTAAAAGTGTAATTCCTCCCGCATGGCATAGAAAATTTCCATGGACTCCCGTTCCGCTTCACGCAGGACCATCAGGTCCAATTCGAGATCACAAGGGGAAGCGGAGGGGTTGAAGGGGCAGTCAGGCATCCTCCTCACCGCCTTCGGCGTGGGAGGACTTCAGGCCGTTGCGTTCGCGCATGGAGACGCGGCCCTCAACCAGAACTTCATAGGCGTTGTGGATGATGCGGTCCATGATTGCCTCGGAAACGGGGCTGCCGG
>CANOYV010000085.1:0-7856 GCA_947571605.1 uncultured bacterium | reverse complement strand
GAGTTTTGGCGGGACCATGGTGGACATGAGCAGGGTCAGGGCCTGCCGCTGTCCCCCGGACAACAGGCCCACCGGCTGGCGCATCCGGTCCTCCAGCCCCATGTCCAGCAGGGCCAGCCGGTCCCGGAACCGTTTTTTGTCCTTCTGGCTCACGCGGGAGAGCCAACCGCCGCTGCCCGCGGCCAGGGCAAGGTTTTCCTCAATGGTCATCCCCGGCGCGCTGCCCCGCATGGGGTCCTGGAACAAACGGCCAATGGACTTGGCTCGTTTGAACTCAGGCAGGAAGGTAATATCCCGGCCGTCCAGCACAATGGAGCCGCCGTCGGTGAGGAAGCTGCCCGCGATGGCGTTGAACAGGGTGGATTTCCCCGCCCCGTTGGAGCCGATGATGGTGACGAAATCGCCGGGGGCCAAGTGAAGGGACAGGTTCGTGATGGCTTTCTTCTCGTTCACCGTGCCCGGATTGAAGGTTTTGGAGATGTGGGTGATATTCAGCATGTCAGTTCCCTCTCCTTCCAACGGCGGTCTTTTTGTAGGTAAGCCTGCGGGAGATGATGGGCCATTGCTCCTTGAGATAGGGCAGGGCGATGGCCAGCGCCACAATGACGGAGGAGACCAGCTTCAGCATGAATGCGGGCAGAATGTCCAGCCGCAGGGCGATGGCGTACACCAGCCGGAAGATGAACGCCCCCAGCACCATGCCCACTGCCCGGACAAAGGTGCTCCCCCGGCCCAAAATGGTGGAGCCGATGAGCAGCGAGGCCAGGGCGATGGTGACCATGCCGTTGCCGATGTTGATCTCCGCCGATTTCTGGGACTGGGCCATCAGGCAGCCGGACAGGCCGGTGAAGGCGTTGGCCACGCACAGGCCCACAATGGTGGTAAACACCGGGTTGATGGAGGAGGAGCGGACCATATCCGGGTTATTGCCCGTAGCCCGGATGGCCAGCCCCAGCCGGGTGTTGAGGAACAGGGTGAGAAAAACCACCGTCAAAATCACTGCCACGGCGGCTACCACGGTGATGGATTGCCCCGCCAGGGGCGTCCCGGCCAACAAATCCTTTGTCATGGAAAACACCGTGTCCGCCTTGTACAGGTTGATCTGGGCGGACCCGGCCATCACGGCGATATTCACCGAATACAGCCCCGTGTTGACAATGATGCCCGACAGCAGGCTGTCAATGCCGAACTTCGTCTGGAGCAGGGCGGTAACCAGACCGGAGCACACTCCAGCCAGCATGGCGGCGGGGATGGACAGCAGCGGATGGCCTGCGGCGGCCACCACAGCCCCCACCGCCGCCCCCAGGGTAAAGCAGCCGTCGGTGGACAGATCGCAGACGTTGAGCATGGAATAGCTCAAAAACAGGGCCAGCACCGTGAGCGAACAGATCAGTCCCAGCTCCAGAGCGGTCTGACCTACAGTCAGCAGGGCGGACAGGTCCATGAGAAGTCCCTCCTTCTAAAACTCGCTTTGAGGGACCGGGGGAAGCCCCCGGCCCCTTTTCCCTCCTCGCACAGAAGTGCGCAGTCCAAAATTTTCTTTGGTTACTTTCTTTTTTCAAAAGAAAGTAACTCAGCCGTTGTTCAGGTCGCCGAACTCCTCGGCGGTGGTGATGGTCTGCACCTTGGTGCAAAGCGGGGAGAACGCGGCCTTAATGGTCTCAAAATCCAGCCCCAGAGCCTCACAGGTCTCGGTATTGACGGTGGCGGTGCCGTTGTCAAAGGTCTTGACGGCCATGGAGGCGGGGTCCGCTCCGTTCAGCAGAATGTCGGCGATCATGTCGGCGGTCTCGCGGCCCAGGTTGGCGTAGTCCACGCCGTAGCCCAGGAACGCGCCGTTGAGGGCGAAGGAGTCGGCCCCGGTGTAGTGGGGGATTTTGGCGCCGGTGAAGGTCTCGTAGATGGCCAGCTCAGACTTCATGATGGTGTTGTCGGTGGGAGTAAATACCGCGTCCACCCCGTCGCTGACCAGGGCCTGGGCGGCCTGCTGCACCTCGGCGGCGTTGGTGCCGGTGCGCTCCACGTACTCAATTCCCTTGGCGTCCAGGTACTCCTTGGCGTGGGCGATGGGGGCCTTGGAGGAATCCTCACCCACGTTGTACAGCAGGCCGATTTTATCAACGTCCGGGTTGGCCGCGAAGATCAGCTCCATGATGGAGTTGGTGTCCAGGAAATCGGAGGTGCCGGTCAGATTTGCCCCGGGGGCGTCCAGGGAGGCTACCAGCTCCGCGCCCACCGGGTCGGACACGGCGGAGAACACCACGGGGGTCCTGCTGTCCCCTGTGGCAGCCTGCATGGCCATGGCCACAGGGGTGGCGATGCCCACCATCAGGTCCACCTTGTCGGCCTGGAAGTTGGCGATGACCTGGCTCATGACGGTGGCGTCGCCGTTGGGGTTCTCATAGTCGATGTGGAAGGTGACGCCCCTCTCCTCACCGATCTCCGCCAGCCGGGCCTGGATGTTCTCGTTGATCTGGTTCAGGGATGCGTCATCCACATAGTTGCAGATGCCGATGGTGTAGTCGGCTTCCCCAGAAGGCTGCTGGACGTTGTCGCTGGGGGCCTGGCTGCCGTCCACGTTCTGGGACTGGGCCGTCACTTGGACATTATCATTGGAGCAGGCGCACAGGGAGAGCGTCATGGCCCCGGCGGCGGTCAGAGCAAAGAACTTCTTGATGACATTGCGGATTTTCATGGTGTTTTCCTCCATATTATGTGATTTTGGGCGGCAGATGAACCCTTGGCCTTGCCGGGGCCGGGGAGGAAAAGGCAAACAAAAAAGCCTCTGCCCCACACATGGGACAAAAGCTGCTGCTCCTGCGATACCACCCAAATTGACGTTATAAAACGTCCGCTCGCTTACGCGTACCATCATACGCGCCCCGATGGATAACGGGTGGGAAACCCGTCGGTCCCTACTTGGCATCGCCACCGTTCGGTCCGCCCTCCGAAGTCCATTCGCCGACCGCTCACCGCCCCGTTCCCACCATCGGGGGCTCTCTGAAGGTTTGCCGCGCCGGGTACTTCTCTCCGTCACTGGTTTACTGCTGTTTGGTTGTTGTGGTTATTATATGCGGCGAGCGGCCATTTGTCAACCCCCTTTTTCGAGAAAATTTTTCCGCGTTAAAGCGTCAGAGCAGGGCAGCCGCCCTCCGTGGACAACTGCCCTCCCGATCTTTTCCTTACCAGTGCAATTCGCATTTTCCCGTAGCGTTTTTAAACTCCCAACGGAGATAATATTTGTTTTCCCCGTCTATTTCTACGCTTCCGGCAGGGGACTGCCGGTCCAGCCGCAATATCTGTTGTTTTTCCCTGTCCAGCAAAACAACATCTACGTCCCCTTTCGACAGTTGGCTGTCAAGGATAAACTTATAGGTTCCGCTTCTATGGAATCTACCCACATGCCTGGTCCATCCAGTGCAGGAATCCAGCGTTGCCCGGTCCGCCCCTTTGCCCGGCTGAAATATGTATAAAGTCGCTTGTATCTGTTTTGACGCCGCAATGCCTTGGCGATACAAAAAACATATCCCGGCGCAGGCAGCCACTATGAAAAAGCATAGCCACGGCTTCATTGCCTATTCCCCTTTCAAAATCAATTTCTACCACTTGTTCTCCACCTTTTCGGCAAATCCCATCAGGTCCCGCACCTGGAGCCTGGTCCCGTCGTCCAGCACCGCCGTGCCGCTGAACCGGCCGAACACCTGGTGCTGGTCGCTCTTGATGAGCTTCACGTCCGTGCAGGAGGCCCGGTCGATGACCGGGATAAAATCCATTTCAAAGCGCCCATCGTCGCTGGTGAACCTCCAGGGCTTCATATAATCCTCTTTTCCGCCCTTCATGGGGATGCCGAAATCCACCTTGGACAGCTTGTGAGCCTTTCCGTTGTAAAACAGCATGTTTTCCGTGGCGGCAGAGGTATCTCCAAAGCCATAACCGATGTTAAACCCAAAGTCCACCCCGTCCGCCAGCCCGGAAGCGGAACCCCAGTACCAGGTGTTGTGGTAGGTCCACACCCCCCGTCCCCAATCCAACACCCCGAAGGAGCCGTCCGGCTCAAAGCGGTATTCTTCCCCGCCGATGCGCACTGTGCCCCTGGCCCTCATGCAATTGATCTTCTGGTTGTAGTAGAAATGGGCCTTCTTCTCGAAAGGGGTGCAGATGACCATGGACTCCGCCGGCTCGTCCGACAGGACAATGTGGACGTCGATGGGTTGGCCATCCTTGAAATTTTCCATGTGGGCGGTGAGATTTCGCTGGCCGTCCGCCACCTGGAACAAAATGGCGTGCTTTTTGCCGGAACCGGCGGTGATTCCCGCCGCCGAGGTGGATGGCAGACCGGTCCTGCCCATGGGAAATACCGACATGGGGCTTTTTGTGATCTCCCAGGGCTCCCCCTCAAAGGACAGAAACGAGATGGAGTCAAGGCCCATATAGCTGTTGTCGGCCACCGTGAGGGCCACCCCAAAGCGCTCGTTCCCGATGTAGTAATAGTCCCACTCTTTCAATCGGGTGATGCCGCCCCGGACTTTTTTCCGGTCGTACACCGGCAGTAAACGCTTGGCATAACCTGCCCGGGTGAGGTTCCCCTGCCCGTCCAGCAGGGGGATTTGCTCGGTGATCTCATACTGCATATAGTTACCTCCCACAAAATTCAGGTTCTCTTGCGTACCGTATTTGTGAAATTATTATATCACAGCATACGCGGATAGCCAAGGGTAATTGCCCGGTATTGTGTACCGGGCACGGTAAAAGATTTGGGAGGGACAGGCAAGCTCCGCCGCCGCTCTGCATAGCATTCCCCTATGGGGGTGATGGCGTGCTGAGATTGCTCAGGGAAAAGAAGGTTCGGGACACGCTGGTGGGGCTTGCCCTGTTGGCGGCCACGGTGGGGTTGGTGGCCGCTCCCGACCAGGCCATCGCCGGGGCCAAGGACGGGCTCACACTGTGTTTCAACGTCATCGTCCCCTCCCTGTTTCCTTTTTTCGTGCTGTCCTCCTTGGTGGTGGACCTGGGCCTGGCGGCCTATCTGGGCCGGGCGCTGGAAGGACTGATGCGTCCCCTGTTCCGGGTAAGCGGAAGCTGCGCGGCGGCGGTAGCGCTGGGCTTTATTGGCGGCTATCCAGTAGGGGCGCGGACCGCTCTCCAACTCTATCAGCAGGGCCTGTGCTCCAAGAGGGAGGCGGAGCGGTTGCTCTCCTTCTGCAACAACTCCGGTCCGGCCTTTATCCTGGGCGTTGTGGGCGCCGGGGTCTTCGGGGACAGCCGGGTGGGCCTGCTGCTCTACCTCACTCATGCCCTGGCGTCGCTGCTGGTGGGATTGTTGTTTCGCTTTTACGGCGGGAATGAGCGCAAGCGCAAATCCCGGTCTAGAACCAAGCCCATCGAAGCCGTCACCATCCCCGCAGCCTTTACCGGTGCAGTGACGCGCTCACTGCAAAGCACCTTGAACATCTGCGCATTTGTGGTATTCTTCGCGGTCGTACTCCAACTTCTGTCCGCATATGGCGTGTTCACCGCCTTAGCAAAGCTGCTGGCAATGGCCGGTTTTGAACCGGAGTGGGCCCGGCGGCTGGTGGCTGGGCTGCTGGAACTGTCCTCCGGTGTTTCCTCGCTTCAGGGCGGCGCCCATTTTGCGGGGCGGGTCTCCATGGCGGCGTTCATGCTGGGGTGGGCGGGGTTGTCCGTCCACTGTCAGGTGCTGTCTTTCCTGGTGGACAGTGGTCTGTCCGCCAAAACGTATCTCCTGGGAAAGCTCTGCCATGGCTTGATCGCCGCCGCGCTTACCTGGTGCCTCACCCGGCTGTTCCCTCTGTCCGCCCCGGTGTCGGAATACCTGGCGGATCAGGCCGATTCCATCGCCGCCATGGACTTTTCTACCGCCTTGGCTGCCTCCTCACTGGCCGCGCTGGCTGGGTGGCTCATTTTGGCTGCGTTATGCCGGTCGCTTTGGCGAAATAAATGTAGCAATTTGCCGCATTATCGTGTATAATTAACTCAGCATAGACGTAAATGAGTTAAGGAGCGATCAAGGGATGGCCAGCCTGTTTGATAAAAAAATCGACCCGCGCTGCGGCTACTGTCAGTGGGGCACTCCCTTGGACGAGGAGCAGATGATGTGCGTCAAAAAGGGGATCGTAGCCTGCACCGGCTCTTGCCGCCGGTTTCGCTACGACCCCCTGAAACGCACGCCTCCAAAACCCCTGGCGGCCAGCTTTGAGCACCTCAAAGACGAGGATTTTACCCTTTGAGGCTCGTCTTTCGGCTTTCAAGGCGCCCGCTCCAAGGCTGATGCGGCATTCAAAATGGAGGCGACAGGGATGTCTGCCTCCCTTTGCTTTACATTCCAGCCCGACTGTGTTACTATAATGTCAAGCGGAGATAAAAACACAGCTCCCGTCGGGTAGTCGGGACGCGGGAGTCCTCCCTCTCGCCAGTAACCTGCCTCCTTGGTTGTCCCTTCTCCGTGGAGAAATCATAAGGAGGACAACTGAATATGTGCGTTTCCAAGGCAAGTCTCACTGTGTATTTTGAGCCACCCTTCTGGGTGGGGCTGTACCAGCGGGAGGATGAGGACGGCTGTCGCGTCTGCAAGATCACCTTTGGCCGAGAACCCCGCGATCAGGAGGTTCTGGCTTGGCTGCTCCGCAACCATCGTAGGCTGCAATTCAGCCCACCGCTCACAACAGCGCAAAAGGCTGGCCCTAGCCCCAATCCAAAGCGCCTGCTACGGGAGGCTCGGAAGGCCGTCCAGCCCGCAAACACGGGCACCAAAGCCCAGATGGCCCTCCAGCTTCAGCGCGAGCAAAATAAGATGCAGCGCAAGGCGGATTCCAAGGAGCGCCGGAAGGTAGAGCAGGAGAGGATGCTCGCCCTTCGGCAGGAGAAACGCAGGCAGAAGCATCGGGGACACTAGTCCCTCGCCAACAGCAAGAAGCGGCGGGGAAACCGCCGCTTCTTGCATTTAAAACGAAAAGAAGATGGACAGCCTTTCGACTGTCCATCTCTTTTGTGTCGGCACTACCTATTTTTCCGGGCCGTCGCCAGCCAAGTATTTTCGGCGCGAGTGAGCTTAACTGCCGTGTTCGGGATGGGAACGGGTGGACCCTCACCGCAATCAGCACCGACTTCATAGACACAAGCTCCATATCCTTCGCTTCCGCCTTCGGCGAAAGCTCACTCATTTCGCTGTGTCTCCCCACCAACTCAACCCCACTTCGCTGGGCTTTGAGTTGGCCTTGCGCGGCTTCGCCGCGCTATTTATTTCAACCGCTTTCACGGTTAAAACCTTTGCTTTCTCCCCCTGGTGTGTCCCCACTCCAGGGGGAGTGGTACACCTTCAGGGACTCGAACCCTGGACACCCTGATTAAGAGTCAGGTGCTCTACCAACTGAGCTAAAGGTGCATAATAGTTGGTGACCCGTGGGAGAGTCGAACTCCCGTTTGCGGCGTGAGAGGCCGCCGTCTTAACCACTTGACCAACGGGCCATCGTCGTCGCAAGCTCAGAGTGCTTTCCCTTTGCCGCACCCTCAAAACTGAACAATGTGAACTCCATACAAGCAGCCTGCATTCACCTTATTGTAAGGTCAAGCCCTCGGCTTATTAGTACCGGTCAACTTAACGCATCACTGCGCTTACATCTCCGGCCTATCAACGACATAGTCTACGTCGAGCCTTACTCCATTTAGGATGAGAGATCTTATCTTAGGGGGGGCTTCACGCTTAGATGCCTTCAGCGTTTATCCCGTCCGAACGTAGCTACCCAGCCGTGCCCTTGGCAGGACAACTGGTGCACCAGAGGTTCGTCCATCCCGGTCCTCTCGTACTAAGGACAGCTCCCTTCAAATCTCTTACGCCC
>CANOYV010000084.1:0-8098 GCA_947571605.1 uncultured bacterium | reverse complement strand
GAGCGCATGGGCGGGGAGCTTGCCGCCCGGTGCGAGGACAGTTGAGGGAAGGGGACGGCCCGTGGGCCGTCCCCTTTGTAAAGGAGGGCGTCTTATCGCTACCACGCGCATTGAATCCCTACACGCCGGGAAAAAACGGACGGTGGGCAAGGCCATCCGGGACATCATCGACTATGTGGAGAACCCGAAAAAGACAGACGGAGGCAGGCTGATCTCCAGCTTCCAGTGTGACAGCCGGATCGCGGACGCACAATTTATGTTTGACAAACGGCAGTACCTCACCAAGACCGGCAGACGGCGGGGGGCGGATGATGTGATCGCCTACTCCATCCGGCAGTCCTTCGTCCCCGGCGAGATCACGCCGGAGGAAGCCAACCGCCTGGGCTGTGAGCTGGCCCGCCGCTTCACCAAGGGGAACCATGCTTACATCGTCTGCACCCATATTGACCGCCACCACATCCATAATCACATCATCTGGAACTCCACCAGCCTGGATCACAGCCGGAAATTCCGGGACTTCCTCGGTTCGGGGCGGGCGGTGCGGAGGCTCAGTGACACCATCTGCATCGAAAACGGGTACTCCATCGTGGAGCATCCCAAGGGCCGGGGCAGGAGCTATGACAAGTGGCTGGGCACCAAACCGCCCTGCCACCGGGACCGGCTGCGCATGATAATCGACGCCGCCCTCGCCCAAAAGCCCGCTGACCTGGATGGGCTGCTGAAGCTGCTGGGCGAGGCGGGCATTGAGGTATCGCCACGGGGAAAGGCCATCCGGCTGAGAGCGCCGGGACAGAAAAAATTTGTCCGGCTGGACGCTGACAGCCTGGGGCGGAGTACGATATTCCCGCCCTGCTGGATGTTCTGGCCGGGAAACGGACGCACACCTCTGGCGCGAAAAATGTCCACCGGGCAGATCCCCCGAAGGTGAATCTGCTGGTGAACATCCAGGCCAAACTCCAGGCTGGGAAGGGCGCGGGCTATGCCCGGTGGGCCAGCGTGTTCAACTTGAAACAGATGGCCCAGACCATGAATTACCTGACGGAGCATGGGCTGCTGGACTACGCCGACCTCAAAGAAAAGGCGGCAGATGCTTCCGCCCGCTATGCCGAGCTGTCTGGGAAGATCAAGACGGCGGAGCAACGCATGGCGGAGATTGCTGTGATGAAAACCCACATCATCAATTACTCCAAGACCCGCGATGTGTATGTGGCCTATCGCAAGGCTGGGTACTCCAAAAAGTTCAAGGCCGAGCATGAGAGTGAGATACTTTTACATCAGGCGGCAAAGAAATTTTTCGATGAATCCGGGCTGAAAAAGCTGCCCACGGTCAAGAGTTTGCAGGCCGAGTACGCCGCGCTCCTGGAAGAAAAAAGTCCGCTTACGCCGAGTACCGCAGGGCGCGTGATGAACGGAAGGAGTTGCTGACGGTCAAGGCCAACGTGGATCGCCTGATGGGTTACGACAAATCCGAGGCGGACATTGAGGCGGAACACCGGGAGGAACGCTGACTGTTCCCATCGTCCGGGAGGGCCACAGGCCCGACAAAAAAAGCGTCCCGAAGGGACGCGCAGCCGCACAATTTATTGTGCGTTCAAAGGGGGTTGGGGGCGCTGCCACCAACAAGCAGAAATGGCCGTCCCTCCGGGGGCGGGACGGCCAATTTCGCAAGTGTTAATACACTTGCCCTGCTTGCCCGTTTCTCCAACTCCCGTTTGGGTTCTGACGCACTTATCCCGGTATCTTATGTGCAGGCAAATACAAGCTGGAAACGCACAGAAAAAATTTCTAAAAAATTTTTCAGAAGGGTTCATCCTTTCCAGGCTTCTGTTACGTTATACTAAGTAGACGGGTGGTGAGGCAATGGAGTACAGCGACTACGATTTAATTAAAGGCATCAAAGACGGCGATGGGGACGCGCTGGAGCTTTTGGTGCGACGATGGTATCCCCGAATCTTTGGCTACGTTCAAAAAACCCTTGGCAATGAGCAGGACGCCTATGACATCACCCAAGAGATCTTTCTGTCGGTCGTTCAAAATATCAAGGCCATCTATCCGTGGAGCCGGTTCAAAAGCTGGATCTTTACCATTGCCCACAACAAATGCCTGGACTTTCTCAGGCTTCAGCGGCCCATTGAGATAAAGGACATTCAAGACATAGAGATACCCGACCCCTCCCCATTGCCGGATGATTTGATTGAAAGCTCCCTGACCGTGGAACAGGCGTTAAATCTGCTGTCCACGTCCCAGCGAGAGACTGTTGTGCTGCACTATATGTATCAATTCACCGCCAAAGAAATCGCCCGTATGACCCATACCCCGCTGCCCACCGTGAAATCCAGGATCACGTCCGCCAAACGGCTCTTATCAAAATTCTTTCGGGAGGGCTTCTCATGAATGAACGAATGGAGCAGGAAATGAATCGGACCATCCAAATGCTTCGGGCATCCATGCCCAGGAAAACCGGCAGGGCGGGTATGCGTGTGTTGCTGCGCCTGTCGGCGGAGGAAATGAACGGGGCGCTGCTGCTGGCGCTGTTTGGTGCTACCATCCTGCTTGGGGTGACGGCCGCCCGCCTGCTGTCTCAGCCGATGCTTACGGCATTCTATACTGCCCCTTTGCCGGGGCTGCTGCTGTCCTGCCGTTATGTACTCTATGGCAATGAGCGGATGCGGGAACTGGAGGAAACCTTTCGCTATTCCTATACGGAAATGCTGGTGGGGCGGACGGCGGTAATTTCGCTGTATATGCTGTCGGTACAAATCTGTCTCGCCTTTGTTCTGCACAACGCTAATGGGGCTGATTTTCTCCGGCTGGCCCTGTGCGGCGCTGTCCCCAGCATCTACCTGTGCGCCTTTCTCTTGCTACTGTCCAGCATGATCCGGCAGCAGAAAACCGTGTCCGCCATCGCCGTGGCGCTGTGGATGGTACTGGCGTTTTTGGCCGCGTGCTTCCCAGTGGAGCAGTTTTTGCAAAGCCTCCAAATGGCTGTCTATGGGATCGCTGCGGTAATCGGGCTGATCTTCTATGGGGCCAGCGTATGGAGAACAACGACAGCGGGGGATCTGTATGTGGTCAATCAGGGATGAATGGAGAAAGCACCGGGCCTTTCGGGAGGTTTGGGTGGGATACCTGCTGGGCGCGGCCTATCTCCTGTTCAGCCTCATTCAATATTGGCGCTATGGTTTTCCCAGCTCATGGTTCGAGATCCAGCAGGACATTTACCTCTACGGGAACACGCTGACTGCCTTTTTGATTGTCATGGGCTTGCCCCGGCTGATGTGCTGTGAGCAGGAATACGGAACCGTCCACACGATCCGAGTTTCGGAGCGGGGCACGTTCCTGGTCTGGCGGTCAAAGCTGCTGTTTGCCGTGGGCTATTGTGCCGCTGTGGTGGCGGTCATCGGAACGGTGAACCTTTCGTTTCATGGTGGGCTGATCGGGTTCCGGGATGCCCTGGCCCCCGTGTTGGAATCCCAAGCCTTTTCCAGCGAACTGCCGCCCCTCTCCAATCTGACTTACTGTATTGTGCAGTATGGGTTCCTGTTCCTGGGCGCGGTGTATTTTGCGGGCTTCGTCCTGCTGACGGCACAGATCACCCAGCGCACTACCCTCACCATTTTTTTGTGCGGCGGGGTTTATCTCATCCTTCTCGGCTGTGCCGCGGCGGTCCATTTCTCTATTCAAGATATCCAACAGCCGTTTACTTTGATGGATTGGTCCTTTCTGCTTTTGCAAAGCGTCAGCTTCGCGGCATTTATGTCCCAACAAAACTTTTCGCATCTGTTTATCCGTCAGTGGGACGACATCTGGAGGCCGGTGGCGCTGGTCATTTTACTGAGCGGGTTAGAGTTTGGCGCATCCTGGCGGCTGTGGAGGCGGAGGGCGCGAGCATAAAACTGGAAAGGAGCGCGGAGGATAATGGCGCTTGTACTTGAAAATGTCAGCAAGCTGTACGGGGACACCGTGGCCCTGGACCGCACCAGCCTTGCCCTGAACTGCGGGATATACGGTCTGCTGGGGCCAAACGGCGCGGGCAAGACCACGCTGATGCGAATCATGACCGACCTGCTGGCTCCGTCCACCGGGCGGGTGCTGCTGGACGGGCAGGACATCTCCGCCCTGGGCGGGGAATTTCGGAAAAGGCTGGGCTATCTGCCCCAGGATTTTGGGGTGTACCCCAACTTTACCGCCGAACAGTTTCTGCTTTATATCGGCAGGCTCAAGGGCCTGTCCAAATTTGAGGCCAAGCGGCAGACGGATGAACTGCTCCATTTGGTGGGCTTGGAGAAGAAACAAAGAAAAAAGCTGGGGAGCTTTTCCGGGGGAGAGCGGCAGCGTGTGGGCATCGTTCAAGCGTTGCTGGGCGATCCCGACATCTTGATCTTAGATGAGCCAACGGCTGGCCTTGACCCGGAGGAACGCATCCGCTTTCGCGGCATCCTCAGCGGCCTGTCCCAGCAAAGGCTGGTGCTGCTCTCTACCCACATCGTATCTGATCTGGAGGCCGTGGCCAACGAGATAATTCTGCTCAAAAATGGCGTTGTGTTGAAGCGAGAAACACCCTTTGAGCTGCTACGAACGCTGGAGGGCGCTGTCTGGACAGTGAGGATTCCCGCCGGGGAAGAAGCTGTGCTGACAGGCGAGTATCTTTGCAGTAACGTGATGCACCGGGATGGGAAAAGTGTACTCCGGCTGCTCTCCGACCGCAAGCCCCACCCGGACGCCGCCCCCGTCACACCGAATATGGAGGATATGTATCTCAAATATTTGGGGAAGCAGGAAATTTGAACCGCGAGAAAGGAATACCCATTATGAGCAAAAAGCTGCTGAAATTGAATGTCAGGCTGATGTTCGCATCGCTGATCTTTGTTCTCTTTGCCGCGTTCGCCCTGGGGTTTTTCCTGGTATTTATCGGATATATCTCCTGGTCGCCCTATATCCATCCCATCAATTATTCTGCTGTAATCAACGCGCTGGAATCTCTGGAAATCGGCCTGTTTGTCATGGCTTTTTGCCATGCCATGTACTGGTCCCACCAGTCTGCTTTGCTGGAGGAAATTTGCTTTGTGCCGCGGGTTTCCGTGATAATGTGCAGATTGGCTGCGTCCATCCTCGCCACCAGCACGGCCTGCCTGATCCCCTGCGGGTTCATCCTGATTTCCGCAGTACAACAGGGAACCAGCCCACTCTTTACGCTGAATACCCTGTGCTTCACACTGATCCGTTGGCTGACGCTCCTGCTGACCGCCAATACCCTGGGCTTTTTCCTGGGACATTTCATAAAGAACACCTACGCCTATGTTCTCGCGGCCCCGGTCACTGTGCTGTCCTGCTATTTCAATCAAACGATTGTGGAGATATTCTTAGGATTTCGCACCTCCGCGTCCCGAATTGTCGCGCAGTTGCTTTCCACCAGCGATAGCTCTCCGGCTACCATGGAAATGGATTATCCCGGCTCCAGGCTGGATCTGTATTATCTTTTGGACGGACTGTTTCTTGTGCTGGCCTGTCTGCTTCTGGTTTGGGTTTTGAATTACATCGTGTCCAAGCGCCTCACCGCGAAAAAGGCGGCGGCAGGGGGCGGCCTGATCGCCGCCGCCGTGTTGACCGTGTGGGCCTTTGTTATGCTGTCTCCTATGGAATATCGGTATGAGGAAAAGCTCTACCCCGTGGACTACGAAGCCCAGCCCTATGAGATCACGGACTATGAAGGGGATTTTAAGCTGTCCGAGTTCAGCCGGTTCAGCGGCAGCTTTACCGTCCGGCCCACAAGAGCACAAAAGGCGGACACTCTCACCATCCGTCTGGACGGCTGCTTCACGGTGGACGAGCTGACCTGTGGGGGAAGCCAGGTGCCGTACACACGCGACGGCGACTACCTAACGATGGAAGCGCCGTCCGGGCCGGTCACGTTCCAAATCAGATATCACGGGAGGCCATATTATTTGAGCGATATCGGCTGTGTGAACCTGTTTACGTCATGGCTGTCCTCCGCCTTGCCGCCCAATTTTGCCTTTGTACCGCTGATTGACGGGGATTTCAACGTCAAAAATTATGACCTCCGCGTGACCAGCGGGAACACCGTCATTTCCAACCTAGATGTTGCGCCGGAAGGGAGTCTGTACCGTCTGAGCGGGAAAGCGTCCTCCATCTGCATTTTCAGCGGATTTTTGATGGAATACGAGAAGGACGGCATCACCATTTACCGAACAAAATATAACGCCGCCACAGACTATAGCGCCGTTCTGGACCGGGCGCTGGCCGAGGGCAATTATATGGATTCCCGCACAATGGAAATCCTGCAAGGCGGTTTTGACAAGCCAGAAAAAGCGTTCCTTATCTATGATCTATATGGGGTTGTGGGTTTCCCCGTTGTCTACGACGGCTATATCTTGCTGAATTACGGGAGCACATATTCCTGAGCGGCAGGCCAAATCTGAGCCGGGAGGTAACAATCATGCTGGAAATTAAAGATGTGTCCTATTCATACAACCGAAAATCGCCGGTACTCCACAAGATCAACCTGTCCCTTGACATGGGATTCAATCTGCTCATCGGGGAAAACGGCAGCGGGAAAACCACGCTTATCAAAAATATGACCGGCATCCTGCCCTTGCAGCAGGGTGAGATCACCCTGGACGGTGTACCTGTTTCCAACCGGGAATATCAGAAGAAAATCTCCTATCTGCCCCAGTCCTTCGACGTTTACCCCAAGCTGACGGTTCGGGAGATCCTGCGCTTTGTGGCCTCGGTGAAAAGCGGGCTGAACAGGCAGGCGGCGGAGCAACAAATCGCGGACATCATAGAATTGACCCACATCGCCGACTTTGCCGGGAAAAAGCTGAAGGACTGCTCGGAGGGGATGCGGCGGCGGGTGGGCATTGCCACCGCGCTGGTGGGCAACCCGGAGGTGGTGATTCTGGATGAACCCACAGCGGGGGTAGACCCGAAGGAGCGGTTCCAGTTTTACAAGACGATCCAAGCCTGCTTCCAAGATAAAATCGTCCTGATTTCCACCCATATCCTGGACGATGTGGACTTCCTGGCTACAAATATCATCATGCTTTCCGGCGGACGCATCCGTTACTCCGGCAGCTATGCGGAGTTCAAGGATACACTGAACGGAAAGAAAGAAGGAGCGACAGTGGAGGACATCTGGATGTACTATCAAAATGGCGGTGACAACGATGTATAAATGGCCGCTACGCACCGATGTACTGTCCTGCTGGAAGCCATATCTGTGTTTTGTAGCATATCTGGCGTTTCTGTCTCTCGTTCCAGGTTTCTCTCACACAACGGTGGGAGGGCAGGGCGGCGAACTGTTTGCATCTAACAGATGCTACCTCTATCTCCAATTCATTGCCTGTTTTTTTGTAGTGGGAACTGCCGCCAGTTTGTTTGAGGAAACCTTCCGAACAGCCTCCAGACAGTATATCCACACTTTGCCCTTGGGTACGGTGCGGGTGATCCTGGCACGGTACATCAAGTTGCTCCTGTTCATCCTTATCCCCTATGCGCCCACGGTGCTGTTCATGTTTATCCGTGCCAATTACAGCTTGCAGGACTACTTTCTGCTGTTTCCGCAAGAGGGCACCTGTCCGCCTATTCCGCTGCTGTTCCCGTTGGTTCATTGTGTGATCGCGGTCAATTTCTACATCATCGGAACGATGTTTCTCATGTTTATCCTTCAAAGCAAGGTGATCGCGCTCATCGTCATCATGATGTATTGCGCGATGGAAGCCGCGATGTTGCATTTTGTCTTTCCTCAGTATTCTGTTTTTCGGGGCGCGTTCAATACGCCGGACTTCTATCACATACTGCCGGTCAACATTCGGCTGCTGGCAGGAGTATCAGCCTTCATGCTTGGGATTATCCTGATTTTTTATAAGTCTCGGCGTTGTGGGTTCAGAAAATATTAAAAACGATGGAGGAGATGTTTTAGAATGATTGTAGGGAAACAGATGGAGGCAGAATTGAAATAATGATCGAGGAAAAAGTGACCTGCTACAAACAGATGCGTAAGGGTATCTCAATTTCATCCGGCCCGATACTTTTCTATCTCTGCCTTTATCTTTTCTCTGGCCCGAATAACCGAGTG
>CANOYV010000083.1:0-8288 GCA_947571605.1 uncultured bacterium | reverse complement strand
AGGGAGCCCATAGTCAGCACTTTTTCCTTCTGCATTTACTTGATGATGGACGCGATGACCTTGGTGGTATTCACCGCCATCTGTGCGGTGTGGACGGCGGAGGTAAGGCTGGCACGGGTGGTGGTGTCCAGCCCGAAGGCCCCGGCGATCCGGGGCACCTCCCCCGCGGACAACATCAGGCCCAGCCCCAGCAGGGCGTGGTCCGGGAACACCATGAGCCCCGCCACCAGGATAGTGGCCTGCAAAAAGGCCGTCAGGCACAGACCGATGACCTGCTTCATCCAGCCGGTGAAGCCGTCGATGTAGCCTCTCGGGACGCTGAACATATAGAGCGAACCCACGGCGATCTGGATGAGCAGGATGCCGCCCCGCTTCAGGTTGGCGAAGAAAACTTTCAGCACGGCGTAGGCCATGAGGATGACGCAGAACAGCATCATGATGGGGTTGAAGCTGGAGCCGCCGAAAATGAAATCCACCCCGGATTCGATCAGCCCTTCCGGGGTGGTGAGTTTGGTGATGATGTTCTGCCCCAGGGCCCCGATATCCCCCAGCCCGGTGATGCTGGCGGTGAAGGTGGCCTGCAATGATACGGACAGGGCGTACAGCCGGACGGGGACCACGGAAAACAGGCTGACGGCCATAAAACCCTTCAAAATGTTCAGCGCCGTCTGCTTGATACTGCCCCGGCCCGAGGAGTATTCGATGCCGAACTCAAAGCAGGACACCACCATGCTCACCCCGAACAGGGCCCAGCCCAGCTGGGTGAAAAAGGCCACCAGGGCCTGCACCCAGGGCAGGTCGAAGAGCTCCACACCCATGCTGCCCATGAGGGCGAAGAACGCGCCCAGGAAGCCCACCGCCTGGCTGTATGCCCAGTCCAGCAGCTCATCCATGACGGTGGACGCGACAAAATCCCAAATAAAAATGACTTTCCCTTCTTTCTGTGCTATAATAGCGGGACCCGGCTGCTGACGCCGGACTCCCGCTTAAACTTTAGCTGCTCGTATTCCACCTCTGCGGAGCGGATCCGCTCCACCGCCATTTGGCGGTACTCCGGGTTGAGTTCGATGCCGACAAAGTTCCGCCGCAGGCGTTTCGCCACCACCCCGGTGGTGCCGCTGCCCGCAAAGGGGTCCAGCACGGTCCCACCCTCGGGGCACCCGGCCAGGACGCAGGGTTCCACCAGCTTCTCCGGGAACACGGCAAAGTGCGCGCCCTTAAAATGAGCCGGACAGATGCTCCACACGCTGCGCTTGTTCCGGGAGACCCCGTCGCCCCCCGGCTTCAGCGGGCCGTTGGTCTTGTTGGGCTGGCGGAAGGAGCCCGCCTGGTGTTCAATGTCCTGGGCCATACGGACTTTTGTGCTCTCCGCCACGGGCTCTTTGATAGCACCGGCGTCAAAAAAATAGCGCTCCGATTTGGAGAGCAGGAAAATGTATTCATGGCTCCGGGTGCAGCGGTCCCGGACGCTCTCCGGGATGCACCGGGGCTTGTGCCAGATGATATCTTGGCGCAGGTACCAGCCGTCCGCGCGCAGGGCAAAGGCCAACGCCCAGGGGATGCCGATCAAATCTTTTGGCTTCATTCCCCGGGGTGTTTGCGGGCGCTGGTCCGCCGCCCTGGCGGGGAGCTTTTTATCAAAGTCCCGGTTTTTTCTGCCGCCGCTGGTGTAGCTGTCCCCGATGTTGAGCCACAGGGTGCCATCGGGGCGCAGCACCCGCCGCACCTCTCGAAAGACTTCCAGCAGCCTGGTGATGTACTCCTCCGGCGCGGCCTCCTGACCGATCTGGCCGGACACGCCGTAATCCCGGAGGCCGAAGTAGGGCGGCGAGGTGACGCAGCAGTGGACGCTATCCGCGTCTAACGTGCGGAGCAGCTCCGCCGCGTCGCCCGGCAAAATGGTTTCCAATCCGTCCACCTCCCGCGCTGCATGGAAAACCGGGGGCCTGACACGCCGCCGCTGTAAACCGCTTGACAGCAGTCCAGGCTCTCCGGCAGGTCAAACCGCTCACCGGGATACATAATGCCTGTGACCTGCGTTAAGCGCATGGTCCATGGCGTTTTTAGTTTTCTTATGATGCTCACCCTCTCTTATGATAGAATGGCCGAACCCGGTTCCGCCCCGTGCCCAGCCCATAGCTTCGTCTGCTCGTACTCCACCTCCGTGGCGCGGATCCGCTCCACCGCCATCTCCCGGTACTCCGGATTCAATTCAATACCGATGAAATTTCGCCGCAGGCGTTTGGCCACCACCCTGGTGGTACCGCTCCCGGTGAAAGGGTCCAGCACGGTCCCGCCCTCGAGACACCCGGCCAGGACGCAGGGGGTCACCAGCTTCTCCGGGAACACGGCGAAGTGCGCGCCCTGGTAGCCGCTGGTACCAACGGTCCAGACATCACGTTTGTTCCTGTATGGGGTTGGCACATACTCTTTCCCGCTTTTGCACCGGGTTTCCTCAGCCGTGCTGTCACCGTATTTCGTGCCGCCAAACCGTGGCAGGGTAACCGTATCGGCCTGATTTTCACACCCGCGCAGATAGCGCTTTGTGCTGTCCCCCATGACCGGCTCCCGGATGGCTCCGGCATCGAAATAGTACCGGGCGGATTTCGCCAGCAGGAAAATGTGCTCATGGCTTCGGGTGCAGCGGTCTCTCACGCTCTCGGGCATGGCGTTGGGTTTGTACCATATGATGTCCTGGCGCAGGTACCAGCCGTCCGCGCGCAGAGCAAAGGCCAGCGTCCACGGGATGCCGATCAGGTTTTTGTTCTGGTAGCTGTCCCCGATGTTGAGCCACAGGGTGCCATCGGGGCGCAGCACCCGCCGCACCTCTCGAAAGACTTCCAGCAGCCTGGTGATGTACTCCTCCGGCGCGGCCTCCTGACCGATCTGGCCGGACACGCCGTAATCCCGGAGGCCGAAGTAGGGCGGCGAGGTGACGCAGCAGTGGACGCTGTCCGCATCTAACGTGCGGAGCCGCTCCTCCGCGTCGCCCAGTAAAATGGTTTCGATCCTGTTCACCTCCTATGTTGAAAAAGCGAGGGCGTTTCCATGACCTACACCCAATTCAAAGATACATTCTCTATCCGCCTGAACCCCCAGCAGGAGGCGGCGGTGCGGCAGGTAAACGGCCCGGTGCTGCTCCTGGCGGTGCCAGGGAGCGGCAAGACCACCGTGCTGGTCACCCGCCTGGGTTACATGATCTACTGCAAAAATATCCGCCCGGAGAATATCCTCACCGTCACCTATACCGTGGCGGCTACCCGCGACATGAAGGCCCGGTTCGTCCGTTTTTTCGGTGAGGACCACGCGGACAAACTCACCTTCCGTACCATCAACGGCCTGTGCGCGGTGGCCATCCGCTATTACGCGGGGAAAAAGGGCGCCCAGCCCTTCGCCCTGGCGGACGATGAGGCCCGTCTCAACGCTGTGGTCCGGGAGCTGCTGTCCAAGGGCGGGGGCGGGTATCCCCCAGACCAGCAGGTGAAGGAGGCCCGCACCCAGATCACCTACTGCAAGAATATGATGTTCAGCGACGCGGACGTGGAGGCCCACCGGGTGGACGGCATGGATTTTCCGGCAGTCTATAAGGGCTACCAGGCGTTTCTATTGAAACACCGCCTCATGGACTTTGACGATCAGATGGTGTTCACATACCGCATCTTCCGGCAGTACCCGGATATCCTGGCCTATTTCCAGCGCCGCTGGCCCTATCTGTGCGTGGACGAGGCCCAGGACACCTCAAAAATCCAGCACGCCATCCTGCGCCTGCTGGCCTCCAAATCCCGCAACATCTTCATGGTGGGGGACGAGGACCAGAGCATCTACGGCTTCCGGGCGGCCTGGCCCCAGGCCC
Organism: uncultured bacterium; assembly: GCA_947571605.1. Classification (GTDB taxonomy): domain Bacteria; phylum Bacillota; class Clostridia; order Oscillospirales; family Oscillospiraceae; genus Enterenecus. The sequence goes on along the minus strand of CANOYV010000083.1, from coordinate 4,435 downwards.
TGCTGGAGTTTGAGAATACCTATCCAGGGGCCAAGGTGCTGATGATGGAGACCAACTACCGCTCCACCAAGTCCATCGTGGAGGCGGCGGACTCGTTCATCCAGCGCAACGAGAGCCGCCGCCCCAAGCATATGCGCACGAACAACCCCCAGGGTACGGCGGTGCGGAAGGTGGCGCTGGCGGATTACAACCGGCAGTACAATTACCTGTTGAAGGTGGCGCGGAACTGCAAGGAGCAGACTGCCGTCCTCTACCGCAACAATGACAGCGCCCTGCCCCTCGTCGACCTGCTGGAGCGGGAGGGCGTCCCTTACGCCTGCCGCCAGCGGGAGGGCTTCTTCTTCACCAGCCCCATCGTGCGGGATGTCACCGATATGCTGGAGTTCGCCTTTGACGATGCCAACTGGGAGAAGTTCCTGCGGTTCTACTACAAGCTGGATTTCAAGGTGAAAAAGCCCGTTCTGGCGGCGATGCTCCGGGGAATGGGGTCGGACGAGTCGGTGTTCGACCACCTGCTGTCCAATGAGGGTTTGGAGCCCTGGCAGTACGGGAAGCTCCGGGCGCTCCAGACCCACTACTCCAAATTCCCCCAGATCACCAGCTTTGCCGCCATCCAGCGGCTGGTGAAGTTCATGGGCTACGGGGACTATCTGCGGGAGCAGAAGATGGACACGTCCAGGCTGGACGTGCTGCTGTCCCTGGCCAATCAGACCCCGGTGACGGGGGAGTTTCTCCTGCGGCTGCGGGAGCTGAAGGACACCATCGAGGGGATGGAGCCCGACCCGGCCTGTCCCTTTGTGCTGTCCACCATCCACGCCAGCAAGGGCCTGGAGTACGACCGGGTGATCCTGATCGACGCGGTGGACGGCACGTTCCCCTCGGACCCGCTCCCCCATGACGATGAGGGGCGGACGGCCTTGGAGGAGGAGCGGCGGCTGTTCTACGTGGGGGCCACCCGGGCCAAGCGGGAGCTGGACCTGCTGTGCTATGAGGGCAAATTTGGGGAGCCCGCTGGCGCCGCCCACACCTTCATCGACCAGCTTCTGGGTGAGGAGCCGCCCGAGCCGGAGCCCCAGTTCACCCCCCAGCCCAAGCCCAAACGGGCCAAGGCGAAGCCGCCCGCTTACGAGAGCGGCCCCACCCCGGCCCAGATGGCGAAGCAGCAGGAGGACTTTATGGCTGGGGCCGAGGTGGTGCATACGCAGTTTGGAAAGGGCGAGATTTTGGGACGGCTGGGCAGCATCGCGCTCATCGCCTTTGAGGATATTGATGATGTGAAACGGGTGGACCTGACCACCTGTCTTAAAAAGGGGCTGATGAAGCTGGCGGGGCACTGAGCGGTCAGATGCCGATGATGGTCCAGATGTAGGTGGGGGCCAGGAGGACAAAGACCAGACAGGCGAACAGGATGGCGGGACCGGCCCACTCGAACTGGCCGTGCTTCCGGTAATCAAAGTAAGCCATGCCCAGTTTGCCGAAGAAAGCGATGGCCAGGATCATGTCCAGGGCGGGGAATACCACGTTGTCCACCACGGTCTTGATCTGGCCCGCGGCATCCTTCCAGGTGCTTTCCACCACGTCGGCCACGCCGGAGCCGCCGCTGGAGGCGGCGAAGGCCGGGGCGCAGCACAGGGCGCACAGCAGCAGGGCCAGGAGCATAGGATAAATACGGATACGGGACTTTTTCATATAGTTTTCCTCCTATCAGGTGTGGGAGGGCCACCCGAATGGGTGGCCCTCCATTTCTTTTTCCTCTGGCTTAATAGCCAGTCTTGGGAAGCGAGGGAATGATGGGCTTGCCGTAGACCTTGGTGGTCCAGCGGGTGACCGCCTGGATCCACTGGCCGTTGTACACACCACCCACGTCGGCGGCGTTGGTGAAGCTGCTGCCGCCCTTCACGGTGGACAGGACCTTGCAGTCCACCTTGGGGGCCTCCACCTGGCGGAAGTTGGCGGGGACCACGCCGAATACCAGCATAAACTCGGTGACATACTCGTTGGAGGCCAGCCCCAGCGCTGTGGGGGAGGCGTCCAGCGTGTAATTCTTTGCCGTGGACAGGTTGTCGTACATGGTGCGGTACTCGCCATTACTCAGGTTGGTCTTATACACCACCTTATAATTGCCGGGGGCGTTGTAGGTACCGGTGAAGATGCGGTTGAGCCGCACCGCCTGCACGGGCAGGGTGTCCCTCCAGTAGAAGGAGGTCAGCGCGGTGGTGGAGTTGTTGCCGATCTCGCTGAACGTGTAGCGGATGTCCTGACCCGGCATGACCTCGGCGTAGCCCGTCTTTTTGATGGACACGTTGGTGGACAGGGCCTTGTTGGTCATGGCCACCTTCACGATCTGTCCGGCGTGCTCGATCTCCGCCTCGATGGGGGTCTTGTCCAGGCCGTAAAAATCAGCGGCCTTGGATTCCACGATCTGATAGCGGCCCAACGGCAGGGGTTTGGACACGGCCACGCCGTTTTTGTCCGTGCGGACGGTGTCCACCAGGCTGCCGGTGCGGTAGTGGTAGATCTCGAATTCGGTGCCGGGGATGGGGGTGCCCGCGGGCCAGCCGTTCATGGAGTTGTAGTCCTCGGAGGTCTTTTTGATCTGGATCTGACCTGTAATGGGGGTGTTCTGCCACTCAATGAGGGTGACCTCGCCCGCCTTGACGTAGACCGTCTTGCGCTGGGTGTCGGGGATATAGCCTTCGTTCTCCAATTCGCGCAGGTAGTAGCGCCCGCCGTCCGTCAGGTCCTCGATATATACATAGCCCTGATCGTCCGAAGTGTATTGACCCACAGGCCGGTTCGCGCTATCATAGAGGAGGAAATCCACTCCATAAAGGCCCTCGCCGGTGACAGAATCGGTTTTGTGAATCAAAATCCCTGAAAAAGCCTTGTTTTCCACGGTGAGCGTGGTGTTTTTACCATCACGCATGGTAAAGGTGTGGCGGCTGGAATCCAGTTTGTACTCCTTGGGGCACTCGGTTTCCACCGCGTAGTAATTGCCTGCCTCCAGATGGAGGGTAGCGCGGCCCTCGCTGTCCGTGGTGATGGTGTCGATCAGCGCGTCGTCATCGGCGCGGCGAATCTCAAAGGTCACGTTGGGGATGCGCTTCTCCTTGTTCCCGGCCACCACCTTGATCAGCTCGAAGTTGCCAGCGGGAGAATTGTAGAAGGTGAGGTACTGCGTGTCGTCCGGGTTGACCTCCACCGTCTGAATCTGCCCAGCCGGGTCGATGGAGTAGCCGGGGAGGGTCTTAATTTCCTTCACAACCACCGTTCCGGTGACGGACACCCGGATTTCGCCGTTTTGGTCGGTCTGGAAGATGCCCTTGCTGGACAGATGGCCATTGTCTGCGTCCACATAGCGGCCATCGGGGTGGGTCAGCTCAAACTGAACCCCGGCCAGAGGCTTTTTGGTCACGGAGTCCAGCTTGCGGATGACGAGGGTGCCCGCACGCTCATTCCAGAAGACCAGCTCAGGGGCCTGCTTGCCGGATTTGATGGTGATGGACTTGGGTTCGCCGTTGAGCACGAAGCCCTCCACCGTGGCGATCTCCTGGGCGGTGATGGTGGTCCCAGGCTCCAGGTCGGGGATCACGATTTCGCCCTTGGAGTCGGTATAAAATGTGCCGTCCCCAGCGCCGATGGGAGCGCCGAAGCCGTCCGTCAGCTTGAAGCACACCCCGGCCAGGGGTTCCCGGTTGGTGCCGGTGATGTACTTTTTGATGGTGAGCGTCATTTTGCGGTCGTTTTCCACGACAACATCATTACCGCCGCCCACGTTGGTGCTGGAATTGCCGCCGGGAGTGGTTACGGTGCCGCTGGAGCTGCCGGTAAGGGCGTTGGAGCCGTTCTTCACGGTGATGACCTGGGGCGTGGTGTTCAAAACGTAGCCGTCCGGCGCCTTGGTTTCCACCACCTGAACGGTGCTGCCGGGGACCAGCCCGGTGACGGTGGCAGTACCATCATTCCCGGTGGTGCAGCGGGCCAGGACAGTGCCATTGCCGTCTTTAATGACAAACTGAGTGTTGGGGACCGGCTTCCCGGTGACCGCGTCCAGCTTGGTGATGGTGAGAGAGCACAGGGGCTCGTTGAGGAACGTCAGCGTCTGAGTGTCCAAGGGGTTGACGGTGACGGTCTGGGTCTGGGTGCTGCTGTCGATCACATAGCCGGGGGCCGCTTTGACCTCCTTGGCTACCACGGTGCCGGTGATACCCTCGATGCGGATCTGGCCTTTGTCGTCTGTGGTGTACAGGCCGTTGCTGGACAAGTGGCCGTTGTCATTATCAACGTACCCGCCGTTGGCGTAGGTGAGCTGGAACTGAGCGCCGGAAATGAGTGCGCCGGACACAGAATCTTTTTTCTCAATGACGAGGGTCCCTGCGCGCTTATTCCAAAAGGTCAGGGTCTGCGCCTGACCGCCGACAATCTTGATGTCTTG
>CANOYV010000082.1:0-8354 GCA_947571605.1 uncultured bacterium | reverse complement strand
GCTGGTCGGACAGCGTGTCCAACCTGTCCAACAAGCTCCAGCGGGAATCCCTCCGTTACAAGGAGGCTGTCCAGCTTGCCGATGCGCTGGGCTATGACATTCAGTGGGTCCGGCGTAAAGCTGACTGACCCAACAGACTACGAATTATGGAGGTACTATGACGAAAAATTTTGAACTGCTGACCTTTGAAGAACTTCTGAACCTGCCCATCGACATCGAGAGCTGCTTTGACCCTATCTTTGAACCGCCCGCCGATTTCATTGAGGAATGGTATCGGGATCATGAACCGCAGAACCCGTTCTCCTGCAAAGTGACGCGCAAGATTGGAAACACCTGGTATATCGTTGAGACGGAATGTGATGGAGCCGAACCGCTGCCCAACCTGATGCGCCGTATGATTTTTTCGGATAAGGAGGCGGTTTGATGTCGACAAAACGGGAAGATCATGTTATCATGGAGTCATGCACTACGGTACTGTCGGCTGACCCACACAAGAAGGGAGACAACAACGTGGATCAGCAGAAAATCACGATTTTGTACTGCCGCCTCAGTAATGAGGACGCCCTTGACGGGGAGTCAAATTCGATTGCCAATCAAAGGGCTATCTTGACCCGATACGCCGCTGAGCGTGGCTTCACAAACACACGCATTCTGGTGGACGATGGGTACACTGGGACGAACTTCAACCGCCCCGGCGTACAGGAGGGGCTTTCTCTGGTAGAGCAAGGCTTGGTCGGCGTCTGGATCGTTAAAGACATGAGCAGGTTTGGCAGGGATTACCTGCAAGTGGGCCGGTATACGGAAATCGTTTTTCCAAGCTACGATGTGCGGTTCATTGCCGTCAACGATGGCGTGGACAGCGAACGGGGAGACAACGATTTCACGCCTTTTCGTAATCTTTTTAACGATTTTTATGCCAAAGATACCAGCAAAAAGGTTCGTTCTGTGATGAAAACCCGTGGCACCAGCGGCAAGCACCTGGGCAAGCCGCCCTATGGCTATCAACCTGACCCGCAGGACAAAGATCACTGGATTCTGGACGAGGATGCCGCCCCGGTTGTCAAGCGCATCTTTGACCTGGCGATTGCCGGAGCAGGCCCGTCCCGGATTGCCCGAATCTTGGAAGCGGACGGTGTACTGACTACCAAAGCTCTCTACGCCCAGCGCAGGGGCAAGCCCATGCCGGAGCGTCCCTGCCACTGGGTGGAACAGTCTGTTGTCGGAATTCTGGAACGGATGGAGTACACCGGCTGCGTCTGCAATTTCAAGACCTACTCCAAGTCCTATAAGCTCAAAAAGCGCATCCCCAACACCAGCGAAGATATGTTTATCCTGCCCAACACGCAGGAGGCCATCGTGCCGAAAGAGCAGTGGGACAGAGTGCAGGAGCTGCGCCAGCACAAGCGCCGCCCTGTCAAGGGAGAGCGTCAGGGGATGTTTGCCGGATTGGCAGTCTGCGCCGACTGTGGGAGCAAGCTCCACTTTGCAACCTGTAAGAACTTTGACGGCAAGCAGGATCACTATGTCTGCGCCAAATACAAGAGTGGACGGGGAACCTGTTCGGCGCACTATATCCGGGGGGATGTTCTGCGAGATGTGGTGCTGGAGCGCATCCGAGCCGTGACGGAGTATATCCGGGCCGATGTGGAGGGCTTTCAGGAGGACTGGCTGATGTGCCGGAGAGAGGAACAGGAGAAATCCATCCGGGAGGACAAGCGGCGGCTGGAAAAGGCAAAGAAACGTCTGGCGGACATCGACAAGCTCATCACTCGTATCTATGAGGATATGGTACTCGGCAATCTGAGCCAGGAGCGTTACCAGAAGATGCTGGAGGGCTACGAGGCGGAGCAGGCTGCGCTTAACAACGAGATCATCGGTCTGGACGATTGGGTGGCGACCCGTGAGGAAATGGAGGACAATGTTGACCAGTTCCTCGCCCTGCTGGAAAAGTATGTGGACATTCCTGAGCTGACCCAAACTATCGTCAATGAGTTCATCAAGCAGATCATCGTCTACGCCCCGGACAAGTCCAGCGGCAAACGGACGCAGAAGGTCAAAATCGTTTTCAACTTCCTGGAGGAAGTGGAAGTACCGGAAATCAGCGAACCTGTTATTACTGAAACTACCTATGGACGCAGAAAGACGGCGTGACACACGGTCACGCCGCCCTCTGCGGCAAATAGTTACTTGTCACTATTAAACCTTGCAAATACAGGGGTTTCGGGGTTTTGGCGTTGGTGCGGATGACGGGACTCGAACCCGTACGGCCATGGGCCACTAGCACCTCAAGCTAGCCAGTCTACCAGTTCCAGCACATCCGCATATCACGCCCCGCAGGAAACCCTTGGGGCCAACGTGATATATTATAGTGTGGAACGGGCAATTTGTCAAGAGGGTTTCTACTCACTTCTGCTTTTTCGCCGCTCCAATGAACTCCCGGAAGAGCGGATGGGCCCGGTTGGGCCGGGACTTCAGCTCAGGATGGAACTGCCCCGCCACAAACCACGGATGCCCCGGCAGCTCCACCATCTCCACAAGCCGCCCGTCCGGGGACAGGCCGGACAGCGCCAGTCCAGCCCTGGTTAAAACCTCCCGGTACTCGTTGTTGAGCTCGTAGCGGTGGCGGTGGCGCTCGCTGATTTCCCGGGTTCCGTACACGGCCGCCGCCAGTGACCCCTCTGCCAAACGGCACGGGTAGTTCCCCAGCCGCATGGTGCCGCCTTTGGCGGTCACCCCCACCTGGTCGGGCATGAGGTCAATGACAGGATAGGGCGTGTTCGGGTCCAGCTCAGAGGAGTGGGCCCCAGCCAGCCCGCACACGTTCCGGGCATATTCCACCACCGTCATCTGCATCCCCAGACAGATGCCCAGAAACGGCGCCCCGTTCTCCCGGGCGTAGCGGATGGCCTCGATTTTGCCCTCGATGCCCCGGTCGCCAAAACCGCCGGGCACCAGAATGCCCTGCGCACCGTTCAGTAGAGCCCCCGCTGTATCCGGCGTGACCTCCTCTGAGTTCACCCAGCGGATATTTACCGACACATCGTTCTCAATGCCGCCGTGGGTCAGCGCCTCCACCACAGACAAATACGCGTCGTGCAGCCCCACATACTTGCCCACCAGCGCAATGGTTACCGTCCCCTTTGGGTGCTTGGCCCGGTGGACCATGGTGGCCCACTCGGTCAGGTCAGGCATATGACAGATCAGCCCCAGCCGCCGCACCACCACGTCGGCCAACCCCTCCCGCTCCAGCATCAAAGGCACCTCGTACAGGATATCCGCAGTCAGATTGGGGATGGCGTGGTCCTCGGGGATGTTGCAGAACAAGGAGATTTTATCCAGAATTTCCTTGGGTATGGGAGAGTCGCTGCGGCACATGATAACGTCCGGTTGAATTCCAAGCGACAATAACTCTTTGGCAGAGTGCTGGGTGGGCTTGGATTTCAGCTCCCCGGATCCGGGGATGGGTACGATGAGGGACACATGGATGAACATGACGTTGCTCCGTCCCCGCTGGGCAGCCACCTGCCGGATGGCCTCCAAAAAAGGCTGGGACTCAATGTCGCCCACGGTGCCGCCGATCTCCACGATGGCCACGTCTACGTCCGGCCCCTCCAGGGAATAGATGTGCCGCTTGATCTCGTCGGTGATGTGGGGGATAATCTGCACTGTGCCCCCCAGATAGTCCCCCGCCCGCTCCCGGTTGAGGACGTTCCAATACACCTTTCCCGAGGACACGGAGGAGTTCAAGGTCAGGTTCTCGTCGATGAACCGCTCGTAATGTCCCAGATCCAGGTCGGTTTCCGCGCCGTCGTCGGTAACGAACACCTCCCCGTGCTGGTAGGGGCTCATGGTGCCGGGATCTACATTTAAATAGGGGTCCAGCTTCTGCACCCGCACCCGCAGCCCCCGCTGCTTCAACAGCCGCCCCAGGGACGCTGCCGTGATGCCCTTGCCCAGCCCGGACACCACGCCGCCGGTGACAAAGATAAATTTCGTACCGGTCGCCATAAAAATTCCTCCCCCGGCAGGCGCGGCCCCTCTGCGCCGGACGCCCTTGCCCAGCCCTGCCCGTTTTTCTAATCACAGGTTATTTTACGCCAGCCGGAGGGACAAGTCAAGGGAGTGGAAAAGGGCAGGTTCCACAAAAATGCGGGGCTGGGGACTGCTCCGCCCCGGTCCCGCAGCGTTAGAATCTGTATTCACAGGAGGATAGGTCCGTGATAGAATAGAGACATGGAAGAAAAGGAAAGAGAGTCGTACCCCAGCGACTTGACCGATGAGCAGTGGGAAGAAATCGCACCATTGTATACGGGGATGCGCAACTGCACGTGGAGCAAACGGGAATTGACAGATGCTGTACTGTATTTGGTGGATTCAGGGTGTAAATGGAGGCAGTTGCCCCATGATTTTCCGCCGTATTCAACAGTACACAGCTTTTATCGCCGCGCCCGGATCAGTGGACTGTGGGATAAGATACTGGAGCATCTTGTAAAAAAGACTTGCAATCCGCCGCTGCGTGTGGTATCATATTTGATGACTATGTGGGCCATGAGCCCGACTATGAAGCCATTACCGAAAGGATTTGAGTCAAAATGACCACCGCTCAGCTCGTTGTGTCCATTATCTACTTTGTCGTGGCCCTGGCCCTCATCGCCGTCGTCATGCTCCAGTCCGGCAAGAGCGCGGGCCTGTCCGGCGCCATCGCTGGAGGCGCGGACACTTTCCTGTCCAAGAACAAGGCCAAGTCCGCCGACGCCCGTCTGGCACGCATGACCAAGTGGATTGCCATTGTGTTCATGGTGCTGACTTTGGTGCAGTGCCTACTGCCCAACGCGTAAGACGACACATAAAAGCTCCCCCGTCCATCGGGGCAACTCCCGTAGGGAAGTTGCCCCGATGGACGGGGGGCTAAATAGCAAGTTACCTATTTGGACGGCGTGGCTTCGGCTACGCTGTCTTTTTCTTACGCTTCTGCATGGCCTGATAATAGGTCATATATTCCTGTTTGCTCCCTTTTCACATCTCTCTCGTCATCACGGGGCAATATCATACCACACCCGGCGCAAAACTTCAACACTTTATAGTGTGATATTTCTTCTGAGAATGCGGTTGACCTCTCCCTCAGCGGTTTTGACAGCGTCCTCGCTGAAATGGGTATTGACGGTGTAGATCGTCCCACTGATCTCCCGCTCAAAGCTGATGGGGTGGCTATATTGATGCGAATCAAGAGTTGAACAAGAGCCTGGCGAGAGCGGCGGCAATGCGGCCAAAGATATGACAAAGTAGACCTGACAAGGAGCGGACCATGGAGGCGGTTTGGATGTCGGTCAATCGATTCAGCCAGTTGAAAAAACACTCAATGGGCTGGCGGACAGAACTGGCAAATGTAGAGAATGTGTCACCAGAAACCAGGATGTCACCTTTGTGCTTTTTCCGAGGGGTAAGCAACTCCAATGCGTGGTTTTGCTTCAGTGATTGCGCCCAACTTGCGTCAATATATGCCTTATCCGCATACAGCCGTCCTGGCTTTAATGCGGCATGATTGTCCGCGATTTGTTTGCCACATACTTACATTCTCTGCTCTTTTGCGCTGTTTTTCTACCCTTTTCGCTATATTTTAACGCTTGATTCGCAGCAGAAATATCACACTATAAAGTGTTGAAGTTTTGCGCCGGGTGTGGTATGATATCGCCCCGTGATGATGAGAGAGATGTGATAAGGGAGCAAACAGGAATATATGGCCTATTATCAGGCCATGCAGAAGCGCAAGAAAAAGACAGCGTAGCCGAAGCCACATAAATTCCCGGCAAAGGGAGATTGGGGAGGCAGAAATGATACTGGAGACCAAGAGGCTGTACCTGCGGGAGCTCAATCAGGGCGATTTGCCCTCCCTGTGCAGGATTTTGCAGGACGATGAGGCGATGTACGCCTATGAAGGGGCTTTCACCGACAGCGAGGTGCAAGAGTGGCTTGACCGGCAGATTGCCCGTTATCAGGCATGGAGTTTTGGCCTGTGGGCGGTGATTTTGAAGGAAACAGACGAGATGATCGGTCAGTGCGGGCTCACCATGCAGCCGTGGAAGGGTGGAGAAGTGCTGGAGGTAGGGTATCTCTTTGAGCGGAGGCACTGGCATCAGGGCTATGCCACAGAGGCCGCCAAGGCATGCAAGCAGTATGCCTTTGACGTGCTGCAAGCGGACGAAGTCTGCTCGATCATCCGGGACACAAATATTCCCTCCCAGCAGGTGGCCCTTAGAAATGGTATGGCCGTTGCGGACAGCTCGGTTAAGCATTACAGGGGCGTGGATATGCCCCATGACCGCTACGCAGCCTATCGGGGATAGCTTCCGGCTTACCGTTCCGCACAGCTCACCTGTAGCTCCCCCCGCCGCAGCTCCCCCCGCTCCCACAGCAGGGCCAGCACCTGCCCGGCACAGTCCGGCGGCAGTTCCACCCCCTCCAGCCCCAGGGCCAGCCCGTTCAGCGTCCCTCCCTCGTACAGCTCCACCGCCCTTCCCCAGCGTCCTCCCCCAGGACCAAAGGCCGCCGTCACGTCCGCCCCCGCCGCCGGGGGCATCACCGGCAGACCAAACTTCGCCTGGAGGTACCGGGCGTACTCCTCCCCGCCGGGGGCGTCGATGAGCAGACCCCGCACCTGGGAGCACAGCCGCTCCGCCGCCCCTTCCAGCTCAGGGCACAGCCTGGGGGCGGACAGGGCCACCCGGCCCCGGCGACGGGGCACTCCCGCCACGTCCAGCGCTCCCAACGCCAGCACATCCGCCATCCCCCGCCACAGGAAAACGGGGTCCACCGGGCGCAACAGGGTGAGCCTGTCCCCATAGGGGAAATCGCTCCCCAGCACCACCCGGCCCACGCCCGCCCGGATCAAGGCCCGCTCCGCCCGGCGCAGCCGCCGCCGAAGCCGCCAGGGAGCCAACCCTTCCGGCTCAAACACCGTGGCCCGCAGCACCCCCAGCGGTCCCAGCCATACCTCCTCCACCCGGAAGCGGCCCTTTTCCCGCACCAGCGACAGTTGTCCCACCATACCCATCACCTCAAACGACACATATGCGCCGGGACGGTCAAACAGACCCCGCAAATCTTTCCTTGCAATTCACCGCTCCAAATGGTATAATCCCTTGAACCATACTGGAAACAGGTTTTTGCATAAACGGAGGTCATCCCAATGTCCATCAAAGTCACCGCCACCAGCACCTGCGACCTGCCCCCGGAGTTGTTGGAGCGCTATCAGATCACCATGGTGCCCCTGTATGTGTCCTTCGGCGGCAACACTTATAAAGACGGTCTGGAGACCGGCCCCGAGGACATCTTCCGCCACGTGGAGGACGGGGGACAGTTGCCCTCCACCTCCGCCGTTAACATTGCGGACTACCAGGAGCTGTTCGCCGAACTGTCCCCCAAGTACGACTCGGTGCTCCATATCACCATCGGCAGCGAGTTCTCCTGTTGCTATCAGAACGCACTGGTGGCGGCCGAGGAGTTTTCCAACGTGTACGTGGTGGACTCCCGGAACCTGACCGTGGGCCAGGGCATACTGGCGCTGGAGGCCGCCATGGCCGCCCAGCGCGGGGACTCTATCGAGGACATTCTCAAAATGCTGGATGGCATGACCGACCGCGTGGATACCACCTTTGTGGTGGACAAGCTGGACTATCTGGCCAAAGGCGGACGGTGCTCCTCGGTGGTGGCCCTGGGGGCCAATCTTTTGAAGCTGAAGCCCTGCATCAATCTGGTGGACGGCAAAATGTCCGTGGGCAAGAAATACCGGGGCGCTTTTGACAAGATTCTGCCCGATTACGTTCGGGACCAGTTGGCGGGCAAGAACGTGGATCTGAACCGGATCTTCGTGGTCCACACCCGCTGTAACCCGGCTATCCCCACCGCCATCTGCCAGTTAGTGAAGGAGTACGGCTTTCGGGAGGTACACACCGCCGTGGCGGGCTCCACCATCTCCTGCCACTGCGGGCCCAACACCCTGGGCGTCATCTTTCTGCGCAAGTAATAAAACAGCCCCGTCCTGGTAAACCAGGGCGGGGCTGTTCGTTTGACCGGCGGGGGTGGGCATGTGCGGGCCTATCATCACCCTGCTATCCTCCTTTTCCTTCCTGGTGGGGCTGGCACTTTTCTGCTCCCTTGTGCGTAAAGGACTGTTTGTCACAGGCATTCTGCTGTTCCCGGTGCTGTTCACCGCCTCTGCCGACTTTGCGGCAGAGCTGTTCTGTGATATCACGGCCAACTGTATTTCTGCGGTGCTGCTCGTCCGTTTCATGCCGAACTGTTAGAGCCTGTTTAAAATCTTCTAATGAGGATGGCAATGAGGGCAAACGTGAGAA
>CANOYV010000081.1:0-8409 GCA_947571605.1 uncultured bacterium | reverse complement strand
GCCAGCCGTTTTCCGTCTCCAGAGTGACGTACACTCCCAGCCTCCCGTCGGACAGCAGACCGGCCTCCGACCGGACCACGTCCTTCATCCCATCCGACAGCGGGGCGGTGGAGGCCATGGTCAGCACCTCGTTCTGATAGTCGTAGAATTCCGCCAGGTTATAGCCCTCGCCGGTGGTGTCCTGCTGGAATACCAGCAATTCCTGACTGCCGTCCTCGTCCAGATCCACAGTGGTGTATGCCTCGTTGTAGGTGGTGTGCATCAGTTCGTTGGCGCTGTTCCCGGTAAAGTTGTAGGCCTCCAGTATGTGTACGCCGGTGCTGAGCTGCCAGCTCACGATGATCTCCCGCCTGCCGTCACCAGTCAGGTCCTCGTAGACCACAGAGTTGATGGAGGTACCGTCCCCGGCCAGCATGGCGGCTTGGCGATAGGTTTGGTCCCCTCCCTGGCCGAACAGACAAACCCGCATGGACTTCTCCTCGGCAGCCGCCACCCGGAGGAACACCGCCGCCGTCTCCTGCTCTCCGTCCCCGTCCATGTCCAGCAGTTGGATGGTGGAGGTGTTGCTGCCATAGTTGATGGTGGCATACTCCGCCCCCAGCTCGTTCATGGTGGCGTCGATGGCGTTCTGGAGGTCCCGGTACTCCTGGGGCAGGACGGGGGGCGCGTACAGGTTGTCCACCGGCTCAAAAATGCAGCCGCTGAGGACAAAGCCCAGGGCCGCGCCTAATATCACAAGCAGAATACGCCGTCCCATCGCTCTCCCCTCCTTTTACGCAATCACAGTTAGAAGATATTATACCACAGTTTTTTCTCCCTGCCTATGGATTTTTTGTGAACGAAAAAAATTTCTGAAAAAAGACGGGGCGGCGCTTTGCGCACCGTCCCATCCTATGCTCAGTATTGATACTTTTTCCGCATGCCCCACAAAAACGCCGCCGTCACCGCCACCGCCAGCGCCTCCGCCGCCACAATGGACAGCCAGATGCCGTCCACCTCCCAGATCAGTGGGAAGATCAGCACCGCCGCCACCTGGAACACCAGCGTGCGCAAAAAGGAGATGGCCGCCGACACAAGGCCGTTATTCAGCGCGGTGAAAAAGGACGAACCGAATATGGCAAACCCGGAGAACAGGAAGCAGAAGGAAAAAATGGTAAACGCGCGGGCGGTGAGCTCCAGCAGCCCCGCGTCATATCCCACAAACAGCAGGGACAGCGGCTTGCCCAGCAGTTGGGCGGCGGCGAACATGCACCCGGCAAATACGGCGACGACCACCGTACTCCGCCGGCGAAGCCCCCGCAGCTCCTCGTGGTTCTGCGCCCCGTAGTGGTAACCGATCACCGGGGCGGTGCCCACCGCATAGCCGATGAACACCGCCTGGAACACCAAGCTGACGTACATCAGCACGCCATAGGCCGCCACGCCGTCCTCCCCCGCGTACTTCAGTAATTGGGCGTTGTAGAGCATGCTCACCATCGAGCCGGAAATGCTGCTCATCAGCTCCGACACACCGTTGGTGCAGGTTTTCCACAGTGCCCGGCCGTCAAACCGTGTCCGGCCCAGCCGCAGGAGGCTGCTGTTGGGCCGGGCGAAATAGACCAGCGGGATGACGCCGCCCACGCACTGGCTGACGGCGGTGGCCGCCGCCGCACCCTCCAGCCCCCAGCGCAACACCCCCACGAACACCCCGTCCAGCACCATATTCGTGACTCCCGCCGCCACCGTCACATAAAGGCCCAGCGCGGGCTTCTCCGCCGTGGAAAACAGGCACTGGAACTCATACTGAAGGACAAAGGCAGGGATGGCCAGCAGGATGATCCGGGCGTAGGTCACGCTGTCCTCCAGCATCTGCCCCTGGGCCCCCAGCGCGGCGGCAATGGGCCGGATCAGAAGCAAGCCCACCGCCGCCAGCGCCGTGCCGCAACCGATGCCGGTGTAAATCACCAGAGAAAACAGGCGGTTGGCCTCCTCCCGCTTTCCCTCTCCCATGATCTTGGCGATGAGGGCGCCGCCGCCGGTGCCCAGCATGAACCCGGCGGCCCCCAGGATCATCAGCACAGGGAAGATGAAGTTCACGGCGGTGAACGAGGTCTTGCCCACAAAGTTGGAAACAAAAAAGCCGTCCACCACGCCGTAAATGGAGGTGAACACCATCATCACGATGGACGGCAGGGTGTAACGCAACAGTTTTGAATAGGTAAAGTGGTCTGACAACTGGATCTTCATTTTCATGGTTGCCCCTTTTATAATTGTTTCACTTTTTCTTTGATGGCGGCCACAAAGCGCCCGGTGAGTTCCAGATACGTTTGCAGCTCCTCCCGGCTCCAGGAGGTGTATATCTCATCCTCCAGCTCGATCAGCGGCACTGCCGTGCGCCGGGCCAGCTCCCGGCCCTGCTCGGTGAGGTGGACGTTTTTCCCCCGGCCTCCCGTCGCATCCAGGCGAATGACGCCTTCCCCCTCCAGCTTGCGGATGGCAGAGTTGATGGTCTGCTTGCTCATCCCCGACTGCCGGACGATCTCATGGAGGGCGCAGGGGGACCCCTCGCTGCACAGCGTATACAGCACAGATACAGTGCTGTCTGACAACCCCAATTTTACCGACGCCTCGTGATACGTCCCATTGATCTCCCCCATCAGGCGATTGAAGCGCCTCAGCTCTTTTGAAACGTTGATATCCATAGTTTTCCTCCTCATGTCCGAAATCGTACCAGAGCACAGAGGAGTATAGTACGATTTCATACCAATGTCAAGCCCCTCTTTCCCCAAAAAAAGGCGGCAGGGTCGCCCCTGCCGCGCTTTGTCTTTATGGTCACAGCACACACTCCAACTGGCAGTCAAAGGGCTCCGCCTCCACGTGCTTTTGGTTATACTCACAGGCCTCCACGCAGCCCATCCTTTGGTAAAACGACTGGCTCTCCACCGCCGAGTGGGCGGATATGTACAGCTTCCGCCCGCCGTGGGCCCGGGCCCAATCCTTCGCCGCGGCAAACAGCGCCGCGCCCATTCCCTTTCCCCGCATGTCCTCGGATACATGGATGCTGGACAGGTCCAAATATCTGTTCTCCCCGCCGAACAGCTCCGGTTCTACCGACACAAAGCCCTTCAGAACCCCGTCACAGAACCCGCCCAGCACCAGACCTCCGGCGCTCGCCGTGTTTTTCAGGCAAGACACCAGAAACCCATAATCCTTTTCCGACCAGTCGTCGATAAACGGGTCGTCGCGGATCACCCACTCGCCCTCTTCCCGCCGCCAGCACTTAACCACCACCTGACGGCGGTTAAAAGAGCAAAACAGCGCCCTGTCCAGCTCACTGGCGGAAACGGTTCGGTATTCGATCATTGTTAAAGCCTCCTCAGCGCTCATTATTTTTATTATGCAAGAACGCCCCGGATTTGTAAAGCCCCCCTGCCGAAAAGCGGAGGGGACCGCCGTCCCCTCCGCCCTTTCTCACACTTCCCGTTTTTCCGTGCGCAGCACGATGTCCTCCCGCTCCACGGCCAGACACAGGGTGTCCCCCGCGCCAAGCCGCTCGGACAGGAGCAGGTCGGCGGCGGGCTCCTCCACCTTCCGGCGCACCGCCCGGCGGATAGGCCGGGCCCCCTGTTCCCGCTCCCCGCCGGGGTCGGCCAGCAGGGAGATGGCCTCCCATTTGGCGTCCAGATCCACCCCCAGCTCGGACAGGCGGCCCCGCACATTGCCCAGCATCCGCATGGCGATGCGCTCCAGATCCCGGCGCTCCAGGCGGTCGAACAGAATCACCTCGTCCAGGCGGTTGAGGAACTCCGGCTTGAACCTGCCCTTCAGCTCCGCCATCACCGCCTCCCGGCGCTTGTCGTCGGTGTTTCCCCCGGCAAAGCCCAGGGGCGGAGCCTTGCTCACCAGCTTCTGGGCACCGATGTTGGAGGTCATCACCACCACCGTGTTGCGAAAGTCCGCCTTGCGGCCCTGGCCGTCGGTGAGCTGGCCGTCCTCCATCACCTGGAGGAGGATGTTCTGCATATCATCGTGGGCCTTTTCCAGCTCGTCGAAGAGCACCACCGACCAGGGACGGCGGCGGACCTGCTCGGTGAGCTGTCCGCCCTCCTCGTGCCCCACATAGCCCGGAGGGGAACCCACCAGGCGGGAGGCCGCGTGCTTTTCCATATACTCGGACATGTCGAAGCGGATCAGCGCGTCCTCACTGCCGAACAGCGCCGCCGCCAGAGCCCGGCACAGCTCCGTCTTGCCCACGCCGGTGGGGCCCATGAACAGGAACACCCCGATGGGCCTGTTGGGCTCCTTCAGCCCCACCCGGCTGCGGCGGATAGCGGCGGCCACGGCGGACACCGCTTTGTCCTGCCCCACCACCCGGCGGTGAAGCTCGCCCTCCAGCTCCAACAGGCGCTTGGCCTCCCCTTTTGTGATGGACTCCAGCGGAATACCCGTCCACTGGGCCAGCACCGCCGCGATCTCCTCCCGTCCCAGCTCCCGGGCGCCGCCGCCTTTTTGACGGCTCTGCTTGCGGTCCAGCTCCCGGCGGAAATCCGCCTCCGCGTCCCGGAGCATGGCCGCCCGCTCAAAGTCCTGCATGGCGATGGCCTGGGCCTTTTCCCGCGCCGCACGCTCCGCCCGGTCGGACAGCGCCCGGAGGGAAATGGGCACTTCCTCCTCGACCCGCATCCGGGCCGCCCCCTCGTCGATGAGGTCGATGGCCTTGTCGGGCAGGAACCGGTCGGGGAGATAACGCTGGCTCAGTTCCACCGCCGCGTCGATGGCCTCGTCGGAGATGGTCAGGCCGTGGTGCTCCTCGTACCGGCGGCGCAGGCCCCGGAGGATGGCTTTCGCCTGGTCAGGATTTGGCTCCACCACTTTGACAGGCTGGAACCGGCGCTCCAGGGCCGCGTCCTTCTCGATATACTTGCGGTACTCTTCCAACGTGGTGGCGCCCACCACCTGAATTTCCCCGCGGCTCAGGGCAGGCTTGAGGATGTTGGCCGCGTCGATGGCCCCTTCGGCGGAACCCGCGCCCACAATATTATGGAGCTCATCCAGAAACAAAATCACGTTCCCCGCCCGGCGTACCTCCGCCAGCACCTGGTTCACCCGCTCCTCAAATTCGCCCCGGTACTTGGTGCCCGCCACCATGGACACCAGGTCCAGGCTCAGCAGGCGTTTGCCCCGCAACGGCTCCGGCACCGCTCCCGACGATATGCGCAGGGCCAGCCCCTCCGCCACCGCCGTTTTGCCCACGCCGGGCTCGCCGATGAGGGCTGGGTTGTTCTTGGTCCGCCTGGCCAGAATCTGAATGACCCGGCCCACCTCCTGATCCCGGCCCACCAGAGGGTCCAGCGCCCCCATGGCCGCCATCCGGGTCAAATCCCGGGAAAACCGGTCGGTAAGGCGGGTTTCCGCCCCCTCCCGGGCCCGGGGCCGCTCCTCCCGGTAGAGCGCCTGGGGGTCGCCCCCGGGGCGGCCCGAGGCATTCCGGGGCGCCTGGTCCCCCTTGTTCCGATCCATCATAAAAAACCCCCGCAATCTTTGAAAAATACTCAGCCGTTCCATACAGTTTCTCCCATCGTTCTCTGGTGGTCGCAGTCCTTCTTGGCAAGGATGGGAAATTTTAGCTAAAATTATACCCCCTACGGATTCAAAAATTTCTTGTTGCTTTTTTCACAAGATGTGGTACAATAGGGTTTGGTTCGAAACACATCATTTGTTGGAGGTGTAATACATGGCTCGTAAAATCACTGACGCGTGCGTCTCCTGCGGCGCGTGCGAGAGCGCTTGCCCCGTGGGCGCGATCTCCATGGGCGACGATCACATGCAGATCGATGCCAGCGCCTGCATTGACTGCGGCGCTTGCGAGGGCACCTGCCCCACCGGCGCGATTGAGGCCGAGTAATCTGTGATCCAGACGTCCCCCGCTCTCCCTTGGGAGGGCGGGGGATTTGCTTTTTACGCCCCGCTTTCCAGACTTTGGATTTCGCTCATCTCCCACCTCTCGGAGTCATTCGTCAAAGTGCTCCCATTTCTCCCGACCCTTCCCGAAATCGGTTGGTCAAAACGCTGATTTTGTGGATTTTTTAACATGCAATGGGAAATTTTCATGGATTTAGATAGAGAGTTATGCTATACTGTGTAGCTGGTGGGAGATGGTTTTCCTGCCGGTACCATCAGCTCGCGTCTTTCCCTTTTACTTGGGGGCGGGCGCTGAAGTGATACACTATATTTTAGAGGAGGAACTTTCTATGGAAACCTACGGTCTGGAAAAACTCGGCATCACCGGCATCAAAGAAATCGTATACAATCCCAGCTATGAGCAACTCTTTGAGGCGGAGATGGACCCCACCCTGGAGGGTTATGAGAAGGGCCAGATGACCGAACTGGGCGCGGTCAACGTCATGACCGGCATCTACACCGGCCGCTCCCCCAAGGACAAGTTCATCGTCATGGACGAGAACTCCAAGGACACCGTGTGGTGGACCTCCGACGAGTTCAAGAACGACAACAAGCCCGCCTCTCAGGAGGCGTGGGATGCCTGCAAGGCCTTGGCCGTCAAGGAGTTGTCCAACAAGAAGCTGTACGTGATGGACGTGTTCTGCGGCACCAACCCCGACACCCGCATGGCCGTCCGCTTCATCATGGAGGTGGCCTGGCAGGCCCACTTCGTCAAGAACATGTTCATCGCCCCCACCGAGGAGGAGCTGAAGAACTTCAAGCCCGACTTTATCTCCTACAACGCCGCCAAGGCCAAGGTGGAGAACTATAAGGAGCTGGGCCTCAACTCCGAGACTGCGGCCATCTTCAACATCACCTCCAAGGAGCAGGTCATTCTGAACACCTGGTACGGCGGCGAGATGAAGAAGGGCCTGTTCTCCATGATGAACTACTTCCTTCCTCTGAAGGGCATCGCCTCCATGCACTGCTCCGCCAACACCGACATGAACGGCGAGAACACCGCCCTGTTCTTTGGCCTGAGCGGCACCGGCAAGACCACACTGTCCACCGATCCCAAGCGTCTGCTGATCGGCGATGACGAGCATGGCTGGGACGACAACGGCGTGTTCAACTTCGAGGGCGGCTGCTACGCCAAGGTCATCGACTTGGATAAGGAGTCCGAGCCCGACATCTACAACGCCATCCGCCGCGACGCCCTGCTGGAGAACGTCACCGTGGACGCCGAGGGCAAGATCGACTTCCACGACAAGTCCGTCACCGAGAACACCCGCGTGTCCTACCCCATCAACCACATTGAGAAGATCGTGCGCCCCGTGTCCTCCGGCCCGGCCGCCAAGAACGTGATCTTCCTGTCCGCCGACGCCTTCGGCGTGCTGCCCCCGGTGTCCATCCTGACCCCGGAGCAGACCCAGTATTACTTCCTGTCCGGCTTCACCTCCAAGCTGGCCGGCACCGAGCGGGGCATCACCGAGCCCACCCCCACCTTCTCCGCCTGCTTCGGCCAGGCCTTCCTGGAGCTGCACCCCACCAAGTACGGCGAGGAGCTGGTGAAGAAGATGCAGAAGTCCGGCGCCAAGGCCTACCTGGTGAACACTGGCTGGAACGGCACCGGCAAGCGCATCTCCATCAAGGACACCCGCGGCATCATCGACGCCATCTTGGATGGCTCCATCCTGAAAGCCGAGACCAAGACCATCCCCTATTTCAACTTCGAGGTTCCCACCTCTCTGCCCGGCGTGGACCCCGCCATCCTGGATCCCCGCGACACCTACGCCGATGCCTCTGAGTGGGACACCAAGGCAAAGGATCTGGCCGGCCGCTTCGTGAAGAACTTCGTGAAGTACACCGGCAACGACGCCGGCAAGGCCCTCGTCGAGGCCGGCCCCAAGGTGTAATATAGCCCGCGCACTTCGCTTCCGCCTGACGGCGAAAGTGACGCGATATTCCCTTTGTTCAACCTCTCCCCACGCGGCCCACACCTCTGGGTTCGCGCGGGAGTCCCATGATCTATCTGAAAACAGACCGGCGGCAGAGGCGCTGTGCACAGGCGCGGCGCCTCTGCCCCTGTTCCGACGCAATATGGTTCAAGAGAAATTTGGAGGTGTTTCCATTTGAAGAAAAAGGTTCAGATCACGGAGACCGTATTACGTGACGCAAACCAGTCCCTGATGGCCACCCGCCTGCCCTACTCCGATTACGCCGCCATCCTGTCCACCATGGACAAGGCCGGCTACTACTCGGTGGAGTGCTGGGGCGGCGCCACCTTCGACTCCTGCCTGCGCTACCTGGGCGAGGACCCCTGGGAGCGTCTGCGCAACATCCGCAAGAACATGCCCAATACCCGCCTGCAAATGCTGCTGCGCGGCCAGAACCTGCTGGGCTACAAGCACTACCATGACGATGTGGTGGAGAAGTTCGTGGAGCTGTCCATCAAGAACGGCATCGACGTCATCCGCATCTTTGACGCCC
>CANOYV010000080.1:0-8504 GCA_947571605.1 uncultured bacterium | reverse complement strand
AAACTACATTTTTTCCTCGGCGTTTTCTTTCATTTTATCACTGGCGCTGACACCCGCCCCATCCGGAATATACCGGACGAGGCGGGTTTTGTTTTGCCTGATTGCCGTTTATCCTCTCTCCTCCAGCGGTACAAAGGAGCGCTTGGGCCCCACCGCCTTGTAGGCCGGACGGATAATCCGGCCATAGGGGTTGTAAACCTCCTCCACCCGGTGGGCGCACCAGCCCACGATCCGGGCGATGGCGAACAGCGGGGTGTACAGCTCCGGGGGGATGCCCATCATCTTGTACACCAGGCCGGAGTACATGTCCACGTTGGCGCACATGGCCTTCTCCTGGCCGGTGACGGAATGGAACAGGTCGGGAGTGAGCCGCTCCACCGTCTCAAACAGCTCAAACTCCTCCAGCATCCCCTTTTCCGCCGCCATATTCTTGGCGAAGCGCTTTAAAATCACCGCACGGGGATCGGACATGGTGTAAACGGCGTGGCCCATACCATAGATCAGGCCGGAGCCGTCCCCCGCCTCCTTTTTAAGAATCTTGGTCAGGTAGGCGGACACCTCCTCGTCGTCCTTCCAGTCCTTCACGTTGGCCCCGATCTCGTCAAACTGGGCCATGACCCGCATGTTGGCGCCGCCGTGCTTGGGACCCTTCAGCGAACCCACCGCCGCGGCGATGGCAGAGTAGATATCCGTGCCGGAGGAGGACAGCACCCGACAGGCGAAGGCGGAGTTGTTACCGCCGCCGTGCTCCATGTGGAGCACCAGGCACAGGTCCAGCAGGCGGGCCTCCTCCTTGGTAAACTGGTTGTCGTGGCGGACGGAGTACAGAAAATTCTCCGCCACGGACAGCTCCGGCTGGGACCGGTGTAAGTACAGGGACTCCCGGTCAAAATAATGCTTCTTGGCAGCAAAGGCGTGGGCCACAATCGTCGGGAACCGGGCGATGAGCCGGATGGCCTGTAGCATCTCAGTGGGCAAGGTGTTGTTGTCCGGGTCAGGGTCGTAGGAGTACAGCGCCAGCACCGACCGGGCCAGCTTGTTCATGATGTTCTGGGCGGGGGCGGTGAGGATCATATCCTCGGTAAAGTTGGGAGGCAGATCCCGATAGAAAGCAAGAATGTCCCGGAACTGCTCCAGCTCCTCCTGGGTGGGCAGACCGCCGAACATCAGCAGGTAGGCGGTCTCCTCAAAGCCGAACCGGCCCGCAGCGGTGAAGCCGTCGATAAGCTCCTCCACGTTGATGCCCCGATAGTACAGCCGGCCGGGGGCGGGGACTTTCTCGCCGTCCTCCACGATATAGCCCTTCACGTTGCCGATGAGGGTGACCCCGGCCATGACGCCGGTACCGTCGTGATTACGCAGGCCCCGTTTCACATCATATTTTTCATAATAGCGGGGAGATATCTGGGTATATCTCTCAAATTCTCCGCATATCCCTTGAATGAAATCCACGGAAGCGCTGTGCTGCTCCAAAGCCCGCTTCCGCGCCGCAATCAAATTGTCAATGATGTTCATGTTCAAGTTGAACCGCCTCCTTTGGGTGTCCGTGTGGCTTGCTTCTACCAAGTTATAAAGAGTATTATAGCGCAATTTTCGAATCCCGTCAATGCAAACTTATACTGAGAGACCCTTGCAAAATCAGGGTTTTCCCGTATATTCTCCCGAATTTTGAATAATCGAGGTGCTTGACTTGCGAAATCCGGACACTTGGAGGGCGCTACGAACGCCCTTCCTAACAGGGTTGGCTCTCAGCATCGCCCTGCTGCTCCTGCCCCTGGCCGCCCTGGGGGACGCCCCCGGCGGATCGGAACCTCAGCCCACGCCGAACCTGTTGACCCCTCCCAGCCTCCCCACCCCAACGGCCGAGCCCATGCCCTCCCCCGGGGAGCGGGATACGGCTCAGACGTTGCGGGTCTTGGGCCGGGACGGTCAGGTGACCGAGACAACCATGGCGGACTACCTGTGGTCCGTGGTGGCGGCGGAGATGCCCGCCTCTTTTGAGCCGGAGGCCCTCCGGGCCCAGGCGGTGTGCGCCCGGACTTACAGCCTGTGGAAACTGCGGGCGGGCAGCCACGAGGCGGACGGCGCCGACATCTGCGCCGACTCCTCCTGCTGCCAGGCATACATCTCCAAAGAGGACGCTGCCCAGCGCTGGGGCGAGAGCGCCGCAGAGGCCTACACCGCCAAAATCGCCTCCGCCGTGGCGGACACTGACGGCCAGGTGCTCACCTACGACGGCATGCCCATCCAGGCGGTGTTCTTCTCCTCCGCCTCCGGGGCCACCGAGGACGCGCAGGCCGTGTGGGGCAAAGCTCTGCCCTATCTCGTTTCCGTGGATAGCCCCGAGGGGGACGAGGTGCCCAACTATCACTCCACCGTCACCCTCACCTCCGACCAGGTAAAGAAAACGGTGAGCGAGGCCGGACTTGGCTGCGACCTGTCCGGCGAGCCGTCCGCCTGGTTCCAGAACCTCACCCGCACCGCCTCGGGGCGCGTGGCGGAGCTGGAGCTGGGAGGCGTAGCCCTGTCCGGCGGCGCGGCCCGCAGCTTGTTTGCCCTGCGCTCCGCCTGCTTTGACGTGGAGGAGCAGGACGGCGTGTTCACCTTCTCCGTTACCGGCTACGGCCACGGGGTGGGCCTGAGCCAGTACGGAGCCAACGCCATGGCCAAGGAGGGCTCAGGCTGGCGGGACATCCTGGCCCATTACTACACCGGGGCGCTGCTTCAGACCGGCCTGTGGGACACACCTTGAACATTTCTTTAAATTTTGACGCAGACGTTGCATTTTTGCCCTTCCTATGATATGATAAATGCCATCTTAAAGTAGGCGTAAAAGTGTGCAGATTTTCCCTTTGCGCCCCATATACCATAGGAAGTGACCGCTGATGGATCGACCCTACTCCGGATATACCGGGCGGAGGAGCATGGGCGGGCCGGTGCTGCCAGCCCTGTTCTTTCCTGCCGCCTTGCTCTACCATGAGCTGCTTTTGCGGGTTTTTGACCGGAGCACCCCGTTTTTTGATCTGGCGCTGCTGCGCATTTTGCTGTTCTCCATCGCCGCCGGACTGGTGATCGGCCTGATTTTGGACCTGCTGCCCTGGAAGACCGCTGCCCGTATCATCGGCGGCGTGCTGCTGGGACTGGGCACGGTGCTGTTCTGCGTGGAGCGGGGGTGCCGCGCCACCTTCAATCTATATTACGGCGTCGGCTTTATGGGCGGCATGGCGGGCGATGTAGCCGGGGATTTCGGTTCCACCGTGGTGTCGGTGGTGGTGAGCATGATCCCCTTCATCCTGCTGTCCCTGGCGCCGGTGATCGCCTTCGTCCTCCTGCGCAAACGGGTAGTCCCCGACGAGGGGAGCGAGCTGCCCGTGCGGATCATTCTGGCCGCCGTGCTGGTGGCCTGCCAACTCACCGCCTATCTGCTGTCCACCCTGGGTTCGGCAAAGAGCTATTACACCTATGAGTTCACCACCAACGCCGCGGTCCCCCACTTTGGCCTGCTCACCTCCGTCCGGCTGGAGCTGGAGTACAACCTGGCGGGCACGCCCGCGCCCCCGCTGGATCAGTTTATTGACGACCCGGTGGACTCCCCCGCCCCCGGCGAGAGCGCACAGCCCTCCGGAGAGCCCTCGGACGGCCCGGACGCCTCCAAGCGGCCCGTCCCCACCGGCCCCAACACGCTGGATATCGACTTCGAGGCGCTGGCGGAATCGGAGACCAACGAGACGGTCCAGAGCATGCACCGGTATTTCGGCAGCCTGACCCCCTCGGAGAAAAACGAGTACACTGGCATGTTTGAGGGCAAAAACCTGATCCTCCTCACCGCCGAGGGCTTCTCGCCCTACGCCATCGACAAGGAACTCACCCCCACCCTGTACCGGCTGACCCAGGAGGAGGGCTTTGTGTTCCACAACTTCTACCAGCCCGACTGGACCCTGTCCACCACCGGAGGAGAGTTCGCCGTCACCACCGGGCTGATTCCCAACTGGCACGGCAAAGATGGCGCGCCTCTGCTCAGCGTCAACAAATCCATGCCCATAACCCTGGCCAAGCTGTTCGCCGCCCAGGGTTATGCAGTCCCCGCCTGGCACAACCACACCTATGACTACTATCACCGGAACGAATACCTGGGCAATTTCGGCTACGACTATCACGGCATCGGCAACGGCCTGGAACTGCCCTACAATGGCTGGCCGCGCTCAGACCTGGAGATGATGGAGGCCACGGCGGACAGTTATATCAACGCCTATGTGGAGGACGGCACCCCTTTCCACGCCTACTATATGACCGTCAGCGCCCACGGCTGGTACAGTTGGGCCGACAACAATATGTGCAAAAAGCACCGGGAGGAGGTAGAGGCCAAGTACCCCGACCTGTCGGAGCACTGCCAGGCCTATCTGGCCTGCAACATGGAGCTGGACCTGGCCCTCGAGTGCCTGGTGGACAAGCTGGAGGCGGCGGGCATCGCCGACGACACCCTCATCGTCATGTCTGCCGACCACTACCCCTATATGCTGATCGAGCGGGACAAGGTGGACTACTACAACGAACTGCGCGGCTTTACGGACACCGAAAGCGATACCTCCCGCTACCGCAACACCCTGCTCATGTGGTCCGGGTCCATCAAGGAGCCTATTGAGGTGGACACCCCCTGCTCCGCCATCGACATCGTTCCCACCCTCTGCAACCTGTTCGGGCTGGAATACGACTCCCGGCTCTACTCCGGGCGGGACGTTTTCGCCACCAATTACCAGGCGGACCAGTATTCCAACTGTATGCCCCTGGTGGTATTTGCCAACAAGGGCCAGGGCAACGCCTGGATCACCGCCGCCGGGACCTATGAGTGCTCCACCAAGACCTTTACCCCCAACGAGGGTGTTGAACTGGAAGACGAGGAGGATTACGTCAAACGGGTCCACCGTCTGGTGGCCGCCAAGGTAAACTATTCTAAGCTCATCCTCCAGGAAGATTACTACCAATACGTGTTCCCTGAGGCGGAATAGCCTCCAAAAGGAAAACCGGCCCGGCGGACTGCTCCGCCGGGCCGGTGTCGTTTTATTTTGTAACATCCGCGTTCTGCCTTTAGGGGCCCCCGCAAAGCCTATCTGCGGCTCAGCGCTTCCTGTTGTTACGCTTCGCCTGTTCGCCACGCGCGGCTTCGCTCCGACTCGGGCAAAACCCGCCCCCGCTGCGCGGCGGCTGGGCTTTTCCCCTCGCTCCGCTCCATCCGCGCTGCTCACGACGGCTCCGCGCTTCCTGCTCCACACGCCATGGTCAGCGCCTGGGGCAGGCACTTGACGCGGGTGACCGCCTGTTCACCGCCGAACTCGCCGTCCACCGTCCAGGCCACGGGCTGGTCGCAGGTGAACGTAATGTCCCCTGCGGAAAACCCTACCACGGCCCCGCCCTCCTCCATCTCCAGGGTGGTCAGGGCCGTGAGAATGGACTGCCAGTCCTTGCCGCTCTCGGGCCGCCGGATCAGGATCACCTCAAACCGCCCGTCATCCAGCCGCACCTTGTCCCGGGGCAGATTCACCAGCCCCCCCACCGAAACCGTGTTGCCTACCATCCCGTAGATGAAGTCTCCTTCCACCTCGCGGCCGTCGGAGGCGCTCACCTTCATATGATAGCTGGAGATGTTGGACAGCTTGCCCATCCCCTCCAGCACATAAGCGAAATGCCCCAACAGGTTCTTGCTCACCTGGGGGGTGGAATAGGACACATCGGTGAACAGCCCGAAAGCGGCCACATAGGTGAACAAACGCCCCTCGGCCTCTCCCACGTCAATGGCGCGGGGGGCGCCCTCCCCGGCTACTTCCGCCAGCTCCGGCGGGGTCTTGGGCAACTCCAGGGTGCGTGAAAAGTCGTTGGTGGTCCCCGCCGGGATGTAACCCAGGATGGGGCGTTTCTCCCGGGGCAACTCCAGGATACCTTGGACCGTTTCATTCAGCGTGCCGTCTCCGCCGCAACACACTACCCGGTGGTGCTCCGGCCCCTGCTCCCGGGCGACGGCGGTGGCGTCGCCCCGCTCCTGGGTGGGATGTACCGTGATCTCATAGCCCTGGCGGGCGAACACCTCCAGCACGTCGGAGAGGTTGATTTTGGCAGTTTTCCGCCCGGCGGCGGGATTGTAAATATACAAGAGTCTTTTCATGGCAGATTCCTCCACAGCACGCCCAGCCCGGTCGGACCGGAGCGGTATCGAAGAGTATTATAGCCAAAACCTGCCGGGAATACAATGAACAATCTGTAAAACCCTGCCCTTGCCAGAGGCGAAACTTGACGGTATAATGAACCTGTCTATTTAGCGCGTTAATGTGCTTCTCGCGTTGTCGCACTGCGAAGCGGGCAGGACGCTCGGTCGCTTCTTCGCGCTTCTTCCAAGGATGTGATCCCAATGAACCGAAAATCCCTGGCCGCCGCCTTCCCTCACACCGTGCCGGTGCTCATGGGCTACCTGTCCATCGGCATCGTATTCGGCTGGATGCTGTCGGCGGCGGACTTTCACCCTGTCTGGTCCGCCGTCATGTCGCTGACTATCTACGCCGGCAGCGGCCAGTACCTGGGTGTGGAGCTGCTGGCCAACGCCGCCCCGCTGGCTAACGCCGCTTTCCTCACCCTCATCCTCAACTTCCGGCACCTGGTGTACGGCCTGTCCATGCTGGAGAAATTCCGGGGTATGGGCTGGCGGAAGCTGTACATGATCTTCTCCCTCACCGACGAGACCTACGCCCTGCTGGCCGGAGTCCGGGCCCCGGAGGGTGTGAATGAGAAGGACTTTTATTTTGGCATCGCCGTGCTGGACCACCTATACTGGATCGCGGGGTCCGTCATCGGTGCGGTGGCGGGGGCGCTCATCACCATCAATACGGAGGGCATCGACTTCGCCATGACGGCGTTGTTCCTGGTCATCGCCGTGGAGCAGTGGCAGTCCAATGAGCGCCACAGTCCGGTGTTTCTGGGAGCCGCGGGTACCCTGGCCTGTCTGTTGGTTTTCGGGCCGGACAACGGGTGGTTTCTCATCCCCGCGCTGGCCATCCTGGTGGCGGGATTGTTGCTGATGCGTCCAAGGCTGGAGGCGCCCGCGGTCCTGCCGAAGGGAGGCAAGACGCAATGACCACTATGCAGATCGCCGCGCTGGTGGCGGTGATGGCGGTGGTGACCTTTCTCACCCGGGCCCTGCCCTTTCTGCTGTTCGGCAGGGGCGGGGAGCCACCCCGCGTGGTGCTCTACCTGGGCAGGTTTCTGCCCCCGGCGGTCATCGCCATGCTGATCGTGTACTGCTACCGCAATACCTCCTTTTCCGCCTCCGGCGGCTGGGCCCCGGGGCTGATCGCCGGGCTGGCCGTAGTGATCCTCCATATCTGGAAGAAGAATAATATGCTGTCCATTGTTGGCGGAACCATTTTGTATATGCTTTTGGTTCAGGTGGTCTTTTAGAGCGCCAAAAAGAAAAGCGGCGCATGGGATGTGGGATCATGCGCCGCTTCTCTTTGCCTCACGGCAAACTGCAACCAAAAGTTGCGGAATAGTTGATAGCGCAACGGCCTGTAGCGGAGTATCATCTGAGTATGGAGGGGAGGTGAAAGGGATGACCAGCAGAACGATGTTGTTCGGTCTTCCTGCTATCGCTCTAATCATTCTAAACGTTCTCTTGCTTGCTTTGTTTGTTTATCTGATTGTCCTCGTCATCCGGGCGCTGTGGAAGTATATCAAAAGCGGCGCGGTCCGGGCTGAAACCAAGGTAGTCCGCGGCTCCCTGTCGGAACGGCTGTGCGAAAACCGCGTCCGCTGCAAAATGTCGCAAGAATTTGTGGCGGAAGCGCTCGGCGTCAGCAGGCAGGCCGTGAGCAAGTGGGAAACCGGAAAATCCGATCCATCCACCGCAAATTTGATTGCGTTGGCAAAGCTCTATGGAATCTCGGCGGAAGAGCTGTTAGAGGGACTGTAGGCCCTGCGGGCGTACTTTCACAGGAAGCCCTCTCGGGTCTGTGAGGAAGCAAAAAAGCCAGCCGTCGCAAGACGGCTGGCTTTTCTTTTATTTTTGCCTGTTGATTACTCGGCCACGTCGATGACGACGCCGGAACCCACGGTGCGGCCACCCTCACGGATAGCGAAACGCAGGCCCTTCTCAATGGCGATGGGGGTAATCAGCTCCACGTTCATATCCACGTTATCGCCGGGCATGCACATCTCGGTGCCCTCGGGCAGGGTGATGACGCCGGTCACGTCGGTGGTACGGAAGTAGAACTGGGGACGATAATTGTTGAAGAACGGGGTGTGACGACCGCCCTCGTCCTTGCTCAGGACGTACACCTGGCCCACAAACTTGGTGTGGGGGTGGATGGAGTTGGGCTTGCACAGCACCTGGCCGCGCTCAATCTCGTTCTTATCAACGCCGCGGAGCAGGCAGCCCACGTTGTCGCCGGCCTCGACGTAATCCAGGGTCTTGCGGAACATCTCCATGGAGGTGACGACGGTGGACTTCTTCTCCTCGGACA
>CANOYV010000079.1:0-8913 GCA_947571605.1 uncultured bacterium | reverse complement strand
CAGGCCGGCGGTGCGCTTCATCCGCCCCTCATCCACAGACAGGGCACTGGTGCGGGCGTCCATCTCCTCCAGGCGTTTTTCGCCCTGGCCGTACTGGATGATCTCCGGCAGCCCCCGCAGGCTGTCCAGCACAAAGGCGCTCAGCTCTCCGGCCTGGGTGCGGAGCCTCAGCCCATTGTCCCCGCTGAGCCGGGACACCGCCAGCGGCAGGATAACGCCCACTGTGACGTAGGCCGCCAGGGCCAGCAGGCCCAGCACCGGGTGGAAGGAGCCGATCAAGGCGCACAAAACGGCGGTGAACAGGGCCGCGATGGCGATGGGAGAGATGGTGTGGGCGTAGAACACCTCCAGCAGCTCGATGTCCGAGGTGATGACAGCGATGAGGTCGCCCCGGTCCCGGCCCTCCAGCTTGGCGGGGCACAGCCGCCGCAGGGCCCGGAACACCCTGTCCCGGATGAGGGCCAGCAGCTTGAAGGCGATGAAGTGGTTGCAGGCCTGCTCGGCGTACCGCAGGATACCCCGCAGCAGGGCAAAGGCCCCCATGCAGAGAAACAGCGCCATCAGCCCCAGCGGTGCGCCGAAGCCCAGAACGGACAGGACGGCATAGCCGCCGAAAACGGTGATGAACGCGGCGCACAGGTGTCCCGCCAGCCCCATGAGGATGGCAAGGGCCATAAATCCCGCCAGTGGCTTCACCAGCCCAATCAGCCGGGCCATCACTTCAAATCCGCTTCTGCGTCTCATGCGCTTTTGCCCTCCCTTCCGTAGTTCTCCAGGCTCTGCTGGGCGTTCCACAGCTTGGCGTAGTACCTGTCCTTTGCCAGCAGTTCCCTGTGTGTCCCGTGTTCCGCCATGGTCCCCTGCACCATGACATAAATATGGTCCGCTTCCGCCGCGTTGGCCAGGCGGTGGGAAATCAGGATGACGGTTTTGGACCTGGACAGGGCGTGGATCTGTACCATGATGTCGTTCTCACTCTCCACGTCGATGTTGGAGGTGGCCTCGTCAAAGATGTACACCGGGCTGTCGTGGAGCAGCGCCCGGGCCAGGGCCAGCCGCTGGCGCTGGCCCCCGGACAGGTTATCGCCCCGCCCCGTCAGTGGGGTGTCCAGCCCCCGCTCGCTCCGGAGAAAGTCCGCCAGCTTCACCTGTTCCAGCGCCGCCCACAGCGCATCGTCGGCCGCATCCGGTTTGCCCATCCGCAGATTGTCCCGGACGGTGCCCTTGAAGATATAGCTCTGGTGGCTGACGTAGGTGATATGCTCCATGAGGCTGTCCTCCGCGATGTGGGACAGCTCCACGCCGCCGATGGCCACCGAGCCGCCGTACCCCTTGTTCCGGCCCATGAGGATGGCGGCGGCGGTGCTCTTGCCACACCCGGACTCGCCCACAATGGCGGTGAAGTCGCCCGCCGGGAAAGACAGCTCTACCCCGTGGAGTACCTCCCGGTTCGGTTTGTAGGAGAAGCGCAAACCCTCGCAGCGGATGGAGCAGTCCGCCGGGAAGGGCTGCACGCCCCGCTCCGGTTCGGGCAGGTCCAGGAGGCGGAAGATCTTGTCGCTGGCCGCCATGCCGTTCATGGCGATGTGGAAAAAGGAGCCCAGCTGGCGCATGGGGAGGAAGAAGTCCGCCGACAGCAGGATGATCAGCAGACAGCCCGCCGGCTCCACCCGCCCGGATCGGAGCTGGGCCACCGCCAGCACTGCCCCCAGAGCCGCCCCGCCGTAGGCGATGAGGTCCATGATGGTGATGGAGTTGAGCTGCATGGTCAGCACCTTCATGGTGATCTTGCGGAACTGTTCCGCCTGCGCGTTCATCTCCTCTTGCTTGAACCCGTCCGACTGGTAGATCTTCAGGGTGGTGAGGCCCTGCAGATTCTCCAGGAAGGTGTCCCCCAGGGCGGTGTACTGGCCCCAGTATTTGGACAGCAGCTTTTTGGCCCAGGTCTGCACCGCCGCGATGGACACGGGGATGAGGGGCACGCACGCCAGCAGTACCAGGGCGGCGGACAGGCTGACAAAGCTGAGACAGACGAACAGGGTCAGCGGGGCCAGCATGGCATAGAAGAACTGGGGCAGGTAGGCCCCAAAATAGGTCTCCAGCTGATCCACCCCCTCCACCGCCACCTGGACAATCTCGGAGGTGCCGGCCTGTTCCAGGTAGGACGCGCCCAGGCGCAGGAGTTTGCGGTAGATTCGCTCCCGCAGGGTGCGCTTCACCGCCTTGGAGGACAGCCAGCTCATTCGGGAAGCCTCCACGGTACAGGCGAACCGCACTGCCACAGCGATGACTGCCGTTGCCGCCGTCCGCAATAGGCACTCCGGCCCAGCGGTGCCGTCGTACAGCGCAGTCAGCAGGCCGGCGACAGCCCACATCATGGCGATGTTGGCCACCAGGGAGCACCATTGGAGGGCCACGTTGGCGGCGATATGCTTTTTGCTTTCGCTGACCGCGCCGATCAGCCGCTTGTTGATCATCATGGGCATTCTTTCCTTCCACTCAAAGTATTAGCGACCGCTAACCGCACTTGCTCAAAAAACGCCCAAGATGGGCGCCCAAGCAGATTAGTTATTGCTAACCATATGTTAGAGTATACTAACTTTGGTCTTGTTTGTCAAGAAATCATTCCACAAAAGCCTCTATTTTACATGATAGAGGTTAGATGTCAAACTCCCGTTCTCCCTCCAGCGGCTGGACTTTTCCACAAGCCCTGCCCTTACCAAATCATCCAGTGCCCGCTTCACGGTCGAGCGGGACAGGCTCACCCCTGCCGCGATGGTCTTGATCCCCGGCCAGCAGGTGCCCTCCTTGTTGGCGTGGTCTTTGAGGTAGATGTACACCGCTTTAGCCCGTGGGCTCAGTTCGGTGTCCTGGTAGATAGAATCGTAGTAAGCCAAAATATCACCCTCCCCCGGGCGGCGGCCCGTCCTGCTTTTTCATATTATCAGGGATGATCGCCAACGGCTGGCCTGTTTGTCCTTGCTGTCGGTTGTGCCTATCGTTCTTCTGCCCAGTCCGTCCCTCCCGCGGGGGACGGACTTTTTCTTCCTCCGGGGGCGCTAATAAAAACCTGTTTTGGATTTCCTGCTCCAGTTCCTGCCGTCCAGCGTAATACACCTTCCGCTGGCCATGCTCCGGCGTCTGATAGGGTTCCCCGAAGGTGATGCCCCAGTCCAGGAACAGCCGCAGCCTGGTCCGCATGGGGTGGGACCCGGTTTTCATCACCACAAACTCCCCCTTGGGGATGGACTTCAGCTCATCCGGTGTCATCAGCGCCCGCTCCGCCATCTGGAGGGACTGGCTGTTCTCCCCTTTGCTCCGGCTGATGGAGCCGGACTGTACCGTGTAACTGCCCAAGGCCCGGGAGAGCACGTCGGCGGTCTGGCTGTTGGGGGCAAAGCCGCCAAAGATGGTCGTTTGGCAGTTGTCCTGAATGATCTCCGAGCCCTCCTTGCCATAATTCTTCTCCAACTGTGCCAAGGACTGGATAATGGGCAGCATGGTGAGCTTCCGGGAACGCCCCGCGCTGAACAGGGACAGCACATCGAAGGGCGGCATGGTGCCGAACTCGTCGCAGAACAGCACCACCCGGTTCTTCAGCTTACCCCCGTTCTCATCCGCCACGGAGAATAGCTCCCGGCTCAGGTTCTGGATCATCAATCCCGCCATAAAGTTCTTGGTCTGGTCCTCCTCGGGCAGCACCAGGAAGATGGCGGACTTTTTGCTGGCAAAGCTCTCTGCGTCCAGAGGACTGTCAAAGCAGATGGTCTGCTCCAACTCCGTGTCGAGGAAGGCGTTCAGCCGGGACAGCACGGTGGACAGCACCGAGGCCATGGCCTGCTCCGAGGTATTCAGCGCCGCCCCAGCGAACCACCGGGCTTTGTGCTCGGACGGCAGACGGCCCATCAGCACTTGGAAGCAGCTTTTCCCCTTGGCGCCAGACGGCTCCAGCAGATCCTGCACCAGCTTGAACACGGACACGATGTGTCGGCGCTCCCGGGGCTGGCCGTCAATCTCCCTGGGCGGCAGGAACTCTGCCAGCAGCAGGATTACAGCGGTAAGAAGCCCCTCGGCAGAATCGTAGAAAAACGAATTCTGCCCGTAATTTCCACTGTCGCCGTCCGGGCTGATGATGGTCTTGGAGAGGATCTTGGCGTACTTCTCCGCTTTGGCCCGGGCCGCCAGGTCGTCCGGACGCTGATTCGCCTCGTCCATGTAGTGGTTTACCAGCGTCAGGAAATTGAAGCCATCCGAGCGGGTGGGGTTACGCAGGTCGATTACCGATACCGCGTAGCCGTAGCAGTTTTGCGCGATGGCCCCATAGTTCCGGGCCAGATCGCCCTTGGTGTCCAGGGCCAGGAAGCTCATCCCGCAGGCGCAGGCGTACTCCAGATTGGGGTACAGGAAGAAGGCCGTTTTGCCCACGCCGGACGCGCCGATCATCAGGCAGTGGATGTCATCGCTGTCCACCAACGCAGTGATCTTGCCCTTCTTGCCCTGGGAGCCCAGCACCAGCCCCTGGGCGCGGGGCAGTTCCTTTCCCTGCCGCCATTCAGAGGGTTTGAAGGGGACGCGGGCGAAGGTCTTGCCGATCTCGGCGGGGGTGGCCCAGCGGGCGGTGCCGTGCTGGCCGTCGCCCACGGGCTTGGATTTGATGCTGTCCAGCGACCCCCGCCCGGACAAAAAAGAGACGCCGCCAATGACCAGCAGGGCCACCGCGGCGACGATCAGGATGATAAACTGCTGGGGCACGGCGCATCTCTCCTCTCACGATAATTTCTGTTCATGCTGCGGTTCCTCCATGGTCTGTTCAAAATTCGCGCACAGATCCTCGTTCCAATCCTTGAGGACGGGAACCAGCGCGTTCACTGCCAGTCCTTTCTCCCTGGCCAGCTTCGCCAGCCGCCGCGTGGCCAACTGCCCCGCCTGGTCGTTGTCCAGCGCAAAGTGGACGGTGTCGATTTGTGGGCACCGCTCCAGCATCCCCAGCATGGGCTGGGAGGACGTGCCGCACAGCGCCACATAGCTGTACTTTGCCCAGGCGCTGTCATGGAATTTGGAAATGAAGGACAGCATATCAATGGGCGCCTCAAATACCAGCAGATGGTTGTTGGAGCCGGGCCAGTTGAAGGCGAAACGGAAGTCGCTGCCCTCCGCCGTCATGCGGAAGGTCTTGCCCTGGCTGTTGGTGCTGCGCTTGTGGGCGTGGCGGGGCGTGCCGTCCTTGTCCATGCCCACGAACACAGCGTTGTGGTACTTCTGATCCTCGTAGACCAGCCCCTGCCGGACGAAGGTGGTGAGTACGTCCCGGTCCAGGTGGCGGTGTTTCAGCAGGTAAGCGAACACCCGCCTGTTGGTGTCGTTGGCGGGCGGCAGCTCGAAGGGCTTTTTCACTTTCTCCCGGGGCGCGGCCACCTGGGGACACAGCTCGCTGACATCTTTGTCGATCAGGGCCAGTACCGCCTCCGCATAATTCATCCCGTAAAATTCCTTTAGGAACGTCACAGGCCCGCCGCCTTTCTCGGCGGCGTGGTCGTACCACTCATTGTCCCGGACGGTGACGCTGTGATTGCTGCCTAAGCGATACTCCGACCCTTCCCGGATCAACGGCTCCCCCTTGAAGCGGAGGAACTCCACCAGGTCTACCGCGTTGGCCTGGAGCTTTTGTGCTTCTGTGAAATGGATGTAGGGCATTTGAACACCTCCTGCGGAATTGATTTCCAGTCAAAAACATGGTAAAATTGGTGAGCATTCCAATAAAAAGGCGGTGCTGTGTTATGGTAGATAAGCTGTTTGAAGAACTGTGTGCGTTGGACGAGGTGGAAGCCCTCGCCCTGGGCGGCTCCCGTGCCGGGGAACACTTTGACCAGGCTTCCGACTATGATGTGTACCTCTACTGCCGGGGGTCGATCCCGGAGGAGACGCGGCGGGCTATCCTGTCCCGGTATTGTTCCGTCATGGAGATTGGCAACCACTTCTGGGAGTATGAGGACAACTGCCGTCTGAACAATGGCATTGACATCAACCTGCTTTACCGGGATCTGGATGCCTTTACCGCCGATGTGGCGGAGGTGGTGGAGCGGTTCCAGGCCCGCAATGCCTACACCACCTGTATGTGGCACAACCTGCTCACCTGCAAAGTGGTCTATGCCCGGGATGGCCGACTGGCCCAGGTCAAGGAGCGGTTTTCCGTCCCCTATCCCCGCCAGCTGAAAGAGAACATCCTGGAGCGCGGCTGGAAACTGCTCCACGGCGCCATGCCCGCCTATGACGCGCAGATGGCGAAAGCGGTGAAGCGGGGCGACCTGGTGAGCGTCAACCACTGGGCGGCGGGATTTCTGGAGACTTACTTTGATTTCCTGTTCGCACTAAATGAGACCACCCATCCGGGGGAAAAGCGGCTGATCCAGCTCTGCCGGGAACGGTGCGCGCTGCTGCCAGACCGCTTTGAGGAAAATCTGGAGCGGCTGTTCCAAGACCTGTACCACGCGCCGGAGCGTGTGGCGGCAGATGTCCAATCCATCGTTTTGGAGTTGGAGAAGGTTTATCAGCCATAGCCGTCAGGGGGACAGCTTACTGCATCCGCTGTCCTTCCTCGTGGTCGTCCGGCTTGTGTCCCATGGCGATCTTCTTCTCCCGGATCTTCCGCCTGAGCTTGCTGTCCACCGCCGCCCGCAACCCGCCCACAGGCTGCGGGCGCTGCTCCTGGAAGATGCGGCCCATGTGGTAGAGAAGCGAGGCGGTGGTATTGAACACCAGACCAGCGGGCGGGGGTTTGGCCTTGGGCTGAGTCTGGGGAGTGTCAGGCAAATCACGCGGCTGGTCGGCATCGTCTGATGCGATGTCCGCCTCAACTGCCTGTATCGCTTCACCCAGCCGCACCGCCTCCTCAACCACGATATTTTTGATCCGCTTGAACTCCTTTTGCCGGACGAGCGGGTCACGCTGGGGCAGATCGTCCTTGTACGTCCGCAGCACTTCTTCCCGCTCCCGGTACCACAGGTCATAGGCGTCGGCAATGCGGGGGGCTTTCTCCAGCTCGTTCACGACCTCGTCCACCAGCGACTTTACCGCTGGCGGTAGATACCCATACTGCTTTTTCCCGGAACATTTTTGCAGACGCTGGGCCAGCTCCGCCAGGAGCTGCCCGACACGTTGGTTCTCCAGAGTGCCCGTCTGCATCTCGTTGACAAGCTGCGCCATAACCTCCCCAGCATCTTTGGTGAGCTCGTCCCGCCGCTGGGTCTGCCGCTGGTAGATGGCAACCAGGTCTTGCTGAAAAATCTCCTTTGCCAGCATGGATTTGATTTTGGCGATCCCCTGTTTGGTGAGGAAGCCGGACTTGCTATCGGCGCTGTAGCACACCATGTGGCAATGCGGATGGTGGCCCTCGTCATGGAAGGCAGCGTACCAGCGGAACTGGTTCAGCGGGATATCCATGGCCTTGGCTATCTCCGGCGCCGAGCGGGTGAGCAGCTCCTTCCAATTCTGCGCGTTGTCATAGCCCAGCCGCGCCGCGTCCTCCCGCCGCAGGGAGATAATGGGCAGCCACACCACGCCGGGGTGGTGCGCCACCTCCTCCGCCACCTGGGACAGTACCAGCGGGCCGCCCTCAGCGGTGAACAGGCCGTGGGCACCCATACGCTGGACGCGGGGACGGCTGGCGATATAGTCCACGTAGTTCTCCCGCTGTGCGATGCTTTCGTAGTTGTCCTCAATGGCGCGGGTGATGAACTCCGAGGCATTCCCCCGGGTAGGTGCGGCCTGGTAGTCCTCGTACTCGAACAGCCCCCGGCTGGACGGGAACTCCCGGAGGAACTGCGCCACCAGCCGGGCCTGTTTCTCCGTGGCGGGGAGTACAGCTTTGCCAGGATCAACGCGCTCCACGCCCTCCCGGGTGGACACGTATTTGACGTAGTTGCCCAGGTGGGCGGCAGCCTTCTCACCGCCACCTTTGATGTGCGGGCACTTGAAAATGACGCGCGGCGTAGACAGCACCTCCCACGTTTTTGTTATCCCTCTGGATTAAAAAATCCTTAGAGAGAATACCTTCTGGGCAGTCCACCATGAACCGACACTCGGTTCACCGAGAGGGCATAGTACCCCCTTGGCGGACGCTGATTTTTTTGCGCGGTCACTCGTCCTCATGCTGCTTCAGCGTGTCCTTGAAGGAGATTCCCCCGTTGGTCTTTTTCACCTCCTGCACACACTGCCAGCGCAGGGCGTCCAGCTGGCTGTTGTCGATCTCCAGCCCCGCCGCCAGCACGTGCATCATCATGCTGATCTCCACCGTCAGCTTGAACAGCAGACGGGCGATGCGGTTCTCGCTACCCTGCACCGTGGAGCGCAGGGCGGCCACCAGTGCGGACGGCAGGAATCTGGAGCTTTCCTCGGCGGCCAGGTGTTCCACATAAAAATGGATGGCTTTCTCAATGAATTCGTTCTGACTCTGGCAGTTGTCTTTTTCATACCATCGGCGGACCAGCTCCTGGGTTTCAGGCTTGATCCGCATGGCGAATTTCACTTTTTCTCTGGGCATAATTTCCTCCTTACAATGCCGTAAAACGGGGTGTTTTTGTGTTTTCTGTGTCACATCCCCGCTGTGATCCCCGCACAAGCGGGCTTGTGGCGGGGCTTTTCCCACAACCTGACCCCCGGAGTGAGCCCAGGAGGCCCAATGTGATCCCCGCGAAAGGGGAGGCCCGAAAGCCCGGAAGCCCTTGAACCGACCCGCGTTGCGGGGCGGCGTGATTTGGCCGGGGGCGCACTTGACCCCCGGCCTTTATCCAGCACAAAAATCGAACCTCTGCATTGCCCTTGGCGGCCCCGGACCCCCAATCTGAAACAGCGGCCCACAGGGGGGCCGACACCGCGTTTCAGGGGCGGGAGGTGTACGGGTGCCACCACCCCGCC
>CANOYV010000078.1:0-9024 GCA_947571605.1 uncultured bacterium | reverse complement strand
GGCGGCGGGGAAGGAGCTTGACCGGCCCGTTTTTGACCGGAGGCGTTTCCTGCTGGCTGCGGGGCTGACAGCCCTGTGCTGGCTGCCCTACTACGCGCTGTTTTTCCCCGGCCTGAACAACCCGGACACCAGTATGCAGATCGCCTGGGCGCTGCACTACCCCACGGATTGGCTGAAATATTCCCCCGTCCGGGGGGAGGGGGTGTACGCCACCAACCACCACCCCTATTTCACCACCCTGCTATTCGGCTTCTTCGCCCGCATCGGCCTGGCCCTGGGGAACATCCGCTGGGGCGTGGCGCTGTATAACCTGCTCCAACTGCTGCTGACGGCGGGGGTGATGACGGGCGTCTGGTTCTATCTGCGGCAGCTCGGCCTGTCCCACAAAATATTCCGGGGCGGGCTGATCTTTACCGCCCTGTTTCCCCTTTACCCGCTGTACGCCATCACCATGCTGAAGGACTCGCTGTTCTCCCTGTTCTGCCTGACGCTGTCGGTGCTGCTGTTTGAGATTGCCCGGACAAAGGGGGATTGCCTGAGGCGAAACTGGTTCTGCGCCCTGCTGTTTTTCAACGCTTGGATGGTGATGTTCAGCAAGAACCAGGGGATTTTCTTCATCCTCGCCGCGGGGCTGGCCTGTCTGGCGTGCAGGGGCGTGCGCTCCAGGGTGGCGGCGTCCCTGCTGCTTCCGGCGGCGCTGTTCCAGGTGGTGTGGATGGGGATTCTGCTGCCCATGTGGAACGTGGCTCCCGGCGGCAAGCAGGAGACTCTGGGTCTGCTGTTCCAGCAGACCGCCCGGTGTGTGCTCACCTACCCGGAGGACGTGACGGAAGAGGAGGAGAGCGCTATCCGCGCCATCCTGGACTACGACCGCTTCGATGTGCTGTACGACCCCATGCAGTCCGACGGGGTGAAGTTCACCTTCAACCAGGACGCCACCGACGAGCAGATGTCCGACTACTACCGGGCCTGGCTGCAAATGCTCCGCCGCCACCCGGACGCCTACGTCCAGGCCCTCATCAGCAACGTGTACGCGGGCTTCTACCTCCAGCATGAGACGCCCCTGTCCTACACCCACTACGACAACCGGGAGGTGGCCTCCTATCCGGAGCTGTGCATTCCCACGCCGCCCTTGCTGGCCAGGCTGGAGCCCACCATCCAAATGGGCCTGCGGGCCATCCAGCACCTGCCGGTGGCAGGGCTGCTGTTCAGCATCGGCGGCTATCCCTGGGTTATCCTGTTCACGTTTCTGGACGCCCTGCGGCGAAAGCGGTACGCTCTGATCCTGCCCCAGCTTCCCTCCATCCTGACGGTGGCGGTGTTGCTGTTGTCCCCGGTGAGCGGTAGCTACCGGTACGCCATGCCCATGGCCTACGCCATCCCCTTCCTGTTGGCGGCGGGCCTGCTGCCGGTGTGGCGGGGGAGGGGTGGCCCGGAGGGCGCGCCCCCGGCGGTCAATCCCACCGCGCAATGAAACAAGGGCGGGCCGCCAGGCCCGCCCTTGTTGTGTCTCTATGTATTTGGGTTGGAAAAACCGCTCACTTTTTGCCGAAGGGCCACCAGGAGCGTTTCTTGGGTGCTCCCGGCTTTTTTTTGCCCGGCGCGGGGGATTTTTTTGATCCGGGCGGGGTGGGAGCCGCCGTGGCGGACAGCCTGTCCAGAGCTTCCTGAGCGGGTTGAAACCCCTCGTCCGCCGCCTTTCGGTAGAGCTCCCGGGCCTTGGGCACGTCCCGTTCTACGCCGTCGCCCCGCTCATAGCACCGGCCCAGCAGGTACATCCCACGGGTACTGCCCTGATCCGCCGCCTTGCGGAACCACTTCACCGCCTCCCGGTAGTCCTGCTCCACGCCGATGCCCTGGTAGCGGCAGTAACCGTAATTGCACTGGGCCCAGGCGCTGCCCCGCTGGGCGGCCTCCAGGTAGAGTCGGGCGGCCCGGGCCTTGTCCTCCGCCACGCCCTTGCCGAACTCATAGCAGGTGCCCAAGGCGCAGGTGGCGGTGGGGTAGTGTTGCTCGTGGGCCTTGGCATACAGCTCCACCGCCTTGCCGATATCCTTTTCCACGCCGCAGCCGTTTTCATAGCACTCGCCCAGAAGTTGCTGGGCACGGGCCTGGCCCGCCTGGGCGGCCGTGGCAAACCATTTGGCCGCCTCGCCATCGTCCTCCGCGACGCCGATGCCCCGGTAATAGCAGAAACCCAGATTGCACTGAGCCTGAACATAGCCCGCCTCCGCCGCCTGGCGGTACAGCTCCACGGCGTGGGCCGGGTCCTTTTCCACCCCGGTGCCCAGCTCGTAGCACAGCCCCAGAGAGCAGGTGCCGGCGGGGTAGCCTGCCTCGTGGGCCTTGCGGTAGAGCTCCGCCGCCTTGGCCTCGTCCTGTTCCACGCCGTAGCCGCTGTCGTAGCACTCGCCCAGAAGTTGGAAGGCCCGGGGGTAATCCTGCTCCGCAGCCAGCTCAAACCAGTGGACGGCCTGCTTGCTATCCCGCTTCACGCCGACGCCCTGATAGTAGAAGAAACCCAGGTTGCACATGGCCCGGGGTTCGCCCGCCTGGGCCGCCTTGCGGTAGAGCTCCATGGCTTTGGCCTTGTCCGCCTCCACCCCCCGGCCCAGCTCATAGCACAGTCCCAGGGCACAGGCGCCGGCGGGGTGGCCCTTGCTGTCGGCGTCGGCGTACAGCTTGGCCGCCCGGGTGAAGTCCTGCTCCACGCCATAGCCGCCTTCGTAGCATTGGCCCAACAGGAACAGCGCCCGGCCGTGGCCCTGCTGGGCGGCAAGGTCAAACCAGTGGACGGCCTGTTGGTTGTCCTCCTCCACTTGGATGCCCTGGTAATAGAAGTAGCCCAGGTTGCACTGGGCCCGTGCGTCCCCGGCATCGGCGGCCTTGCGGTAGAGCTCCATGGCTTTGGCCTTGTCCATCTCCACGCCCCGGCCCAGCTCATAGCACAACCCCAGAGAGCAGGCGCCCGGGGGATAGCCTCCGTCGCTGGCGGCCTGGTACAGCTTGGCCGCTTTCTCCGGGTCCTGCTCCACGCCGTAACCGAAGTCGTAGCAGTCCCCCAGCAGCCCCAGGGCCCGGGGATAGCCCGCCTCCGCCGCCAGCTCGAACCAGTGGACGGCCCGCTTGTCGTCCATCTCCACGCCGATGCCCCGGTAATAGCAGAAACCCAGGTTGCACTGGGCCGGGACATAGCCCTGCTCGGCGGCCTGCCGGTAGAGCTCCGCCGCCTGGGGAAGGTCCTGCTCCACTCCCTGGCCCAGCTCGAAACACAGGCCATAGGCGCAGGTGGCGGGGGGATACCCGTCCTCGTGGGCCCGACGGTAGAGCTCCGCCGCCTGGGGCAGGTCCAGCTCCACCCCCTGGCCCAGCTCATAGCACTGGGCCAGCAGGAACTGGCCCTTGACGTAGCCCTGCTCCGCGCACCGGCGGTATAGATCCGCAGCCCGCCGGTGGTCTTTTTCCACGCCGGTCCCCTGGCTGTAGCATACCCCTAGGGCGCAGGTGCCCGCGTCGTAGTCCTGCTGATGGGCGGCGCGGTAGAGCTCCACCGCCCGGTCCACGTCCTGGTCCACGCCCAGCCCCGCCTCATAGCACTCGCCCAGCAGCACCTGGGCCCTGGGGTACTCCTGCCGCGCCGCTTTGGCGAACCAGCTCACCGCCTCCTGGTAGTCCTGTTCCATGCCGATGCCCCGGTAGTAGAAGAAGCCCAGGTTGCACTGGGCGGGGGCGTGCTCCTGCTCCCCGGCCTCCCGGTAGAGCTCTGCGGCCCGCTCCTTGTCCATCTCCACCCCGGTGCCCAGCTCATAGCAAAGTCCCAGCTCACACTGGGCGGGGGGATAGCCCTGGTCCGCCGCCTGGGTCAGGAGCTGCGCACCCTTCTCCGGGTCTTTTTCCGTACCGATTCCCCGCAGCCAGCACAGGCCGAGGCCGTACTGGGCGGCGACATAGTCTCCCTCTGCGGACCTGGTGAACCACTGGAAGGCCAGGTCTTCGTCCCGCTGGGCGCCGTTGGTGCCGTTGCAATAGCTCATGGCCACCCGGTATTGGGCGTCCACGTCGCCCTCTTCGGCCCGCTCCAGCAGTTCCCGGAAGCCCTGCTCTTTTTTTGCGGACACGTCCGCCATGCTCTGGATCAGAGCGGGGTCAATATATACCACAAAGCCGTCCTGCCCCTGGGGCAGCAGGTTGTCATCCATTTTGTCTGCCATATGTAATCCGCTCCTTCCCCTGCTCATTGTGCGGGGGTTGCTGGTATTGTACCACACCGGTGTGAAAAAATCCATATCCAATCATCGGAGAATGGGGGGATCAAAAAGTCCGCTTGCGTGCCCCGCCGTTTGATGGTATCATGTGAGCGGCGGTCCCGCCCGCGTGGGCGCGGCGCGGACGGCTTACCATGTGAAAGGGGTCATTGATATGGCAAAAAGCACCGGCAAAGCTTACCGTAATCAGGTGATGTATTCCGTATTTGTCCGCAATCACAGCCAAGAGGGGACCTTTGAGGGGGTCCGCCGGGACCTGAAGCGCATCAGGGACTTGGGCACGGACATCGTCTGGCTGATGCCCATCCACCCAGTGGGGGAGAAGTGCCGGAAGGGGACGCTGGGCAGCCCCTACGCCATCCGGGACTACCGGGCGGTGAACCCGGAGTTTGGCACGCTGGAGGATTTCAAACGGCTGGTGGACGACATCCACGCGCTGGGAATGAAGTGTATCATCGACGTGGTGTATAACCATACCTCGCCCGACTCCTGGCTGGCCCGGAACCACCCGGAGTGGTTCTTTCATAAGCCGGACGGCAGCTTCGGCAACCGGATAGGCGACTGGTGGGATGTGATCGACCTGGACTACGGCCAGCCCGGGCTGTGGGAGTACCAGATTGAGACGTTGAAATACTGGGCGTCCATGGTGGACGGTTTCCGGTGCGACGTGGCCCCGCTGGTGCCTCTGGAGTTCTGGTTGCGGGCCAGGGAAGAGGTGGAGCGGGTGCGGCCCGGCTGCTTCTGGCTGGCCGAGTCGGTGGAGCCCTCCTTTGTCCAAAACGGCCGGGCGGAGGGCCTGGGCGTGCTGTCCGACGCCGAGATTTTCCAGGCCTTTGACGCCAGCTATGACTACGATATTTTCCCCGTGTTCCAGGCGTACTTACAGGGCGAGGTCCCCCTGGCGCGGTACGCCGAAGCGATCAACCGGCAGGAGGTCATCTACCCGGACAACTTCGTAAAGCTGCGCTTTCTGGAAAATCACGACCGGGCCAGGGCGGCGTTCGTCATTCCGGACGGGATTGCGCGGCTCAACTGGACGGCGCTGCTCTACTTCCAGAAGGGCATGACCCTGCTGTATGGCGGGCAGGAGGCTGAGTGCGTCCACCGTCCCGGCCTGTTCGACAAGGACGATGTGGACTGGTCCGGCAAGGGGGATATCACCGGGCTGCTGCAAGGGCTTGCCGCGCTGAAAAGGAACCCCATCCTCACCGACAGCCGGTACGAGGTGAAGGCCCTGCCTCATGACATTTTATACGCGGAACACCGGGCGGGCGGCCGCCGGCTGGCAGGGGTTTTCAGCCTCCGGGGGAAGAGTTCCCTGGTGCGGGTGGACGCGCCGGACGGGTGGTATACCAACCTGGTGGACCAGGGCAAGGTGGAGGTCTATGAAGGCTCGTTGAGCTGCGGGGGCGCGCCCGTGATCTTCGAACTGCCCCTCAAATAAAGGAAATCAACAGCGGCCCCGTTTTCCAAACGGGGCCGCTGTTTTGCCTGACCTTGCCGGGGTTACAGCTCCCGGCCT
Source organism: uncultured bacterium (assembly GCA_947571605.1). Taxonomy (GTDB): domain Bacteria; phylum Bacillota; class Clostridia; order Oscillospirales; family Oscillospiraceae; genus Enterenecus. The sequence goes on along the minus strand of CANOYV010000078.1, from coordinate 3,237 downwards.
TTTACCCGCAGGCGGTTCAGCGCCCGGGCCAGGGACGCCTGGGCGAGCTGATACTCCTGCCGGCTCTTTTTCTGCAAAATGGCCTCCCGGGCCTGATCGGCCTCCCAGCGGGCCCGGGCTTCGTCGATCTCCTCGGGGCGCTCGGCGGCATCCACCAGCACCAGCGCCTCATTGGCCTCCACTTTCACCATACCGGGGGACACCGCCAAAAGCTGCACCGGCTGTCCGGGGGGCTGGTAGCGCAGCGTTCCCGGCACCACGGCGGCCATAATGCTGCTGTGGTGGGCCAGAATGCCCCGCTCCCCGTCGCTGGCAGGGATGGTGAGGCTAATACATGGTCCCTCATACAGCGTCTTGTCGGCGGCCAGAATGTGAACCTGAAAGGTATCCATCACGCGCCGCCCTCCAGCTTTCTGGCCTTTTCCACCACGTCGCGCCAGGCGCCCACGTTGTAGAACGCCGCCTCGGGGTACTGGTCCAGCTCGCCGTCCACGATGGCGGCGAAGCTCTCCAGGGTGTCCTTCAGGGGCACGTATACGCCGGGGATGCCGGTGAATTTTTCCGCCACATGGGTGGGCTGGGCCAGGAAGCGCTGGAGCCTTCTTGCGCGGGCGACCACCTTCCGGTCGTCGTCGCTGAGTTCGTCCATGCCCAGGATGGCAATAATATCCTGGAGCTCCCGGTATTTTTCCAGGATCTCCTGCACCTTTCGGGCCACCCGGTAGTGCTCCGCCCCCACGATGTCCGCTTCCAGAATGCGGGAGGAGGACTCCAGCGGGTCCACCGCCGGATAAATGCCCTGCTCGGAAATTTTGCGGCTCAAAACAGTGGTGGCGTCCAGATGGGCGAAAGTGGTGGCGGTGGCCGGGTCGGTGAGATCGTCCGCCGGGACGTATACCGCCTGCACCGACGTGACGGACCCCGCCTTGGTGGAGGTGATGCGCTCCTGGAGCTCGCCCATCTCGTTGGCCAGGGTGGGCTGGTAGCCCACGGCGGAGGGCATCCGCCCCAGCAGGGTGGACACCTCGCTGCCCGCCTGGACGAAGCGGAAGATGTTGTCGATGAACAGCAGCACGTCCTTGTGTTCCTTGTCCCGGAAGTGCTCGGCCATGGTCAGCCCGGACAGGGCCACCCGCATGCGCACGCCGGGGGACTCGTTCATCTGGCCAAACACCAGGGCGGTTTTGGCGGACACGCCGCTCTCCCGCATCTCCCGCCACAGGTCGTTGCCCTCCCGGGAGCGCTCGCCCACGCCGGTGAAGATGGAATAGCCGCCGTGTTCCATGGCCACGTTGTGGATCAGCTCCTGGATGAGCACCGTCTTGCCCACGCCGGCGCCGCCGAACAGGCCGATCTTGCCCCCCTTGGGGTAAGGCTCCAGCAGGTCGATGACCTTGATGCCCGTCTCCAGAATCTCCACCGCCGGGCTCTGCTCGTCAAAGGCGGGGGGCTTGCGGTAGATGGACTGTACCGGCGTGCCCTCGGGCACCGGACCGCCGCCGTCGATGGGCTGGCCCAGGACGTTGAACATACGCCCCAGGGTGGCCTCGCCCACCGGCACCTGGATGGTGTGGCCGGGAACGTCCACCGCCAGCCCCCTCGCCAGCCCCTCGCTGGGGGAGAGCATAATGCAGCGCACCGTCTTACTGTCCAGGTGCTGGGCCACCTCCATGACCCGGTGCTCGCCGTTTTTCTCAACGGTGAGCATCTCCCGCAGGCGGGGCAGCTCACCGTTGACCAGCTCCACGTCCACCACGGGGCCGGATATCTGAGTGATGATCGCTCGTTCCATCATCGTCAACCTTCTTTCCTGTGCTTTTGACGTTGGGCCTTGGCCCCGGCGGACACCTCGGTGATCTCCTGGGTGATGGCCGACTGCCGGACCCGGTTGAATTCCAGGGACAGCTCGCCCAGCAGCTTTTCCGCGTTCTGGTTGGCGCTGTCCATGGCGGTCATGCGGGCCTGCTGCTCGCAACAGAAGCTGTCGATGAGGGCGCTGTAGATAAAGCCGGACACATAGCTGGGTATCATGCTGTCCAGCACGGAGTTCACGTCGGGCAGAAACTCGAACTGGGATGTCACCGGCGGTTCGGTCAGGGCCGTGTCCGCGAAATGGGTCCGGTGGAAGGGCAGGACCCGGGTACACTTGGCCTCGTAGGCTATGCCGCCCCCCATGTCGGTGTAGACCACATAGATCCGGTCCAATAGATCCTTCCGGAAGCCGTCCAGAAGCAGCGCGCTGATCTCCCTGGCTCTTGCCATGGTGGGGTTCTGGGCGGTGTAGAGGAAGCTGCGCTCAATGGGGATATTGTGGGCGGCGAAAAACCGCCGTCCATACTCGCCCACCACGAACAGCTTGGTGTCCGGGTGCTGCTCCAGCAGCTTGAGCGCCTCTTTGATGGCGTTCTGGTTGTATGCCCCGGCCAGACCCTTGTCGGCGGTGATGACCAGGCAGGCGCTGGGTTTATCCAGGGGCGGTTCGCCCTGGTTGGGGTAAAAGTAGGGGCTGTCCACCACGCCGTTTTCCACCGTGCGGAAAATGCGCTTGATCTCCCGGCGCAACGCCTCGAAATAGGGGCGGGTATTGTCCAGTTCTTGTCTGGCTTTGCGCAGCTTGGTGGAGGCGATGAGGTACATGGCGTTGGTGATCTTCTTTGTCTCCTGGACGCTCTCGATGTGGGTTTTGATCTCCTTGGTCCCGGCCATGTCAGCCCTCCTGTTTTCCGCCGTCCTGGAACTGTTTCAGGTAATCCCGGGCCAGGTCCAGAATCTCCTCCCGGTCGTCCTGAGACAGCCGTCCGCTCTGGTCGATCCGGGCGCACAGGTCCGGGGCCTCCTCCTCCAGGGCGAGCAGCAGCCCGGCGCGGAATTCGTCCATCCGGCTCAGCGGGACCTCCTGCATCACATGGTCCAGGGCGGCGGTGAGCACGATGACCTGCTGGTGTTGGGACAGGGGGGCATACTGGGGCTGGCGCAGAAGGCGCATCAGGCCCTGTCCATAGGCCAGTTGCCGTTTTGTGGCGTCGTCCAGGTCGCTGGAGAACTGGGTGAACACCTCCATCTCCCGGTACTGGGCCAGGTCCAGGCGGATGGCTCCGGCGGCGGACTTCATGGCTTTCGTCTGGGCGTCGCCGCCCACCCGGGACACGGACAGGCCCACGTTGACGGCGGGCCGCTGGCCGGAGAAGAACAGGTCGCTCTCCAGGAAGATCTGTCCGTCGGTGATGGAGATGATGT
>CANOYV010000077.1:0-9144 GCA_947571605.1 uncultured bacterium | reverse complement strand
CCGTTCCATTCTGTCCTTGTTCCCTTATGTGCTTTTTTCAGCAAGCCCTAAGTAAAGAGGGACTTTGTTATGGATTACGGAGCATTGACGCTGAATATTGAGCGTATTTTGAAAGCGCGCGGAATCTCTAAAAATCAGATTTGCAAGGATTTGGACATTCCTCGTGCCAATTTCAATAGATATTGCCGTAATGATTTTCAGAGGATGGATACTGGGCTTATTTGTAAGCTGTGCTGGTATTTGAAAGTAGAAGCGGGAGAGTTGATCGAGTACAAACGACCGGAACAAATGAAGGATAAAAATGTGTCTCATGGTGAGATTTGATTCCCGACAAGAATCGTGTCTCACCATGAGATTTATTTTTTAGTCCATAAAGGCCAGCTTGCCCACAACGGTAAAGCCGGAGGCGGAAAACTCGGTGATCACGATATTGTTCTGCCCGCTGGCACAGTGGCACACCAGCAGCTTCCCCGCCTCGTTCCGGCCCACCACCACGCCGATATGGGAGGCGTCCGGGTAGAGGGCAAAATCCCCCGGCTTGGCGTTGGCGGTCGATACCGCTGTCAAATTTCGGTTGACATACCAATGCCCGTCGCTGGGCAGGCCCGCATTTTTCAGCACCCAATCCAGAAACCCGGAACAGTCCAGGCCAAAGGGCCGGTAGGTGCCGCTGGTCACATTCCCCGGCGAGGTCACCTTCATCAATGTGCCCCAGCGGGGGTCCCAACCGATGGCGCTGCTCTTGCCGCCCCAAAAGTAGTTGACCTTGCCCACCAGCTTACAAGCCGTTTCTACCACAGCCCGCCGTTCCGGGGAAAGATCGTCCGGCAAACGTTGGAGGACCTCTATCACCTTTTCGTCCGATATGCCCAGGTTCGCCAGCAGGCCGCCGATCACGTCCAGCTCGTCCAGCAGCTCCGTCAAGGTGCTGTTTTGGTCGGCGGAGAACGCATAGGCTGTGCGCATATCCTCCGCGCTCTTGGCGGTGATGGTGATGTGCAGTTTTTTCTCTGTCCACGCCTCGGTATCATCCGTGGCCGGGTGGTCGATGGTCTCCACGCTGGACGAAAGGGCGCACATATCCCAAAAGACGGCTTTCAGCCGCGCCACCCTGTCCGGGGTGAGGGCAGCCACGTCCACGCTGTCCGCTCCCATGGCGGTCTTGCAGGCGAACACCGCCGCCACCTCCCGCCAGTCCGGGGCCGCGCCCTGGATGTCGATGGCGCTGTAATCCCCGGTTTGCAGGGCGGCCAACCTGTCGGACAGCTCCATGTTGATCTGATTGACGGCGGCGGCCAGCGGCACCGCCCCAGGGGACGGCTCGTTGGCAAAGAGGATGCCGAAGGGGGACGCGATCACGGCGGCCACCAGGAAGATCACGCACATGGCGGCGGCCAGCACACCCCCGCCCACCAGGGCGGACAGGGCGCCGATCAGCTCCTTCACCGCCTTCACCGTGGCCTGGGCCGCCCGCTTGGACAGGTCGGCGGCGGCCTGGGCCGTCTGCCTGGATTTCTGGAGCATACCTCGTTGGGCCTCCCGCTGGGCCTTCCTCCGGGCCCGGTCAGCGATTTTCCCGGCGGCGGCCTTCCTCCCCGCGGGGCCGGGGGCGCTGGCAGGGGCCGCCCGGACACGGACGGCCTGTTCCGCCGCTTGTCGGGCCTTGGGCCTGATAGTCCCCGCCGCTGGTTTCTCCTTTAGTGCGTTGGAGTGCCGGGGGCGCTCTTTGATTGATGGATGGATAGATCGATCCCCGGTGGGGTGATTTGTGGTGGCAGGGCCAGGGGCTGGCCGGGCCCCGCCGTAGTGGGGGGAGGCTGGGGCCTCCCCCTGGAACGCTGTACCCGCCCTGGGGCGGGCAAGCTGCTCCTTCCGCTGGTCTGCCGCCCGCTGGCGCATACGGTCCCCCGGCGTTGGGGGCGTTGAAGTGAAAGCGTCCCCCGCAGGGTCTTGACGGGGCGGTTGGCCGGGCGGGATGTCCGTCCTATGGCCGCCAGGGGCCGGTGTGTCCGGGGGCTGGCCCTGGGCGTCCGGCTGGCGCCGCCGCTCTTTGACCTCCCGGCGTTTCTGCTTCACCTTGGACACAGCCATGGCCGCTCCACGTTTGGCGGCCCGACCTACATCGGCGGCGGCCTGGGTGGTCTGCTCCACCTGCCCCACGGCCCCGGTGCTGCTGTCGGCGCTGGCGGAGCCGGTGGTCATGCTGCCGGTGCTGGTGATGCCGGTGATATTGTCATGGGGTATTTCAGCGGCGGGGCTGACCCCGCCCCGTTTCCGCTGGGCAAGCTCCTTTTTCAGCTTGGCCGTCATGACGCGGCGGGCGCTGGCCTGGGCGGGCTTACCACTCTTTTTCTTGCCTTTGACCTTATCGGTTTGGTTCCGTTCCTTTATTTTTGGTATGGTGTTTCCCTCCTTAAAAAAGCAGCGGGGCGCGCCCATAGCGGACGCGCCCCTGGATTTATGGGTCAAGTACCTCTTTGATCCCCGCCATGATGTAGTCGGCGCAAGGCAGGGCGATGGCGTTTCCCAGGGCCTGGTAACGCTGGCCCGGGCTGATCTCCTCCCCTTCCGCGCCGTATTTCGTCCACCCATCGGGCAGGCCCATCAACCTCTCACATTCCAGCTCCGAAGGGAACCGCACACAGCCGCCCAAAGGGTCGTCGGCAAAGTAGAACGCGAAGGGGTAGACCGTCCCGGCCAGCAGGGTGGGAAAGGGATCGTTCAGAAAGCCGAAGCTGTCCCGGAACTGGACGTGGTAGCGGTCATTGGCCGCCCCCCTCATTCGGAAAAGCTGGAAGGGCCGGACGATGGGTATACGCCCCCCTGCTTCAATAACAGGGCCTCGATGAACCTGGGCGGCGGGCACCCCGCCTTCTCCGCCAGCCGGAGATACTTGGAACATTGGGCGGGGCTTAAACAGTATTTCGTGAGCACGCCCCCCTCCAAAACCGGCCACGAGGAAGATGCGCTGCCGTCGTGCCAGCCTGGGGATTGCCCAATATTGGGCGTCCATAAGCCGCCAGCACAGGTCAACCCCAGGGCCTCGCACCATTCCGGCGTTTGCCCACCGTCCAGAAGCAGGAATTGGAATACTGGCACCTGTGAACGCCCGGAGCACTTCCGCATAGTCCAGCCGGTCATTTGACGAAAGGCTTCCCATGACGTTCTCCCAAACAGCGATAATTGGATATTGTTTGTCAGTAGCATCCCTCATTTCTTTTATGATCCGTATTGCGTGAAAAAACAGACTTGATTTTACCCCGGCAAGCCCTGTCCTGTTGCCAATTTGGGAAAGATTCTGGCAGGGCGAGCCGAAGGTAAGCACATGGACGGGGGGTATCTTCCCCCCGTCCAGCTTGGTGATGTCCCCCAAATGCTCCATGTCCGGGAAGTGGCGCCGGGTGATGGAAATGGGGGCCTTTACGATCTCGCTGGCCCATACCGGCACGATCCCGTTCCGGCGGGCCGCCAGCGGGAATACGCCGATCCCGTCAAATAAGCTCCCTAACGTGATTTCTCCCATGTCAAAAAAATGTGTCTCATGGTGAGATTTAATTCTCGCCGGGGGTGGTGGACAGGGTGCGGTAGAGCTCGGTGTCCCTGGGGATGGTGTTGGCGAAGGGCACCAGGGAACCGCCCATTTTCAGCAGGCCGTGGCCCGGTTCGGCGTTGGTGATGTAGCCCATCTGCGTGTCGGAGATATGCAGGAGCCGCCCCAGCTCGGCCCGGTCGGTGGCCGCCTGGTTGAACAGCAGCAGAAATTCGCTGTTCGCCAGCATGAGCCGGGCCGTTTCGGATTTCAAACATTCCTCCACGTTTTGGGTGGCGGCGGTCATGATGCCCGCGTACTTGCGGAACCGCTTCCAGGCCCGGTAGAGAAATTCGCCGGAGTAGTGGTACTTGAAGTACAAATACACTTCATCCAGGAATACCCACGTGAATTTACCCCGCTTGCGGTTTTCCATTACCCGGTTCTGAATGGCCTCCAATGTCACCACCAGGGCGGTGGGGCGAAGCTGCTCCCCCATCTCATATAGGTCGAAGGTGACGATCCGATTGTTCATGTCCACGTTGCCAGGGTGGGCAAACACATTCAAGCTGCCCTCGGTGATCAGCTCGGCGGCCAGGGCAATTTCACGGGCCTCCGGGTCCACCTGCCGCATGACCTCGTTGCGCCAGTCGGTGAGGAGGGGCATGGGGGCCTTGCCCCGGCTGTTGAAATAGTTTTGGTACACGTTGGCGGTGCAGCGGTCAATGATGGATTTATGACTGCCGGACAAGCGGCCCACCCCCATCTGCTGCTCCAAAATGCTGGTGATCAGCTCGGACTTCATGGCAATGGGGTTTTCCCCGTCCACATAGTCCAGCGCGACTTCCAGGGGGTTGATATGGTGGGGGCTGTTGGGAGAAATCTCCACCACTACCCCGCCCCGCGAACGGGTGATAGGGCCGTACTCGCGCTCGGCGTCAATGATGATCACCTCGTCGTTGGTAGAGAGGATCACGTTGTCAATGGTGGACTTCATGCCCACCGATTTGCCGGAGCCGGACACGCCCAAATAAAAGGCGTGGGGGGAGATCAGCCGCTTGCGGTCACAGATCAGCAGGTTCTTGGAAATGGCATTGATACCGTAGGACAGGCCGCCGGGGTCCTGGATCTCCTGGACGCGGAAGGGCATAAGGACGGCGGTGCTCTCGGTGGTCAGGGTCCGCATGGCCTTTACCCGGCGCAGGCCGTAGGGCAGGACGGTGTTCAGCCCGTCCTCCTGCTGGTAGCGCAGGACGGAGAATTGGCACAGGTGCTCCCGCCCGATGGAAAGGAGGGCGTCGGTGTCCGCGTCAAGCTGTTCCAGGCTGTCCGCGATATGCACCAGCGTCACCACGGCAAACATCATCCGCTGGTCGCGCTCGGTGAGGTCGGCCAGAAATTCCTTGGCCTCCCCCCGGAGCTGTTCCAGGTCGTAGGGCACGGCGGCGGTGAAATTGTTCTTGTCGTTCTGCCGCTGCTGCCAGCGGGTGATGTCCGTCTCGATGCCCATGATCCGGCTCTGTATCTCCCGCACGGCCTCGTCGGTGGGGATGGGCAGGATGTCGATGGACAGCATGAGGTTTCGGGGGAAGTCGGACAGGGCGGATATCATGCTGTCCTTGATGTAGCTGGCGTAGTCCTTGAGGAACAGGACGCGGCCCACCTTGTCCCCCATCTCAAAATAGCTGGCCCGGAACCGCATACCGTCCGGGCAGATCAGGTCTTTGAAGTCCAGGCCCCGGCGGATGGCGGCGGTTTGGTCGAAGGTGAAATACTGTTCCTCGCCGGGGCGGAAAAAGTCGTGGAGGATGCGGAGCCGGTCATGGTTGGACACGGGCCGGGCCCCGCTGTCCAGCCGCCCGAAGCTCTTGGACAGGTTGGCGTCCACCCGCCGGAAATAGGCGCGGGATTCCTCGATCTTCCGCTGGGGGATGGACAGGGTGATGTACTTCTCCTGGACCAAATTATTGCTCTCGGCGGCCCGCTGGGTGAGGATGCGGTTGGATTCCCTGCGGTACTCGTCCAGGCCGTCCCCCCGCTCCTTCATCAGAATGGAGCGTTCAAAGTCCACGGGGTTGAGGCGGCGGTTGATGATGGTGACTTTCGCGGCGGCGTCGGTGGGCAGGCTGTTGAGCACCCCGCCGTAGGACAGGAAGATCCCCCGCTGGTCATCCTCGGAGGCGGCGGCGTAGTTCACGTCGGTGAACCGCCATGTCCGGCTGTGCTTCCGGCCCACCTGCCAGATGCCGTCCCCGTAGATGCGCTTGACGGGGATAGACTGCTGGACGCTGCGGGGGATGGTGAACTTGTCCCGTTCGCTCCTGTTGGCGGCGGCGAGGGATTTAATCAAAGTCGTCACGCCCCTTTCGGTGGAACAGGCTATAGTAGAAGTTCTCGGACACAAAGCGCCGCTCCCCGGCGCACAGAATTTCGGACTTGATGAAGGCCCACACAAACTGCTCCAGGGTCAGGCCGTTGTAGTGGAAGAACCCGGCCACGGCCACGGGCGCGGCAGCCAGGATGCACACCCAGCTCGCGGTCTCCTTGCCCAGCATGGGACCCAGCAGCAGGTAAACGCCCACGGCCAGTCCCACCGCGAACAGGGCGCAGAAGAACTGCCGGGCGGACAGGCCGAAGAAAATGCTTTCCTTGTGCTGGCGTACTTCTTTGGGAATTTTGATTTCGATAATGGATCACCTCAATTTTAGTGTAGTAAAACTTGTTGTTGAATTTTACAGCGGATTGGCGTATACTGTGAGATAGAAAGGGGTTGAATCGGATGCCGAACATCAAACCTATCTCCGATCTGCGCAATTACAGCGAAGTGCTGCACGATGTAGCCGTGGGTTCCCCAGTCTTTCTGACAAAGAATGGCCGCGGCAAATATGCCATTTTGGATATCCAGGACTACGAAAAAACCCAGGCCACGCTCAAACTGATGGGCGAGCTTGCCGTGGGGCGGAAGTCCGGGGAAACTGAGGGCTGGTTGACACCGGAAAATGTGCGGGCACACTTTGAGGAACGGGCCCATGGGGAGTAATATCCGCTATTCTACACAGGCGCTCCACGATTTGGACGATATTTGGGAGCACATTGCCCACGAACTGCAAAACCCGTCTGCCGCAAAGCGTGTGGTGGACAAGATCATGGACGCGGTGGATCAGTTGAAGATGTTCCCGGAGATGGGTTCTCCCCTGTCCGCGATTGCCGGGGAAAATGCTGGCTACCGTTTTCTCGTGAGCGGGAGCTACATGGTTTTCTACCGGCCCCATGGCGGGGATGTCTATGTGGATCGTGTACTATACGGCCGCCGGGACTATCTGCGTATCCTGTTCGGAACCATCCCTGGAGAAGATACATAGACCGGCAAAAACCGCCAGCGAATATGCGGGCGGTTTTCTATGTCTCTACCCAGTCAATGGTGCTTTCCACTTCATTCCCCCACACGTCCCAGCCGGGGGCGGGGCGGCGGGCGAACAGCTCCACACGAGGCACGTCCCCCATGAGGGCTTCAATGCGGCGGCGGGCCTCGTCCGGCTTCCGGCTGTGCTCCTGGACGTGGGAGATGATGACTTGGTGGACGTTCCGGGCCCGCCGCTTGGGGAGGCCCCTGGTCGCCAGAAGGCACAGCTCCGCGTTGGCCCTGGTCCAGTGGCCCGGCCCCCAAAATACCGTATTGGATTTCCGGCTCAGCTTCACCCAGACAAAGGCGGCGGTGACAAAGCGAAAGCCCCATGCCTCCATCACCCCCCACGCCTCATGGAGCATGGGCATGGTGATCCAGAGGAACAGGGCGCAATCCTCGGCGGCCAGCTCGGACACGGGCAGGGCCTTGATGTCCTCAATGGGCATGGTGGGGTAGTGCCGGTCCGCAGAGTGCCATGTGCCGTATTTCCATGGCGGATCTGCGTAGATGATGTTGTATTTCCCTATAGCCCCAACATCTCCTTTACCACCCTGTCGGCCCCCTTCACCAGCCCGGTCAAAATAAGCATATTGAAGATGAGTTGGCCGATGTACTGCCATGCCATGGTGACGGCGGGCAGGCTGGCGTCGGCGGCCGGGGTGCTGCTGGACAGGAACGCGGAATAGATCAGGCAGGCCAGCACGATCACCGCCCCCTCCATGCACACGCCGATGTAGTTTTTGAGGAATGCTTTCCCGCTGGCGGCGGTGCCCTCCCCGGCGAAGGACGCCAGGGGGAGCGGGGCCAGGGCGGTGAACATATAGAGCCGGAAAAACCGCCCGTACACTGTCAGCAGCAGAATGAACGACATGACGGTGATGAACAGGCTGCCCAGCAGGGCCACCAGCCAGAGGGGTATGCTCTCCAGCAGGCCATAGCCGATCCCCACCATGGCGTTGTGGATGCCGGTGATCATCGTCCAGATGTCCCCGCCTTTGAAGCTCTGCGGGGTCTGCGTCAGCAGGGCCCATATCTCGGACAATTTGCCGTTCCAGTCCGTCAGCGCGTTTTCCAGGATATTGACGATCCAGTTGTCGCTAATGCAAATCACCTCCGCACGGGGAATTGTGTCTCATGATGAGACACAATTCCCCGGTTGATATTGGGCCGCCTCACAGCGCGCCGATGGTGGACAAAATCTCCTTGCTGAACGCGATGATCAGCCCGCCGAACACGCACAGCATACCCTGGCTGCGCTGGCTGGCGTCGTGGGACTGGATGCTCATGCCGAGCTGGACGATGCCCCAGCCCAGGATGATCACGCCGATGGCCTTGATGCAGGAGAAAATGAAGTCGGACAGGTTGTTGACGATGGACAGGGGATCGCTGCCGCCGCCAGCGGCGGCGAAGGCCGGAAGGGTGAACAGGGCCAGGGACAGCACCAGGGCCGTCCACGCCGCCATACAGCGGCGGGCCTTGGCGCGGGAACGGGTCAGGTCGTGGTTGTTACTGCGGTCATTTTTCATGGTCAGATTCCTCCAATTCGTCGATGATTTCGGTTTCGTCCAGGGATGTAAATTCAAAGTCCAGATCGCCCGCGTCATAGAGACACTTGGCGTTGTGGACGTAAGGGGCGGCCCCGCCGTCCCCGGTGTACTTGAGGTTGGGGTGCCGTTCCAAATCGAATTTGGCGTCCATCACCGGGGCCTCCCCCCGGATCAGGACGATGGAAAGCCGGTTGTCCAGCATACGCACTTCATCGGGGGTCAAGAGCTCGCGGCCCGCCTGCTGAAAATTCTGGCTGTAGGAGCCGTTGCGCCCCTTGCTCTGGCTGCTGGTCTGGGTCTGGATCGTCTCCTTCCCCAGCAGCTCGGAAACGTATTTGTGGGTCGATTGCTCGTTCCCGCCCAGGTAGATGAAGCTGTCCGCGTTGCCGATGATGCCCTCCCAGTCGTCTTTGAAAAGGGACTTCAACTGGGAGATATTCTGTAGTATAATGGTGGCCATGATGTTCCGGGAGCGCATGGTGGCCTGGAGCCGGGCATAGCCGTCCGGCAAAGCTACATTGGCGAACTCGTCCATGACGAAGTGGACGTGGACGGGCAAACGCCCACCGTGTACCACATCGGCCTGATAATAAAGCTGTTGAAAAAGCTGGATGAGGTAGGAGACGCCGCGCCTTGCCGGATTTCTCCGGTAGGTTTCGGCG
>CANOYV010000076.1:0-9415 GCA_947571605.1 uncultured bacterium | reverse complement strand
GAGCAGCGAGGCATTTTTTTAGGCCCAGTCATTGATAACCTAATTGGTCGGATTCCTCAGTACCTACCAAGGGGGCAAAAAGTACCAACAAAAAATCACGTAATTTCAATGGGTGTAATGGGAAAATACTTCGCAGATTTTCACATATTGAAGTGAGCCGCCGAAAATATCCAAGGGTGGGGGAGACGCTTATGATTCAGAAGGACAAGCCCTGTTGGGAGGTTTGCGTCTGCATGGCGCTCCCGGAATAACGTAAAAAGAAGCAGCGCGCTTATCTTGACTTTCGGGATAAAAGCTAATATCATGAAGAAACCGGCAGAGGTGCCGACAAACCATCTGAAAGCGGTGTTTTGCCATGAAAACAGCGGAAGAACTGCGCTCTGCCCTACGGGCCATCGACCACAGGAGCTATCCTGCCTACAAATCCCTAGCGGGGAGCTGGTCCTTCGGGAAATATGTCCTGAACATTGAGCACGTCCAGGGGGACCCCTTCGCCGCGCCGTCCCAACTTAGCGTAACTGTGGACAATCGGACAGCGGGCTTCCTGGTAAACTGCTGGGAAACCCCGTGGAACCGTACGGCGTTGGAGGACTACCTTCTTCGCCGCTTTGCCCGTCAGGCGGGGCGGTTCTCCCGGCAGGCGAAGGGCTCCGGCAAAAGCGGTGTGCTGGCAGTCACCAGCCCCGGCCAGGAGGTATTGGAGCGGACGGACTGTCAAGTGCGTGCCGGGGCTGTCACCCTGCGTTTTGAGGTGGGCTTTCCCGCTAATGGACGGACCATCAACGCCCGGGAACTGGAAAAAATCCTCTTTGGCTTTCTTCCTGTCTGCGTGGAGCAGGGCCTGCTATATGCCAGCGCCCCCAAAGGGGAAGTGGAGCAGATCATCCATTTGGCGGAGGACCAGCATTTCATCCGGGAGGAGCTGGCCCGGCTGGAGCTAGCCGCTTTCGTGGCGGACGGGTCCGTCCTGCCCCGGGAGAGCGGTGTGTCCGATCGGCCCATGAAAAACGCCGTGCCCTTCCAGGCCCCGGAGTCCATAGCGGTGACCCTGGAGCTGCCCCACCGGGGCCCGGTCCGGGGCATGGGGATGCGCCGGGGGATCACTCTCATCGCCGGAGGGGGCTATCACGGAAAATCCACCCTGCTGAAAGCCTTGGAGCGGGGCGTCTACGACCACATTGCCGGGGACGGTAGGGAGTACGTCATCACCGACGCCACCGCCGTGAAGATCCGGGCAGAGGACGGCCGTAAGGTGACGGACACCGACATCTCCCTGTTTATCAACCATCTGCCCAGCGGGCGGGACACCACGGAATTCTCCACCCTGGACGCCAGCGGCAGCACTTCCCAGGCGGCCAACATCGCCGAGGCCCTGGAGGCAGGGAGCCGGGTGCTGCTCATGGACGAGGACACCTCCGCCACCAACTTCATGGTGCGGGACGAGTTGATGCAGGCGGTAATCGCCCGGGACCAGGAGCCCATTACCCCGTTCTTGGAACGGGCGCTGGATCTGTGGCAGAAGGCTGGGGTGTCCCTGATTCTGGTGGTGGGAAGCTGCGGAGCCTATTTCCACATCGCGGACAAGGTTGTGCAGATGGATGCCTACCACGCCCGGGACATCACGGACCAAGCCCGGGCGGCGCTGGAGGGGCATCCTGTCCCTGGCCTGACCGCACCCGGGTTCCACCTGCCCACCGGGAACCGGGTGATCGACCTGTCTGGGGACAGCCAAACCCGGAAGAATTACCGGGGGGACGGCTATCGGCAGGAGCGGTTGAAGGTCAAGTGCTTTGGCAAAACCACCCTCTCTGTGGGCGACCGCGAGATGGATCTGCGCTATGTGGAGCAGCTGGTGGACGGCGGCCAGACCTGGGCGCTGGCCTATATGGTACGCTATGCCCGGGAGCATCTGGCGGGCCGGAGCGTGGAGAGCGTTGTGGCCGCGTTGATGAAATTGGCGACAGAGCAGGGCCTGGGTGCCGTCTGCGGCGGAGGAGTGGTTCCCGCAGGACTAACGCTGCCCCGGGCACAGGAGATCTTCGCCTGTTTTGATCGGTATTGATGCTTACCCCCTCAACAGTTCCCCGTGTAGACGTAGGTCAGCCAGATACGGGCTTCGTCCGCCAGCCGGTAAACGTCCTCCACCGGGGTGGGCGGGCGGTCTTGCATTTCGTATTGAGGGAAGAACCGGGACAGGTGCAGGGGAATATCTGGATTCACCGACGCCAGCCATTGGGCCAGGGCGTGAATTTCCGCCACGCTGTCGTTTTCGCCGGGGACCAGCAGGGTGGTGACCTCCACATGGCACCGCTCCGCCGCCAGGGTGATGGAGCGCTTCACGGTGTCCAGATCGCCGCCCAGGCGGCGGTACCACGCCAGGGTGAAGCCCTTGAGGTCGATGTTGGTGGCATCCAGGAGGGAGAGAAGTTCCCGCCAGGGCTGTTCCGCAATGGTGCCGTTGGTGACCAGCACATTGTCCATGCCCCGATCATGGACAAGGGCGGCGCAGTCCCGGACGTACTCGTAGCCCACCAGAGGCTCGTTGTAGGTATACGCCACGCCGATGTTTCCCTGGGAAATCAGCTCTTCTGCTTTGTCCGCCAGCTGCTCCGGGGACACGTCCACCGTCCGGATCATACCGTCCCCGGCCATGGAAATCTCATGGTTTTGACAGAAGGAACAGCGGAGGTTGCAGCCGAAGCTGCCCACAGATAGAATCAGGCTCCTGGGCCGGAAACGGCGCAGGGGCTTTTTTTCGATGGGATCCAGGGCCAGGCTGGTGAGCTTTCCGTAGTTCAGTGGCACAACGGCCCCATCCCGGCAGATCCTGGCCCGACAGAAGCCGGTCTGTCCCTCTGCCAATTCGCAGCGATGGAAGCACAATTCACATCTCGCGCTCATGTGTGCCGCACCACCTCAAACCGCTCCATGGTGTACTTCTCCTGAGTGCTGATACCGCCCTTTTGGCGGGCGATGCCGATTTGCTGTTCCACCGTGTCCACGCTGTCCAGGTCGGGGAGGAGCAGCCCCCGCCGCTGGCCGCAGGACACAATGACGCCGTACTTCTTCACGTCCAACTGATCCGTGGAGGAGATGGACTCCGGCTCTCCCAGCACGTCTACGTTATATTCAAGCTGATCCAACTCAAGTTTAGTGACGGGTGGAAAACGGGGGTCCCGTGTCCCGGCAGACACGGCGTTCTGCACGATCTCCCAGGCCACGCTGCCGATGGTGGGGCCGGTGGTACCGATACAGCCCCGGAGCTGCCCGTGGGCATGGAGGGAAACAAAAGCCCCGGCGGTTCTGCCGGTTAGTTCGGAGGGTAGGCCGTCCGGCAGACGCTCCAGCCGTTTGCCCGTCCGCACGTAGGTTTCCAGCGATAGCCGGGCCAGCCGCACCCAGGGGTCCTCCGCGACCTTGCGCTCCGCGAGGCGGGCATGTTCCATCTCCTCGTACTGGGCGGCGAAATAGCGGCTCTCATCTGGGCCGGTGACGGTAAAAGTGGCCACGCCATAGCCTACCCCAGTGACGCTTTCATAGCTGAGCAGCTCCGGCTCCACTCCCAGGCCGTCCAGCACCCCGGCCATGATCTGGAAGGAGCGTAGGCCGCACTCCGCCGCCCGTTCGCATAGGGCCGGGTCCATGGTGAGGAATTGCAGGAAGTCCCCGGATTCCATGGCGGCGGTGACCCGGCGGTCGAACACAGGCCCCTCCGGGGCATAGCCATAGGGGCCGTCGTCCCGGAGCTTGTGGGACAGGTCGCCGCTGGCCACAAACACCACCCTGCAGCCCAGCTTGTCCACTGCTTTCGCAATACACTGTCCCAGTTGGTAATGCTGTAAAGGAGAAAAGCCTGACAGGCCAATATGAAGAATGGGGCAGGTGCTCCTGGCCTCCCGGAGGAAATAGAGGGGCAGGAATGTGCCGTGGTCCAGGGACGGGTCTCGCTCCCCCAGCGTCCCGGCCTGGAGGCCCGCCGCCTCGGCCCGGCGGATCAACTCCTGCCGAAGTTCTGCGTCATACTTCACCGAAAGCTGTGTCTGAGGTGCGCCGAAGGAGGCCATGCTCCCGGACGCGCCCGAGCCGGGGGAGATGTGGAAATAGTCGGCGTACATGACGGCGTGCGGGGATGAGATGATCAAAACCTCCGGCTCCCATTCCGCCACCCGCCGGGCGGCAGCGCGGTACGCGTCAATGGTGGCCTGGACCTGTTGCTCCTGGCCCCGGCCTACGGTGGGGATGATGAGAGGGGGGTGTGGTACAATGACGGCTCCGATCATTGGCATTTTAATCGCTCCTTCATAAGAAAACATTGGCAAGTGGAATCGCTTCACAGAACCATAACCAGCGTGCCTGCGCCAATCAGGAGACATCCAATGACGGACTTGGGCGTGAACTTCTCGTGGAGAAACACCCCCGCCATCACCAGCGTGATGACCACGCTCAGCTTGTCGATGGGCACCACCTTGGACACCTCGCCGATTTGGATGGCCCGGTAGTAGCACAACCAAGACGCGCCGGTGGCCAGCCCGGATAAAATGAGAAACAGCCAGCTTTTCCGGCTGATCTCCGCAATGCCGCCCTGGGCGCTGGTGAGGAACACCATGCCCCAGGCCATAGCGACTACCACCATGGTGCGGATGGCGGTGGCAAGGTTGGAGTTGACGCCGTCGATCCCCACCTTAGCCAGGATGGAGGTGAGTGCGGCAAATACGGCGGACAGCAGCGCAAAAATGAACCACATGCTTATCACTCCTATAAAGATTCTGCCCATAGTGTAGCACGCCAGAGGCTACATTACAATTCTGAACTTGAATGAGGTATTTTCAAGAGAAGGATTATGTGATAAAATGACAAATACAATGCTGATGCTGCCAACAAGCAGGAGAAACCGATCAATGTGTCTAGAAGGAGTGCTGAGCGTGACAGGCAATCAGATGTTAATTATCGATCAATTTCGGGAATGCTTAAAGGATGTGCCTTTGGGGACGAGGATGAAGCGGCAGGAGATTATTGATCTTGTCCATGAAAAATTTGGAACGAACCCCTCCAGCATTATCCCCAGCGACTATTGCTACAATATGATGAATCAGGGGATTTCTGATCATCATGCGGCTTTTTTCCTGAACGTTGGAACCGGCCTCTACGAGTATGTCGGCGAGGGGTACCGCCGCCCCACGATTGAGGATGTTATTTCTGCGTACAAGGCAGACTTTCCCCGCAGGGATGATGAAGAACGGTATAAATGGGAGGTAATCAGCCGCTACAAAAAGTATTGGAATATAGAGGCTGAGGATTTTGCCGGGATGCTTCGGGAGGCATTGCGCTGGGCAGGGGAGAAGTATAAGCGTCCGCGGGACGGTAAACAGGACGGCGGAAATTTGCTGACCTCCTCCATGTACTATCCCTACAAAATGATCTGTGCTTTTGCCCTGCAGGAGCCGGAAACTGTCCGAAAGCTGTTCAGAATTCTTTTGGATGAGAGCAGGCCGTTGTCCCTGCGATATACTGAATTTCGGGATGGCTGTGATAAATGTCTGGAGCGGTATCGAAACTCTGATCCAAGCCGAAGAAAGGCAAATAATCACTATCAGGATTTACGGGCAATTTCCGTTTATCTTGCATTTGAGTATCCTGAGAAATACTATCTCTACAAATATACAATGTATAAAGACTTTGCGAATCTGCTGGGTTTCCAATCGGTTCGGCAGACGACCCAAGGGAGTAAAGCCGAACTGGCACTGACGGAATACAGCAAACTTTGCGAAAAAGTTCTGGAAGCTGTCCAAAAGGATGCCGGTCTGCGGGAGATGAGCAAGGCACGGCTGGACGAAGCTTGCTATCAGGATCCGGCATTCCATCTTCTGACGATGGACATTATCTATTATGGCAGCCAGATGGCGCAAGAGGAGGCATGCAAGGTGAGCGGAATTCTCAGTGGGCAGGGGAGCTCTAGGGTAGACACTGGCAAGAACACGATTTTATATGGCCCTCCCGGCACCGGAAAGACCTATCACACTGTGATCTATGCAGTTGCCATCATCGAAAATAAACCCTTGGCCGAGATTCAGTCGGAACCGTATGAGAATGTGATCAAACGCTATGGCGGCTATAAAGCGGACGGCCTGATTGAGTTCACTACCTTCCACCAGTCCTATGGATATGAGGAGTTCATTGAGGGGATCAGGTCGATTATGGAGCAGGGGGATGAGGACGCAAAAGGGATTGAATATGAAATCGCTCCCGGCGTTTTCAAATCCTTTTGTGATCGTGCAAGCCAGCCAATCGCAAAGCAGGATCGCCAGGGATTCGGGCTGAATGATGCTCCCGTTGTGTGGAAGGTGTCCCTGTGGGGAACGGGAGAGAATCCTGTCAGGACAGAATGCATGGAGAATAACCATATTCGGATTGGCTGGGACGGCTATGGGGAGATGATTACAGACGAAACCGAGTATTTTGACGGCGGCCGTAATGTCTTGAATGCCTTTATAAATCGGATGAAGGTGGGTGATCTGGTATTTTCCTGCTATAGCTCGACTACTGTTGACGCGATCGGTGTGGTCACGGGCGAATACGAATGGCATGACGAATACGAGGAACTTAAGAGGTTGAGACAGGTAAAGTGGCTGGTAAAAGGCATCTATGAAGATATCACCACGTTGAATGGCGCAACGATGACACTCGCTTCAGTCTACAGACTCAATATTTCTGCCGCTGATGCAATGGCGTTGGTGTTGAAGCATTTTAAAGGCCAGCCCGAAGCACAGCCAAACAGCAATTATGTCTTTGTGATTGATGAGATCAACCGTGGCAATATTTCCAAAATTTTTGGGGAGTTGATCACACTGATGGAACCGTCGAAGCGGATCGGGCAACCGGAAGGGACAACGGTCAAATTGCCATATTCACAAAAACCCTTCGGTATCCCGGATAACGTGTATCTGATTGGCACCATGAACACGGCCGACCGCTCCATCGCAACCATAGATACAGCCCTGCGCCGCCGCTTCCGATTTAGGGAAATGCAGCCTGATCCCAAAGTGTTGGAGGGCGTCAGCGTGGAGGATATCTCCATCAAGGAGCTGTTGGAACGCATGAACAAAAAAATAACCGTCCTCTATGACCGGGAACATACGATTGGCCATGGTTATTTTATGCCGCTCAAGGATAACCCGGCTATTGAGCAGTTAGCGGATATCTTTGAGAATCAAATCATACCGCTGCTCCAGGAGTATTTCTACGATGACTATGAAAAGATCCGGCTTGTGCTGGGCGACAACAACAAAGATACGCAGGCAGAACAGTTCATTATCGCGAGAAGCATTAACTGCCCGGAGCTGTTCGGCAATACGGATATGGACTTGGAGGAAGCTTTCTCTTATGAGATCAACCGGGCCGCTTTTGACAACATCGATGCTTACCGCTCTATTTAGTGATGACACGGGTGTAAAAAGGTGTATTGAGGTATCGCTATGAACAAAAGGAATCTGATCCCCATCAGAGAATATGAATCTTTTGTATCAGACAGGGAGGCAGCCGGGTGTATCACCTTGCCGGAACACACGTTTGAGCAGCTTGAGAAATTTCTGCTTTTGAACCGGGGCAGGGGGGATGACGCGCTGGAGCTGATGGGCCTGTCGGCCCGCAAAGGGATTGGCAAAATGATCACCGCAAAAAATTACATCGGCCTCATCGCAATGAATGATGGCACCATGATTGAGATCCTTCCAAAGATTTGTTCCAAAACGGGCGATGGAGATAGCCGGGTCAAAAGGCTGGTCGTAGAGATGTTGAGGTCACTTCGCGATATGCCCTACAAATCTGTCCAGACCGCCCACGTCAACGTTGATAGGATGAACCTCTTTGAAATTTTCATCAGAATGTTCCTTGATGAAGTGTTCGCCATCGTCAAGCGCGGCTTGCAAAGCGGCTATAAAGCGGTGGAATCCAACGAGAACACGGTGAAAGGGAAGATCGTTTTCCCGGAACATATCAAACGGAATTTCGCCCACAAAGAGCGTACATTTGTAAAGTTCGACGAATTCAACCATAACCGTCCGGAAAACAAGCTGATCAAAGCGGCGCTATTGTATCTTTACCGCAAAACAACGTCCATTCGGAATAAAGCGGATATAAAAACCCTATTGAACATGTTTGCCGGGGTGGATGCTTCGACAGACCATGAGGGGGACTTTATAAAATGCGTTTCGGAGCGGAACATGTGGGATTATGAAACGGCACTTCTCTGGTGCAGGGTATTCCTCACAGGCAGGAGCTTTACTTCCTTTGCCGGATCCGAGGTGGCTTACGCCCTGCTTTTCCCAATGGAAATCCTGTTTGAACGTTTTGTTGCCCTAAAACTCAAAAAGCTCTTATCGGGAAACGAGTTCCAGGTATCTGTCCAGGACAGGACATATCACCTGTTTGACGATCCGGACAAACGTTTTTCCATGAGGCCGGATATCGTTGTAAGACGCAAATCAGATGGGGTCATTTTTGTCATGGACACCAAATGGAAGCTCCTGTCCAATGCAAAAGCCAACTACGGCATTGCCCAGGCGGATATGTACCAGATGTATGCCTATCAGAAAAAGTACGCCGCAAACTCTGTTATCCTGCTTTATCCGATGACAGATATGGTATCGGATAAGGCCATTGAGTTTCACTCTGGCGATGGTGTTACTGTGCGGGTCATGTTTCTTGATTTGTTTGAGCTGGCAGGGAGCCTAAAGAAAATATACACACTGCTTAAAAACTAATGCGGTAAATACAAGGAAGATGGATGATGGAGCATACTCCGTTTCATGACTACTACATATCCAGGATGCTTGAGGAACTATCTGACAAGGATAGGTTTGTGCCGGTCTATGCCTCATCCAACAGCAAAATCTATCCCTTCCAGATTGCGGCGGCGGACTTTGCCATCCGCTCCCCGTATCAAAAAGGCGCGGTGCTGTGCGATGAGGCCGGGTTAGGCAAGAGCCACGAGGCCATGCTGGTTATCACCCAGAAGTGGCTGGGGGGCGGCGCATCCTGCTGGCTGTTCCCAACAGCGACCTGCTCTGCCAGTGGACAGAACTGATGGAAAAGTTCTATTCCGTCCCCTATGTCATTCTCTCCACCCGCGCCCAGTGTGATGCTTTGGCAATTGCGGACGAGCCAAATCCATTCCTCCAGGACGCCGTTGTCATTACCACCTACGACTTTGCCGCCGGGCACGAGGACGAGGCCGGGGCCGTGCCCTGGGATCTGGTGGTATTTGAGGAGGCCAACGCCCTCTCGGCCGTCTACCAGGAGGGTAATCAACAGGCAAAAGCCCTCAAGCGCATCGCCGGGGGTGCCTTCAAGCTGCTGCTCACCGGGACGCCCATTGAAAAGAATATCATGGATCTCTACGGGCTGATTTGGTTCATCG
>CANOYV010000075.1:0-9470 GCA_947571605.1 uncultured bacterium | reverse complement strand
GTAAGCCATACCGATATAGACTGTTAGGGCGGAAAGGGAGAGGCCCGAGTCCTTCCACTCGCCGTTCTCCATTTCATCTGAAACGGTGCGCAGATCCCGGAGCAAGTCCTTGCCAAACGTTGCCCTATAGTTCAGCGGCGTAGCTGCCGAGGAAACAAACCGCACATCTTTGCCACAGATCGTTACTGTCGCTTCCATGCCTTACTCCTTCCCACCCGGCGCGGGACCGTCCGCCTGCGCGACAGGGACGGGCTCCATTTTGGGTTCCCAAACCGACTTGAACCAGTTGTTGAATACCTCGTCCCTCGTGTTCTCCATGGTCCGGGCGCGGGTACGCCCATCGGCCAGGGCGGACGCGGTGATGTCCATGGCCTCCGTTTTGGGCGTCTTCTGGGCCTGGCCGTCCGCATCCTCGCCGGGCACGCCCACCTTGCAGTAATACAGCACGCGCCGGGTGGCCTTCTCGTCGCCCTCAATCTCAAACAGCAGGGCAAAGGGGGCGGTTTCTGTGTCCGCATACTCAACCAACACGTGATCCGTCTCATCCTCCACTTCCTTGAGGATGGTCTTCCGGAAATGCTCCGGGATAAGGGCGATCGTCAGCGTGCCGGAGTAGCCCTCGTTGGAGTAGGAGGCGTAGTAAACAACGCCGTCCGCGATAAACTTGACCTCGTTGCCCTGCCGGGTAAGCGTCAGTGAGACAGCGCCGGGGATATGCGCCGGCGCGCCGAAGGTGATGCTCCCGTCGTCCCCGGTTGTAATGGGAGCGTAGTGAACCTTTTTCAAGTTGAATTGAACCTTGTTTGCCATAGTTACACCTCAATTTCATAAGCGATTTGATAGAACCGTTCGCTGTCTACGTAAGAGGCGTCCTTGTCCCAGTAGAAGCCCGCGCCGTCCAACAGGGCCTCCAAGCGCGCCTCCAGCACGGGGTCACGCTGTCGCACGTAAAGCTCAATGTTGACGTGGCGGACCACCTGATAAACAATGCCGTCAGCCCCAAAGTTATTGGTCCGGTCGTCAAAATAAACCCCGTAGGGCATGGAGGGGGGCTTGTCCCAGTGGTGGAACGCGAACGGGATATTCATTCCTCCCTCCAGCAGGCGGTGCAGCTCTTGATAGGTCATTTCCCGGACGCCTCCTCGATGGCGCGGGCGGTTAATTGCGTAAGAACCCGCTCGGCCTCCTCGTAGGCGGGCTGGACGTGGGGAATCCCCTCGACCCGGCCTCCGTTGGCCTTTTGATGTCCACGCTCCAGCAGGTGAACCAGAGGGCCATCCTTGGCGTTATAAATGGTCACACGCATTTGGTCATGATACACGCCGCCCCGATCCTTTTTCATGCGCCAGCCCTTTTTGTAGCGGCCGCCAGCCCTTCGCTTTGCGACCGGGGATTTTTTCCGGACGGTGGAGAGCGCCTTTTTCCCGGCCTGCTCCACGGCTCCGGCCACACCCTCCCGTACCTCCGCAGAGTAGCCGTCCAGCATCTGAGAAACAGTCAGCGCAAAATCTTTGATTTCAACACCCATCCGCGTATCCCTCCCATGCGCTTCCGTCCGTTTCCTCCAGGGTAAGCCGGGTAATCAGCAGGCCCTCGTCGTTCTCTGCCGGGACTGCCTGCTGAATATTATAAAAACGCTCCCCGATCCGGCAGATATCCCGCACGGAAATGGAATCGTCCCGCCACAGCTCGATCAGGCGGCTCACCATCATGCCCGCCGCAGCCGCGCTGTAAAAGCGGGTTACGCCCACAGTCATCTCACCAAAGGGCTGGCGGGTTTTCTCCACCAGGCGGACAGAGACGGGCGGCGGTCCGCCCTCATCGCTGTCCACCCGGTAGATCACCGCCATCCCCGCATCATGTAGCAGATTCATTTTGCCCTCCCTGCGCCCGACCGCTCACAATCAGGTCCAAGCGTATCCGCCGCAGGAACTGAGGCTCTGATTCCCCCGTAATCCGCTTACGGTACAGCCATGCGGCGGTGGAGATCACAGCCTGGTCCCAATCAGGGGCCCCATTATTCTTAGCTCCCTGCCGCTCCAGGCTGGCCCGCGCAGCCTGGAGCAATTGAAGAAGGTACGTATCCTCAAGAGGCAGGGTAACCGACCGCTGAAGGTCCTGCCTGAGCAGCAGAAGCATGCTCGAATCATCCATCATGCCCTATCCCTCCCCTGTTCCTGCGGGCTTCCGCCGGCCTTTTCTTCCGGTGGGCTTAGCGTTCAGCGCCTCTGGCTCCGGCTCCTCCAGAGACGCCATTAAGGGGTTCCCACATCGGAGCTCTCCTCGTTTGCCTTGTCAGGCGGGAAGGTAACCGAGGTAGTGGGGGCCTTGCCGTTGATGTTGATGACGGCAAACGCCTCGCCAAACACCGGCATACCGTCATACCGGGCGGTACCCTTGAACAGGGTCTGGTCCGCCACAAACCGGGCATGCTCGCTCATGGCGATGCTGACCCCGGCCCGCTCGGCCATAAGATAGAGATCAAGATGACCAAAGGCGATGTCGCCATCCGGGATGAAGTCCAGAGTGACGATATCCCCGCCCACCACCGGCATAGTGCCGTTGATTCCGGACACAATTGCCGCGGAGGAATTGTACTCTACACCCTCGGCAACAAGCTGGGATTTTGTGAGCTCATTCATGAGCCAGGTGATGTTGCTGTCGGAATAGGGTGTACGCACAAGCCCAGCCTTCAGCGCAATCTCCTTGAAAAGAGCTTTTCCCTCCTTCCCGCTGATAGAAAGCAGGTTGGTAGCGCTCAAGCCCTTCCATTCCGGGGCGTTTTTGTTCCAATCGGAGGGCTTGGACACCTGGGCCAGCCGGGTCACAAAACCCATGGGCATCTTGATATCGGTGCCGTAGACAACGGACTTGTCGGCAGCCTTGGCGATGGACCAGCCCAGCACCTCAGTGATCGTAGAGAACAGGTCCACATCGCTGTCCGCCAGCGTGGCATTGCACACAGGGATAAAGCCGCCCACCTTGTAGCCGTCCACCTCGATCTGGCTGAAGCCAAAGTCCAGCTCGTTCAGCGTGGCGCAGGCCTCAGTCCACACCGCCTCGGGGATAAAGCCCATGATGTTCTGGCGGGCGGTGCCGGTCACCTGCTGGAGGTTCACCCGGGGCAGCAGCTTGCTGTAGTTATACGTCACTTCCCGGATCAGGGGGAGCATCACCACAGGAATGGTCAGCTCCGTGTTGTTCACGGCCCGCTTTTCCGTGCCGAGGACGCGCACCCGCAGGAGGAAGTCCTTCACATCCTCCCGGTCCAGCATTTCCGGGCTGCGCTGGGCAAACCCCCTCACAGCCGCCCGAACCTGGGACCTGCTGCGCCGCTGCCGCCCCAGGTCCAACAATCCACGCTCATCCATGCTCACAATTTTTTCATCCTTTCTTTCCCCCGCTGTGGGCGAGGGATTATTTGCCGGACCCGGTTCCCCAGTGGAAACCGCAGGAGGAACCTGCTTTGCCTCCTCCTCCGCCAAGTCCTTTTCCAACTGCTCCACTTGCCCGGTCAGGCCGGTTTTCTTTTCCTCGTGCTCCTTCTTTTCCGCCTCGAACTCAGACACCAGGCCCTCCACGGCCTGCTTGTCCTCCTCGGTCACAGCCTCGCCGATGGCGGCCTCCAGCTCGGCCTCTCTTGTCTGGAGCTCCTGGTCCTTGGCCCGCAGTTCCTCCAGGGCCGCCCGGGCGGCGTCCAGCTTCTTGCGCAAAAGCAGTGCTTTCAGCGCCATTATGTATCACTCCTTTTCAGTCGATTTACCATACTTTCCCGCCAGGTCTGGGCCTGACGCTCTCTGGCCCGTTGGGTATCCGCGGCACGGGCAGACACGGAGGTGGCTTCATAGGCCGGGAAGGTCGCCACCGTCACCTCACATAGTGGATACGCTTCCAGGATGGTCCAGTGGGCGGACCCATCATCTCGGAACTCCACATCCTCCGCGCCGATGCAGAACCCAATGGAGCATTGGTCCACGTCGCCCCGCTGCACCCGGCGGTACAGGTTCATAGCGTCGGAGTCCTCCCGGTTGATGGCGATCCGGCCCCAAAGACCGTGCCCATCCTCCCGGAGCTCCAAGGTTCCGGACTTCGTCCGTCCCAGCACCAGCGTGTCGTTGTGGTTGGTCAGTGCCCGCACATCGCCCCCCAGCGCCCGAGAGAAGGCTCCCGGAGCAATGCTCTCCGTAATGCCGGGACATACCTCATAGATGCTGTTGAACACCGCGAAATAGCCCTCAATGTACAGCGCGCAGTCCTTCTCCTCTGTCCGGTACTCAGTGGCGCGGCTTGGCATGCTTCGCCGTTCCACTAATCCTCACCTCCCATCTTGTCCAGCTTTTCTTGATTCTTTTTCTGCTGGTTCAACTTTAACTGATCGTCGATTTTGTCCAGCGAAATGAAGTTTTCCAGAATCTTCAGCGTATTGAGGCCCTCTTTTGGTTCCAATCCCAACCAATCCCGAACCTCGTTACCCAACATAAGCCCCCGTGCGGCCATATTCATGCCGATAGTGGCCAGCGCCTGCACATCGTAGGCATACAACGCCCAGGGGTTCATGCGGATAAACATATCCTCGCTGACAAGCAGCTTCCGCGTCAGCTCCTGCTCAATGCCCCGGACCAGAGGGAGGACGGTGTTATTGACAAAGGAATTCCATTCCTCTCGGTTAAACGCTCCCACGCCCACCACATAGGGAGGAACACCCAAAATTGCCGCTACCGTCCGCTTGTCCAGGGTGACGGAATCGTTGATGGCCAGATCATTGAGGGTCATGGGCTTCACTTGGGTGACTTCCATTCCCTCCGCCGGAATGATGGCGGGCTCCCCCGGCCTTCCGCTGAAAAGGCCCTGGGTGAAATTCCTTCTGCCCTCTTCCGTGCTAAGCGCTTCCACCCAGGAATCCACCCGTAGGATGATGCTAGGTTTCCATTTGTCCTCCAGAAATCCCTTTTTGGTCGCTGCCGCCTGTTTGAGATTGGCGGCCACGTCCTTCAGCGCAACCCGCAGCCCCATTCCCTTCCATGGCTGGGACGGGTCTGGATTCAGCGCAAAGTGGAGCAGGTTGGCCGGGTCATGGTCCTGCCCATCCACACGGATACGATAGCCATATCCCCCATCCGGGGACAGCGCCACTCGGGAAGGCGCAATCGGAATCAGGTCCTCCAGATAGCCTTGGGAGGTTTTTGGGAAAACCACCGCGTTGCCGTCCCCGTACAGCAGCAGCGTTCGGACAATCCAGGATACCAGCGTCATGCGGGTCATGTAACGGTTAGGCTCAATATCCAGCTTCCGGGACAGGGCGTTTTTTATGCGCACATCCCCATCCTCGGAATTTGCCATGAGGTGGATGGTCATGCTGCCGATCAGCCCCGCCAGCTTGTTCACCGCCATGAGCACCTCCGGATTTTCTCTGAGGCGCGTATAGCCGGATATGCACAGCGTTTCATAGGCCGCGTCGGTCAGCAGCCACGCCGTGCCGCTTTTCCCGTTGGCGTCCCGGATCTGGTTGCCGCGATTTTTTCGACGCTTACTCACTAATCTGCCTCCACTTCGAACAGATAGTCCCCAAAACGCACAAATTTCCGTCCCCCGTTAACAGGCCGCGCATGACTAATATCTGATGTGCGTCTGCATACGGAACGAGCATCTTCTCCGCAAAATTTGTAGCATGTTGTGCGTTCACAGGATTTCTTTGTTCCATCGCACAAATAGAAGGTCCCTTTAATTACTTCTTCCATACCCTAGATTTTGCCTCTCAGTCCAGCCATTTGGGGCGGCTTTTCAGCCACTTCCGCCACGAAACAAACATGATCATGGGCGGTTCCACAGATAGCCACAATTCAAATTGATTTACAAAGCACAATTTTTCATTGAGCCTGCGTCTATGCTCTCTCCGCGCACCCATAACCGCGCCCTCAATAAAAGGTATTCGAGCCATAAGGAATACAGCAGCATTGCTGTAGATAGAGCGGAGTAGTCATACACGCAAGGTGCGCAGCATTAAGCGCAGGCAATGCAGAAGGAAGAGAAACTGGAGCTGGCGCTGGGAGAAAGAATGGAACTGGCGGCGGAGAAATCTGATCCACCGGCGCATTATCCGCATAAAACGTACAAACATCCTTAAATTCCGACGAGGAAAGGTACGATTTTTTCTTCCTGCGGCACACGGCCTCAATTGTCCCGGCCTCATTCAGCCGAAGCCCATCCAGACCCCACCAAAGAATGATTGTCCGGTCGATCGGCTCTTTACTTTCCGTGATATCCAGCGCAGCCTGCTCTATGCGCTTGAAATGCTCAGCAACCGTCATGCTTTCCACCCCTTTGATTTTTACTCCCGGTCCAGGTCCTCCAGCATCCGGACCGCCCCATGGACACATTCCCCTTCTTGCTTCTGCGCGGGCACATAAAGTAGTTCGATCTCTCCGTTTTTGCGCCGTTTCTGCTGCAACCCCATATCCGGATTTGCATTCATGTAAATTTGCACTAAATGCAAGCATGTGCGTGCTGTTCTGCTATCCACATGCAGCTCACAATTGACATCAATTTTGATTTCCGTTTTTGCCATGATGCTCCTCCGTCACCCATCCCATTGCTTCGACTTCTCTTCCCGCTCCAGGTCCTCCAGCATCCGGACCGCCGCGAACACGGCGGCGTCAAAGATGTCGATCCGGGTAGTGTCCTCCAGCTTTTCGTACTGGACCATATCGTCCGTTTTTTCGATGGCATGGACGTTTTGGACGCAGTACTCAAACGCGTCGGAATGCAGATAATACAGACAGCCGGCTTTAGCCTTTTGCTCAATGCGCCGGAAGCCCTGGGACTTTTTCCAGAAATACTGCGGCTGGTCCACCACCTTGAAACGGGCTTTTTTCATGCCCACTACATACTCCGCGCAGAATTTTCGGTCGTGGCCTATCTCTTTGATTTTGAAAGCCTGCGCGCGCATGGACTGGAACCAGCGCACCACGTCCATATGATTCAGGACGGCGGAATTGCACATATCCAGCCAGCCGTCATCCTTCCAGCCAAACAGCGGTATATTGTCCTCATCCGCCTTGATATGAGCGGCAACCACGGGAAACCAGGCGTGGGGGATGATGATATCCACGTCCACCACCTCGCCGTCCTCCCGCTTCCAGCCGAACAGCGTGCCATACAGCGCTGCCGCCGTCAGATCGTGCAGCTTGGACAGATCTGAGCCGCCATACCAGTGGACCGGAAGCTTTGCCAGCTCATCCATCGTCCAGTGATACTTTCGGTCGCTGGCCCGGAACTCCTCAATTTTGAAATAGGCCCGCATGGCTGACGTGTACACATTCAGCGATTTGGCAAAAAACTCCTTGCGCATCTGCGGGTCGTTCTGGGCCTGAATGGCCTCCGCCAGAATATCGGCTGGGCGGATGGTCACGCCATAGCTGGGGTTCGCCATCTCCAGCACTTCCGGATTTGTGAAATCCACCTCCCCGGTGTCCGGGTCCTGGGGTGCGCAGGCCATGAAGACAAACAACTGCTCATCCTTGTTTGTCCCGTCCAGCACCGACCGGCAGTATTGCAGCCGTCGGTAAAAGTAGCTGTTCATGCGATCCCCGGCGGTGGAAATGGCGATCATCAGCCGGTTGGAATAGGCCTTCATTGCGTCCAAAATGATCTTGTACTGTTTTGGGGACTTGTAGGCGTGAACCTCATCCGCAATCCCAATGTTGCAGTTCAACGAATCCTGCGCGTCTGGATTGGCCGCCAGAGCTTGGATAAAGATACTGCCCTCCCCGATGGCGCCGGAAATGCTGTGCTCCTGGTTGTTGTCGATCACCCGGAAATTCTTGCTTTCCCCCATCTCGTCCAGGTTGAAGCGGATAAAACTGAAGCTTTCCATGGCCTGCTTGAGGGCGGCGCCCACGATGTAGCACTTGCTGCCGCTGCGGCGGTTCAGCAGGGACAGCGCCCAAGCCAGCGCGCCGGCGAACGTGGTTTTTACATTTTTCCGGGGGATAAAAATCACTGCCTCGTGGAATCGGCGTATTTTTGTTCCGGCGTTGAGAAATCCCACCAGGTTGTAGATAATGAACTTGTGAAAGGGTTGGAGCAGGAAGGGTTTCCCCCGCATGGGAGTTCCGTCCAAAGCCTCCCCCTGCGCGTGGACAAAGGTTTTCTCGATGATCCGAATGCAGAATTCCGCATCCGTGGGGTCAAAATCCCACCTGGAATCCTCCAGGTCCCGCAAAAAGCGTTCACAGGCCTGCCGGAGTTCTTTGTTCGCCCGTTTTCGCCCCTCAACGATGGACCGGGCATATTCCATGACCTCCGCATGGTTGGGGAATACAGGAGCGGGCGGGGCTTTTCGGGCCTTACGAGCCACGCAGCAGCGCCTCCAGCTTGGACTCCTTCTCGGGCGGTTTTTGCTGCCCGTCACGGATCGCCCTGGGGGTGATACACAGGCGGTCTGCGTAGGCCAATATATCCCGGCGGAGCGCCTCGATGGTGGACACGAGGGGGGACTTTTTCTCCCCTGCGGCCCCCGTTCCAGTGGAGCAGGAAAAGCCTTTGTTCACATATTCGCGCTGAAGATCGTAGTATTGCTCAACCATTCCGGCGTAAATATCAATTTCCCGGCCAGTTTCCAGGTAATAAACGCCCAATTTTTTCATATCCTGGATGACCTGCTTTTTGATGGTCGCTTTAGTTGTGGCCGGAGCTGCCATTTTGCCCTCGCCTCCTCCCCGAAAAAAATTTCCACGAACCCGGCTCTATTGGAAAGGGTGCCCCCCACCGGTCCCCGCCGGGACAAAAACTGGCCCCGGGGGGTGGGGGGGGCGTCCTTTCCCGCCACGCTTCCCCCAGCTTTGTCAATTTTTTTGTTTCTCTGTCGTGCATTGCGTTGTGCGCCGCCGCGCTCAGCGAGACAAGGTTCCACTCACACCAGGCATATTGCGGGTAATCCTCCGCCGGCCAGATGTGATGAACCGTCGTCGCCTCGATCATGCGCCCATACCTGGCATTCTCCTGACACAGGTACTTATCACGGCGCAGAATCTTCTCCCGCAATGTTCTCCACCGTCTGCTTTTGTAGCCCGATCCCATGAAGTTTCCTCCCTGCCGGACGTCTCGCGCTGGGCCGCAGGCTATCACCTCTGCGGCCCGAGCAAAACAAAAAGCCCGCGCCGACAACCACCCTCTCGGGTGATTCTCAGCACGGGCTACTGGAGCACTGGCCATGATCGATATTCACAAGTGTTTTGGTCTTGCACTTCCGACAGTAAGCCGGGACATTCTCCCCACTGGTTCGCGGCGTAACCATCAGCGTCGTAGCCGAACCGCAAACCGGGCAGCGCACCCGCCCTCCTGACGTGACCAGCATACCACATTTGTCTTTGCAATGCAATGCCTTCCCCTCCATTTCTACCACCCCTTACCAATTATTAAGAGTGGTTTCCAGATCAAAAATTATTAGGAGTGTTCTATTTTCGCATTCT
>CANOYV010000074.1:0-9597 GCA_947571605.1 uncultured bacterium | reverse complement strand
GAAACAGACGCTCTCCACCCTGCGGGATGGATTTGAGAAGAACGTCCCTGTTCAAATCAACAGCGTGTGCGGCAATGTCCACAGTCTTCACCGATACATCCGTCATTCCGATTTGGAGAATGAGAACGATCTCCAAAAGCTCAACCGACTGGCGGAACTTTTTGACGGCATAGGTGTGGAGCGGCAGCACATTTTATCTGGGGCATTGGACGCTGAGAGCATCAACGGCCTGGACGATATCCTGGACATTGCCTCCAACCTGGGCCGGTACGAGTTCATCGAGGGCGTGACTTCGGACAAAGAACTGGGCTGCTGGCTGGTGGAGCATGGACAGGCAGGGGTAGATTTCCCTGCGGAAGTGCGGCCCTACCTGGACTACGCCGGGATTGGCGCGGAATACTACGCCAACCACGGCGGGGCCTACACACCGAATGGCTATGTGAAACGCCGGGAGGTGACCCAGGAACAGGCTGTGGAGGAAGCATCCAAGTTCACGCTCACCCTGGCCTCCCCCACCGGTACCTGCCGTCTGAACCTGCCCGCCTCGGAGGACAGGCTGGAGCAGGCAAAAAGGGCGCTGGGGCTGGACAGCCTGGACAGCGCCGACATCAGCGATGTGAAGATTGACTACACCTGGTCGCACCTGCTCCCCATGGACAGCATCACGCTGGAGGACGCCAACACCCTGGCCCAGTGCGTCCAGGCCATGTCACAGCGGGAGCTGAGGGTATTCGGCGCGGCCCTGGAGGTGGAGGAGCCGCGCTCTTTTTATGACGCTGGCTGTATCGCAATGGATATTGACGACTATGAGCTGGTATCCGGCAGCGAGAGGGAGTATGGCCGGGAAGCCCTGCGTTACGCCGGGGCGGGCGATGAAATTTTGGAGCTGCTGGACGGCTTCACCGATTTTGACGCGCTGGGCCGCTCCGAAATGGAGCTGGACGGTGTCCGGGAAACCGCTTTCGGGTCCATCAAACGCCTCAGCGCCCCCTGGCCCGAGCAGCCGGACCAGGAGATCGGTCAGGCAATGTGCTGAAGCATTATCAATCAAAATAAGAAGGAGAAAACCATGTCGGTCAATATTTTCAGAGATGAAATGCAGCACGCCAAGCTGTTCGGGAAACCTGTGCTCACCACCAACTGGCTGATCCCCCGTGAAACGGTGCCTGACGGGTGGTTCTGTTACGATATGCGCGGCACGGATCGTGACCCCGGCGCACACGCCGAGCTGGTGGACTACACCAGCTTCGACCACAGCGGCACCGTCCTCTCCCCCAAGCCGCTGAAGCGGCCCGCCACCAAAGTCCGACGAATCGGCAAGGGGGACTATTTCCTCCACGGGGAAACCATGGATTTGGAGAGCTTCTGCGAGGAACATGGGCTGGACTTCCCCGATAACCCCATCAAATTTGAGATGCGCCCCGCTTCCCCTGATGAGGCGGGGTTATTCTTTACCCTTGACCCGGCAGAGGATGAGAAGATGGGGACGGTGGGCCACGTCCGCATCGACTTCGGTCATGACGGCGGGGAGTTCCGGCACACCTGGTGGCCGCGGGGCCCCGAGGGGCTGAACACCCCGGAATTCAAGGGGGAGCTGGGCCAGGTGGTAGACCAGCTGCGGCGGGGCGCACTGAAAGATCTGTCCACCATGCTCCGCTGGTGCCATCTCCACGGCGGCGAGATCGCGGGCGGCGTCTGTGCCCAAAATTACGGCTATGTGGTGGAAACAGAGCAGTACCGCTACTGCCTGCGCTGCAACCCGGTGCGCGGAGATTACCAGGCGTACCTGACGTGCTTCGATAAATTAGCGCAGAAGCAGACGTTCGGACTGACGGAGAAAGGGCGCCAGCAGCTCCGGGACGCCGCCGACCCCGCCATGCCCCACTCGTACAGCTGGTATGTGATCGAGCACCTCAACACGCCCGAGCTGCGGGCGGACCATGAGCTGCCGCTGGAGGACGCCGTCCAGCTGTACGCCGGTCTGGACTGCGTTGACAAGCGGCTGGGCGTTACCAAGGACGGCATCTCCGCAGTGGACCTGGCGATCCGGATGGATGGCCGGGAATGGCTGCCGGAGGACTGGCGGAAGCTGGACAGCTTCAAGTCCGACCCGGTGGTGGTCGGTGCCGTGGAGCAGCTCCGGCAGACGCTGGAGAATCAGACGCAGGAACAGGGTATCGGCTTCACGATGGAGGGAATCGGCTGACGGCATGGGCCGCCCCTATACATTAAAATTAAGGATGTGAATCTCAAAATGAACAATCAATTTTTCCCTGAATTAACCCGCCGTCTGAAGCGGGAGGGCATTTCCACCGGCCCGGTGGAGAAGGATTGCCTGCCGGTACTGGCAGATGGCCAGACGGCTGTGCTGGTCATGCCCCGCGGCACCGTTGCCTTCAACGCCGGGGTGGAGCGCGGCCCGGAGGCGGACCGCGTCTATGACCTCACGTTCAGGCTGAGCCGTGAGGTCTACGAGTACACCGAGGCCATGGCGTCCGCCCCGCCGCTGGTGGCGGAGGGGCTCCACGAGGGGTTCCGGGTGCTGGCGGATTTCAACGGCGTGGTGCTGGCGGGCCAGGAGCTGGAGGGCAGCTTGGGGTACAAGTTCGCCACCTGGCGGCGCAGCCCGGACCGCACCGCCGTGGAAAGCGGTGATTATTTTGACGGAGGGCACCAATACGAGGCCGCCAAGCAGGACTTCGCCTGCCGCTCCGGACTGGTGCAGGACAGCCGCCAGTTTACCGATGAACAGCTCATCGAGCTGTACCGCTGCATCGGCGAAACGCTGGAGGGCGAATATCCCATGACGAGAGAACGGCGGGAGATTTTGGAGCAGGCGGCGGAGCAGATCGAGAACAGCGTGGAGAATCTGAACGAGTGCGTCAACCTGTCCAACCAGCGGGAGCTGGAGGCGGCACAGGGGCAGGGCCGTGACGGCCCGGATATGGAGTTCTGATGCAGGTCCATTACAAACACAACGGGCAGGATAAGCTCTATGAGGACTTCCGCCTGCCGACCATACCGGGGGATTCCCCCGCGCCGCCGCCCCGCGGCCCTTTTGGAAGATGCACGGGCTGTCCCTACCCCTCCCACGGTTTCATCTGCTGGCACACGGATCATGACAAGTGCCTGCGCACCGAAGTGGCCCGGATCATGGAGCGGGATAAGTCTGTTGGTTCTGCCGGATAGCTTTCGTCCGGCAGGTGTGATAGTGTTGCCGGTGAAGGAGGTGATCCTGTGGGCAGACGAGGTCAGAAATATCAAGTGAATCTGTTCCAGCGCAAACAGCGCATGGCCCCGCTTCGTCCTATGAAGCGGGGCATTTTTGCGCCTTACCGGGAAATTCCCGGTTCAAAATTCAGAAAAAGGAAGTGACGAGATTATGAGCATCTCCAAAGAATGGCTGGACTTTCTGCGGGAGCAGTACCCTGTGGGCAGCCGGATCAGGCTGCGGGAGATGGGCGCGGACGACCCGTGCCCCATCAAGCCGGGCTCCATGGGCACGCTCCAATGCATTGATGACACGGGCACTTTCCACGTGGCCTGGGATGATGGGCGCGGCCTTGGGCTGGTGATCGGGCAGGACTCGTTCACGGTATTACCGCCGCCCCTCCAGACCCTCAAGCTGTATATGCCCATGACGGCGACTTACTATGACGAGGAGGACGGTCTGGAGCAGGACATCACCATGGATCCCCGTGAAGCGGCGGAGTACGCCCCCCAAATTATCAACGCCCTGCAAAGCGAACGCCGCTGGCTGGAAAATGAGGGCCCGGAGGCGGCGGAGCGCGGTCTGATGGCCTATTTTGACGGCCCGGACAGCGTGGATCAGAAGGTGCAGTCCTGTTTCTTCAACGCCGAGGTGCGGAACGGCCGGCTCTGGGGCGTGGCGGAGTGCAAAGTCCGGGGCGAGCTGACCCCGCTGGAGCTGCAATGCCTGATCAACGAGATCGGCGGTCAGGCCAGTGACGGCGTGGGCGAGAGCTTCGAGCAGCGGGAGATCCGGGTGGGCAATGGCATGGAAATCTATGCCCACCTCTGGCAGAGCGAGGGGTGGAGCATCATGCCGGAGCAGGACCGTTTCGATCCCAATTTCTCAGAGCGGCTGCCGGATATGTGCTTCACCGTTCTGCCGGAGGACGGTTCCCTGGCCTATATCATCAAAGGCGATGGGCCGCGGCGGTCTGCGGACAGCGGCGAAAAGCCCGAGGTCAACCGCCACCTGGCGGACCACTACAATAAGGAACGGGGCATCAGCGAGGCCCAGGTGCGGGCGATGGAGGGCGGCTGTTCGCGCGGCTGGGACTCCCCCGCCGCCGACCCCAGGGCCTACCGGCAGGCCGAGGCCCAGCCCCAGATCGGGGGGATGAGCCTTGCGTAAGGTGTTTGAGGTGGAACTGGCATCGGAGAACGGCGGCGCGAAGCTGAACCTCCCCGCCGCGCCCTACGCCCTGCTGGACGCGCTGGAAAATCTGGAGCTGGCGGACGGCGGCACGCCCAGATGGGAGCTTCTCAGCGCGTTTGGCGCCGGATACATTTTCCTGCACATGGACCAGGACAATGGTTCCCTGTCCGAGCTGAACGCCCTGGCCCAACAGCTTGCGCGGCTGAGCGAATCGGAGATGACGGTCTTTGAGGGGCTGGCGGCAATGGAGCGGAGCTCGCTGGGCCACCCCGTCCCCCTGGCCCGGATGATCGACCTGGCGTACAGCACGGAGTGCTGCTATCTCGTGGAGGGGGTAGTGACCGACGCCCAGCTGGGCCGGTTCTGCGCGGAAAACGGGTTTGTCCCGGAAGCGGACAGCCTCCCTGACGCGGCCTTTGAGCTGCTGGACTTTGAGCGGATCGGAAGGCAGTTCCGGGAGTCCGAGGGCGGCGTGTTCACCCGCGGCGGCTATGTCCAGCGGCACGATGAACTGAAGCAGGTGTACAAAAACCTGAATCTGACGCTGAAAAAGCCCGACTACACCATCCTTGCCGAGTTGGCCGATGGCAGCCGGGTCAAACTGCCTGCCCCGCTGGGCCCGGCTCTGGCGGACGGTCCGGCTCAGTGCGCGGACAGCGCCGCCCCCGGCCTCATCGGACAGACCGCCATGCTGTCCACCCTGGATCTGCTGGCCCGCCGTATGGGAGAGCTGGAATTGGACGGCGAACTGACCAAATACAAGGCGGTGCTGGAGGCCACCGGCTGCGGCGATGCGGCCCAGGCGCTGACGCTGACGGACGAACTGGACCGTTACCGTTTCGACCCGGAGCTCCGTGAGCCGGACGAGGTGGCCAGCGGGCGTTTGAAAAAGCTGCTGCCGGAGGCGGAGCTGGCCTCGCTGCTGCCCAGTGTGAGCCTGTACCAGTATGGGCAGAAGATTGTGGAACAGAGCGGCGGGAAGCTCACCGGGTATGGTTATGTCCAGCCCTCCACCGGTCCCACCCAAGACATAACATCACAGACGGATGAAATGGAGATGACGCTGAGTTGAACGATTTTGACTATCTGGCCCAGCTCCCCGGCGAGGAACGGGAACAGGACTGGATTCGAACGCGGCTGGGGACGCTGAGTGTGCGGGAAGGGATCGTCCTGGCCGCCGCGGCCCAGGCCGACCCGCCCGAGAGCGCTGCCCAGGCCATCAACCAGCTCCAGACGCTGGATGAATACACGGTGTGCCTGGACGCTGGCAGCTACGAAAAGCTGGGCAGGCGGTACCTGCTCAATGAAACCAGGATGCCGCAGGACGCACTGCCCTTTATTGACTTGGACGAAATTGGGCGGCAGTATGAGGACAGGCACCCCGGCCTGTTCATCGGAAGCTATTACGTCCAATACCCGGCAGCGGCCCCTGAGCCGGTCTACCAGCCCGGTATGGCCCTGCCCGCCGACGAGAACTGGAGCGTCAAGGTGAAGCTGGCCTCCCCCGCTGTGCCGGAGGGGCTGTGGCTGCGCCTGCCGGGTCCCTTCGAGGATGGCCGTGAGGACACGGTGGAAGAAACGATGGCCTTGCGGGAGCTGCGAGTCCGGCGCTGGGACGAGTGCAGCCTCGTAGACGCCAAATGCATCCTGCCCGAAGCCGGGGACCTGATAGCGCGGTACAGCGGCAATGTGGCGGACCTGCTCTACGATGGCGTACAGCTGGGCTATGTGCTGGAACAGAAGGGCCAGGGCTCCCCGCACTTCATGGAGCGGTATGCCGCCGCACTGGCGCTGGAGGGCTGCCATGACTTAAAGCTGGCGCTGGACATCTCAGAAAACCTCCATTGCTACGACTGGATGCAGCGCGCCGGTCTGGAGGAATCCGGCAGGCGGAAACTGCTGGATGTCGGCGTAACGGAGGAGCTCATCCGTGCCAGCGGCATCGACCTGGCGGGCTATAAAGCCCACCTGCTGGAGCAGGAGGGATACACGCCCACGCCGGACGGCCGGGGCTACATCCGGCGCAACGCCAATGAATTCCACCATCAATTCAGCACCCCCGCCCAGCCCCAGGAGGAGCCTGGGATGGCGATG
The DNA here is from genome assembly GCA_947571605.1 of uncultured bacterium. Taxonomy (GTDB): domain Bacteria; phylum Bacillota; class Clostridia; order Oscillospirales; family Oscillospiraceae; genus Enterenecus. Next base: position 3,098 of record CANOYV010000074.1, on the reverse strand, counting down.
CAATAACACATTTCAAGGGGCCGTTTTCCCGGAGGGAGTAATGGCCCCTGCTTTTTTATGCCCTTTTTCGGGAAAACGCCCCCGAAAAAGGAGGACATCATGAAAGAAGAACAGCTCCTGGCCTACCTGAAGGCCAACTGCGCCGGACGCGGCAGCATCCAGACCCGCGCCCAGCTCCAGCGGGCGTTGAACCTCAGCAAAGACCAGCTCACCAACATGGTCCACCGGATGCGGTGCAAGGGCATCCCCATCGCGGGCGGGCCGCTTGGGTATTTCTACGCCCAGAACGCCGGGGAGCTCCACGCCACCATCCGCTGGCTGGAGAAGATGGTCCAGACCCTGCTCAAATCCATCAGCGGGCTGGTCAAGGCCATGGAGTCCTATGGGCCCATGGACAGCGAAGGGGTCCCCGCCGACAGGCGGGAACGAGCAGGCGCAGTCCGCGACGACGATGGAGGTGAAGTTTCTGACTGATCTGACCTGTAAGCCGCCGTTGAACTGGGTGGGCGGAAAGGGCGCCATCCGGGACATCGTCCGGCTGGTGTTCCCACCCTGGGCAAACCGCAGGGCGGAGCATTTCTGCGGCGGCGCGGGCATCCTGTTCGGCACCCCACCCAAGCCGGGGGTGGTGGAGGTACTCAACGATTATGACAGCGACCTGGTTAACTTCTACCTCTGTGTCCGGGACCGCCCGTTCGCACTGATGGACGAGTTGAAGCGCCTGCCACTCCAGTCTGAAGCGGAGTTCATCCAGCTGAAAAGGTTCCTGTCCGGCCAGGAGGTCATGCCGGATTTCTCCCTGGATGAGCTGCGGATTGCTCAGCGTGAGCTCACCCCGGAGCAATTCGCGGAGATCGAACCCATTCTCAAGGGACGTGCCGAGCTGTGGGACATACGGCGGGCTGCCGCATTTTACAAGGTCAACCGCTATTGCTTCAACGGCACAATGGATGCCTTCGCGGTCAAGCCCGCCCGGATCAAGCGGTTTATCCCCGGTATCCTCGCCGCCGCAAAACGACTGGAAAACGTGGTGATCACCAACCGGGATTTCGAGGAGTCCTACAACCTCAACAACAAGCCCAACGCCCTCCACTACTTTGACCCGCCCTACTACAAGACGGAGGGAATGTACCGGCCTGCGTTCACCATGGAGGATCACCGCCGTCTCCACGACCTTGTCCCCGACTCGGAGGGCTATGTGGTCGTCTCCTACAATGACGACGCCTTCGTCCGGAATCTGTACTGCGACTGTTACATCCTGGCCTTTACGAGGCAAAACACCATGTCCCAAAAACCGGGGGCAAAGTTTGGCGAGCTGCTGATCACCAACTTTGACCCCCGCCCCATCATCGAGATCAAGGCACAGCTCTCCATGTTTGGAGACTTGCCGGGTGGTCTACAGCTTGTCAACATCCCAAACTGAAAATTGGAGGAACATCATCATGAAAAATCAGAACGATTTCATCATCCCGCCCCAGGCGCTGGAGCTGGCCCACCTCCCCACGGACAGTCCGCTGAGCCTGTCCATCGGGGAAAACACGCTGGTGATGCTGCCCGAGCGCATGACCGCCATCCAGGCCCTCAACACCATCGGTGCGCTGACCGAGCTCACGACCGAGCTCATCGAGACCATCCAGAAGGCCTGCGGTACCTGTGGGGATCGGAAGGACGGCTGTCCCTTCGCCGACATGCGCGACCCGGAGCGCTGCCCCTATGAGGACATGGACGGGCCGGAAGTGGAGCTGTCCGCCTCCGCCCGGAGGAAGCTGGGCATCGCGCCGGATGCCAAGCTAGAACTCCTTCCGGACGAGGGCGAGGGGCTGGTATGTGCCGCAGACTATGAGCACGATATCACCGACGTGCCCGAGAATGTGCTGTCCCTGCTGTCCATGTGCGGCGTGTGCCCCGGCAAGCTGGACGAGCTCATTATGGACGGTGCGGAGGTGTGGCATGGCTGAGGCGTTTTATCCCTATTCCCGAAGCGAGGCCAAGCGGGAGGGCGAGCTGGACAGGTGGAAAGAGAGCCGCCGGGCCAATGTCTCCTGTGCCAGAAACATCAGCGGCCTCATCGATACCCACGCACAGCAGGGCCAGATGGAGCCGGATACCGCCCAGTTTGCGCTGAAGCAGTGGGGCTTCCTCCGGGTGCAGTTTGTTCTGGCCAACACCCTCACCGCCACGGGTGGTCTGGGTTTTGAGCCGGACAGCCTGCGCTGGGCGCGGTCCGTCTTTGTCCCGCCCGACAAGGGCAACAGCAGGTTCAGGATCCAGGCGGACAGGGGCCTGCTGGCCCAATTTGTCCAGCAGACCTATGCCGAGTACCAGGCGCTGGGGATGTTCGGCCCAGAGCACTGCGGCGGCACGGACCAGAACTTCACCGGGAAGGTGCTGGTTCTGCGCCCGGACAGGTTGAAGGACGAATGCTGGAGTCCCCAAAACCAGTTGTGGTATGTAATATAGACTCTAACGGGCAAGGCCCTTACAATTAAGGGCTTTGCCCGTTGTGGCTATGTGCATAAGGTGAGCTTCATTCGTAAATAAGTCGATCCAGCTGTTTCTTGAAATGAGCATAAGCAGGGGTATCTTCAAAGGTTCTGCAAAGATCCGAATAAATTTCATAGTACACTGGAGGGGCCTGTGTGTTATACAGTGAGACAGGTCGTTTACTTCTTTCCTCAAATTAGCCGCAGTATTGCGAAGGAAAAGAATGTATGCTACAAGTTCTCCGACTAAATCCTCTAACTGCAATTCGCTGATTTGGGCAAGCTGGATATCATCGTACTGGGGATCTTGGTTATAAATCATAACAGCCTCCTCAATATTTTTCATATTCTGCGGCATAGAATTGTTTTAAAATGGAAGACAGCCGTTCTACTTCGGCTTCCAATTCATTGATACGCTTATTCTTTGCGGCAAGGATGATATCCTTACCCTTATCTGTAACCGTGTGTTTTATGGCCGCTGGGGCAGAAGTAGCATATTGTCGAAGCGATTGTATACGAGTCCGATACTCCGGATTTTTGTAGAGCGTTGTCTTTGATACATTATTACTCCCGAATTAGAACATAGGAAATCTGGCTATGTTGAAAGAAAGCGGA
>CANOYV010000073.1:0-9906 GCA_947571605.1 uncultured bacterium | reverse complement strand
TATAGATGTTCACGGCATAGTCGCCGTACTCCGCCGCCGCGCCCTTCGGTTTGTATATGGTGTTCACTTCATATCCTCCATCCACTCTGTCACGATGCAGTCCCGGCAGGAGTATCCGTACCGCTCGCAGAAATCGCAAAAGTAGTTTTCTCCCTGCCCGTTATCCATTGCCATTTTCAGAATTGCCTGGAAGTCCGGGATATTCGCAGGACGCCCCGGCCCCAGCTTCTCCAGAACCCGCGCCAGGAAGTGCGCGGCGTCCCAGTCTCCGAAAACCTCCGCCGCGCCCGTCGTCTCCATCTTCTCCGGGTCCATGTCGCAGATTGCCACGCATCCGCCCTCGGCGCTCGGCTCCCACTTCGCGCCGGTCTGCTCCACCACGTTTCCCTCCGTATCCCTTCTGACTGTTCCCAGGCGGCAGTTACCACGTCCAATAAAAAGTGCGCTCACGCCTCGTCCCTCCTTTCGTCTCCTAAAGATATAGCACACCGTCAACTTCCGCCGCGATCATTTCCTTTTTAATCATTTCCAGCCACTCCTCCTTTGTGGCTCTGATGTTCCCAAAGACGGTATCATTTTCTGCGCACCACTCGGCCAGTTCCTCCGGCGTCTTGAATACCGGGCTTCTCGGCTCTCCCCCTGACGTTGTACCCCAAAGCTGGTATCCCTCTCCTTCCGGCGGGTCCACCTTGAAATAATGCCTCCAATCCGGGCAAGGGTCGTCGTTCGGGATGTTCTTATACAGTTTTGGCGGAATACCCATAATGCGAGCAAATTCTTTGCACCGCTCGCATCCGCCCTCGTATTCTTCGTGGCAGAAAACAATCTGGTATCCGTACCACACCTTACCCAGCGGATAGTCAAAATCCAGCGGAACACGCTTTACTTCTCTGCCCATGCTTACCGCCCCCCGTTCCACATTTCATCAATGCGCTTGTGGCATGCGTCCGGGCCAATGTCTCCCACCCATGTTTCCAGCGCCTCGCGCTTCTCCCGCCGCTCGTACTTGTCCATCACGTCAAAGTCCGGCTCCAGCGTCTCCCGGTTGAAGTAGCCGATGCAGGTATGGCTTGCCGTACACAGCCCCGCACGGACCACGATGCACCCGCTCATTCCCAAGTCCGGGCTGATCGTGATACCCATGTTTCCCATCCGCATTGTGAAAAACCCTTCCAGGCACGTCCCCCGGTCAGGCTCCAGGCCCTTTGCCGTCCCGAACTCCTGCACGGCCAGCTTCCGGGCCGTCGCCAGCGTCAGCCGGAAGCCGCCGGGATACTCCTTTTTCCTTGCCATTGTCACCCCTCCTTTTTAATTGTGGTCTTTGATTTCCGTCTCGGCTCGAAGCACGCCTGGGTCAGCGGCTCCGGGCGTTTCCCCTCGTCCTCCCACAAGTGACAGCACGGGAACGGGTTGTACCCCTCCTTCGTGACCATCACCGTGTAGAAGTGGCGGCACTTCTTACATTTCATTTCCGCCTCTTTCTCCCTTTCTCTTTCCACTCAAAGTCCCACAGTTGCGTATCCCCTACGGTTGCGGTGTAGCGGTATACCAGAAAACCTATTGTCAGGCCCAATCCGGCCCGCCGCTTCACGGTGTCCGTTTCTATTTGCAGGGGGACAGCCTCTAAAATGTAGCTAAGTCCGTGAAATTCTACCTGCCCGCCCTGGCTCCAGTTCTCGACGGCAGCGCGGATTTCCAGCTTGCACTTCTTTCCAAGAAGCGCGACGATCTCCGCCGCGTCCTCGCATCCGCCGAATACCAGTTTCATGTCCATTGGTTCCACCAGCTCGTTTTCATTGGCAGATATCGTCGGCATCATTACCCTTTTGATGTTGCGCAGGACTTTCCCGCCCGGTCCTTTCCCGTTCAGGTACACATTAAAATCATTGCAAGTCCCGTCTGCGTGGCGTTCCTCGTCTTGGAGCGGCACGATCATTCCCGGCTCTATGTTCAGCCGCCCGTTCCGCCACACATAGCGGCGCTCCACCGGCTCGCCCTCCACCGCCTGGGTCAGCCACCACAGCGGATTGTTCCGCTCGTTCTGGTGGGGGCAATGTTCCGTGTCGCACTCCTCCCGCTCGCAGGAAGCGCAAAACTTCTCATGGAAACTTTCATCCCACGGCCCGGTTGCGATTGGTAAGGACGCCAAGAACGCGCCCAGCGCTTCCGGCGTTGCTGTGATCTTCTCAAAGTTGCTCATGCTCTCCCGCTCCTTTCGCTGCCTTGCGTCCCCGCCGTTCGAGGCTCTGCTGTACCCTAAGTTGGGCCAAGTCTGCATTGTAGCGGCGGCGCTGGTCGGGAAGTCTGGTTCCGTCCTGGCCCCGGCGCAGTTCCGTATAGAGCGCAGAAGCGGATATGTTCAGCTTTGTGGCAATGTCCTTTGCGGGCGTGCCAGCCTCCCATAAATCTTCTATCTTTTTCCGTTCATCAAATGTGCGGAAAGCGTAACCGGCCATCCCATCACCTCCCCAGGCATAAAAAAATTAGATTGCCTGTCCCCTCTTGGGGACCTGCAATCTAATATTAGTGGCCTCAGTCAAGAGTGCGATGACGGGAAAACTTGACGGGGACGGTTAATCATAGTAAAATGATTGGGTTAAAACCCGGACTACAAAGGAAAGGCAGGAATTTACCATGAGCATCAAGCTTGACCCGGCCATTGTGCCGGTGGGCTGTTTTGACGGCGATATCGACCTGTTTGAGAGCCAGTACGTGGTGCCCAACGGCGTCAGTTATAACTCCTATGTGATTTTGGACGAGAAAGTGGCCGTGATGGACACGGTGGACCCCCGCAGGACCGATGAATGGCTGGCGAACCTGGACAAGGCCCTGGCGGGCCGGACGCCGGACTACCTGGTGGTCCAGCACATGGAGCCGGACCATGCGGGAAGCATCTCCGCGCTGGCGTCCAAGTTCCCCGGTATGACCCTGGTGGGCAACGCCAAGACCTTCCCCATGCTGGCCGCGTTTACCGGGGAGAGCTATGAGGGCCGCGCCCTCACCGTGAAGGAGGGGGACGCTCTGGAGCTGGGAGCCCACACCCTCACCTTCGTCATGGCCCCCATGGTCCACTGGCCGGAGGTCATGGTGACCTACGAGAGCGCCTCTAAAACCCTGTTCTCCGCCGACGGGTTCGGGCGGTTTGGGGATGCCGATCCCGGCACGCCCTGGGTGGACGAGGCCCGGCGGTACTATATCAACATCGTGGGCAAGTACGGGGCGCAGGTCCAGGCGCTGCTGAAAAAAGCGGCGGGACTGGAGATTGAGACCGTCTGCCCCCTCCACGGCCCCATCCTCTCCGGCGAGGCACTGGCGTTGGCCCTGGAGAAGTACGGCGTGTGGAGCAGCTACGCCCCCGAGGAGAAGGGCGTGTTGGTGGCCTATGCCTCCATCCACGGTCACACCGCCCGTGCGGCGTTGGAGCTGGCCGATATGCTGAAGGCCGAGGGCTTGCAGGTGGAAACCGTTGACCTGACCCGCCGGGACTGGGCGGAGGCGGTGGCCGGGGCGTTCCGGTACAGTGGCCTGGCGCTGGCGGCTGCCAGCTACGACGCGGGGGTGTTCCCGCCCATGGCCCAGTTCCTGGCGCGGCTGAAATCCAAGGGGTTCAAGGACCGCGCCGTGGGGCTGATGGAGAACGGTTCCTGGGGTCCCACCGCTATGCGGACCATGCTGGCCGAGCTGGAGGGTATGAAAGGCCTGACCATCCTGGAGCCCAAAATCACCATCAAGTCCGCCGCTAACGATGGGGACCGGGCGAAAATGAAGGAGTTGGCCCATGCCATGGCGGTCGCTCTCTAGGAGAAATCGAACAAACGTTTCACGTGAAACACCCCCGCTTTCCAGGAAAGCGGGGGTGTTTGTTATTGGAACAGCGCCGCCAGGGATTCGGTGTAGGGCGGGCGGCAGACGCCCTTTTCGGTGACGATCCCGGCGATGAGGGTGTGGTCGGTGACGTCGAAGGCGGGGTTGTAGCACTTCACCCCGGCGGGGGCCATGGGCTGGGCGTAGAATTTGGACTTGATTTCCTCCGGGTCCCGGAGCTCGATTTTGATGTCGTCCCCGGTGGGGCAGCTCAGGTCGATGGTGGAGGTGGGGCCCAGGACGTAGAAAGGGACGCCGTAGTGCTTGGCCAGAATGGCCACTCCGCTGGTGCCGATCTTGTTGGCGGCGTCGCCGTTGGCGGCCACCCGGTCGCAGCCCACAAAGCAGGCGTTGATCCAACCGTTTTTCATGACCATGGAGGCCATGTTGTCGCAGATCAGGGTGACGTCCACCCCGGCCTTGTGCAGCTCGTAGGAGGTGAGGCGAGCGCCCTGAAGGAGCGGGCGGGTCTCGTCGGCAAAGACGCGGAAGCTCATGCCACGCTCACGCCCCAGCAGGAGGGGACCCAGGGCGGTGCCGTACTGCGAAGTCGCCAGCGGCCCGGCGTTACAGTGGGTCAGGACCCCGTCTCCGTCTTTGATGAGGGTCAGGCCGTGTTCCGAGATGGCCTTGCACATAGCGATGTCCTCTTGGTGGATGGCGATGGCCTCGTCCCGCAGGGCGGCGGCAATTTGGGCGGGGGACGCCTCCGGCATAGCGTGTGCCCGCTGGCCCAGGCGGTTGAGTGACCAGCTCAGGTTCACCGCCGTGGGGCGGGAGGAGTTGAGGTATTGGGCCAGCTTGTGCAGCTCCCTGCCAAACTGGGCAGGGGGCAGGCCTTTCCTCTGCTGGGCCAGGGCGGCCAGGCAGTAGCCCGCGCAGATGCCGATGGCGGGCGCGCCCCGGATCCGCAGGAGCTGGATGGCCTCGAACATCTCCTCGGGGGTACGCAGGGTGAGGTATTCCACCCGGTTGGGCAGAAGGGTTTGGTCCAGGATGACCACGCTGGCGCAGTCGTCCCCCAGGCGGACGTGGTCGCTGAGATATTCTGACATGGGATGGGCTCCTTTCTCATAGCGGGGCGGGCAGGGCGTCGGGGTCGGACAGCGCCCAGATCAGATCGGCCAAGTTGTTTTCGTCGTGTTCTATCTCCCGGCTGAAACGGGTCCAGAGAACAGCTTCCTCCCCGGGCTGGAACAGGGACAGGTGATACAAAACAGTACAGGCGGCGCAGACGAGGGCCGCGCGGCCATAGATATCATCGTCGTTTACCGCCTTGTGCCAATGGCGGAACACCAGGTAACAGGCCAGGTTGGTGAGCTGGCGCTCCCAGCGGGGGTTGGCGCGCTCATAATCGGCGCGGAGCCGGAGGTAATCGGCTGGGGATAGGGCGGAGAGCTGGGCGGCACGCGCCTTCAAAAGCTTGGGCCAGTCAGGGCGTAAAGGGTCCAGCTCTGCCAGCAGATTGAACAGCCGGATGGCGGCGGCTCGGAACAAGTCAGGGAACGGAGGGGGTGGGAATGGGTATTCACGGCGGCAGTCCGAGGGAATTAGAAAGGTTTCCAGAGCTTTTGCGCGGCTCAGCACGGTGCGCAGCTTTTCCCAGATGGTCCCCTCTCCGTCATTCAGCAGGGTCAGGAGTTGGGCGCGGCTGTGCTCCAGGCCGTCCAGCAGGGCCGGGTCGATACCGTCAAAGGGCGGATCTGCGTTTCCGTCGTCCGTCTCGACGAGGGTAAAGCGCGGGGCCTCCAGCAGGAGCCGGGCCGCCTCCGGGCAGGAGAGAGCCAGGGAGGATTCAGTGAAAGAACCATATTCCTCGATGAACCGGGGGTAGGCGGCGCAGTGGCCGCAGAGATGGGCTTCGCCCCAGTCCCGCTGGATGACGCACAGGCCGTCCGGAGTGAGCAGGGTACACATTCCCTGTTCGTCCAAGCGGAAGCAGGTATCGCCGTCCTCGTCGGCGGCCAGGTTTTGGGTGATGCGCTCCCGGAGGGGGGAGGGGGCGCGGGCGTAGTCCGCCAGAGCGTCCCCGTCGGGGACCACCGACCAGTCCCGGCAGCAGGTGTCCGGGCAGGCGCCGCCCAGACAGTGAAATTTATCGTAGTAACTTGGGCGGCGCTCCACCATGGCGGTGCCTCCTTTATGTTTCGTCGTCCTTTTTCACCAGAATGGTGAGAGCCGCGCACAACAGGGCGGCCACGGTATAGATGATGGGGGCGGCCTGCTTCCACAGGTCCAGACCATAGCCCAGGCCCACATACAGCGCCGTGGCGGCGATCATACCCACGCTCCAGATCCGGCCCACACGGCGCTGGGCGGGCGTCATCTTCTCCTCCGGGAAACCATATTTGGAGTGCTGGATGCCTGCCCAGGTGAGGGCGGTGGCTGTGATGGTGACGCACAGCAAAAACAGAGTTCCGCACACGGCCTCCCACTGTTCCCTGCTCAGATGGGCGGGGGCCTGCGTGTCCATGGGGATCATGGCGGTCAGGCCCAGCAGGAGGAGAGCCACGGGGGCGGCGATGAGGATGGGAAAACGGCGTTCAAAGCGGTCCATCTCTTCTTTTGTGTAGCAGGGGCCGATGCCGGGGTGTTGGCGCAGGAAGGTATCGTGGTTCATGCCGAAAACGATGAAAATGGCCACCGCCACAATGAGGAAGAGGAAAAATGCCACCCCGCCCCACATTTCCAGGCCGAAAAACTCGCCTATGAACATCAGAAGGGCGACGCCCAGCAGCACCAGGGCCACCCCTGCCGCCATGGCGGCGGCGAAGGCGTTCATGTGCTTGTCCCAGGCGGCGGCGTCCTCGCCGAAGCGGCGGGATACGTCTCCCCGGAGCAGGGTGTCCATGTCGCAGTGGAACAGGCCGCACAGGCGCAGGACGGCGTCCATCTCGGGGTAGGCGGCGTTGGACTCCCATTTGCTCACCGACTGCCGGGACACTTCCATCTGTTCCGCCAGGTCCTCCTGGGTCATGCCCCGGCGCTTGCGGAGAAATTGCAGGTTTTCGCCAAATGTCATAGTAGATGACCTCCTTTTCAATGTGCCCTCAGCATAGGGGAAAGCTGTGGGAAAGGCCACCAATTTGTTGTTGCGTTTGGGTTGCGGGACGTAAACTTGCGGTTGCACAGGGCGTTTTGACCCATTTTCAGCCGGAAATGATGGCTTCCGCCACTTTTATCCCATCCACGGCGGCGGAGGTGATTCCCCCGGCGTAGCCGGCTCCCTCGCCGCAGGGGTAGAGGCCGGGGAGGGCTGGGGATTGGAACGAGCTGTCCCGTAAAACGCGCACGGGGGAGGACGAGCGGGTCTCCACCCCGGTGAGAACCGCGTCCGGGTGGGCGAAGCCGTGCAGCTTGCGGTCAAATATGGGGAGGGCGTCCTTTAAGGCATCCAGCACGTAGCCGGGCAGGAGGCCGTCCAGGGTGTCCCAGGCGACGCCGGGGCGGTAGGTGGGCCGGATGGAACGGGGGCCTGTGGAAAGACGGCCCGCCAGGAAATCCCCCACCAGTTGGGCGGGGGCGCGGAAGCCGCCGCCGCCCCGCCGGAAGGCGGCGCGTTCCCATTTCTCCTGGAAGCGCACCCCGGCCAATGGATCGTCCCCGCCGAAGTCGTCGGGATTGACGCCCACTAAAAAGCCGCCGTTGATGTTGGCCCCGTCCCGCGCGCGGAGGCTCATGCCGTTGGTGACCAATTGGCCATACTCGCTGGCGGCGGCCACCACCTGCCCGCCGGGGCAGACGCAGAAGGTGAAGGCGGAGCGGCCCGAGGGCAGGTGGCAGGCCAGCTTGTAGTCGGCGGCGGGAAGCTTGTCCCAGAAATTGCCGAACTGGGCGCGGCTGACCGCCTCCTGGCTGTGCTCGATGCGCACGCCGATGGCGAAGCTCTTGCGCTCCATGGGCAGGCCGAAGTCGTACAGCATTTGAAAGGTGTCCCGTGCGGAGTGGCCGGGAGCCAGTACCAGCGCGTCGCAGGGGAGGGCATAGGCGTGCTGAGGGTCTGCCTCTGGCCGGACGGTCAGGGAGGCCAATCGGCCATCGGCCTGGGCCAGGTCGGTGAGCTGGTGCCCGAAGCGGATATCCGCCCCCAGCGACAGCAACTCCTGACGGATGGATTTGACTACGCTCCGCAGCACGTCGGTGCCGATGTGGGGCTTGTGGGACCATTTGATGTCCGGCGGGGCGCTGTGGGACACGAAAATGTCGAACACGTAGGAGATGCGGGGGTCGTTTACCCCGGTGGTCAGCTTGCCGTCGGAGAAGGTTCCCGCGCCGCCCTCTCCAAACTGGACGTTGGAGGCAGGGGAGAGCTGACCGGTGGACCAGAAGCGCTCCACGTCGGCGGCGCGCCGGTCCACGTCCCGGCCCCGCTCCAGCACGATGGGGCGCAGGCCCGCCCGGGCCAGGGTCAGCGCGGCGAACAGGCCCGCGGGGCCCATGCCAACCACCACCGGGGGCAGGGGGGAGGCGCGGCCCACCGGGGGTAATTTATAGGGCGTGTCGGTTACCGCCGTCACGCCCTTGGGGGCGCGGCGGAGGACGTCGGTTTCTTTATTTAAGGTGGCGTGGACGGTGCATACCAAATGCACATCGTTTTTCTTCCGTGCGTCGATGGACTGGCGGTGGAGGGACAGCTCCAGAATGTCAACCGGGCGGACGCCCAGAATTTTGGCGGCGCGTCGGCGGAGCTGTTCGCCCGCCCCATCCCCGTCTACAGGGAGCCTGATGTTGGAAATTTGCAGCATCGTTTCAGAGCTGGGGCGATTCCAGGGAGATATCTCTGGGATCATAGGGTGTGGTCTGATAGACGTAGTAGTTCAGCCAGTTGGTGTAGAATAACTGGGCCGCGCTGCGCCAGTTGACGATGGGGGTGAGGCTGGGGTTGTCGCCGGGGAAATAGTGGGTGGGGACGGCGGGATTCAGTCCGCGCCTGACGTCCCGGAAATACTCCTGGGCCAGGGTGTCGCCGTCGTATTCCGGGTGGGCCAGGACGAAGAAGCGCCGGTTGTCCGAGCTTTTTACCCCAAACACTCCCGCCTCCTCGGAAAGGGCCAGAACCTCCAGCTCCGGCCTGGTGAGCAGTTGCTCCAGGGTGACCTCCGTATACCGGGAGTGGGGCGCGTAAAACCGGTCGTCAAAGCCCCGGAACAGGGGGGAGCGCTTGCGGATGATGGTATGCTGGAAGACGCCGGACAGCTTTTGGGGCAGGGTGCGCTTTTCAATTCCGTAGTGGTGGTACAGCCCCGCCTGGGCCCCCCAGCAGATGTGGAGGGTGGCGTGGACGTGGGAGCGGGTCCAGTCCATGATCTGGCACAGCTCGTCCCAGTAGTCTACCTCCTCAAACTCCAGGCTTTCCACCGGGGCGCCGGTGATAATCATGCCGTCGAACTGCTGGTCCTTCACCTGATTGAAGGTGGTGTAGAAGGATTCCAGATGGCTCAGGTCGGTGTTCTGGGAGGTGTGGCTCTGGGTCTGGAGCAAGTGGACGTTGACCTGGAGGGGGGTGTTGGACAGCTTGCGCAGAAGCTGGGTTTCGGTGACGATCTTGGTGGGCATCAGGTTGAGGATGAGCAGGTTCAGGGGCCGAATATCCTGGGTCAAGGCGCGGCGCTCTGTCATGACGAAGATGTTTTCACCCTCCAGAACGCTGGTGGCGGGGAGGGAATCTGGGATTCGGATGGGCATAGGAGTGCCTCCTTCTATCACATATATAATATAAATAGGGTAACATAGGCGGGGCGGTTTCGCAAGTGGAAAAAAGCGCTGAGCCGTTGTGAACAACCAAAGACGGAGGGGAGCGCGCGGTGTGAACAGGCGAAATATGACAACATGTGTTGGGCTGTCGTGAGGGGAAAGAAAAAATCGAAAAAAGATGAAAAAAGGACTTGACATTGAGGGAAAGATTTGCTAATATAATCGAGCGCCAACCGAGAGCGGTCTGCAAGGACAAAAAAGGTCGAGAAACTTTCGAGGGAGTCGAAAAAAGGTCTTGACAAAGTCTCCAAGGCGTGGTAAGATAGCAAAGTTCGCGGGAAGCGCGGC
>CANOYV010000072.1:0-10626 GCA_947571605.1 uncultured bacterium | reverse complement strand
ACCTTGGATTGGAGGGAATTGCTCTTGTTGGACAGCGAGGCCATAATGGCCTGAATCTGCATGGGGGTGATATCCCGCAGGCGGTATCCACCAATGAACGGCAGGATGTGTTGGTTCAAAACGTACTTGATCGCGTTGAGGCTGTTCTCACGCAGGTTGGGCTTCTTGTAGAGGTCGTACCACATTTGAGCAAAATGGCCGAAGGTTTCCTCGCTGCAAATGTCCACGCCGGAGTTGACCAGGATCTGTGCCTTTAACACCTTTTCATCTAACTCTGCCTGGGTTTTGGCCCGGATGTACTTGCGGCTGCCGTCCGGGAGCTGGAGTGCTTTGGTTAAGTAATTGTATTTCTTCTTCGCTGCTGTCTTTGGCATTTGGCGTTCTCCTTTCAGTAACGCCTTGCAATACAGTACCTTCATTATAGGGGGAATATTTGCAAATCACAAGGGGTTATAAAAGTTTATTTTTATTTCCTCACGCCGAAAAATCATTCAATTTTCCATGTTTTCACCGTTTGCATTTTGACCGGGGACTGGATCGCGCCTGAGAGGTACGCCTCCAGAGCCTCGACGGTAACGAGATACTTTCTCCCTACACGAGCGCTCGGCACAGTTCCTGAGCGGATGAGCCTTCGGATAGCCGTTTCGCTTAAACAGGTATCAGGATCCGCCTCTCGGAAATAGGACGCCGCTTCACGAATCGTTCTTGCCCGCATTATGCCAACACCTCCTATCTTGCGATTGAAAAAGAGATACCCTCCAGGAAAGCACCTGGAGAGCATCTCTTTTTTGACAGCTTAATCATAACATAGAACAAATGGAAATTGCAATGCTCAAAGAGTGCTTTTTTGCTGAAAAATGAGGGAACAAAATCGGAACTTCCTTAGCGCAGACCGTCCACATACTCGTACATCGACGCGAGCTCGCTGATTGCATTCGACTTGATGGCATGGGCGTATCTGACCGTTATCTGAAGGGCTTCCGCAACTTCGTCTGGGGCCATCCCATCAAAATAAAACATTTGGATAACCTTTTTGTGCCGCACTTTTAAGAGCGAGACATAATACTTCAAACGCTCCTGTTCTCTTTCCAACTCCACAAGCTGTTCTACAACTTCACCAGCGGAAATTTGATTTGCTTCATCGGTGTGCTTTTGATAATTGAGCGCAATATACAAGGTTTTGTCCGAGGCGTGGTCGCCTGGACGGATACCTCCATCCCCGTGGGCAAGGGCTAAAGCCCCAATCATTTCATTTTCTGAGACGCGGGCCGAATGGGACAATTCGTAGTGCAAAAGGTCAATTTGCTTTGAACGCTTTTGGTACGACTCCAGTAGGCCAACGACATATGTTTTGATATCGACAGTCATTCTTACAGACCCTTCTCTTGACAGTTTCGATAGGCTGACAGCGGTTGTCAAGCCCATTCCGCCGCAGCAACACATGGCCAATATTTAATTTGCGCGCAGAAGCAAGAAATTTAGACCTACGGTGGCGGGCGCCCTTTGCTCAAAAACGGATAAACATCTACATTCATATACCATCCCCCCTAACTACATGACATTGTTTCAACAGGAAGAAGTTCGCAGTAAAATGTTACCATTAAATTGAAAACAAATTTTGAATTTGGTTTGGAATTTCTTCGGATTTGTTCGACATAGTTCGACAAAAGGTTTCAAAAAATTATTTGAGTGCTAACCTAATTCGCCAAAACGGTAACCAACTCCAATCACTGTCTGGATATAGGTTGTATCCTTGCGATCAAGACCCAGCTTAAATCGAAGTGAGGATATTTGATCCGCGACATTTGTGGAATTGGGATCATAGCTGCTTTTCCACACGGCACAATATATTTCCTCTTTTGTCAAGACAATACCGATGTTTTTTGCAAGAAAGCAGAGCACTTCGTATTCCTTGCGGGTCAGCGCCACTGGCTCTCCCCGCATAGTTACTGACCGGCAGAGCGTATTGATGACCACCTCCTTATATTCAATTGTTTTTATTCGTCTGTTCCAGCGCAGCACAGCATCTATTACAGCTAAAATCTCTTGTGCGTTGACGGGTTTGTTAATGCAGTAATCCGCTCCCCGCTTTAGCATGGCAGCGCGGTCACTTCCATCGGTATAGGTAGCTGCAACCATGATATAGGGTTGTGGGAGGTATTGTCCAAATGCAAGCTCATCCAACAGGGAATTCGTTCCTTCAATGTCAAAATCAAGCAGTATAAAAGCGGGACTGTGCGTTGCCAGTCCCGCTTTTGCGTCAGATATACTTTCTGTGCATATTACGTTTATTTTGGAACACCGCAAAGCACTGTATATTCCATTGAGATCTTTTGACATCCCGGAAATCAGCATCAACTCTTTTTTCATATGATTCACCAATATATCCGGGTATCTACATGTCAGACCATAGCTACAGCCACGATGTTCAATTTATAGATACGTTTGCCCGCCTCACATAATCTTACGGAATAGCTCCTTGAAATCCTCCACGCTGGCGGCCTTGGGGTTGCCGGGGGCGCAGGCGTCGGCGGCGGCGGACCGGGCCAGGAACTCCAGATCCTCCTCCTTCATGCCCTCCAGCCTGGTGGGGATACCCACGTCGATGGACAGCTGACGCACCGCGTCGATGGCGGCCTTGCGGTAGGCGGCCTGATCCATGCCGGTGGTGTCCACGCCCATGGCCTCGGCAATGTGCTTGAACTTGTTACCGGTGGCGTCCTGGTTGTACTCCATCACGATGGGCAGCATCATGGCGCAAGCCACACCGTGGGGAGTGTCATAGACCGCGCCCAGGGTGTGGGCCATGGAGTGGGCAATGCCCAGGCCCACGTTGGAGAACGCCATGCCGGTGACGAACTGGCCCAGGGCCATGGCCTCCCGGCCCTCGGGGTCGTTGTTCACGGCCTTGCGCAGGTTGGCGGCGATAAGCTTGATGGCCTCCAGGTTCAGGCAGTCGGCCAGCTCCCAGGCGGCGGCGGTGGTGTAACCCTCGATGGCGTGGGTCAAGGCGTCCATGCCGGTAGCGGCGGTCAACCCTTTGGGCATAGTGGACATCATGTCAGGATCCACAATGGCAATATCGGGGATGTCGTTCACGTCCACGCACACGAATTTGCGCTTCTTCTCCACGTCGGTGATGACGTAGTTGATGGTGGCCTCAGCGGCGGTGCCCGCTGTGGTGGGGACGGCGATGGTGTACACGGTGCGGTTCTTGGTGGGGGCCACCCCCTCCAGGGAGCGCACGTCGGCAAACTCGGGGTTGTTGATGATAATGCCGATGGCCTTGCCGGTGTCCATGGAGGAGCCGCCGCCGATGGTGATCATATAGTCCGCGCCGCAGGCCTTGTAGGCCTCCACACCTGCCTTTACGTTCTCGATGGTGGGGTTGGGCTTGATATCGGAATAGACTTCATAGGCCATATTGTTGGCGTCCAGCAGGTCGGTGACCTTCTTGGTGATGCCGAACTTGACCAGGTCGGGGTCAGAGGCGATGAACGCCTTCTTCACGCCCTTGGCCTGCACCAGACCGGGGATCTCCTGAATAGCGCCCTTGCCGTGGTAGGAAATGCCGTTGAGTACAAAACGATTAACTGCCATGATGAATTACCTCCCAAAAATTTATTGTACCAGAAAGCCTTCTCTGGGCATGACATTGAAGCGTCCGGCCAGCTGCCACATCTGATCGTCGGTGATGGTGGTCACCAGAGGCAGATGGGCGATTTTCATGTAGATCTCCGCCGCCTTCTCCGCCGTCTCGATGAGGCCGAAGGTCTCGTCCAGATCAGCCCCCGCGCCGTAAATGCCGTGCTGGGCCCACACCACCAGCCGGGCGGTCTTCATCTTTTCAGCGGTAGCTTCACCGATCTCATTGGTGCCGCACAGCATCCAGGGCAGCACGTTCACCCCATCGGGGAACACCACAATGCACTCGGTGCACATCTGCCACAGGGTGCGGGTGAATTCGCGCTCGTCCAGGCTGTGGACGTAGGTCATGGCCAGCAGGTTGGCGGGGTGGCAGTGCATGACCACCCTGTTGTCCGGGTCGACAGCCAGGCGGGCCGCGTGGCTCATCATGTGGGCGGGAAACTCGGAGGTGAATTGGCCGCCGTCGGTGAAGCCCCATAGGAGCTGGGCGTTCCGCCCCCCGTTGGTGAGCCTCACCAGGCCCAGGTTGCAGGCGGGGTCATACTGCACGTTTTTGAAATACTTGCCGGTGCCGGTGACTATGAAGTATTTGCCGTCCAGGGAGGGGGCCTCGAAATAGGTGGGGATATCCCGGATCACCACGTTCACGTCCAGGTACTCGGCAACATCGGCCTCGTCCAGCAGCAGGCTGATGTTGCCGCCGTTGCGCTCGTCCCAGCCGTGGTTGTACATATTGGTGGTGGTGCGGACCATTTCCACCAGGAATGGGGCGTTCATAATGTCTTTCATGGTTGATGTCCTCCTGTTATTTTAATTGGTCATATTACCGCGTGACAATATCCACCGGGACATTGAAGATCTTCGCCACCTTCAAAATGGTGTCGATGTGCCGCCCGGAGGCCGCCGCCATGTGGTGGGTCGGCCCAGCCTCGCTCCAGCTGTTGCAGAACTCCCGGGCCCCGCAGGTGAAGCGGGTGCGCATATTGGTGTCGCCGAAGGTGAAGATGGGGCCGTCCTCGTTGACGCCCTCCGCCACCACGAACTTGAAATGACCGTCCTTGTCCTGGGTGATGCCCAGGTAAGTCACGGGGCCCAGGTGGGGGTAGAACTGGGTCAGGTAGCCGCCGCCGGTCTTGCCGTGGAACACGGGGACAATCTTCATGGTGGGCTTTTTTGCCGAGATGTCCGCGTCGCCGGAGCCGCTGTGGCCAATAATGCAGATATCCTCGTTAAAGTCGATGGAGTACATTTCGGAGAGCTGGCCCATGCCGGAGATGGTTTTGAGGATACTCATGGCCATGGCCACTTTGATGTCGCCCTCCACCGCGCAGGCTACCCCCTGCTTGATGAGCATGGAGAAAGCGGGGATGAGCATACTGTCCAGCACGCCCGCTTTGCCCTGGGCGAAACCGTCATAGTGGGAGGCGATGAAGGCGATCCGCTCGTCCTTCACCCACTGCTCGAAGGCCACCACGTACTTGGCCATGTCCCAGACCTTCTCAATGGTGCCGCCGCCCTCGATGTCGAAGGTGTCCAGGATGTCCTGGGCCTTAGCCCGGATGGCGCTCTCGTTGGTGATATCGTCGGCAATGGCCCACATCTTTTCCCAGTCGAACTGCTTGGTATACAGCCACATCCGATGGTAGAGGTTGGTCTCGTCGATATACAGGTCCATCATGCCGGGATAAGGCCGTCCGATCTGGGCCAGGTTGGTGTCCCGGAAGCGGCGGCGCACCTGGGCCGCACGGCACCAGTCCTCGAGCTCTGCCTGGACCTGGGGGTCTCCGCCCTCAACGACGCCGGTAAGGACCGCGTGGCGCTTGCCGGCCCGCTCCAGGTCGGCCACCATCTCCCCCACCGCGCCGCAGGCGTACAGCTCACCAAGCCAAGTGGCGGTGTCGGTGTTGGCGTAGTCCGGGGCCTTCTTCTTCTGGAGATTCACCAGCACCACCGGCACGTCCAGATCCCGGACGGCGGGCAGCATATTATAGGACGTGGCATAGGTCAAAAGTTGCAAAATTACCAGATCCACGTCCGCGGCGCGAAACTTGTCCCCAGCGGCCTGGGCCAGCTCCTTGGTGGTGACGATGCCGCCGTCAATGAGCTCCACAGTGCCGGGGAGCGTTTTCTTGAAGTCGGCGTACTGTCCCTCGAATTCGGGCACCAGGGACGGGAACTGGGGCAGGTACGCCCCCAGGGCGATTGCAAAAACGCCCACCCGGGCTTTGGTTTCGATCAGCATGAGATCCCCTCCATTTGAATTTTGAGATTTCCCAAAGCGGTGGCCTCGATGGGCAGGGCAACCACCTCTTTGCCCGTGGCCTCCGCTGTCAGCTGGTTCAGGAACGCGTTTTTGGCCCCGCCGCCCACGATATACAGCTTTTCATAAGCTCTCCCGGTGTTGGCCTCCAGTTCCCGGATGGCATCCCGGTAGCTCAGCGCCAGGGAGCGGTAGGCACAGCGGAAATAGTCTCCCACAGTTTGAGGCTTGACGGACAGCACGTTGTCAAAAGCGGCCTTCATGCTGTCCGGGGCCAGGAAGGCCGGGGCGTTGGCATCTACGGTTTCGTCAAAGGTACTTGTTCCCGCCGACCCTACGATGTCCGAGAAGGGCTTGTCGGGGCACAGCTCGTCCCGGAGACGGTTGACAATCCACATCCCCATGATGTTCTTTTGGTAGCGGACGTAGCCTACACCGCCCTCGTTGGACCAGTTGGCCGCCATGCTTTTCGCGTCGGTGAGCGGCCTGGGTGTTTTCACCCCCAGCAGGCTCCACGTCCCGGAGGAGATATAAAGCTGCTCCCCGTCCATAGGAATTCCTTCCACGGCGGAGCCGGTGTCATGGGTGGCGCACAGCACCGCCTTGACACCCCTGTACTCTCCCACCGCCGTCCCCGGCTTTTGAATCCTGGGGAACAGATGGGCGGGCAGGCCCAGCTTCTCCACAAGTTCCAAGTCGAATTCCCCGGTTTGGGCATTCACCAGCCCGGTGGTGGTGGCATTGGTGTACTCCTTGGCCTTCACCCCGGTGAGCTTCCACAGAAGGTATTCCGGCACCATGAGGAAGTCGGTCACCCCCTCCAACCTCCCCCGCGCCAAGTCATCGCAGAGCTGGTAGACCGTGTTGAAGGGCTGGAACTGGCAGCCGGTGCGGGTGTACAGCCTCTCGAATGGAATCTTTTCATGCACCGCCGGGATTACCGTCTCGGTGCGGCTGTCCCGGTAGGCGTAGCAGGGCCAGACTTCCTCCGCCCCCCGCAGCGGCACATAGTCGCACCCCCAGGTGTCGATGGATAGGCTCTCGATGTCCAAGAACCGCGCCAGCGCTAAGTCGATGCCCGTTTTCACGTGGGACAACAGCGCGTCCACGTCCCAGGTCAGGCGGCCGCCCGCCTCCTTCACCCCGTTAGGAAAGCGGTAGACCTCCTCGGTCTGAATTTCGCCGTCCGAACGCCAGCCCACGATGTGCCGCCCCGACGACGCGCCGATGTCAACAGCTAAATAATATTTCATCATAATATTCTCTTTCTCTCGGAAATTGGACGCTGAGTCAGTTTCTGTCATTAAGTTGGCACGTTACCGCTGAATCCTTCCGGAGCCGTCGCCGCCGGCCAGCTTTTCCACCTCGGAGACGGTGACCATGTTGTAGTCGCCCTCAATGGAGTGCTTCAAAGCGGAGGCCGCCACGGCGAACTCCACCGCCGCCTGGGTGGACTTACCCGTCAGCAGGGAGTAGATCAAGCCGCCGCCGAAGCTGTCACCGCCGCCCACCCGGTCGATGATGTGCAGCTCGTACTTCTTGGAGAAGCAGTACTCGCCGCTCTTGACGTCGTACAGCATGGCGCTCCAGCCGTTGTCAAAGGCGGAGTGGCTCTCCCGCAGGGTGATGGCGACCTTTTCAAACCCGAACTTATCCGCCAGCTGCTTAGCCACGGACTTGTAGCCCTCGTGGTTTAGCGTGCCGCCGTAGATATCGGTGGCCTCGGCCTCGATGCCGAACACGTCCTTGGCGTCCTCCTCGTTGGAGATGCACACGTCCACGTACTGGCACAGGTCGGTCATGGCGGCGCGGGCCTGCTCCCGGGTCCACAGCTTGCCACGGTAGTTCAGGTCGCAGGAGATTTTCACGTTGTGGGCCTTGGCGGCCTTGCAGGCCTCCTTGCAGATTTCAACGACATTGGGACCAAGGGCCGGGGTGATGCCGGTGAAGTGGAACCAGTCCACGCCCTCGAAGATGGCGTCCCAATCAAAATCGGCGGTGGTGGCCTCCTGGATGGCGGAGTGGGCTCTGTCGTAGATGCACACGGAGCCCCGCTGGGAGGCGCCTTTCTCGTTGAAGTAGATGCCAACCCTGTCGCCGCCCCGGACGATCATGCTGGTGTCCACGCCGTAGCGGCGCAGGGAGTTCACCGCCGCCTGACCGATGGCGTGGGCGGGCAGCTTGGTCACAAAGGACGCGTCCAGGCCGTAGTTGGCCAGGGAGACGGCCACGTTGGCCTCGCCGCCGCCGAAGGTAAATTCCAGGTGGTCGGCCTGGACAAAGCGCTCGTAATTATAGGGCTGGAGCCGGATCATCAGCTCACCAAACGTTACTACCTTAGCCATTTCCACGGGCCTCCTTTACAATTTCAACAGATTTTTTGCACAGCTCGGTGATCTCGTCCCACTTCTGGCCCTCGATGAGGTCGGCGGTGACCATGTAGGAGCCGCCGCAGGCCGCGATCACCGGGGCCTTGATGTACTCCGCCAGGTTCTTCAGGGAGATGCCGCCGGTGGGCATAACCTTGAACTGGGGGAAGGGGGCCGCCATAGCCTTGATCTTAGCCAGGCCGCCGGACTGCTCGGCGGGGAAGAATTTCAGCACCTCCAGGCCGAACTTCAGCGCGGCGTGGTAGTCGGTGGGGGTGGTGCAGCCGGGGAAAATGGGGATATTTTTCTCCTGGCAGTAGGCCACGATCTCCGGGTCGAAGCCGGGGGTGACGATGAACTGTCCGCCGGCGGCAATGGTGGCGTCCACGTGGGCGGTGGTGGTGACGGTGCCCGCGCCCACGATCATCTCGGGGCAGGCCTCCCGCATCAGGCGGATGGCGGTGTCCGCGCCCGCCGCCCGGAAGGTGACCTCCGCCACCGGCACCCCGCCGGCGCACAGGGCCTTTGCCAGGGGGGCGGCGTCCTGCTCCGGGTTGCTCAGCTTGATGACGGGCACCACGCCGATGGCCGAAATGGCCTGGTTGAACTCGTTCATTGTGATCTTCCTCCTTTTATGCGTTCAGAATCTCGTCAAACCGGAAATAGCGCAGGGTGTTGCAGTAGCTGATATTCTCCACCATTTGCCCCAAATATTTCATGTCAGCGGGGTACTCCCCGTCCTCCACCAGCTGGCCAAACAGGTTGCAGAGGATCCGGCGGAAGTATTCGTGGCGGGTATAGCTCAAAAAGCTCCGGGAGTCGGTGAGCATCCCGTTGAAGGTACCCATAACCCCCAGGGACATCAGGCTGGTCATCTGGGCCTCCATGCCGGGCTTGTGGTCGTTGAACCACCAGGCGGAGCCCTGCTGAACCTTGCCGGGGATGGGGCTGTCCGTCTGGAACGCGCCCATGATGGTGCCGATGGTGGCGTTGTCGGCGGGGTTCAGCGAATACAGGATGGTCTTGCCCAGCGCGCCGGCACCCTCCAGCGCATCCAGCAGGCGGGCCAGGCCGATGGCGTTGGGCTGGTCGTTGATGGCGTCGAAGCCGGTGTCCGGCCCCAGCTTCTGGAACATGGTGGAGGAGTTGTCCCGGATGCAGCCGAAGTGGAGCTGCATCACCCAGTCCCGCCGGGTGTATTCCTGGCCCACGCACAGCAGCAGGGCGGTGTGGTAAGCCAGCTGCTCATCCCAGGTGATCCCCTTGCCGGCCTTGGCCCGGGCGAAAATATCGTCCAGCTGCCCCTCCTCCGCCTGGACGCAGAAGCAGTAGTCCAAGGCGTGGTCGGACACCCGGCAGCGGTGCCGGTCAAAATACTCGATGCGGTCCCGCAGGGCCCGGCGCATATCCTCCATCTTCTCAATGGGGTAGCCCACCGCCTTCTCCAGCCGCGCCACGTACTGGGGGAAGTCCGGCTTGTCCGCCCGCATGGCCTTGTCCGGGCGGAAGGCGGGCAGCACCGCCGCCGGGGCGGTGGGGTCGGCGGCCAGCAGCTCGTGGGCCTTCAGGTCGTCGGCAGGGTCGTCGGTGGTGCAGATCAGCTTCACGTTGGACTTGCGGATGATGCCCCGGACGGACATGTCCGGCTGGGCCAGGATGGCGTTGCACTTCTCATAGATCTCCATGGCGTTATCGCCGTTCAGCGGCTCAGTGATGCCAAAGTAGCGCTGGAGCTCCAGGTGCGTCCAGTGGTACAGGGGGTTGCCGATAAGGTTGGGGATGGTCTCCGCCCACTTCTGGAACTTCTCCGCCGGGGAGGCGTCCCCGGTGATGTACTTCTCCGGCACGCCGCAGGAGCGCATGGCCCGCCACTTATAGTGGTCGCCGCCCAGCCAGATCTCGGTGATGGTGTCGTACTTCTTGTCCTCGTAGATCTCCATGGGGTTGATGTGGCAGTGGTAGTCGATGATGGGCATATGCGCCGCGTGCCCGTAGTACAGCGCTTTTGCCGTCTCCGTTTTCAGCAGAAAGTCCTGATCCATAAATGTCCGCATGGCTCACACCCCGGAATAAGCGGCAAAGCCCGCATCGATGGGCAGTACCACGCCGGTGATGGCCGAGGCGGCCTTGTCGTCGCACAGGAAGAACACGCCGCCCAGCAGCTCCTCGCTGTCTACGAAGCGGCCCATGGGGGTGCCGTTGAGGATTTTGGCGGACCGGGCCGTAGGGGTGCCATCGTCGTTGAATAGCAGCTTCCGGTTCTGGTTGGACACCAGGAACCCCGGGGCGATGGCGTTGCACCGGATGCCGGACTTGGCAAAGTGGGTGGCCAGCCACTGGGTGAAGTTG
>CANOYV010000071.1:0-10750 GCA_947571605.1 uncultured bacterium | reverse complement strand
CCTTCCGGGCGGAGAACTCCAACACCCAGCGCCACGCCGCCGAGTTCTGGATGATTGAGCCGGAGATGGCCTTTGCCGACCTGTCCGACGACATGGACGTGGCCGAGGCGATGATCAAATATATCATTAACTATGTGATGGAAAGGTGCCCCGACGAGATGGCCTTCTTCAACTCCTTCGTGGACAAGGGGCTGGTGGAGCGGCTCCAGCACGTGGCCTCCTCCGACTTCGGCCGGGTGAGCTACACCGACGCCATTGAGATTTTGAAGAAGAACAACGACAAGTTCGACTACAAGGTGGAGTGGGGCTGCGACCTCCAGACGGAGCACGAGCGCTATCTCACCGAGCAGGTGTTCAAGAAACCGGTGTTCGTCACCGACTACCCCAAGGACATCAAGGCCTTCTATATGCGCATGAACGACGACGGCAAGACCGTGGCCGCCGCCGACTGCCTGGTGCCCGGCATCGGCGAGATCATCGGCGGCTCCCAGCGCGAGGAGCGCATCGACGTGCTGGAAAAGCGCATGGGCGAGCTGGGGCTGAACCCCGAGGACTACTGGTGGTATCTGGACCTGCGGCGCTACGGCTCCTGCCGCCACGCCGGGTTCGGGCTGGGCTTCGAGCGGATGGTCATGTACCTGACGGGCGTGTCCAACATCCGGGACGTGGAGCTCCACCCCCGGACCGTAGGCAACGCGGAATTCTGACAGGATGGAAAATCCCTTCTGCGCAATGCGCAGAAGGGATTTTTGCTTTACTCCGCCGCCGTATATTCCAACAGGTTGGACAGGCTCAGGCTGTCCAGAACAGCGCGGATGCCTTCCAGCTCCATTTCTGTTCCGTGCAAGCTAAAGCTATTGCATCCGGCGGTAAAGCTCGCCCAAAAGACGGATTTTCCCGAATTGGACGTTCCAATCTTAATGAGCACTTCCACACCGTCGCTGGTCTGGTAAAGTTCGACATGGTCATAACCCTCCGTCATTTGGAAGGTGGTGTCGGCAAAGGGCCTGTCCCATTGACTGACCTGTACCGTAAAAGCGGCATCATCCTGGCCTCGGAACGCCCCACTACAAGAAAAATGTTCTTTCTGTCCCGAAATGAACTTCATATAGGCAGTTTGCGTATCGGGTACAGGAGTATAGTGTTCCTCCAGCCAGGAGGCGTCTATGGGCGTCCCGTCCCAGAGGCTGTTGAAGTCGGATATCGTCTCTCCCAAATACCTGTGCTCCAGGGTGCCCTCACGCTGGAATGTTCTCATTTTTGTCCACCCGTCCTCTTCCGTTCCCTCAACCTCTTCCAGCGGGGTATCTCCATAGGCGTTCCACCAATTCTCCAGGTCATCCGCCGAGGTCTTATATTCATACGCACCATCATAACCGCCGCCGACAGCCACCGCCGCGGGCACATCGTCGTCCTCCTTGTCCGCCATCGCGCTTTCGACCACGTTCCACAGTTCATCCTTTTCGTTGATGAGGTGTGTTCTCGACTGCCGCGCAATCACGTTGGCCGCAGCCGCCGTACCCAGCAGGGCCGCGCTCAGGCAGGCCGCAACCAATGCCCACCGCCATGCGGTGGTTTTCTTTCGTTTTTGCATCATTTCCGCCTCCTCAATAAGGTCCTCCCCGACCCCTGTAATGCCCCGGAACAGCTTTTCTGCCTTTTCGTCCTTCATAAAGCAAAGCCCTCCTTTTCCAATGTCTGCTTCAAGCTCCGCCGCAGGCGGAACATCTTTTGCGCCAGCCGGTTGGGGGATGTCCCCCGCTCCTCCGCCAGCTCCTGGAGTTCCACGCCGTACCAGTACCGCCGCAGGAACAGCACCCGGTCCTCCCGCCCCAGATTCCTCAGCCATCCGTCGATGACGGCGGACAGCTCCTTATCCTCAAGTTCCCGCTCCACGCCGCCCGGCGCGGGGATGCAGTCCTCTAGCTCACTGAGCAGCGCCTCCATCCCCGCGTATCGTTTTTGCGCGTGGTTTTTGCTCCACAGGTTCAGGGCCAGGTTGCGGGTTACCTTTCCCAGCCACGCCCCCAGCCTGTCGGGGCGCTGGGGCGGGATGGCGTTCCAAGCCTGGTGGAGGGCGTCGTTGACGCACTCCTCCGCGTCCTCCGCGCCGCCCAGGATGTTCCATGCCACGCTGCGGCACAGCGCGCCGTATTTCCGCTCCGTCTCCCGGATGGCGGCCTCGTCCCGCTGCCGGTACAGCTCCACAATCTCGCTGTCCTCCATCTGCGCCCTCCTTTCTATCGTGCTTTTGAAGGCCTTCACAGAATAAGACAGTATCTCCAGTCTAATATTACTCCTGCTCAGAATAAAATCATAGTATTCCCTTTCGTCTGGATGATCCTGGCCAACCTGAAAACCGTCACCGAAAGCAACGCGGCGCCCCCGTCATCTTCCCCAGCTCCTTCCGGTGGGAAAACTTTAAGGAGGCGACCGCCAGCCTGCCCTTCATGAAGCTGTACCTCAACACTGCCTTGATGATCTTCTTCCGCGTCGTCTGCGCGGTGGCCTTCAGCTCCATGGCGGGCTACGCCTTCGCCATGCTGAACTTCCGGGGCAAGAACCTGCTGTTCGGCATCGTGCTGGTGCAGATGTCTCTTCCCAGCCAGATCTTCATCATCCCCCAGTACCAGATGGTGGCCCACACGGGACTGGCCAACACCATTTTCGCTCTGGTGTTCCCCGGCATCGTCAGCGCCTTCGGTGTGTTCTTCCTGCGCCAGACCTACATGGGCATCCCCAAGGAGGTGGGCGAGTCCGCCTACCTGGACGGCTGCAACCAGTGGCAGACCTTCTATAAGGTCATGTTCCCCCCTACTTGGAACAGCCCCGGCGTCGCTACGTCCGGGGCTGTTTCCATAGGGCCTGCCCGGGGCCGACTGCACCCTATGCCCAATTTTTCTCCGGAAGCGGGGTGCGGATTTGTGCCATATTTTTTCTCGCTACCTCTTGCCTCCCGGTGGAAAATCCCGTACAATCACTGCAAAACAACTTTGTATAGGGGGTATCCCTATGATCGTGCTCGATCAAGCTAACAACGTCTTTACCCTGCATACCCGGAACACCACCTACCAGATGAAAGCCGACCGGCACCGGGTCCTGCTCCACACCTACTACGGCCCCCGGGTGGGCGACGGCGACCTGTCCTACCTTGTCCGGTACGCCGACCGGGCCTGTGCCCCCAACCCTGACGAAGCCGGACTGGACCGGACCTACTCCCTGGACACCCTTCCCCAGGAGTATTCCACCTGCGGCGTAGGGGACTTCCGCCTGCCATCCATCGAGCTGGAGCTACCCAACGGTAGCCTCAGCTCGGACCTGCGCTACACGGGCCACGAGCTGCGGGAGGGAAAATACGCCCTGGAGGGCCTGCCCGCCTTCCGCGGCACGGATCAAGACGCCCAGACCCTGGTTCTGTTCCTAGAGGACGCCGCGGCCCAGGTGCGGGTGGAGCTCTACTACGGCGTTCTGGAGCAGTACGATCTGATTACCCGGGCCGTGCGGGTGGTAAACCGGGGTGGGCAGACGGTGCGGCTGCGCCAGTGCGCCTCCCTGTGCCTGGACTTCCAGCGCGCCGACCTGGACCTGGTCACCTTTAACGGCTGCCACATGAAGGAGCGCAGCCCCGACCGCGCTCCACTGCGCTCCGGCGTCCAGGGCGTGGGCAGCGTCCGGGGAACCTCCAGCCATCAGCACAACCCCTTCGTCATCCTGTGCGGCCACGACGCCAACGAGGACTACGGCCTGTGTTACGGCGCTGCGCTGCTGTACAGCGGCAGCTTCCAGGCCCAGGCGGAGCTGAGCCAGTACGACAACACCCGGCTGGTCATGGGGATCAACCCCTACCACTTTGCCTGGACCCTGGCCCCCGGAGAGAGCTTCACCGCGCCCGAGGCGGCGCTGGTGTGCTCCCCCGGCGGCCTGGGGCAGATGAGCCGCCAGTTCCACCGGGCCATCCGGGAGCGGCTGGTTCAGGACCCCTGCCAGGGGGAGCGCCGCCCGGTGCTTATCAACAACTGGGAGGCCACCTATTTCGATTTCGACGCAGACAAGCTGGTGGACATCGCCAAAACCGCCGCCCCTCTGGGCATTGAGCTGTTCGTCATGGACGACGGCTGGTTCGGCGAACGCGACGACGACAACCGGGGCTTGGGCGACTGGCAGGTCAACACCGGCAAGCTGCCCGGCGGGCTGGAGGCCCTGGTCCCCCGGCTGAGCGAGCTGGGGATGCGCTTCGGCATCTGGATCGAGCCGGAGATGGTCAACGAGAACAGCCGGCTCTACCGGGAACACCCGGACTGGGCGCTGACTATCCCCGGCCGGGCCCCCGCCCGGTGCCGCAACCAACTGGTGCTGGACTTTTCCCGCCGGGAGGTGCGCCAATATATTTACGATCAGATCAAGGCCGTTCTGTCCAGCGCCGACGTGGCCTATGTAAAATGGGACATGAACCGCAGCCTGACGGACGTGTGGTCCGCCGCCCTGCCCCCCCAGCGCCAGGGCGAGGTATACCACCGCTACGTCCTGGGCGTGTACGAGATGCTGGATTGGCTGCGCCGGGATTTCCCCCACATCCTCATCGAGGGCTGCGCCGGAGGCGGCGGCCGGTTCGACGCCGGTATGCTCTATTACACCCCCCAAATCTGGTGCAGCGACAACACCGACGCCATCGACCGCCTGCGTATCCAGTACGGCACCTCCTTCTGCTATCCCGTCAGCGCGGTGGGCGCCCACGTCTCCGTGATCCCCAATGAGGAGAACAAGCGATTGACCCCTATGGAAACCCGTGGCGTAGCGGCAATGGCGGGCACCTTCGGCTATGAGATGGACCTGAGCAAAACCTCCCAGGAGGACAAGGACATCATCCGGAGGCAGGTGGCCTTCTTCAAGGAACACTACGACCTGATCCAGCACGGGGACTATTACCGGCTCAGCGACCCCTTCCGCAACGGGCCCTACACCGCCTGGGAGCAGGTCTCCCCCGACAGGCGGGAGGCGCTGGTCTCCCTGGTCACCGGCCCCACCGCCGCCGCCCCCTCCTTCCTGACCCTGCGCCTGAAGGGGCTGGACCCCGAGGCCATCTACCGGATCAACGGCGGGGACGAGCTGTGGCGCGGCGACGCGCTCATGGCGGCGGGCTATCCCCTGCCCGTGCTGTTCGGGGATTACCAGTCCTTGCAGCTCTATCTGAGGGCCAAGAAATAGAACAAACACTTCACGTGAAACGGCAGAAAAAGGCGGACGCCCAAGCGTCCGCTTTTTTACCGCCCTTTATTTTGCAGCCGACACTCCCGGGGAGAGACGCCGTACCGTTTTTTGAACGCACGGGAGAAATGGAGCTGGTTGGACCAGCCGCAGGTCCAGGAAATTATCGTTGGGGAAAATGGAACAAAAAAAGTCATCCATAGCCGGGCGCCTCCTCGCCTGTCAGGGCATGTCAACCGCACACAAACCGGATCAGGTCCTCAAAACCGCCGTAGGAATAGGCGCAAATGTCCTTCCCCGCCTTGTTGATGAGGCAATCGGTGATGAGAAACACCTCCATCCCCAAGGCCTGGGCTACCATATCCTCCTCCACGTCGTTGCCCACCATAAGGCATTCCCCCGGCGCCGCGCCCAGCCGGTCCAGCACATCCCGGTAATAGTCCAGGTTGGGCTTGCAGTACCGGCTGTTCTCGTAGGTGGTGTACAGCTCGAAGTCCGACGGCTCCAGCCCCACCCAGCGCAGGCGGCTCTCGGTGGCTACGGCGGGAAAGATGGGGTTGGTGGCCAGCGCCACCCGGCGGCCCGACTCCTTGACGGCCCGCACCGCCTTGGCCGCCCACTGATTGTACCCGCAAAACTTCCTGGCCTGCTGGAACTCGTTGGCGTAGAACTCCTCAAACAGCGGCTTGTCCTCCAGGGATTTCTCCCCGAAGGTCTGGGCGAACTTGTCCCAGAAAGCCTCCTCATTGGTCCGGCTGCCGTCGTTTTTCACCATAGCTCCAGTGCCCGCCCAGATGGCGGCAACCAGTTTTTTCGGATCGTAGCCCCGTGGGGCCAGCTTTTGGGTGAGCATGGCAAAATATCCGTTGGTAAAGGTGTCAATGTCCATGGGCAACAGCGTGCCGTCCAGATCAAACAGTACCGTGGTAATCTTCATTTGTCCTCTCTCCAGTTCCGTTTTTCTTCAGTATACAGGATAAACCACCGTTCGGCAAGTAAAAAAACGCCGGCCCCCGCGGCTGCGGCGTCCGGCGTTTTTCCATTTTGGGCACAGGGCTCAGACCATACCCACGGCGCGGGGCCGGCTGGGTCCATCCATGCCGGCCTGGGCCACCTCATCCGCCCCGCAGCCGCACTGGCTGTTGGCATAGGCAGCGAACAGGATGTCCACCATGTTCAGCTGAGACATCCGGGCAGACATAGTCTCCGTCTCGGAGGCGGCGCCATCGTCGGTGGTATACAGGTTGTAATCCGCCAACTCCGCCACCGGGGAGGGCTTCTGCCGGGTGATGGCCACGATGGGCGTGCGGTTTTCCCGCAGGGCCTTCGCGCACTGGACGACCTCCGCCGTCTCCCCTGAGCAGGACACCACGATGGCCATATCCTGATCCGTGGCGTTTTTGGCCTGGAGCAGTTGGGTGTGCCAGTCGCCGTTGATTACGCAGGGCTTGTTCAACCGCAACAGCTTCAAATTCAGGTCCCGCACGGCGCACGCCGAGGCCCCCAGCCCGAACAGCAGCACCGTCCGGGCCTCGTTCAACAGCTCCACGCAGGTGCGCAGGGTGTCGGTGTCGATGAGGTCTTTGGCGTCCTGCAAGGACATAATGTTTTTATAGGTCACCTTGTCCACGATCTCGTCCAGGCTGTCGGACCGAGTGATTTCCCGGCGCTCCTGTCCCTGGTTCATGCGGCGCACCGCCACCTCACAGGTCACCGCCTGGCGAAATTCCTTGTATCCCGCAAAACCGATGCGCTGGCACATTCGGATCACGGTGGAAGGGGAGGCAAAGGTCTTCTCCGCCAGTTGGTAGATGGATAGCTCCATGGCCTCCCCCTGATGGCTGAGCAGATAGTCGGACACCGCCTGCTCGGTGGCGCTCATGGAGTCTCGGCTCTCCCGAAGTCGTGATAGCGCGCTTTTCATGCTCTCTCTCCTCTCAACCCCGCGTCCGAGCCATCCGGGCGCGCGCCGGTCCGCCGCCCGTCTGGAGCCGGGGGACACTCCCCCGCCCGCTCTGGCAGCCGTCCTGAAAAAAGCAAGCGCCCATGCCAACGCTCGTTCCCTGCCCGGGCGGCACTGTGCCGCCAGAAGGTCACTCACGTGGCTTGGACACCCATTCAAAAGTCAAAAGTAAAAGTTTTCCTTTTCTCCTTTTATTCTGAGTATACGCCAAAACCTTCTTCCTGTCAAGGGAATTTCCAAAACTTTCTTGTTTATAAATGCATATTCATTTTTCGCATCCACTCCGGCCCCTTTGATCCCCCGTTGCGTTCGGACGAAAACAGTGCTATAATGCTTTTTGTTTTCACGCATTAATCCCCAGCGTCTCTCACCATCAAGGAAATGGGATGATTTGACTTGACCATTATCATTGCGGGCGGCGGCAAGGTAGGCTCCACCTTAGCCGAGCACCTGGCCGACGAGGGCCACAGCGTCACCATTGTGGACGTGTCCGGCGATACCTTGGAACGACTCTCCAACCAGTTGGACGTCATGTGCCTGAAAGGCAACTGCGTCTCCCGGGACGTGCTGCTGGAGGCGGGGGCCAAGGAGACCAACGTGCTCATCGCCGCCACCGGCTCCGACGAGATCAACCTGTTGTGCTGCCACATCGCCCACCGGGTGGGCGTACCCTATACGGTGGCCCGTGTGAGGGGCACCGAGTACGTTAACGACTTGGACACCCTGAAAGCCGACTTGGGCATCACCATGCTCATCAACCCCGAGCTCACCGCCGCCACCGAGATCTCCCGGCTGCTGCGCTTTCCCAACGCGGCCAACATTGACTCCTTCGCCCGGGGCCGGGTGGAGCTGGTGTCCTTCACCGTCCAGGAGGGGGACTTCCTGGCAGGCAAAACCCTGGCCGCCCTGTCCTCCAAGATTCAGGGCCTGCCCCTGCTGCTGTGCGCCGTGGAGCGGGGCGAGGACGTGTTCATCCCCAACGGCGCGTCCCTGCTGGCCGTGGGGGACCGGGTGTCCGTGGCAGGTACCCCCAGCGGCGTCAACCAGTTCTTCAAGCTGCTGGGCCGGCAGGCCCACCGCATCAAGAACGCGTTCATCATCGGCGGAGGACGCGTTGCCTTCTACCTGCTCATCCTGCTGGAGCGGCTGGGCATGGGCTGCAAGTTGGTGGAGCGGGACCCGGAGCGCTGCCGGGAGTTGGCCGAGCACTTCCCTCACGCCTTGCTCATCCACGGGGACGGCACCGACCCGGAGCTGCTCACCGAGGAGCGCATGGCCGCCAGCGACGCCTTCGTTGCCCTCACCGACCGGGACGAGGACAACCTCATCATCTCCCTCTACGCCCACCAGGCGGGGGTTCCCAAGGTGGTGGCCAAGTCCAGCCGCCAGAACTACACCGCCATCGCCCGGTCCGCCGGAGTGGAGTCGGTGGTATCCCCTAAGCTGGCCACGGCGGGGCTGATTCTGCGCTTCATCCGGGGGCTCCAGAACTCCAAGGGCACGGTGATGAACGCCCTGTACCGCATCGCCGGGGGAAAGGCGGAGGCCATGGAGTTTCTCGTCTCCCCTGCCACCAGGAATCTGAAGGTGCCGCTGAAGGATCTGAAGCTCCGGGAGGGCATCCTGATCGCCGTCATTGTCCGGGGAAACAAGGTTATCATCCCCGAGGGCTCCACCTGCCTGGAGCGCGGGGACGACGTCATCGTCATCGCCCGGGACAGCGGCATTCTGGACTTGAACGACATCTATGAGGGCGTCGGCCTATGAATTTCAAACTGGTGCTGCGCATCACCGGCTTCACATTGTTCATTGAGGCCGCGGCTATGCTCATCCCTATGGGGGTGGCCCTGCTCTACGGGGAGAGCCCAATCCCCTTCCTGTGCGCCATCCTGCTGGTGCTGGCTGCGGCCGCCGTGCCGGTGTTTTTCTTCAAGCCCAAGACAGACTTTTTCGCCCGGGAGGGTTTCTTCACCGTAGGCCTCATTTGGGTCCTGTTCGGGGCGTTCGGGGCGCTGCCCTTCTGGTTTTCCGGGCAATTCGGGTCCTATGTGGACTGCTTTTTTGAAACCATCTCCGGCTTTACCACCACCGGGGCCACCATCCTCACCGCCATTGAAGGGCTGCCCATGGGCCTGCTGTTCTGGCGGTCCTTCACCCACTGGCTAGGGGGTATGGGGGTGCTAATCCTCACCGCGGCGCTGCTGCCCTTTCTGGGTATCAGTTCCAACTTCCTCATCCGGGCGGAGAGCCCCGGACCGGTGAAGAGCAAGTTGGTGCCCCGGGCGTCCCAGTCCTCCAAAATCCTGTATGGCATTTATCTGGCTCTCACGGTGCTGGAGGTACTGTGTCTGCGCATTGCGGGGATGGATTGGTACGACTCTATCACCCACGCCATGTCTACCGCAGGCACCGGCGGCTTTTCCCGCATGAACGCCTCCATCGGTTCTTACGCGAGCCCCGCCATTGAAATCATCATCACGGTGTTCATGCTGCTGTTCTCCGTCAACTTCTCCATCTACTTCCTCATGCTCACCGGCAAGGCCCGGCAGGCGTTGAAAAGCGATGAGCTGCGGTTCTTCCTCATTATGGTGGCAGTGTCCATCGCCGCCATCGCCTGGAACCTGAGGGATTTTTATCAGGGCGTGGGCGAGTGTGTGCGGTACGCGGCCTTCCAGGTGGCATCCATCGTGTCCACCACCGGGTTCTCCTCCGCCAACTATGACCTGTGGCCGGAGTTCTCCAAAATGCTGCTGGTGGTGCTCACCTTTATCGGCGCCTGCGCCGGGTCCACCGGCGGCGGCATTAAGTGCGGGCGCATCCTGATCCTGATACGCTCCGCCCGTCGGGAGGTGCGCTCCATCATCCACCCCCGTGCGGTGTCTATCGTGCGGCTGGACGGAGCGCCGGTGTCCGAGGGGGCAATCCGTACCGCACAGTGCTACTTTATCGTCAATCTGTTCCTGGTGTTTGGCATGGCTATCGTGGTCGGACTCGACAACTTCTCCTTCGGCACCACCCTCACCGCTGTCATCACTTGCATTAGTAATGTGGGCCCCGGCCTGGAGCTGGTAGGGCCGGCGGGGAACTTCTCCGCTTTCTCCGTGCTGAGCAAGCTGGTGCTCTCTTTCGCCATGATCCTGGGGCGGCTGGAGATGTACCCCATTCTGGTGCTGTTCAGTAGCAGCGCCTGGAAGCGCTCGTAAGCATGCGGCCCCTTTCCGGTTGGAGTGGGGCCGCAAAAATTTTTCTAAAAAATGAAAAAAGGTGTTGACAAATCTCGCAGTATTTGTTATCATCTATCTTGCGCTGAGGCAAGCGCAACAAAACATGGGGGTATAGCTCAGCTGGGAGCACACGTCACCAGTGAAACGGCCCCGATTTTGTTCCAAAAGTTCGCAAAATTAGCAGTTGACAACTCGCAAGAAATGTTCTATAATATGCCACGTTGATTGAAGAATCAGCGGGCAATGGTCAAAGAAAGTTCTGAAAAAAGTTCATATGGGGGTATAGCTCAGCTGGGAGGGCACATCATCCGGTGAGCAACACCAAAGCAAAACAGCAAAAAAAGTAATGACAAATCTG
>CANOYV010000070.1:0-10836 GCA_947571605.1 uncultured bacterium | reverse complement strand
GCCTACATCACCCCGCAGTTCTCCGGCTTCAACACCCTGACGCCGTGACGCCATGCTGGAGCTTTTATTTCGCGGCTTCTTCGAGTGGATCTACAGCCTGATCGTAGACATCTGGGGATTCATCGCCGGAGGGCTGCTGGACATCATGGGGCTGGATTTTGCCTACATCCAGTCCCACATCCCCATCATGGACGACATGGCCCGGGTGCTGATGGCGGCGGGCTGGGCGCTGCTGCTGGGCAATCTGGTGTTCCAGGCGCTGAAAAGCATGGCGGCGGGCCTGGGCTTTGAGGGGGAAGACCCCAAGCTGCTGTTTGCCCGCACCTTTGTGTTTGCCTTCCTGCTGCTGGCCAGCCCCCAGATCTGCCGTATTGGGTTGGATCTCACCTCCAGCATCATGGATCTGCTGAGCATCCCGGACGCCACCAACGTGTCCCTGGTGGATGAAAGCGTCTTTGGGACGCTCACCGCCTCCTGGCTCATGGCCATCATTTGCAGTGTCATCGTCATGTTCAAGGTGCTGGGGCTGCTCATTGAGATCGCCGAGCGGTATGTGATCCTGGCCATGCTTACCCTCACCGCGCCCCTGGCCTTTGCCATGGGCGGCAGCAAAAATACCGCGTCCATTTTCACCGGCTGGTGCCGGATGTTCGGCTCCATGTGCCTGCTGATGGTCACCAATCTGGTTTGCTTCAAAATGCTGTTCTCGGTGGTGTCCACAGTGCCCTCCGGGCTGGACGTTTTGCCCTGGATGGTGCTCATCTTCGCCATCGTGAAGGTGGCAAAAAAGTCGGACGCCATCATCACCCGCATCGGCCTGAACCCGGCCATCACCGGCGGCCCCGGGCGAACCCTGCCCGGTATGCTGGCCTACACGGTGGTGCGCACAGCGGTGAGCGGCGTGGCAAAGGGCTTCACAGGTGGCGGCTTTGGCGGCGGGAGAACTGCTGGCGCGTCCGCTTCCGGCACGAGAACCGGCAGCGGGTTCAGCGGTTCCCGGTTCGGTTCCCGCTTTTCCGCCGGCGGTGGAGGACGCTTCGGCAGCGCCCGGGGCGGCGGACGCTCCAGCGGTGGCCCGACTTCCGGGAACGAAGCGCAAGGCGGCGAGAGGCCCGGCGGCTCCTTTGGCGGCGGGCGAGGCGGGGGCCGTTCCAGCGGCAGTCAGACTTCCGGGGACAGTTCCCAGAACTTCGGCGGATCGCGTGGCGGCGGCAGGTATACATACCACAGCACCGGCCAGCAAAGTTCCGCCCAGCAGACCAGCACCCGGCAGGAAAATTCCTCCCAGGCATCCGCCCAGCAGAAACATACCAGCAGCGCCGCGGCGAATACTGCCCGGGGCGGCGGGCGACCCCAGCAGACCCGGAGAAGCTCTGTGCCCCCTGGAACCGGCCACCCCCACAGCTATGTGCCGCCCTCCGGCGCGGCCAACACGCCTGCGCCTGGTGCGGCGGGGTCAGGCAGTTCCCAGCGGCCCGGTGTGTCCCATTCCGGCGCGGCAGGAACGGCACCGAAAGCCACCGCGCCGAAGCAACCCAACAGCCCTCGGCCCGGCGCGGCAGGAACGGGAACGCACTCCCAGTCCACCCGATCTACCCATTCCGCGGGCGGCAGCACGGTGAACAGCACCAGCCAGACATCAGCCCAGACCAATGTGACCACGAACGGCGGCAGAGCGGGTGCGTCCGGCGGGAAAGCACCGCCCACCGCGCCCAGACCGCCCCATCCCGGCGGCCCGGCGGCATCCAAGTCCCCGCCCAAGCCGGGCGATACCCGCGCCACCCGCCGGGGAGATTCGGGCGTTGCCCCGAAAACACCCGGCACTCCGGCGGCTTCCGGCGCGTCCCAGGCCGGCAACCCAGGAAAACCGACCCGCAGTACCCAGCGGCCCGCTGAATCTGCATCCCGGCCCGGCAGGAATGCTCCCCCGGCCACAGCGGCGCCCCCGGCAGGAGGCACATCTCCCAGCACGGCTCGGCAGGAACTGCGCACATCTGCCAAACCTGCGTCTACCCCGGTAAAGGGTGGCGCTCCCACGGTTCGCCCCGGCGGTGCAGGAACCGCGCCCGCCGGCAAACAGGCGGCGGGACAGCCCCGGACGGCCAAAGCCCGGACGACGCGGGCGAAGCCCGTCCACCGTCCACCGCCCAACAGGAGAGGAGGGAACAGTCATGGGTGAAAACGAAAACCGGGCCGGCGGTGCGGCCAGGGCGGCGGCGCATATCGCAGCTGCCCTGGCAACCACCGGGGCCAAGGGTGCGGCCCTCGCCGCCGCCCAGGAGTCAGCCCCTTACCTGATTAAAATAATTGCCGGGGCATTGGCCCTGCTGCTCCTCATTCCCATGCTGTTGTTCACCGTCCTGCCCAACATCTTTTTCGGCTATGACAGCTCCACCACGCCTGATGTCATGGATTTTACCGCGTCAGCCCATGGGCTGGAAACGATCTATCAGAACATCGACCGGAAAAACCAATCCATCATCGACCGGCTGGTGGAGAGCATTCTCCCGAATTTCATGACGGAGGATGTGCCCGACTACGATGATTATGAGGTGGAAAAGTCCCTGGGCAATGTGAACCACTACTGGCTCATCGCCATCGGCTCCGTCCGATACAAGCAGGATCTCAACGTCATGGATGAACCCACCATTGAAAAGCTACTTTCCGACAAGCTGACCTATACCGCTTCCATCACAGACCGCGTCCTGCACATCTCAGTTCGGGATCTGACGCCGGACGCGTACATGGACAAGCTGGGTTTCACCCAGGAGGAAAAGGACTGGGCGGCCCTGCTCTACTCGGTGCTGGCGGACGGCCAGAGCATCAGCCCCGGCGACACCGACGGCCCGGGCAAGTACAACACCGACTACGGCGATATCGTCTTTTCCAGCACCGACACCCCCGTGGTCTACTACAACCAGACGGACGCCCGGTGGGGCAATAAGCTCTATGGCCGTACCGGCACCATCGGCTGGGAGGGCTGCGGCCCCACCGCCCTGGCCATGGTGGTGGCGTCCATGACGGACAACAAGGTAACGCCCTATGACGTGGCCCAGTGGTCCGCCCAGAATGGCTACCGCTGTGAGGGCAACGGGAGCTACCACAGCCTGATCCCCAACGGCGGCGAGCACTACGGCCTCACCGTTGACAAAATCGGCAAGGACAGCAAAAAGCTGGTGGAGGCGCTGGAATCGGGCAAGCTGGTCATCGCCATTATGGCCCCGGGCCATTTCACCACCACCGGCCACTTCATCGTCCTGCGGGGCATCACCGAGGAGGGCAAGGTGCTGGTGGCCGACCCCGCCAGCGTGAAGCGGAGCGATCAGGAGTGGCCCCTTCGCACCGTCGTCAACGAGGCGGCCTCCCGGGCCGGCGCGGGCGGGCCCTTCTGGGCGTTCTCGCGGTAGGCGGCGGATGAAATCAACTGTTTGGAGTGAAGCGTATGGAACATGAAACCAATCTGCGCGCCCTGCGGCACCGGCACGGCGTCTGTCTCACCGAGCTGGCCGACGCCTGCGGGCTGTCCAATCAATACCTCAGCCGGGCAGAGCTGGGCCTGATCCCGCCCACCCCCCGGCTGGAGCGGCAGCTGTTGTCGGCGCTGGAGGTGGTGATCTCCCACCGGGCCAGCACGGCTCAGGCCCTGGAGCGGGAGCTGAAGCCCCTCCGGGGTCGTCTGCTGGAAAAGGTGGTGGAACAGCGTGAATGAGACCTACTACATCCCCGCCAACTTCACCGACGCGGGCCGGGTGATAGGCCTGTTCGAGCTGCGCAACCTGGTGGAGGCTGTGATCCTGGTGCTGCCGGTACTGTACTTCTGTCTCGTGCTGCTGCCCCTGGAACTGACCGCCAAGATTACGGTGACGCTCATCATCGTGGTTCCCCTGGGGGGCTTCGGGCTCATTGGCGTGCGGGACGACAGCCTCACCCGCTGGATCGCCGCCTGGTGGCGCTGGCGGAAAAAACGCCGGCTTATGACATACAGAGGAGGAAAAAACTGAACCATGGATTTGAAACAACTGCTGTTCGTCGGCGGGGCAAAGGCTCCCGCCGACGAACCCTTTCGGGACAGCATCCAGGCATGGCTTCCTATCAAGAACGTCGTAGGCGGCGTGGTGGTTACCAAGGATGGCCGCTTCGTGAAGATCCTGGAGGTGCTGCCGGTGAACATCTATCTGAAATCCCCCAATGACCGGGAGAACATCATCTCCAGCTATGCCGCCTGGCTGAAGATCGCGCCGGATGATTTGCAGATCGAGGCCCGTACCCTGCCCGCCGATACGGCGGACTACGTGGAGCGGATGAAGGAGTTCGCCGCCCATGAGCCCAACCAGTCCTGCCGGGAGATGATCGAGGACAACATCAAGGAGATTGGCCAGGGGGTTGCCAGCGATGCCCTGCGGCACCGCTTCTTTCTCATATTCCAGTATGAGGGGCGGATGTACGCCAAGGGCCGCACCACCGCCGCCATCGTCCAACGGCTCAACGAGGAGGCGGACACCGCCCGGCGGTATCTGGACGGCTGTGAGCTTGAGGTGCTGGAGCCCAGCTTCATGGACGACTTCATTTTGAAGCTGCTGTACGAGATCATCAATAAGCGGACCAGCCGCCGGGTGCAGCTCCCGGAGGGCGTGTTCGACATGACCACCGCCGTCCACGGACTTTATGAGGAATAGCGCAAAAACAGGCGGCTGTCCGATGTTGACAGCCGCCTGCTGAACTGAAAGTTGTTTAATTCAAATCGAAAGCGGCATTTTCGTAGTCCTTCACATAGTACCGAATGTTTTTCCGCCCCTTTTGAATAATAATATGTCCTTCCGCTTCCAGCTTTGCCTTTTGTGCCTCAACGCCCCCGGGATACTTTGCGTTTAATTCGCCGTCCGCTTTCAGCGTCCTCCAATAAGGCGTTTCGTCGGTAGTCCGCTGATAGCTCGCCCATGCCGCGATAGACACAAAAATCCCTGCTGTAATTGGCTCCGTAAAATCCGCACCGCTCAACGCGGCAAAGTATTCCCGTATTTTTCCGACAGTGGTTACTTTCCCATACGGGACTCGCTTCATTACCTTGTCATACTCGATTGGCGGCGCAAAATACATTCTGTCTCCGCCATATTTTTCAATGCTTTTTGCGTCAGTGATCGTCTGAAATTTTGGCATATCTTTGCTGTCATGCAGCATAGCATTGAAATCTTTTTTATCTTCATTCGCCATATTCGTCACCTCCTACGTTAAGCATACCCCGTTTTAGCGTGTGGTGCAATGAGGCTGTTTTTAAAAATATCTTACCGCACACGATAATTTTAGGCAAGCGTTTTCAAATTTCATTAAGTGAGGAACAACTCGATGCAAAAGAAAGCAACAAAGGCCCCAGTCAAGCGGGCCAAAAAGAAAACGGACACCGCCGAACCCAAGCAAAACCCCATTAAGCGGCTACTATTTGGCGAGGAAAAGCCCGACCTGTCCGAGCTGGAGGCGGGCTCCACTACCATCCTGGATATCCTGTCCCCTACCGCCATCGACACCAAGAACCGGGACTATATCCTGGTGGACGGGGTGTACCACGCCTACCTCTATGTGGCAGGCTACGGCTACTCCACCACCGTGGGTTCCTGCTGGCTGGCCCCGCTGGTGGAGGCCGGGGAGGGCGTCAGCCTCAGTTTTACGGTGAAACGTCAGAGTAAAGAAAAAATCCTCTCGAAGATTTCCCAGACCACCATGGTGAACCGCTCCCGGATGCGGGATGTGGGGGACACCCGCCAGGACTTCGAGGAGTTGGACAGCGCCATCAACTCCGGGCTGTATCTGAAGGATGCCATGAATCGGCAAAACGAGGACTTTTACTATATGCACACCCTGGTGGAGGTGACGGCGGACGACCCGGAAACCCTGGAACAGCGGGTGACGGCGGTGGAAAAGCTGTGCGTGTCCATCGACATGATCGCCCGCCGCTGCGACTACCGAAACGAGCAGGCATTCCTCTCGGCGCTCCCCCTGCTGGCCCTGGACGCGGACGTGGAGCGCAAATCCCGGCGCAACGCCCTCACCTCCGGCGTGGCGGCGGCGTTTCCCTTTGCCTCCTACGAGCTCAGCGACCGCAACGGCATCTTCCTGGGGCTGAACCTCTACAACCGATCCCCCGTGTTTCTTGACCCCTATGACGACTACAAGTACACCAACGGCAACTGCTGGATCGGCGGCTCCTCCGGCGCGGGTAAGACCTTCACGCTTCAGTGCCTGGGCGGGCGGCTGCGCCAGCAGGGGAGAAGGGTGATCTTCATCGTGCCCAAGAAGGGCCACGAGTTCCGCCCCCTGTGCGAGCTGCTGGGCGGGCTGTACCTCCGCCTGTCCCCGTCCTCCAAGGACTGCCCCAACATCATGGCCGTCCGGCGCAAATCGCTGGACAGCTATGCCGGTCTGCGGGACATGGCCGCTCGGGATGATTCGGTGCTGGCGGACAAGATATCCCGGCTGATTATCTGGTATTCGCTCCAGAAACGTGACCTCTCTGATGAGGACAAAAACCTGCTGGATTCCTCCCTGGTGGAGTGCTACCGGCGGTATGGGATCACCTTTGACAACGCTACCATCACCGATGAAAACGGCCGGTTTGTGGAAATGCCCATCCTGCCGGACTGGTACGATGTGCTCTCCCAGAACCCGGACACCAAGCACCTGGCTGTGGTGCTGGCCCGCTATGTTACCGGCTCGGCCTCCGCCATGGGCCAGCGCAACGAGATCGACCTGGACAACAAGTACATCGTGCTGGACACCTCCGGGATGCCGGACGATTTGCTGCTCCCCGGCATCTTCTGGGCCACCGACATTGCCAACGATCTCATCATGGACGCGGGCAGCGACCTGTCCGCCCTCATCGCCGATGAGCTGTGGTCCCTGGTGGGGGCCAACTCCAACCCCTTAGCGGCAGGCTTTGTGCAAGAAATGGTCAAGACTATTCGCGGCTTGGGCGGCATCGCCATCACCTCCACCCAGGGGATGCAGGATCTGTTTGGGCTGGACGGCGGCAAATACGGCAAGGGCATTCTGGACTCCAGCCGGATCAAGCTGGTGATGCAGATGGAGGAACAGGAGGCCCGGCTCATCCAAGGGGTGCTGAACCTGTCTGAGGATGAGGTGCGGCAAATCACCCGGTTCCGCCGGGGGGAGGGCCTGCTGTGCATCGGGTACAATCATGTGCCGGTGCAGTTCCATGCCACCGAGAAAGAGTATGATGCCATCACCACCTC
This sequence comes from uncultured bacterium, assembly GCA_947571605.1. Lineage (GTDB taxonomy): Bacteria > Bacillota > Clostridia > Oscillospirales > Oscillospiraceae > Enterenecus. The sequence continues at coordinate 3,592 of CANOYV010000070.1, read as the reverse complement.
CCCCACCGACCTGCGCGTCCGGCGGAAGGAGGGCGGCAAATGAGTTTTCGGCAGGATGCCGCCCACCTCCAGAAGCTGGCCAACAACGCCTTTTGCCAAACAGGGGTGCTGGCCGCGCTGGCGGACGGCGGAACACCAGACCCGGACAAGCTCCAAAAGGCGTTGGAGCAGACGGCGGCGCAGTTTGAGAGCGCGGCGCTGGAGGTTCGGAAGCTGTGTGAGCGGTACAGCACAGGCACCGGGGGCTACGGCTCCCGGCCCGTCCTCCCGCCCATGGAGATTGCCGGGTCGGTGGAGCTGCTGGGGTATAACTGGCTCCACATCACGCTGAACACCCTGCTGCCCCACTGCCGGTTCCAGCCCCCGGAGTGGCTCAGCGACACCATCCGCCGCCTGCTGGACGACTACGAGGCGCAGGGCTGCAAGCTGCCCTTTTTCAACCGGGCGCTGCTGGTGATCGACGAGTTCACCAGCGCCAAGGGCCGCCACATTTTCGACCAGGACAACAAGGGGTGGAAGGCGGTGAGCAACGCCATCAAGGGCAGGCTCATCCCGGACGACGACCAGCACACCCTGGGCCTGGCGCTGCTGTCCGGGCGTAGCGAGTTGGACGTGTGTCACATCACCCTGTTGGATCTGTCCGACGCGGCGGACTTCTTCGCGTTCCACTCCGGGGACTACGAGGTGAAGCATTTTTACAATGGAGGCTGGAGCTGAAGTGCCCTAAAAAGTGACCGGGACACCCATCAGGTTTTGGTTCAGTTTGGGCCATTTTCGACCGGTTGGCGGGTTTGTAAAAATCTGATGGGTGTCCGCCGCTCCAAGCCGCTGAAAACAAAGGCTTTCGGGGCGGCGGCAAAAACGCGGTAAGCGAAAAAAGCTGACTTCTATGGGGAGCCATCAGATTGGCTCCCCATAGGAGGCTTGGGAAAGCGCCGAAAAAGTTCTTGCGCCGATACCGGCGCAAGGGCGTTTTCGGCGCACGCAGGAATATGGAGGGAGGCGCGGTATGCGTGATTTTCAGCCATCGGGACGTTGACATTTTGAAGCTGCTGTGTTGGTGCCAGTTCATCCAACCCAGGGACTTGAGGGGGATCGCCTCAGATGCCGAGCGGAAAAACCTCATGGGCCTGGGCCTCATCCGGCGGCACGAAAAGAGCGGGGCGCTGCTGCTCACCAGCAAGGGGCAGCTCCTTCTGGAACATCTGCTGGACGGCGCGGTTCCCCAGACCACCCGGGCCTACCATCCGCCGCTGATCGAGCGGCGTGTCCGGGTGTCTCGGCTGGTGGTGACCGCCTACCACGGCGGGGTCGATCCCTTCACCCTCGGGCCGGAGGAGTTGGACAGTGCCGCTTCTTTGTTTCTTCCGACCATTGCCCGGAGCCGTGGCTCCAACCCCTGGGGCAGCACCCGGGTGGCCGCCCTGGCCCGCTTGGGGGACAGTCTGTACGCCATGCACTACGTCTGCCCCGGCATCGGCAAGCTGGCGCTGATGGATGAGCTGGCGGCGTTCTCCAACCAAACCGCCCGGTTCCGAGACATGAACCGCGCTTTTATGTTTGCTGGGGACAGTTACAAGAGCGTCCTCAGCGAGCTGGACCGCCCCATGGAGCGGAAGGACACCAAACTGCTCACCTACAGCGGCGCGTACCGCTGCCTTCAGCTCCCCGTCCATCTGCTGTCCTGCGACGCCACCGGAGCGGTGCAGCTCCAGATCATGGCCGTGCCGGACTACCGCAGGAAGCTCACCCAGGCGGCGCTGAAAGGCCAGTACCGCCCGCCCCCTGATGACGTGCCCGAGTGGGACGCCATGTTCCAGGGTGTGCCCTTCGTCTTGGCGGCGGATATGGATCTGCGCCGGATCAACGCAGCCATCCGCACAGCCAGAAGCCAGGGCTTCCCCCAGATCGCCATGGCCGCTCTGGAGGGGCAGGCGGAGCAGGTGCTGTTCCCCCGCTGCCGGGACAAAAATCTGGCACGGGTGTTTGTACTCACCCCCGAGGCGATCTCCGCCGTCACCGGTAGAAAGCCCTCGCCCTATGTTCCCCCGCGCACCCAATTCACAACCTCGAAAGGAGATGTGGCGGATGCCCCGCTTATCCAAGCTCATCGAAAAACTGGAAGATCGCCTTGAACCCCAAATCGGCCCCTGGTATGAGCGCCATAAAAAGAAGCTGCCATTCTACGCCGCCGCAGGGCTGGCAGGCTGGTATCTCTATGGAATGCTGCTGAACTCCATCCGACTTGGCATCGCCTCAACCTTCCACAAGGCGGGGGATGAAGTGGTGGAGAGCATCTGGGTGTTCAACCCCTTCCGCAACTGGTTTGTGCTGTTCACGCCCTTCGGCCTGGGGGCCACCGCCGTCATTGCCCTGCTGGTATGTCTGTTCACTGGGACGGGGTACAAGTGGTTTTCCGGCTACAAGGCCACCCGGGACAGCCGGGGCTTCGACATCCTGCCCGACGGCACCCATGGTTCCTCTGGCTTCCTGACCCGGAAGGAGATGGGGGAGTTTCTGGAGGTGGGGAGTGTGGCTGAGGTAAAGGGCATGATGCTGGGCAAGTACAAAAAGCGCCCGGATGACCCGGACAAGTACGCCCTCTATGCCGCCCACCGCATGGTGCCGGGGGACAACAACAATCTGCTGTGCATCGGCGCTCCCGGCAGCGGGAAATCCCGTGGCTTCATCATCCCGTTTTTGATGGGCTGTGCCCAGCGCAGAGAATCAGTTTACATAACAGATCCCAAGGGCGAGCTTTTTGAAAAGCTGTCCCCCTACTTCAAGGAGCACGGCCACTACGTCAAGGCGGTGAATTTTCTGGATATGGCCCACTCCGATGGCTGGAACTGCCTGTATGGGCTGGACAAGGAGCCTCAGCTGGCCCAGACGGTGGCCAACACCATCATCCAGAACACCTCCGGCCCACGGGAGGCGGACGACTTCTGGAGCCGCGCGGAGCTGAACCTGCTCATGGCGCTGATCCATTATGTGGTGAACCTGAAGGACAGCAAAGGTAATCTGCTCCCCATCGAAAAGCGGGGGCTGGGAGATGTGTACCAAATGCTGGCCCATCAGAGTATCCAGGACATCAACCGCACCCTGGCCCAGCTTCCCCCGGATCATCCGGCCAAGGGCCACCACGGTCTGTTTCTCAAGGCCAAGGAAAACCTGTGGGGGAGCATCGCCATCGGCCTGGGCAACCGTCTGGCCATCTTCCAAAACAAGCTGGTGGACGCCATCACCCGGAACCACGATGTGGATCTGCTGCTGCCGGGGCAGAAGCCCTGCGCCTATTTTGTTATCATCTCCGCCCAGGACAGCGCCTACCGCTTCCTCAGCTCCCTGTTTTTCTCCTTGGCCCTGCCCCGGCTGTCTGACTACGCCCGGCTGGAGGGGAAGGGCGGCCGCCTGCCGGTGCTGGTAAACTTCTGTCTGGACGAATACTGCAACATCGGTTACATGGACGGCATCGCCGACGCGCTGAACAGCATTCGTGGCTTCAACATGAGCTGCCAGGTAGTGGTGCAGAGCCTGTCCCAGTGGCAGGAAAAGTACCCCGGCAAGGAGTGGGAGAACCAACTGGCCACCT
>CANOYV010000069.1:0-10855 GCA_947571605.1 uncultured bacterium | reverse complement strand
GATGCCCTTCTTCATGACCATGGGGTTGGCCCCGGCGGCCAGGTTCTTCAGGCCCTCGCCCACGATGGCCTGGGCCAGCAGGGTGGCGGTGGTGGTGCCGTCGCCGGCCACGTCGTTGGTCTTGGTGGAGACCTCCTTCACCAGCTGCGCGCCCATGTTCTCAAAGGGGTCCTCCAGCTCGATCTCCTTGGCGATGGTCACGCCGTCGTTGGTGATGAGGGGAGCGCCGAACTTCTTGTCCAGCACCACGTTGCGGCCCTTGGGGCCCATGGTGATCTTGACGGTGTCGGCCAGTTGGTTGACGCCCCGCTCCAGCGCGTGGCGGGCCTCCTCGCCGTAGCAGATGATCTTAGACATATCGCATTACCTCCAAATTATTTGAGATGTGTTAACTCTAATTACTCGACAATGGCCAAAATGTCGTTCTGGCGGACGATGGTATACTTCTCGCCGTCCACCTTGACCTCGGTGCCGGAATACTTGCTGGTCAGCACCTTGTCGCCCACCTTCACGGTCATCACGACCTCCTTGCCGTCCACCGTACCGCCGGGGCCTACGGCCACCACCTCAGCCATCTCAGGCTTCTCCTTGGCGTCGCCGGTGAGGATGATGCCGCCCTTGGTCTTCTCCTCGGCCTCCATAGCCTTGAGAATCACGCGGTCAGACAGGGGTTTGAGATTCATAATTGGTTCCTCCTTATATGTTGATATACGTATAAACGATTGGATCGGTTTAGCACTCTTTTTATCTGAGTGCTAACTTCGAGTATGATAATAACTCCTTTGCCAAAAAAAATCAACCCCTTATTTCAAAAAAATTGTGGTTGAGGGTAAAAGTTCACTCTCCGTTCACAATCCATACAAAGGAGTGCCAACTTCTTACATATTTTTACATTTTATCATGGATAAAAAGACCCGCCGGAAAATCCGGCGGGTCTTTTTCATTTTTCCTCCAGCAGCTTGGTCAGCTCCGCCATAAAGGTGTTGAGGTCCTTGAACTGGCGGTAGACAGAAGCAAAGCGGACATAGGACACCTCGTCCACATCTTTCAGTTTCTCCATCACCAGCTCGCCGATCTCGGTGGTGGGCACCTCTCGCTCCATCTCGTTTTGCATGGTCTGCTCGATCTCGTTGGCCAGACGTTCCAGCGTTGCGATGGGCACCGAACGCTTCTCACAGGCCTTCAACATGCTGCCCAGCAGCTTGGCCTTGTCAAAGGGCTGGCGGCTGCCGTCGCGCTTGACCACCATCAGGGGCAGGCTCTCGATGATCTCATACGTGGTGAAGCGCTTGTGACAGGACAGGCACTCCCGCCGGCGGCGGATGGTGCTCCCCTCGTCCGCAGGGCGGGAATCCACCACCCTGCTCTCCAAATAGGCGCAGTACGGGCATTTCATTACGGTATCCACCCTTTCCCAGCCGCAGCTCTTGAAGCTGCGGCGTCTTTTCGACAACATTATAACACAGAGTATTATAAATGGGTACTATTTTTTTTAATTTTTCCACCCTGCATAACTCGGAAAAAACGGTGGCATACTGTCCTGCGTGAGGTGATAATCATGGATAACCGCAATTGCAACAACTCTGAAAACAAAAACCAGCAGAACAGCCAGAACAAGAACCAGCAGAACAGCCAGAACAAGAACCAGCAGAACGGCCAGAACAAGAAGGACTCCAACAACCCTGAGAACCGGAACAACTGCCGGGGCTACTGAGTTGGGCGGGGGACGGAGGGCGTGGGCGTCCTCCGTCCCCTGTTTTTAGAAGGAGGAATGCGTCATGAAACACAAAAAGCCCGATGAGCGGGAGCTGGCGGCCCAGGACCCCCAATACCGCCCGCCTCCCTATGAGGACCTGTCCAGTTTAGTGGCGGGCCGCATTCAGGCCGGACCACAGTCCACCCCTCCCCGGGCGGGCACCGACCTGGACCACTGGCAGGACCCGGACCTGTTCCACTCCCCGGAGCTCTGACCGAGCCCTCCCCGCACAGAGCCACGGCATACACGAACAGGACAAAGACCAGTATCCCTCCCTGCGGGGATGGTTCAGTCTGAAATACCGTCACGAGCAGAGGGCAGCGCCTCTCTTCCTGCGGGGACAGTTCAGACCAGGTCGGGCAGAAACCTTCTTCATTCTGCATATCCTGGTTCCAGTCGTCCCCACAGGAAGAGAGGCGCTGTCCTCTGCCTACGCAACAAGGTGGTCATCGGCAGTCTCCACAGGAGGCGGGTACTGTCCCCTGTCTATACGGACGGGTGCTCTTACCGCTCCGCCTCGCGGAGGCGCTCCAGATACTCGTCGTAAGTGGTCTTGCTGTCGATGAGCTTCCCGTCCGCCGTAAAGTCGAATACCCGGTTGCAGACCGTCTGGATGAGCTGGTGGTCGTGGGAGGCCACCAGCACGTTACATTTGACCGCCTCCAAACCCTTGTTCAACGCCGCGATGGACTCCAGGTCCAGGTGGTTGGTGGGCTGGTCCAGCATGAGCACGTTGGCCCCGGACAACATCATCCGGGACAGCATACACCGCACCTTCTCCCCACCGGACAGCACCTTCACCGGCTTGTGGACCTCCTCGCCGGAGAACAGCATCCGGCCCAGAAAGCCCCGTAGGTACTGCTCCTGGGGATCCTTGGAAAATTGGCGCAGCCACTGCACCAGGTCGTCCTCGCAGTCCTCGAAATAGGAGGTGTTGTCCTTGGGAAAATAGGAGAAGGTGGCGGTCTGCCCCCATTTCACGGAACCCTCATCCGGCTCCATCTCTCCCGCCAAAATCTTGAACAGCGCCGTGTGGGCGTTCTCATTGTCCCCCACAAAGGCAATCTTCTCGTCGTGGCCCACGATGAAGGACACCTTGTCCAGCACCTTCACCCCGTCGATGGTCTTGCTGAGGTCGGTGACAAACAGGATATCCTTGCCCACCTCCCGGTCCGGAGTAAATCCCACGAAGGGATAGCGCCGGGAAGAAGCGGGCATCTCCTGCACGGTCAGCTTGTCCAGCAGCTTGCGCCGGGCGGTGGCCTGCTTGGACTTGGACTTGTTGGCGGAGAAACGGGAAATGAAATCTTGGAGTTCCTTGATCTTCTCCTCGTTGCGCTTGTTCTGGTTCTTCACGAGCTGCTGCACCAGTTGGGAGGACTCGTACCAGAAGTCATAGTTGCCCACGTACATTTTGATCTTTCCGTAGTCGATGTCCACGATGTGGGTACACACGGTGTTGAGGAAGTGCCGGTCATGGGACACCACGATAACGGTGCCCTCAAAATCCAGCAGGAAATCCTCCAACCAGTTTACCGCATCGATGTCCAGGTTGTTGGTAGGCTCGTCCATCATCAGCAGGTCCGGGCTGCCGAACAGCGCCTGGGCCAGCAGCACCTTCACCTTCAGGCGGGGGTCCAGGGTGGCCATGGGGCCATCGTGATGCTCCGTGCCAACGCCAAGGCCCTGGAGGATGCGGCTGGCGTTGCTCTCCGCCTCCCAGCCGCCCAGTTCCGCGTACTCCTCCTCCAACTGGCAGGCCAGCAGGCCGTCCTCATCGGTCATCTCCTCCTTGGCGTAGAGGGCTTCCTTCTGCTTGCCGACGTCGTACAGCCGCTGGTTGCCCATGACGACGGTGTCCATCACGCTGTAAGCGTCATAGGCGTTCTGGTCCTGCTTGAGCACAGACATGCGGATGTTGGGCAGTATGCTCACCTCGCCGGAGGTGGAGTCCAGCTCTCCGGAGAGGATTTTCAAAAAAGTGGACTTGCCCGCGCCGTTGGCGCCGATGATGCCGTAGCAATTGCCCCGGTCGAATTGCAGGTCCACGTGGGAAAACAGCGGGGTACCACTGTAGTTGAGGCTCAGGTCCGTGACAGTTATCATGGTTATCTTGCCGCTCCTTCACAGTTAATCTGGCACATCATACCACAAGGCGGAGGAAAAAAACAACGGTTTTTCCAAAAAATATCCCACCAATATCCGGCTCTGCCCGCCGCCCGCCTACAAGCCCAGGATTCGCCGCGCGTTTTTGTACATAATATTCTCCACATCCGCCGGGGCGATGGGCTCCTGGTATACCGCCTGTACGTACATCCGGGGGTTGCAGATGGGGTAATCCGTGCCGAACAGGAAGCGCTCCGAACCCACCCGGTCAACACCATAGGCAATGGACCCATAGCGGAAAATCCCCGTGCCGGACAGGTCCAAATACAGGTTGCCGCACAGCTCCATCCGCTCCAAGTGCTTTTTGTAGACCTCCCTTTCATTGGGATGCGCCGCCACGAAGGTCACGTCCGGGTGCTCCCGCACCATGCGGGTCATCTCGTCCTGCTCCTCCGCCATAGTGTGGAAGCTCACCACCATGCGGTATTTCCCCGCCGCGTCCAGGATTCTTGACAGGCCCCGGTTCGAGTAATCGCTCCAGCCGTGGAGATAGGGCACAAGCTCCCCGATCAAACGCACGCCCCGCGCGTGCATCTCCTCAATCTCCGCGATGGACTCCTCCACGAAATCCGGGTGCACGTGGAAGCCCGGCACGTAGAAGCCGCCCAGCAGCTCCCTGAGCTCTATCGCCCGCTGGTTGCACCGGCGGATTTGGGCAAAGCCCTCTTCCCTGCGATAAGGCTTTTTGAGGATGACGGAGCCACAGATTTTAGATATCCCCGCCCGCTCCAAGTCCGTCCGGCACTGCACCGGATCGGGCGTAAAGCGCTCGGGATAAAAATTCAAAAACTCCTCGCCGGACAGATAAGGATGCGTGTGAAAATCAATTACCGTCTGATTCATATTCCCGACCCTTCCCTTAATTGATATCCTACCCTATTCTATCAGCGTGGGATTTCCATGGCAATTCTTTTTTGCGCAAACGCCGCGCTCCCCCGCTCAAGGAACGGGAGAGCGCGGCGGTAACCAGAATTTTGAGCCGTCATCCGCTGACAAAAAGACATATCCCCACAACTTTACGGTATAATGGGCACGCTGACGGTTGCCGAAAGGGCGGCTGACGCAAAGCGGCCTCACTATTTCCCACTCAGCTTCTCTTCTATTCGGAAATTCGCATTCATACCGGGGTAGATAAGAAACAGCGCCGGAAGCGCGGGCAGCCAGAGATTGAGAAACGGCAGCAGCGGCACCGACAGCGGGAAAAAGCGCAGCAACTATTACGGTCCCAGAATCCCCGACGATGATCTGCGCGGGCTTCTCCGGTTGGACGAATGCCCCTTCTCCCCCGACCAAATCCCCGGCGAGCGCGCCTCCTTTTATGACGCGTTTCCTTTTGAATACCCCGCCTGGAGCGACGGGAACTTCCGGGAACCCCGTCTGCGGGTGGTGGACTCCATGGGGGGTGGGAACTGTGAGCTGTTCTACGAAAGCCACCGCATCCTCCCCGGTAAGCCCAAGCTGGAGGGCCTGCCCGACGCATTCGGCCCGGAGGGCGAGTGCTCCACCCTGGAGATCGTATGCCTTGATCCCGCGCTGGGGCTGCGCACGCGTCTGCTCTACACGGTGTTCGACGATGTGGACGCCATCTGCCGCAGCGTCCGCATCGAAAACGGCGGAACAGCCCCGGTGGAGCTGTCCGCCGCCCTGTCCGCCTCCCTGGAGAGGGTTGGAACAAAACGCCCGCTACCGGGAGCGGGAAACGGGCGCCGTCCACACCGGCGCGGGCTGGATGAACGGCGGCCTGCTGCTGGACGCATTGCAATCGGATTTTTACAGCGAACTGATCGTATTGGAACGGATTGATTGAATCAACCGAACTGCCTTTAGACGGAGGCGCTCCGGTCCGGGACCGGCAACCTCATCTTAATATATCCAAACGGGAAAGCGCCCCGAATCGAGGCGCTTTCCCGTTCTTTTCTTTTATGGTTTGCCCTCCCGGGCCCGCACCTGCGCCAGAAGCTCCCACTGTAGGCGGCTCATGGGGCAGCGGGTTCCGTCCCGGAGGCGGAGGGCGTTCCCCATGCGCCCGTTCCCCTCGAAAGCGTCTACCTCCGCGAAGGTCACGAAGCGGTCCCGGAGCAAAAAGCCCTTCCGGTTATAATAGAGCCGCTGACTCATGTCCGCGGTGATCCCTGCGGGGAGGAACACCGCCTCCAGCACCAGGGCCAGCAGCAGCCAGGACTTTGGCTCGCTGACCGCGCCGGGGCGCAGAACGACATACGCGGCCATCAGCACACCCGCCAGGGCGGGAAGGAACAAGGCCCCCCGGCGGGCCTTGGAAAGTTCGGTGGATTGAAGGGGCTCTCCTCCTTTCCCAAATTCCGACAGCCGCTGGGTGAACTGCCGGTACTGCTTGAACTGCAGCGCCGCCACCAGGACAGCCGCCACAATGACGATCAGATTGACCATACGCCGTCCTCCCCGCTGGTTTGTTTATTGATAGAGCGCCCGAAAATCGGTGAGTTCCACCTCATGCTCCTCCAGCCAGGCCCGTATCCTGGGGTCGCACAGCGTGGCCAGGTCCCGGCACCGGGGCTGGGTCAGGGAGGTGTTCTTCAGCACATACTGGTCCAAATATCCGGGATGGAAATGGAGGATATTGAACTCGCAGGGGCTCTCCAGAATGCCGAAAGCGTCCTCCTCAAAGTCCTCCGGGAGAGCGCCCCGGTTCAAAATCTCCACGGCCTTAGCACTGCTCAGGCTCATCAGCTCACGGGCGGGGCGGATGCCCTCCCGCGCCTCCTCGGTGGCCGCCATGTTGTGGATGTGCAGCTTCTCCCCCACGTCCCGGAACGCCCGCAGCATGGGCTGGGTCATGGCGCTGTGGCCCTCGAAATGGCAAGGATAGCGGCCCGTCAGCTCCTTGTGCCGGTCCAGTTGGGCCAGGGTCTCGGTATAGAGGTCCTCATAGCTTGGATATATGTCCCCCTTGCACTTTGCATCGTCCGGGTCCTCGCCCCGCCAGCGGAAGCTGCGGTAAAACAGCCCCTTCTCGTCCACCAGGGTGGGCACCTTCTCCGGGGAGCTCACCGGGCGGTACTGCACAAAGTTGGTGTGCTGGGCCAGGTCGGCCTCGGGGCACTCCCGGCGCCACAGCTCCACGGCGTGGGGCGCGGCGGCCATGTTGCTCATCAGTGAGAGTACCGTAACCACCCCCTCCTTGTAGGCTTTGACCACACCGTAATTATAGGCCTCGCTGAACCCGAAGTCATCGGCTACCACAATGAGCTTCTTCTTCACCCTTGCGCCTCCTTCAGATAGGCGGCGTTGAATATCTCGCCCTCCAGCGCCCGGTCATAGACCTTGCGCCCCATGGCGTAGGTGGCCTGGGCCTTGTAATCGTCGCTGATGACCACAAAATCGGCGTCCTTGCCCACGGCGATGGAACCCTTCCGGTCCGCAAAGCCGTATTTCTTCGCCGGGTTCAAGCAAGCCATCATCAGACAAGTCTCCAGCGGCACCCCAACGCGGTTCACCAGGTTGCCGATGTCAAAGAGCACTGGCTGGCTGGAGCCCATGAGCCGCCCGGTGTCGGACAGCACAAAGCCCTCCGCCGTCACATTCAGGTCCATCCCCGGGTCAAAGCCCTTGTACCGGCCCGCAGGGGCCCCGGACAGGGGCGTGCAGTCGCTGATCATCATAAACCGCTCGGGGTTCTTAATGCGGAAGTAAATTTTGAGCATCTCGTTGCAGACGTGCAGACCGTCGCAGATCACCTCGCACTCCACCCCGTCGTTCAGCAGCGCCGCGCCCAGGCCGCCCACATCCCGGTGGTGCATGCCGGTCATCACGTTTCCGGTGTGGGTGGCCACGGTGACGCCCCTGGCATAGGCCGTCGCAGCCTGCTCGTAGTTGTTGTCGCTGTGGGCCGCAGCCAGGGTCACCCCCTGGGACAGGAAGTAGTCCATCACCGGCTGGATGCCGGGAATCTCGGGGGCCAGCGCCACCAGCCGCAGGTGGCCCTTCCCGGCCTCCACCATAGCCTTGGCGGCCTCCACGCTCACCTCGGGCCAGCCGGTACGGATGCCCTTCTCCCCCACCCGGTTGAGCCAGGGGCCCTCGCTGTGGATGCCCAGAATGCTGGCCCCGTCCTGGGGCCCCTCCTCCATGACGGCGGCCACGGCGGCGATGCCGCCAGTGCCCAAGGGGGTTGGAAACACATTAACCGTTCCTTGGCTGGCCAGGCCCTTCAGATATCCCTTGATGTTGGCCATGTCCTGCTCCAGAGTGAAGCCCACGGTGCCCCCGGCGGAATGGCCGCAGGTTCCATGGTTGTGGGTGTCAAAGATGCCGGGAATGATCCGCTGGTTTCCATAGTCCACGGCATCGGGATCGGCAGCGCCGGGGGTGAACGCGGTGACGACCCCGTTCTCCACGGTCAGAACGCCCGCCTCACAGCCCTTTTCCGTATAAATTCTTTCAGACCGGATTTTCATTTCTGATCCACCTCTTTCAAATTTTTCGCGTGATGGAGAGGCCCGTCCTTGACATAGGCGGCCAGGGCGGCCTCGATCCGCTCCAGCCGGGGCAGGTCCAGGCCCACGTCCTTGGAGGAGCAGGTACCCCGCACCACCAGCTCTCCCTTCTCCACCGTCCCGCCGGTCAGCACCATGGCGTTGGGGAACACGGACAGCAGGTTGCGGCCCACCTCCTCCCGGCGGTAGAATCGGCCTGCGGCCTGGGGCAGCAGCTCCAGCAGCCTCCTGGTCCCGCGCTCCCCCTCGGGGCCGCAGGCCAGCACCAGCCGGTCCCCCTTGGCGATGGCGTCCAGCACCACCACCGAAGGGATGTGGGGCAGTTCCTTGGCCAGCAGCTTGTAACCCTCGTAGGAGGCCGCCGCCTGGTCGCAGAAGGCGATAGCTACGTCCTTTCTCCCAGCCAGCTCCTCGGCCAGCTTCACCGCCACGGCCACCGACGCGGAGGCCCGGTTGAAGTTGAAGGGATTGGATCGCCCCCGCAGCAGCAGCAAGGCCCCCGCCACCATCAGAACCGCCACAATGACCAGCAGCAGCCAGGCGCCCCGCCGCGCCAGGGCGGTCCCCAGAGGCAGCCAGGCCAGCCCCGCCAGCAGGATGGCCAGCAGCAGCCGGACCACAATGTCCCTCTGCCCCGCCTTCACCGTCAGCTCCGGGTGGAAGGGATAGTACCCGCCGGGCCAGATGGCCCGAGTCAGGGTGTCGTAAGGGGCCACGATCAGCGTCCCTGCCCGGTCCAGGTCCCCGGCGATCAGGTTCGTCACCCGGAGCAGCCGTCCCGCAGCCGACTGGACCCGGATCTGCCATCCCCTGGCGGTGAGCTCCTCGCTCAGATGCTGGGCAAAGAGGTATTTTTCCCGCTTGGTCCTCCGCTTGCCCAGCGTCACTCCGTAGAGCATCATCATGTCCTGGAGGGTCATCCCGTCGTCCTCCCCTTTGTTAAGGATAGAGGGTCCAGCAAAGCTGTGACGCTCCGCCGAACCCCCCTTGCAGCGGCAGCTTACCCACCGCATGGTTGATGTACTTGCCGTTCTCAGAAGATGCCCACAGCAGCGCCCAGCAGGCTCACCAGCAGCAGGCCCAGGATCAGGGTCACAGGGCGCTTGCCCTTCTTCACCAAGAACATCATCAGCAGCACCAGGCCCAGGCTCAGCAGGCCCGGATAGATGGCGTTGAACAGGTCCAGCACCACCACGGAGGTATCGCCGACCGAGATGACCCAGTTCAGGGGCACGCCTACGGTGGTGGCGGTCATGGCCCCTACCATCATAAGCCCCAGAATGGAGGCGCTCTTGGTGGCGATGGCCATCAGGCCGCTGTTGAACACGGTATCGATGAAGCTGGTGCCCAGGGTATAGCCCAGCTTCAGCAGAACCCACTTCAGGACAGACTGGGGGAAGCCGTAGAGCAAGGCGAAGATGATGGTGCCCAGGAAGTTGCCCTGGCTGCACAGGCCGATACCGATACCGGCGCCGATCACCCGCAGGCAGTTGAAGAAAATGGAGTCAAACATACCGGCGGTGGGGCCCATGAGGGAGGCCTTGATGGCGTCGATGGTCTCGCCGGGGACCTTGCCCTCGGCGCAGTCCTTCTCCATGGCGTAGCACATGCCGGCGATGAAGTTGAAGGCCACGGCGTGGGTGTTGAAGAAAGCGTTGTGGCGAACGTACGCGCTCTTTTTGGCCTCCATATCGTCCCCGTAGATGCTCTCCAGAGCGGGAGACATGGTCATGGTGAACGCGTTGCCCTCCATCTTGGTCATATTGAAGGAAGTGAAGACCAGATGGCTGTTCCAGAACATGGATTTGAGGACCTTATTTTCCTCAGCAGTCAATGTATTCTTAGCCATTAGAAGAAATCCTCCTCACTGTTGGCGGGGCCGGAGGCGGCGGCGGTGCCACCGCTCTTCTTCGCGTCAACGATATCCTTCTGCACAAAGAACAGGGTCAGGGCGATGGCGGCGCCGATAACGGCGATGCCAAGGCTGCTCAGCCCCAGGCTCTTGGCGCAGATGAAGCCCACAAAGTAGAACACGCAGATGGCGGGGTCCCAGATCATGGCCAGCAGGATGCCGAAGCCGACAGCGGTCATCATGCTGCCCGCGGCGCCGAAGCCGGTGAGCACCCAGGCGGGGCAGGCGGCCAGGGCGCTGCTCAGGCCGTCCACGCCGAAGGCCACGCCGAAGAATACCACGATGGCGCTGACTGCGGCGGACAGGCCCGCCACAACCAGGGTCTGAATCTTGAACTTCACAGGCTTGCATTCGGCGGCCAGCTTCTCCCAGTAGGGGGCCAGTGCGCTGACCAGCGCCATGACTATGCTGTTGAAGGAGGCCATCACGGTGCCGATGGTCATGGACAGGGCAAGACCCGTCTCCATGGCGCCGTCGCCGCCCACCAGGATGATGAGGTAGGAGACGCCGCGCCTTGCCGGATTTCTCCGGTAGGTTTCGGCGCTC
>CANOYV010000068.1:0-10878 GCA_947571605.1 uncultured bacterium | reverse complement strand
ATGGCGGCGGCCTCCTCAATCTCCAGGGGGATGGACTTGACAAAGCCCACGAACATGAAGATGGCCAGGCCCGCGCCAAAGCCCAGGTACACGATGGGGATGGTATAGGGGGTGTTCAACTTGAGCTGGTCCGCCGTATAGGACAGGGTGAACATCACCATCTGGAAGGGGACCACCATGGAGAACACGCACAGGAAGTACAGGATTTTGCAGAACAGGGAGTCCACCCGGGCGATATACCAGGCGGCCATGGAGGTGCAGATCAGGATCAGGATGGTGGACAGCAGGGTGATGACCACGCTGTACTTCACGCTGTTCCAGAAGGGGTAGTTGCCGAAGGTCATGCCCTTGACAAAGTTGTCGAAGCCGGCCCACATCTCGCCGGTGGGGAGAGCGAAGGTGTCGGTCTTGACAAAGGTGTTCAGCTTAAAGGAGTTGATGATGACCGCCACCACAGGCAGCACATAGATGACGCAGATGATGCCCAGAACGACGGACAGGATGGTCTTGGTCCTGCGCTCCGCAGTAAGAGAACCGTTCATTACTGCTGCACCTCCTTTTTACGGGTATAGGCAAGCTGGGCCAGGCCCAGACCGGCCACCAGGATGAAGAAGATGACCGCCTTCGCCTGGGCGGTGCCGTGGGCGTGGGGGCTGGAGTTGTTGTAGGTGGAGAAGATATTCAGCGCCAGCATTTCGGTCATTTTGACCGCCGTGCCGCCGGGCTGGGTGACGATGGGCTGGCCGTTGGTCAGCGCCAGGTTCTGGTCAAACAGCTTAAAGCCGTTGGTCAGGGACAGGAACATACAGATGGTGATGGAGGGCATCACGTTGGGGATAGTCACCTTAAACAGGGTCTGGGACTTGGTGGCGCCGTCGATACGGGCGGCCTCCAGCATATCCTCGGGCACCGCCTGGAGTCCGGCAATGTAGATAATCATCATGTAGCCGATCTGCTGCCAGCACATGAGGATGATGAGGCCCCAGAAGCCATACTTGGAATCCATCACGATGGAGGTGGAGAACTTGCTCAAAATGCCGTCGAAAATCATGGACCAGATGTGGCCCAGCACGATGCCGCCGATCAGGTTGGGCATGAAGAACACCGTGCGGAACAGGTTACTGCCCTTGATGTTCTGGGTCAGGGCATAGGCCACGGCAAAGGCCAGCACGTTGATGAGCACCAGGGACACCACGGCGTACATCGCGGTGTACCAGAAGGCGTGTCCGAAGGCGGCGTCCTTAAAGGCCCGGACGTAGTTGTCGATGCCGATGGGCTTGGCGTCGCCGATGAGCTTGAATTGGCAGAAGGACAGGTAAATACCCTGGATGAAGGGCCACACGAAGCCGATGATAAAGGCGGCCACCACCGGGCCCAGGAACAGCGGGAACCACCGCCGGGTGGATTTGCGGATAGTGTTGCCTTTGGCGATTTTTTTCCGTTTCAAAATATCAGCTCCCTTTTTCATGTCGCGCAATACGCGCCCTCTCTCAGCGCTCCTCAGCCAGAGAAATTGGGGGGCGCTGAGACGGAGGGTGGGGCGGGCGTGATCGCCCGCCCCACCACGTTAGTCTGTTTGAGCCGGGTCTGAGGGTATCCTCAGTTGACGGCGGCGTACTGGGCGGCCCAGCCATCCACAAAAGCGGTGCAGACGTTTTCCCAGTTGGCGTCGGACTGGTCGGCATTGTAGGTGTTCAGGGCGGACACCATGCCGGCGCGCAGCTCGTCCACGTTGGGCTGATAGTTGAAGGCCCAGTTCATGACGTAGCAGCCGTTGTTGCTGTACTCGTTGGCGGCGGCCAGGAAGCTGTTGGTGGACTCGGCGGCGTTCTTATAGGGCATGACGCCGAAGGTGTCCACCAGCATCCGGCTGGCCTCGGGGTCGGTGACGCACCAGACCATGAACTCCATGGTGGCCTGCTGGTCGGCCTCGGAAACCTTGGAGTTGATGGCCCAGCAATTCTCAGTGCCGCAGTTCAGGCCGGCCTTCTCCTCGCCCTCCATGCCGCAGTAGTAGGGGATCATGGTGGCGTTGGGGACGGAGCCCACATAGTTGGTGTCGCCGCCGTAGGTCCAGGAGCCCTGGGGCTGGAACACGGCCTTACCGGACTTGAACTCGTTGTCGGGGTCATGGCCGCCCACGGACAGGTCCTTGGGGTCGCTCAGGCTGTTGTTGATGCACAGGTCATACAGGTTCTTGAAGTATTCCATATACTTGCCGGACAGGGTGGCGGGAGCCTCGGTCCAGGGGGTGCCCTCCTGCTCGTAGTAGTACTCCACGTTGGCCAGATGGCCGGTGAAGCGCCAGGAGGAGGAGCCGTCCATGTCGCAGGAGGTGAAGGCGTCGAAGCCCAGCTCGCCGGCGCGGCTGTGGATGTCCTCCGCCACGGCCTTCAGGGTCTCGAAATTCTTGATCTCGTCCAGGCTGTGGCCGGCCTGCTCCAGCAGGTCAGGGTTGACAATAATGCCGAAGCACTCATAACAGTAGCCGATGGACACCAGCTTGCCAGTCTCATCGTAGAGGTTGTAGGCGTCGGTGTTCAGCTCGTTGGCGATGGGGGTGCCGTTGAGGTCCAGCGCGTAATCGGTCCAGTCGCGCACGCCGGCGGCGTTGCCCACGTTGAAAATGGTGGGGGCCTCGGACTTGCTCATCTCGGCGTTCAGGGTCTGGCTGTAGGTGCCGGAGGCGGCGGTGACGATCTTCACCGGCACGCCGGTCTTCTCAGTGTACATTTTGGCCACGTCGTTGAGGACCTGGTCGGACTCGGGCTTGAAGTTGAGCCAGTAGACGCGGCCCTCGGCGTCGCCGCCGGTGGGCGCAGTGGACTCGGTGGTGGGGGCGTCGCTGCCCTCGGGGGGAGTGCTGGCATTGTCGTTCTGGGTGGAGCATCCAGCCAGAAGCATGGTCATGACCATGCTGAGAGACAGTACGAGCGCGAAGAGCTTCTTACTCATTTTTCATTTCCTCCTATTATTTTAATGCCGGGCTGGAAACGTTTCTGGTAGCGTTACCGGAAACGTTTCCGGTCCCTGTGCCATCATAATATCAATATTCCGCCAGGATTGCAAGGGGAAATTTGCCGTTTTACACAACTTCGGAGGATTGCCAAAAAAGACGGGCGGGTTTTTGTGGAAAGTACCGAACAAAATGTAAAAAGCGCTCCGCTTTCCAGGAAAGCCGAAGCGCTTTTTACACAAAAAGGGATCAGTAGCGGCGGATGACCGCCACCACGCGGCCCAGGATAGAGCAGCCCTCGCCGTCGATGGGCTGGTACTCGCCGCTGGAGTTTTCCGGGTAGAGCCAGATGTGGCCGTTCTCCCGGCGGAAGGTCTTCACGGTAGCCTCGTCCTCGAACAGGGCCACCACGATGTCCCCGTTCCGGGCCAAGGGCTGCTGGTGGACCACCACCACGTCGCCGGGGAGGATACCGGCCTCCAGCATGGATTCCCCCCGGACCTTCAAGGCGAAGTGCTCCCCGGACAGACCACTGGTGTCAAAGGTGAGGTATTCCTCAATGTTCTCCTGCGCCAGGATGGGGGTGCCGGCCGCCACGTAGCCCACCAAGGGCACCTGGTCCCTGCGGCTGTGTTTGGGGTCGGTGATGGTGATGGCCCGGGTTTTGCCCTCGGCCTGGGAGATATAGCCCGCCTCCCGCAGACCTTTCAGATGGAAGTGGACGGTGGCGGGGGATTTCAGCCCCACGGCCTCGGCGATCTCCCGAACAGAGGGGGGATAGCCGTGGGACTCGGCAAAGGAGAGGATAAAATCGTAAATCTGCTGCTGCTTGGGGGTGAGTTTAGCCATGGCGCAAGCTCCTTCCAAAGTCGCCCCTGGCGGGGCGCTGAACGTTTCCGGCTGTGCGTTGCGGTCCTGCAACAGGCGTATTGTGGCTCATGACAGCATTATAACACATGCTGTTCGAAATGTCAAACGTTCGTTCTAAGATTTTTGCAATTTTGAGTAGGTTCCTCCCCTGCCCCGTTGCAAAATTAGGTCAAATGCCATGAGGGCGGCGCAGCCGGCAACTAGGATGGCTAAGATCAGGACGGCGCAGTTGCGGAAAAATTCCTGGGGCAGGATGTTGATGATCTGGTCCTGGTATGGGTCGAACAGCCAGTTGTCCTTGCCGGGGAAGAACAGGGCGTGGAACGCCACGAAGGCCCGGTCGAAGTCCAGGGCGGCCAGGGCGCCGATCACCAGGAACACGGCGCCCAGCCCCGCCCCCGCCCAGAAGGCGGGACCCCGGCCCAGCAGAGGCGCGGGCCGCTGCCGTCGCCGGGGGGAGTGGGAAACGATGAACATCGCGCCCAGCAGCCCCAGGGCACAGATCAGCACGTCCAGGTCCAGCCGAAACAGGAAGCGCACGTCGGTGAAATGGCTCTTTCCGCTCTCCGACCATTTGAGCACGCCGGTGGAGAACTCCTCCCCGCCCAGGCAGTAGTCCAGCATCTCGTCGTAAGCGGTCTTGATCTCGTCCCGGGTGAGGCCGGTGCGCTCCTCCAGCCCCAGCGGGCCGATGTGGGCGTAATAGAAGGGGCGGCACAGGATGGGCGCGGCGATGGCCCCGGTGAGCAGGGCCAGGGCGATGGCCAGGGACATCAGGGCGGCGAGGGTTTTGCTGGTTTTCATAAAGCTTCCTCCTTTTCAGGCAGGGCGGACAGGGCGATGAGCACCTGAGAGGGCAGGTAAAACAGCCACACCGCCACCGAGACGGCGGGGTATAGCGGGGAGGCGGCGGGCAGGGTGTTGAACAGGCCCACGCAGGTGTCGCACCCCACGAACAGCGTCAGGCCCAGGGCGAACCGCCGCTGCTTCCGCCCCAGGGACCAGGCCAGTGCAGTGTTGGACAGCAGTTGGGAATAGTACAGCGCCGCCAGCAGGTTCAGCGGGGAGGCCATGTCCAGGGCATACACCGCCAGCCCCGCCCCCAGGGCCAACCCGGAACGGAGCCGACAGGCGCTCCCCGCCCGGTTGCGCCGCAGGCGGACGAGGTAAACCGTCTGAACGCACAGGAACAGGGCGACGCCGGCGGCGTAGTGGTCATTGCGCACCAGCAGGAACCAGTCGGCGCAGGCGGTGAGGGCCAGGGCGGCGGGGACCAGCCGGTCTCCGCCCCGCAGGGCGCACAGCGCCGCAAAGGCCAGGCACAGCAGAATGCCGCCGTATTTGACGGGGATGGTCAACCCGCCCCGGCCCGCCAGGTCCAGCACGGCGAAGGCAGCGTAACAACAGCCCTCAGCGGCCAGAAACGCCCTGACGGGGACGGACGGCGCCCGTTCAGCCATCGCCGGGCTCCTTTGGGTCGGACAGGTCCCGCTTGATCCCGGCCACCACCTGGTCAAATTCCGCTGCGGTGGAGATTTTGCACGCCCGCTCCTTCCAATAAGAGGCGTAAGGCACCCCCTTCAAGTACCAGGCCAGGTGCTTGCGCATCTCCAGACAGGCGATTTTTTCCCCCTTGTGGGCCAGCGCCAGCTCAAATTGGCGGACTGCCGTGTCCATCCGCCGGGCCAGCGGCGGCAGGGGCGGCGGCTCCCGGCCCTCCAGGGCGGCGGCGCACTGCTCCAGCAGCCAGGGGCTGCCGAAGGCCCCCCGGCCCACCATGGCCATGTCCGCGCCGGTGACCTTCAAAATGCGCACCGCGTCCTTGGCGGAAAACACGTCCCCATTGGCGATCACCGGGATGGATACCGCCTCCTTCACCTGCCGGATATAGTCCCAGTTGGCCGCGCCGGAGTACATCTGGGTTTTTGTCCGGGCGTGGACCGCCACGGCGGACACCCCCGCGTCCTCCATGCGGCGGGCGAACTCCACGCAGTTGATGGATCCCTTGTCCCAGCCCAGCCGGAATTTGACGGTGACGGGCCTCCCCGCCGCCCCCCGCACCACCGCCGCGGCCACCCGCGCCGCCTTGTCCGGGTCCCGCATGAGGGCGGAGCCGTCCCCGGAGTTGGCCACCTTGGGGACGGGACAGCCCATGTTGATGTCGATAATATCCGCCCCCGACCGCTCCAGGGCCAGGGCCGCGCCTTTTTCCATAAACGGCTCATCGCAGCCGAATATCTGGACGGCGGCGGGGTGTTCCTCCTCCCCCAGCTCCAGAAGCGTGGGGGTCTTTCTGTCCCCGTAGCACAGGGCCTTGGCGCTGACCATCTCGGACACGGTGTAACAGCCGGACAGCTCCCGGCACACCGCGCGGAAGGCCAGGTCGGTGACCCCCGCCATGGGGCCCAGGGCCAGCCGGGTATTCAGTTGCACGTTGCCAATTTTCATGGGATATTCTCCTGCTTTGCTGATTTGCCCTATATGATACCAAATTCTCCCCAAAAAGGCAAGACAGCTTCCGACTGCCTTTTTTGGATCCGTTCCGTATAATCAAAATAGTTTCCATAATATGGGTTTTACTTATGATTTGACCACGGAGGGATGTGCCATGACGGCAAACGAGGGAACCAAGCGGGAAAAAAGGCGGCAAGGGCCGTCCGCGGCCATGGTGATGAAGTTGTCCGACTGCGGGGTGCGGTTCCTGCTGTCGGCGGTGCTGGCCGGGGCGGAGATCATGGGGGGACACTCCCTGTTTGCCCTGGCCCTGGTGGGCGTGTGTGGGCCGGGGGCGGAGGGGCTGGCAGCACTCCTGGGGGCGGCGCTGGGGTATCTGTCCTTCCGGGGCGTGGTGGAGGGGCTGCGGTATATCGCCGCCGCCATGATGGTGTACGCCGTGTCCCTGGCCCTGGCGGAGTTTGAGCTCTACCACCGGCCCTGGTTTATGCCTGCGGTGTGCGCCGCGCTGAACGGGATGGTGGGCTTTGTGTACCAGTCCGCCGCAGGATGGGGCAAGGGGTCCATGGTGGGCTTCGTCACCGAGGTGGCGCTCACCGCCGGGGCGGTGTGCCTGTACCGCCAGGCCTTCGACCTGTGGGAAAAGCGCCGGCCCGGCGGCGAGATATCGATCCAGCAGATGGCGGGGGCTATCATGCTGTGCGCCACGCTGATGATGACCCTGACCCGGGTGACGGTGGCGGGGAGCTACTCCCTGGGCCGGGTTTTGTGCGTGCCTGTTGTGCTCATCGCCGCCTGGAAGGGAGGCGTGGGCATGGGGGCCGCCGCCGGGGTGGCGGCGGGGCTGGCCATGGGCTTTTCCGCGGGACTGCCTACTTATTATACCCTGGCCTATGCGCTTCCGGGGCTGGTGGCGGGGATTTTTGTGAAGCAGAGCCGCCTGATGTGCGCCGCGGCCTACGCCCTGAGCGGGGCGGCGGCCATCCTGTGGACCTGGGACCTGGGACCGGGGGACGCCCTGGCCTGGGAGGTGGCGGCGGGGACGGCGGTATTTCTGCTGCTGCCGGACAAGCTGCTCCGGCGGCTGTCCGCCCTCATCCGCCAGGAGGCCCCGGAGGAGGAGAGTGTCCACGCCCGGCAGTTTGCCGCCGACCGCTTGAAGCAGACCGCCGAGGCGTTTCGAACGGTATCCGGGGGGTTGCGCACAGCCTTCCAGGCCCCCGCGGCCCCCAACGATGGCGACGCCGCCCGCATCTTTGACCGGGCGGCGGACCGGGTGTGCGTCAAATGCAAGCAGAAGGAGCGGTGCTGGCAGCGGGAGTATCAGGTGACCAAAACCGCCCTGGCCGACGCCCTCACCCCCATGCTGGACCGGGGAGCGGGGGCGCTGGAGGACTTTCCCCCCCACTTCTCCAGCCGGTGCATCCGGTTTGAGACCTTCCTGGTGGCGGCCAACGGGGAGTTGTCCGCCCTTTTGAGCCGGAGGCGCTACGACAGCCGGGTGCGGGAGAGCCGGGTGGCGGTGTGCGCCCAGTACGGGCACATGGCGGCGGTGCTGGACCGGGCGGCGGCGGAGCTGGCCCAGGAGCCGGCGGTGGACGTGCGCCGCCAGCGGCTGGTGAAGCAGCGTATGGCGGCTCTGGGGTTGGAGGGCCGGTGCGCGGTGTGGTCCGATCAGTACGGCCACCTGCAATTGGAGGTGGAGGGCCCCGGCGCAGAGCAGCTCGGCCGGGAAGGGGAGATCGGGCGGCTGTCGGCCATCCTGGGCTGTCCCCTGCGGGACGCGGACAGCGAAAAAGGCCGGGCCCGGCTCAGCCAGAAGGAGCCGCTGATGGCCATTGCCGGGGTGGCCGGGGCGGACCGGGAGGGACAGAGTGTCAGCGGAGACGCGGGGGCCTGGTTCAAGGACAACTCCGGCAAGCTGAATTTCCTGCTGTGCGATGGAATGGGCAGCGGCCCGGAGGCCCGGGAGGACAGCGAGACCGCCCTGCGGCTGCTGGAAAAGTTCCTCCGGGCGGGGCTGGACCCGGAGGAGGCGCTGAACACCGTGGGGGAGGCCCTGGCCCTCCGGGGCGAGGAGGAGGGGGGCTTCACCACGGTGGACCTGCTGCAAATCGACCTGTTCAACGGCAAGAGCGCGGTGTACAAGCTGGGGGCCGCCCCCACCTATCTCCGCCGGGGCGGCGGGGTGGAGCGGCTGTCCGGCGAGTCCCTGCCGGCGGGGGTGAATGCCGGGGCGGCGGCCGGGCCGGACCACTTCGACCTGTCCCTGGAAGCGGGAGACTGCGTAGTGCTGGTCAGCGACGGGGTGACCACCGGCAAGGAGGACCGTTGGCTGCGCAAGCTGCTGGGGGAGTTCGACGGCGTATCTCCCCAGGCATTGGCGGCGCGGATTTTACAGGGGAGCGATTTGCGCGACCGAAGTGGGGACGACCGCACGGTCATCGTCATCAAGCTGGACGTCAGGTCATAGCGAACGGCCCGGAGGGGATTTCCTCCGGGCCGCTTTCCGTTATTCCGCCGGGATGATGCCCCGGTTGATTTTCAGCCGCAACACCCGCAGCACGCTCTCGTCCAGCCGCTCCTGGGTGACGGTCCCGTCCTCCACCGCCTGGGTGAGGGCGGCGACAGCCTGGTCCAGGTTCTGGGGGCACAGCAGCAGGTCCACCCCCGCCTGGACGGCGCCCACGGCGATGTCGCCGCTGCCGTAGTGGTCGGTCATGGCCTGCATCTTCAGGCTGTCGGTGATGACCACGCCGTCAAAGTCCAGTTCCTCCCGCAGCAGCTCCGTGACAATCTTATGGGACAGCAGGGCGGGTTGGTCATCCACCTCCGCAATGATGAGGTGGCCCATCATCACCGCGTCTGCCCCGGCGGAAATGCCCGCCTGGAAGGGAAGAAACTCCGCCGCCCGCAGCTCGTCCAGGGTTTTGTAGACGTATACCGAGCCGTAGTGGCTGTCGGCGGAGGTATCGCCGTGGCCGGGGAAGTGCTTGAGGGTGCAGGCCACGCCCCCCTGGTGAAAGCCGTTTACGGCGGCGGACACCAATTCGGCGGCCTGGAGAAAGTCGTCACTGTAGGCCCGGTCGCCGATGACGGTGTTGTTGGGATTGGACCATACGTCGGCCACCGGGGCCAGGTCCATGTTGAAGCCGCAGAATTTCATATCCGTGGCGATGGTTTTGGCGTTGTCCTCCGCCGTCTGCCGGCCCTGGTCCTTGTAGTCCAGCATGGGGCCGATGTAGGTGGTGCCGATGGTGTGCATCAGGCGGTTGACCCGGCCGCCCTCCTCGTCGCAGGTGAGGATGAGGGGGATTTTGGAGCAGGTTTGCACATCGACCAGCATGGAGTGAGTCTGGGTCAGGGAGACCAGGTTGCTGGCGTCGTACAGCAGCCCGGCTACGGGGTAGCGCTCCAGGGCCTGCCGGGTGGTTTCCCCCGCCGCCGTCACCTGGGGCACGCCGGTCAGGTCGGAGGGCTGGACTACGAATAACTGGCACACCTTCTCGTGCAGCGTCATCTCCGCCAGCAGCTTATCCGCTTGGTCGGGGGTGGAAGTGGGTTCCGGCGTGGGCGTCGCCGAGGGTTCCGGGCTGGGGAGCCGGGAGTTTTGAAGGGGCAGGGACGGAGCGGATTGCCCGGGCTGGGGCGGCTGGGCGGCGTGCTGCTTGAGAATCAGGGCGGTGAATACCCCCGCCGTTAGCAGGATGACCGCCAGAACCACGGCGGCGGACAGCAGCCATCCGGTGCGGGAGGGGTAATTGCTTTGTTTTCCTGAGCGCATGGCGGACTCCTCCGTGTAAGATGAGTTGGACGGGACGCGCAGATTTTGGAGCAGGCCCCGTTCCGGGGCCTGCTCCAATTTTAGCCTATTTTTGCCTCCGCCGCAAGAGCCATGGCGATGTATTTTTGGCCCGTCCCAGCCGCATACCGGACGGGCCGGGGAAAATAGGGTTAAAACAGGCAGGGATGGCGCGGGGCCGAACCATTCCAGACCGTTTCACATAGATTGAAGTGTTATCTCAAGGCAGTACCGAGACAAGGCGCGGGAACTGCCGGAATCTGGAGGAGGCTTATCGAATGCCCAACATACAGTACTTCCTGGGCGGAAACACGCCCACGGGTTTCTATTCTCTCTACCATCAGTTGTCCGATCCCACCCGGATGCGGGCATTGTACATCATTAAAGGCGGGCCGGGAAGCGGCAAGTCCAGCCTCATGCGCCGGGTGGAGCGCCATGCCCAGGCCGCCGGGCTGGAGACGCAGGAGGTGCTGTGCTCCGGCGACCCGGACTCTCTGGATGCGGTGATCCTGCCCCAGCTCCGGGCGGCCCTGGTGGACGGCACCGCGCCACAGGGGGTGGTGCCAAAAGGACACTTGGGGGACAAGCTGTTTGAAATGATAGGCGTAACTGCTCACCCTTCGGGCCTGGCGGCCCGGAGAAAAAGGCCCTGAAAATGAAAGCAGCCGTTCCTCTTCAAGGACGGCTGCGCGGGAGGTGAAGATTGCAAGTTGATTGCGAACGCTATGAAGGAAAAATAACTTTAAGGAACCACTGATTAAATTACCCGTAGGATAAGAAATGTGATAGAATAAAG
>CANOYV010000067.1:0-11305 GCA_947571605.1 uncultured bacterium | reverse complement strand
GATTTCCCCGAAATTTCCTCTTATTTTCCTCTTGACTTCATACCATTAGACTCCGAAAAAGCTGGAGAAGTCTACTACTCCGAGCCGAACCGGATCGTGCTGTTCTACCATGACGCCGAAATCTCCGGGGAGTACACGCTGGTTGGACGCTTCGATGTCACGGAGGAGTTCACTTCCGCTGTAGAGAACAATCCGGTACTGGAGGGCTGGGGCAATAAGATCATACAAATCAGCGCAGGAGAGTGACAACCCATGAGCGAACGTCTTTTGCAAATCCTGATCGACTCGTTTCCCAAAATGCTCATCCCCGGCCTGACCATGACCATCCCGCTGACGGCCATCGCGTTCACCTTCGCCATGATCATTGCGGTGGCGGCGGCGATGGTACAGTACGCTAAGATCCCGGTACTCACGCAGTTGTGCCGGTTCTACATCTGGATATTCCGGGGAACACCCCTGCTGGTGCAGCTCTTCGTGGTGTTCTACGGCCTGCCGGATCTGGGGATTCGCATGGACCCCTTTCCCGCCGCCGTGCTGGTATTCTCGCTGAACGAGGGCGCCTACTGCGCCGAAACGGTCCGAGCCGCGTTGGAGGCTGTACCGGAAGGACAGATGGAAGCTGGATACTGCGCCGGGATGAGCTATATGCAAACCATGCGGCGAATCATACTGCCCCAGGCCATGCGAACAGCCTTCCCTCCTCTGTCCAACTCTCTGATTGCCATGGTGAAGGACACCTCCCTCGCCGCCAATATCACGGTGGTGGAGATGTTCCGGGCATCCGAACAGATCAACGCCAGAGTGTATGAGCCTTTGGCCCTCTATATAGAGGTGGGCTTGATCTATCTGCTGTTCTCCACCGTGCTGACGTGGCTCCAGCGGGCGGGAGAGAAGAAACTGGGGGCCTATGAAAAGCAGGAGGTATAACCATGCTGGAAATCCGAAACATTCAAAAATCCTTTGGCTCTCTGGAGGTGCTGAAGGGCATCGACCTGACCGTGGAGAAGGGCGATGTAGTAGCTATCATCGGCCCCAGCGGTTCCGGTAAAACGACCCTGCTCCGCTGTATGAACTTCCTGGAGAATGCCGGGAACGGCACAATGGTCTTTGACCAGGACCACTTTGAGATGGGGCGTATCTCCAAAAAGGAAATTGCCCGCCTGCGGAAAAAGACCGCTTTCGTGTTCCAGAATTACAACCTGTTCCGCAACAGGACGGCCTTGGAAAATGTTACCGAGGGCCTGATTGTGGGGCGGAAGATGCCCAAGGCCCAGGCAGTTATCAAGGCCCGTCAGGCTTTGGAGAAAGTGGGGATGCTGGACCGGGAAAATCACTATCCTCACCAGCTCTCTGGCGGTCAGCAGCAGCGGGTGGCTATCGCCCGCGCCATCGCCACTGACCCGGAGATCATCTATTTCGATGAACCGACCTCCGCCCTAGACCCGGAGCTGACCGGGGAGGTGCTGGCTGTCATGCGCCAGCTGGCGGACGAGGGAATGACCATGCTGGTGGTCACCCACGAAATGGGTTTTGCCAAAAATGTCTCCAACAAGGTGGTCTTTATGGAGCATGGCGTAATCGTCGAGACAAGCGGCTCCAGAGACTTTTTTGAGCATCCCCGCCAGGAGCGGACAAAAGAATTTTTGCAGACAATCAGCAAAAGCCTGGATATGGCAGGCTGAAAAACATCAGTAAAAAGGAGTATCACCATGAAGAAACATCGTTTTGCGGCCCTGGTGGCTGCCGCCGTCCTGTGTGTATCTGCCCTCACTGCCTGCTCCCAAAGCAGCGGGCAGACCTCCAGTCCCAGCTCCAGCGAACCAGCCCAGACCGAGGCTCCCACCGATCTGCTGACCCAGATTCAGGAACGGGGCGAGATCGTGGTGGCGATGGAGGGTACCTGGGCGCCCTGGACCTACCATGACGAGGACGATCAGCTGGTGGGCTATGACGTGGAAGTGGCCCAGAATATTGCCCAGCGGCTGGGTGTGGAGGCCAGATTTGCCGAGGGCGAGTGGGATGGCCTGCTTGCCGGCTTGGATTCCGGACGCTATGACATCATGGTCAACGGCGTGGACATTGATGAGGCCCGTTCTGAGAAATACGACTTCTCCATCCCCTACGCCTATAACCGCACCGCCGTTATCGTCAGCGGAGATAATGACAGCATCCAGTCCATGGAGGATCTGAACGGCAAGAGTACCGCCAACACGCTCAACAGCACTTATGCCAACGTGGCGGAAAGCTACGGTGCGGAGGTCACCGGCGTGGATGACTTCATCCAGACCATCGAACTGCTGAACAGCGGACGCATTGACGCAACGCTGAACGCGGAGGTCAGCTACTACGACTACATGGCCCAGCACCCGGACGCCAATGTCAAGATCGCCTGCATTGACCCTCAGTCTACCCAGGTTGCCATCCCCATGCGGAAAGGGGAGGAAAGCGCCGCTCTGGTGGCCGCCATCAATGACGCACTGGCCGAGATGGCCGGGGACGGTACGCTGACCGAGCTGTCCATGAAGTATTTCGGCACGGATATTTCCAAGGATCAGTAAAATCAGGAAGGAGAGTGTGGGGTTATGGAGTTACGGGAATTTCTGGACTGCATGGACGCCGGAAAGCGGGTAGTGAGTGGATCGGAGGCACATCGCTTTATGAGCGCAGCATCTTTTGAGGTGATGGAACTGACCAACAAATTGAGCGCCAGCCATGACCTGAGCGAGATTCAAGAACTGTTTGCCCAAATTACCGGGAAGCCGGTTAATCGGACCTTTGCCTTGTTCCCTCCCTTTTACACGGATTTTGGAAAGAACATCATGGTGGAGGATAATGTGTTTATCAATTCCGGCTGTCACTTCCAGGACCAGGGCGGCATCGCCATCGGAGAAGGGAGCCTCATCGGCCACAACGTGGTGCTGGCAACGCTGAATCATGAGATGGACCCGGAACACCGGAAAGACCTGCACCCTGCCCCCATTAAAATCGGCAGGCACGTCTGGATAGGGGCCAACGCCACGGTCTGTCCCGGCGTGACCATTGGAGATGGCGCAGTGGTAGCCGCTGGAGCGGTGGTCGTGAAGGATGTTCCCGCCAAGGCTATTGTGGGCGGCGTCCCGGCAAAACTGATACGTTATATTTCAGAGGAGGAAACAGCATGAGCGGACATATCGCGGCGCTGAATGACAGCGTGACAAGAAAAAAGGTGGTTTACAAAAACCGCTACGGTTTGGAAATTATGGGTGAGTTGTACTATGCCAAAGATATGGACCTGACACAGAAACATCCCGCCCTCATCGTGGGCGCCCCCTATGGCGGCGTGAAGGAGCAGGGGCCCTGCGTCTACGGCAACGAGCTGGCCCAGAGGGGCTTTGTGGTCCTCACCTTTGACCAGAGCTTTATGGGCGAGTCCGGCGGCTTCCCCCGGAACGTGTCCTCCCCGGACATCTTCACAGAAAATTTCAGTGCTGCCGTGGACTTCCTGGGCCTCCAGACCTTTGTGGACCGGGAGAAGATCGGTGCTATCGGCATCTGCGGCTCCGGCGGCTTTGCCTTGTCCGCCGCTCAGATGGATACCCGGATCAAGGCGGTGGCCACTGCCAGTATGTACGATATGAGCGTTGCCGTCCGGGGCGGACAGGACCGCGCCGCCCTCCAGACTGTCAAGACCCAGCTTGCCGCCCAGCGGTGGAAGGATGCGGAGAACGGCTACCCCGAATACCTGCCCGGCTTCCCGGAGCGGCCCATTGAGGAGGTTCCTGCCAATATCCCGGAGCCGGATGCCGAGTGGATGCGCTTCTATGCCGTCAAACGGGGCCACCATCCCAACGCCCGCGGCGGCTTTACCACCACCAGCGCGCTGGCCATGATGAACTTCCCCCTTTTGGCCCACATTGACGAGATCTCGCCCCGGCCCATTCTGTTTGTGGTGGGCGACCAAGCGCACTCCAGGTTCTTCAGCGAGAACGCCTATGCCGCCGCGCTGGAGCCGAAGGAGCTGTACGAGGTTGCCGATGCGGAGCATATTGACCTCTATGACCGCACGGATCGCATTCCCTTCGATAAGCTTGCGGAGTTCTTCCGCTCTAATCTGAAGTAAAGGAGAAACGCCATGAGCAAATCAGTTTTGATCATTTCCACCAGCCCCCGCAAGGGCGGCAACTCCGACACTCTGGCGGAGGAATTTGCCAGGGGCGCGCGGGAGACCGGGAACCAAGTTGAGAAAATCGTGCTTTACGACAAGGCCATCGGCTTCTGCAAGGGTTGTCTGGCCTGCCAGAAAAGTAAGCGCTGCGTCATTCACGATGATGCGGATACCATCGCCCAGAAAATGCTCACAGCCGATGTGATCGTCTTTGCCACACCCATCTACTATTACGAGATGTGCGGCCAGATGAAAACCATGCTGGACCGGGCCAATCCTCTGTACCCTGCCGACTACGCTTTTCGGGACATTTACCTGCTGGCAGCAGCGGCAGACGCGGACAAGAGCGCCATGGATGGGGCTATCAAGGGCCTTGAGGGCTGGATCGCCTGCTTTGAAAAGGCCCGCTTGGCGGGTACGGTATTCGGCGGCGGCGCGGATGCCATTGGGACCATCCAGGGCAATCCCGCGCTGGACGAAGCCTATGAGATGGGCAAACGGGTGTAAGGAGATCCTTATGAAACAACGATTTACTACTTTTTTAGCCGCGCTCTTTTTCTCTCTTTCTATGGTGCTCCCTGCCAGCGCAACGGTGTCTGATACCGGTTATTCCGATGTTGACGCTGGAGCTTGGTATGCGGAGTCCGTTACCTGGTGCCGGGAAAATAATCTGATGGCCGGAGTGGGCGGTGGACGCTTTGCCCCTGACAGTACCTTGACCCGGGCCATGCTGGCCGCTGTCCTGTGGAGGCAGGCTGGCAGTCCTGTGGTCAACTATCTGATGCGGTTTAATGACGTACCAGAGGGACAGTGGTACACAGAATCTATTCGCTGGGCGGCCAGCGAGGGGCTGGTTCGTGGCTATGGAAACGGGCGCTTTGGAACCAACGACCCCATTACCCAGCAGCAGTTGGATATTATTCTGAACAACTACCTGGGCCAGACTATTACCCAGGGCATTCCCGGCTTTGACGGCAGCTCCGCCGTCACCACTCGCGCCCAAGTGGCCGCTGTCCTTCAAAGGCTCAGTGACACTCAGCCAGGGACAAGTCCATCTGAAGGAGAAGAAACTATGCTGTATATTACGGTCAATGGAACCACACTCACCGCCACTCTGGCGAACAATTCCTCAGCGGAAGCATTCCGGGAACTGCTGGCAAACGGTCCCTGCACCATTCAGATGAGCGACTACGGCAATTTTGAGAAGGTTGGTCCTCTGGGCCAAAGTCTGCCCACGAATAACCAGCAGATCACTACCGAGGCAGGGGATATCATTCTCTATCAGGGCAACCAGATCACCATCTACTACGACCGCAATTCATGGAATTTCACCCGCCTGGGGAAAATCAATGACGTTACTTCTCAACAGCTGCGGGACATCCTGGGTAGCGGTGACGTGAGTGTCACCTTTTCACTGGAAAAAGTGGCTTGACTGAAAGCCCACTTTAAGGATTAAATTTCCAACATATCCGGGGCGGCCTGCAGGCCGCCCCTCATCTGAAATGGAGGTAACAACAATGATAAAACAGACAGCGGGCCGTGACCAGTTGGGTGAGTTCGCCCCTAAATTCGCAGAGCTTAACGACGACATCCTCTTTGGAGAGGTCTGGTCCAGAGAAGGAGTGCTCTCCTTAAAAACGCGCTCCATTCTTACTGTCACGGTTCTGGTGAGCAAGGGCTTGATTGACAGCTCTTTCCAATATCACCTGGCTTCAGCAAAAAAGAATGGCGTTACCAGGGACGAAATGGCGGAAATCTTGACTCATGTGGCCTTTTATGCGGGCTGGCCTAACGCCTGGGCCGCGTTTCGGATGGCCGTGGAGGTCTACAAGGACGATGCAGGAGCGGACGGCGGGATCTTTGGTTTGGGCGCACCCAATGAAGCCTATGCCCAATACTTCGTAGGGAAATCCTACCTGAGACCCCTCACCGTTCCTGGAGAAACCGTATTCATGGCGAATGTGACATTTGAACCGGGCTGCCGCAATAACTGGCATATTCACAAGGCCACCAGTGGCGGCGGACAGGTCCTGCTATGTGCCGGCGGCAGGGGCTGGTATCAGGAATGGGGACAGGAAGCCCGGAAATTGAACCCCGGCGATGTAGTGATTATTCCTGCCGGAGTCAAGCACTGGCATGGTGCCGCCAAGGATTGTTGGTTCTCTCATGTAGCTGTGGAATGCCCCGGTGGGAATACTGCCAATGAGTGGCTGGAGTCGGTGAATGACGAACAGTATAGAATGCTCCGGTGACTGGTCGGGACGCGATATAAAGCGGGGTGATTCCTATACTCATCGCTTTGCGGAGAGAGTTCATCTACCTTTGGTACTATTTCAACCTTCAGCTGGAGCAAATTTTTCCCTATTGGGTGCTGGGCATGGTGCTTGGGTCTGCTGTGTCCGTTTTTGCGAAAGATTCGATACATAGATTGTTTCGCTCTATCCAAGGGAAACGTCTGGGCGCTTTAGGCATAATCCCCGCCTCGGCTCTGGGAATCGCCTCGCCCCTCTGTATGTACGGCACAATTCCGATTGCCGCCTCATTCGCTGAAAACGGCATGGAGCATGACTGGCTGGCAGCGTTTATGATGAGTTCTATTCTATTGAACCCGCAGTTGATTTTTTACAGCATGGCCCTGGGACCAAAGATGCTGATGATACGGATCGTCTCTTGTTTCCTCTGCGGTATTACAACTGGCCTTCTTCTCCGTATATTCTATTCAAATAAACAATTTTTTGATTTCAACGGATTTTCTGAACCTAAAAACCGTGATACCGCCCCCAACCTCCTTGTGCGCTTTATGAAAAACCTGGGGCGGAACCTTAAGGCCACCGGGCCAATGTTCCTGTTGGGCGTGATTTTATCCGCACTGTTTCAGCGGTATGTTCCATCAGACGCAATGGCCCGACTGTTTGGAAAGCAAGAGGGCTTTGGCGTTTTGATGGCAGCGACGATTGGAGTACCGCTTTATGCCTGCGGAGGAGGAACGATCCCGCTGTTGCAGGCATGGCTGATGGATGGTATGAGCGCGGGCAGCGCGGCGGCTTTTATGATTACCGGCCCCTCTACCAAAATCACGAACCTGGGCGCAATGAAAATCGTATTAGGTGCCAAACGATTTGCGCTATATATCCTGTTTGTTGTGGCGTATTCTCTCATAACAGGTCTGTGGATCAACGCGTTTATGTAGCTGCTCTGGGCAGACCGGCGGTCAAACTCTCTACCGATTCAATAACGATTTATGAAGGAGACAACCATGAAACACTGGAAACGAATTTTAGCTGCGGCACTGTCCGTCACTCTGCTGTGCGGTGTGTGCTTTGCAGCCTCCGGTATCTCGGCGCCGAGAGCAAACGCAGCGAACGAGGACACAGTTTCACCACAACCTGAAGCCAGTTTTACGGATGTTCCGGCTGGAGCGTGGTATGCGGAGGCGGTGGGCTGGTGCCGGGAAAACGGTATTATGAGTGGAACTTCGGCTACTACCTTTGCCCCAGAATCCAGCATGACCCGTGCCATGATGGTCACGGTCCTCCACCGGGCGGCGGGTACACCGGCCAGCACAGGCGAAAACGTATTTACGGATAATATCCCCGGCTCCTGGAGTTATGATGCGGTCCTTTGGGCCTCGGCCAATCATGTTCTTGCCGGATACGGCGATGGGCGTTTTGGCAGCGGCGACCCGGTCACAAGAGAGCAGGCTGCGGTGATTCTGCATCGGTACGCAGGGAGCCCTAATGCGGGAACCGCCTTGACTGCCGCAGACGCTTCTCTGGTCAGCAGCTATGCGGTGAATGCCGTTGCATGGGCTTCGGCTAACGGCCTGCTCCGTGCCGATAACAGCGGACGTATCAATCCAAAAGCCAACGCGGCCCGTGCGGAGGTAGCGTATATGCTGTACCGGCATCTCTGCAATTCTGACGTTCCATCTTCTGCACCTTCCGGGGATACGCCCCAGGTCTTTATGACCACAGACATCTCCTCGGAGGGCCTGATGGCGATTTATAAGGCTCTGAACTGGACCCCCACTGGAAATGTGGCCGTAAAGCTCTCCACAGGAGAACCTCCCGCCAGCAATTATCTGGACCCCGCCCTGATCGCAGACGTTGTGCATGAGGTCAACGGCACCATTGTAGAGTGCAACACCGCCTACGGCGGCTCCCGCGCCAACACGGCAATGCACTATCAGGTGGCCGAAGATCACGGCTTTACCGCCATTGCCGATGTGGTCATTATGGATGAAAATGGCTCCATGACCCTGCCGGTGACAGGTGGAACCAGATTGACAGAGAACTATGTCGGCGCGCACTTTGCGGACTACGATTCCTTCCTGGTGTTGTCCCACTTCAAGGGTCACTCTATGGCCGGATATGGCGGAGCCATCAAAAATATCTCTATTGGAATTGGTTCCTCGAAAGGGAAAGGCCATATCCACTCTGGCGGAACAGGTGGCAGTATGTGGGGAGCAGATCAGAACGCATTTCTGGAAGCGATGGGCGAAGCTGGTAAGTCTGTGGTAGACGCTCTGGATGGACAGATCGTTTATATCAATGTTATGAACCGACTGAGTGTGGATTGTGACTGTGATGGTAATCCGGCCGAGCCGGATATGCATGACATCGGTATTCTGGCATCCTGTGACCCCGTTGCTTTGGATCAAGCCTGTGTTGATTTGGTCTATGCCGCCGAGGACGGTGCTTCGCTGATCCAGCGGATTGAGTCCCGTAATGGCATTCACACCATAGAACACGCGGCGGAGATTGGTCTGGGCAGTAGAGAATACACGCTTGTAAATATTGATTAAGACTATGACACGGAAATAGTAAAGCAAACCTTCTGCTCTTGTTCATATTGATGGCCTGTTCGCATACCAGTGTATTTATTCAGTGGCCCTTTTGATGAACTGCTGGTGAGTATGAAACAAATGCGGAGTGTGGGCCTTTTGTGAGCTGAAGCACGGTTGGCATCCCAACGCAGGTAGAACATTCACCAATACCTGTATAGAAACATAGAAAGCAAGTGTGGACTTTAGTGCTGCTGAAAACGCTGGCAACTCTGGGAAAGGAGAACATAATGAAAAAGAGTGTGTTGGTCATAGATAATGATCTGAACACTTGCCGGGAACTGAAATCCGCTCTGGAAGATGAGGAAACAGAGGTATATTATGTCCCATCACCAAACGAAGCTCTACGTGTTTTCATGAAGTGGAGTTTCTGCCTTGTCATTATGGATACCCAACTGCCAGAATGCAATGGCTGCGAAGTTCTCAGAATGATGCGGCAGGCCAAGGCGATCCCCATTTTGGTTTTATCTGCCAAGGTGGATGTAGCAAAGCGAACAGAAATACTGCGAGCTGGAGCTAATGTCTACTTAGAAAAACCGTATGATTTGGAGGAACTCCTGGCGCAAGTGCGATCTTTGATAGCGTTATGTACGGCCTCCATTCCATTAGAGAATCAGCACTATACGCTTGCTTTTGGTATCGAGCTGATCATTGATCCTACCTACTGGCGCGTGACCTTGAACGGACAACAGATAGAACTTACACACAAAGAATTTTCTCTGCTCTACTGTCTGGCAAGCCATCGGGAACAAGTTCTTTCCAAAGAGCAGCTTTACCATCATGTTTGGAAGGACGACAGCGAGATCAATTTGGATGCCACCATTAAATCTCACATCAGAACACTCCGGCAGAAGTTGAGTCCGCAAGGGAAGAACTATATTGAAAATGTTCGCGGAGTTGGATATCGCTTTACGATTGATGTGAAGCATAGCGAAACAGCAAATTAGAAAATGCGGGAATGGCTTAAAGCTGTTCCCGCATTTTTTGTCGAAAACGCGGGAAATATTTCACTTTATCTGCACCTTGCCTTGACCGTGATTGCACTATTCACTTTTATAATGCACCGCATGAGAAGCCGCCCAGGCAAACCGCTTCTTTAAAAGAGGCGGCAAAACAAGCCATACCGCCTGATTGCATTTAGGCAGGTAAGGTGAATGATAGGGTTCCAAAAATCGGTCACAACGATTCGATGGCGGTATAAGCAAAAGTCAACCACACTATTATTTGACGCTTCCTTTCTGCATTTCCTATCCAACGATAGGTCCGGCAGAAAGGAAGCGCCAATTTATTTTTGTGGCCTTTCGTCCCAAGCTGGCGTTTGGTATTTCTCTCGTGCCCCACCCCGGAAATCTGAATCGGATTCCTTTAAACATTCAGATTTTTGGAGGTTACATAAATGATTTATGACATAAAGCAAAGCGGGCTGCGCATCCGCCAGCTCCGGCTTAAAAGCGGCTTTACACAGGAGAAAATCGCAGAAGCCTTGGGGGTTGACCGCAGCTTCTATAGCCGCATTGAGTCTGGTAAAAAGGGCTGCTCGGTTGACCTGCTCATCCAGTTCTCTGAACTGTACCATGTGTCGCTGGATTATCTCATCCTGGGCAGATATGGCGGCGCTGCATCGAATCTCAATGACAATAAACAGTTGAAAGAGGATGTGGAACAGCTGGTTCTCTGCCTGGAGCGATTTAAAAAAGTTCTCTAAATGTGACCAGACGGTCACAAAAGTGCCCATAAGTCTCTAACAATTGGCTAATAAGTCCCCTACAATATAACCAAGGCAAACGCCCTGCACCTTGAAAATTGAACACCAGCAGTACGGATCACCACACGGACAAACGCACAGTGCGCGCCATGGCCCGGAGGGAGCGTTGCTCCCTCCGGGCCGCGATAAAGCCTGTGCGGGACAGCCAAGGCAAGGCTGCCCGTCATCCCAATGGGTTGAAAGCAGTAGAGACCCTTGGAATGTGTCCGTGAAGGTCCGCCAAGCCTTATCCGTTACTGTTCCCTATATCTCATCGGGGGTCGAGCTGAGAATACGATGAGTACCTACGAAAAAATGAACCATCAAGGGGAATTTTACGGATGAATTACGACAATAACAGGCAAAACGCCCATAACGAGATCGACCACATATTCAAAGACCTTCTCCCCACCCGGAACATGGCGGAGCGTCCCGCCCAGGTGGCCCTTTGCCACCAAATGCTCAACGCCATGCTGGAGGGTGGCATCGCCCTGTGCGACGCCGGAACGGGGATTGGCAAGACCTACGCCTATCTGGCGGCGGGGACGGTGTACCACCGCTTCCGCGCCGCCAG
>CANOYV010000066.1:0-11821 GCA_947571605.1 uncultured bacterium | reverse complement strand
GCTCCGTTGTGCTGGGCGGACAGGACATCACCTTTATGCCAGCGTTCAAACGGGCCAAGCACATCGGCCGGCTGTTCCAGGACCCCATGCGGGGCAGCGCCCCCGGCATGACCATTGAGGAGAACCTGGCCTTGGCCGCGGGAAACGGCGGCTGGCTGTCCTATGTGAGCCAGAAGGACAAGAAGCGCTTCCGGGACCGGCTTGCCCTGCTGAACATGGGGCTGGAGGACCGGATGAAGCAGCCGGTGGGCCTGCTGTCCGGCGGCCAGCGCCAGGCGCTGACCCTGCTGATGGCCACCATGAATCCCCCCAAGCTGCTCCTGCTGGACGAGCACACCGCCGCCCTGGACCCCGGCACGGCGGAAAAGGTGCTGAAGCTGACCCGGGACATTGTGGCCGAGCACCGGATCACCACCATGATGGTCACCCACAACATGCAGCAGGCCCTGGAGCTGGGCAACCGCACGCTGATGATGGCGGACGGGAACGTGGTGCTGGACGTGTCCGGCCAGGAACGGGCGGGCATGACGGTGGACGACCTGCTCCGCCGGTTCAAGGCCGGGACGGGCAAGGACCTGGACAACGACCGGATTTTGCTGTCCGACTAACTAAAAGTATGCAAGACCGGCCCGCGCAACGGCGCAGGCCGGTCTTTGTTTTAATCAAGGCTTCCATCCCCGCCCATCAAGCGGGTCAGCTCCTCCATTCGCTCGATGGGGAAGGGGGGAGAGGCCAGCGGCCTCATAGCGATGGACATCAGCTTCATGGGGTTGTCATCTGCTGCCGTTCGGTTGGAGG
Organism: uncultured bacterium; assembly: GCA_947571605.1. Taxonomy (GTDB): domain Bacteria; phylum Bacillota; class Clostridia; order Oscillospirales; family Oscillospiraceae; genus Enterenecus. Next base: position 11,023 of record CANOYV010000066.1, on the reverse strand, counting down.
CCATGGCCCCGCATCGGCGGCAACGGTGTACAATGGCCCACTCGCCGCCCTTGCGTACCCATACTGCCACCGGTTCCATCAGTCCGCCGCAGTTGGCCGCCCGGTCCCCCGGCTTTACGTCCACGTGTAGGCTAATCAGGCAGTTGGGACAGTGATTGCGGTGGCCGGTCCCCGCCTCTCCCGGCGTCACCAAGCGGCCGCAGGAACGGCAGGTGAAGGTCTCCTTACAGGGATGGGTCTTGTAATAGCCTGGTTCAAAAGTTTTTCTCTTGTTCTCCCGGTTCATGGAAAAATTCCTCCTGATTGAATGTTTCATTCATCGGGAGGCGTGGCGCGCACTGTCCTCCCGGTCAGCGCACAGACACCGAATTAAAGTACTTCAAACAGCATTCTCCTTCTTAATATCGTCGGCGGTTGCCGCAGGTCCATTATAGCCGCCGTGCCCCATGAAGTCAAGACAAAAGAGCGCAACCCGCACCTTTCGATGCGGGTTGCGCTCTGGTTCAAAGCGAAACATTGGAGGAGAATCGCATATCAGTTTGCTGACGCTAACTGCTGGCATTAAGATAGCATAGGCTAACCGATTTGTCAAGGGATGATCCGAAAATTTTCTGAAATTTTTTGAGAGCCGCTTTTTCTTCTCAAACGGGCAAAAGTATGGTATACTTTAGGTTCAGGTAGGGCGCTGACCGCGCCCGCCGACAAACCACAGCGAGGAGTATTTGCGATGACGAGAAAAGAAGACATGTCCGCCCTGCGGGCGGACACCCAAGTACACTATAACTGCGCCCAGGCGGTGGTGGTGCCCTTTGCCACCGATATGGGTATCACCCGGGAGCAGGCCTACGACCTGGCGCTGAACTTCGGCGGCGGCATGGGCTGCGGCGCCACTTGCGGGGCGCTGGTGGGAGCGCTGACGGCCCTGGGCGGGCTGGGCCTGCCCCAGGAGAAGCGGCTGGAGCTGATCCGGCAGTTCCGCACTGAGAACGGGGCCATTGACTGCGCCGCCCTGCTGAAAGCAGCCCTTGAGCGGGGGGAGGAGAGAAAGCCCCACTGCGACCGCATGGTGCGCCAGTGTGTGGAATTCGTCTGTCTGGAAGCCGGCCTGGAGTAAAAAATGATAACGGAGAGACGTAAATGGAGACAATAATACAAATTTTGGCTCGGGAGCTGGACCGTCCTGAGCAGCATATCGAGAACATTATCACCCTGCTGGATGAGGGGAATACGGTCCCCTTCATCGCCCGCTACCGCAAGGAGCTCCACGGGGCCATGGACGACCAGCTCATCCGGCAGTTGGCGGACCGCTTGCAGTACCTGCGCAACCTCCAGACCCGCCGGGACGAGGTGAAGCAGTCCATTGAGGGCCAGGGCAAGCTGACGGAGGAGCTGTCCGCCGCCATCGACGCCGCCTCCACCCTGGCGGAAGTGGAAGACCTTTACAGGCCTTATAAACAAAAGCGCCGCACACGCGCCACCATGGCAAAGGAGAAGGGCTTAGAGCCCCTGGCGGACCTGTTGTTCGCCCAGGGTGCGCCCTGCCCCGACCCGTTGGTGGAAGCGGCGAAGTACATCGACCCGGAAAAAGGAGTGGAGAGGTTGGAGGACGCCCTCCAGGGCGCCTCGGATATCGTGGCGGAGATCATCTCCGACGACGCCGACGTGCGTAAAATGCTCCGGGAGCTGTACTGGCGGCGGGCGGTTATTACCTCCAAGGCGGCGGCCAAGGAGCCTGAGGATTCCGTGTACCGCCTATACTATGAGTTTTCAAGTACGCTATCCAAAACCCAAGGACATCAAATTCTTGCCATGAACCGGGGCGAGCGGGAGGAAATCCTGAAAGTGTCCGTGGAAATGGACCGGGAGACCGCCCTGGTGGCCCTGCGCCGGAAGGTGGTGCCGGGCCGGGCCGCCTTGGAGTTCGTCAAAGCCGCCGCCGAGGATGCCTACGACCGTTTGATTGCCCCCTCCCTGGAGCGGGAGGTGCGCTCTGAGCTCACCGACAAGGCCAGCGAGGGCGCCATTGGACAGTTCGCGCTGAACTTGAAGCCGCTGCTCATGCAGCCTCCAGTGAAGGGCTTCGTCACCATGGGCCTGGATCCGGGCTACCGCATGGGGTGTAAAGTGGCGGTGGTTGACCCCACAGGCAAGGTGCTGGACACCACAGTGGTCTATCCTACCCACGGCGAACGGGGCAAAAACGAGGCCATCGACAAGCTGGCCGTCCTCATCAAAAAACACAAGGTGGCCCACATCGCCATCGGAAACGGCACCGCCAGCCGGGAGACCGAGCAGATGACGGTGGAACTGATCCGCAAGGTGGGCGGCGGCGTCAGCTATGCCATCGTCAACGAGGCGGGGGCGTCGGTGTATTCCGCGTCCAAGCTGGCAGCGGAGGAGTTCCCGGAGTTCGACGTGAACCTGCGCTCCGCCGTGTCCATTGCCCGGCGGCTCCAGGACCCGCTGGCGGAGCTGGTGAAAATCGACCCCAAGTCCATCGGCGTGGGGCAGTATCAGCACGACATGCCCCAGGCCCGGCTGGGCGAGGCCCTGGACGGCGTGGTGGAGGACTGCGTCAACGCCGTGGGAGTGGATGTGAACACCGCCTCCGCGCCCTTGCTCACCCGGGTGGCGGGGCTGAACGGGACCACGGCAAAAAATATTGTGAAGTACCGGGAGGAGAACGGGCCGTTCACCACCCGAAAGCAGATTTTGAAGGTGCCCAAGCTGGGCCCCAAGGCCTTTGAGCAGAGCGCGGGCTTCCTGCGGGTGCCGGAGAGCAAGTCTCCCTTGGACAACACCGCCGTCCACCCGGAGAGCTACCAGGCGGCGGAAAAGCTGCTGGACCTGTGCGGGCACGACATGGCGGACGTGAAGGCGGGGAAGCTGGGCGACCTCAAAGGGCAGCTCGCCGCCTACGGCGAAAGCAAGGCGGCGGAGGAGTGCGGCGTGGGCGTGCCCACCCTGCTGGATGTGGCGGCGGAGCTGATGAAGCCGGGCCGGGACCCCCGGGACGAGCTGCCCGCACCCGTGCTGCGTACCGACGTGTTGGACATGAAGGATCTGAAACCCGGCATGGAGCTGAAGGGGACCGTGCGCAATGTCATTGACTTCGGCGCCTTTGTGGACATCGGCGTCCACCAGGACGGGCTGGTGCATATCAGCCAGATCTGCGACCGTTTCATCAAGCACCCCTCCGAGGTGCTCAGCGTGGGCGACGTGGTGACGGTGTGGGTGAAGGAAGTGGATGAGAAAAAGAAGCGCATCTCCCTAACTATGCGCCGCGACAAACTTTCTTTTTCTTGAAAGAAAAAGGAAACAAAAGGAACTTTTAGACTGCTTCCGGCGGATAGCGTAATTTTAGGTTTTAGCCCGGTAACGGGGCCTTATCAAGTCACTGGACAGTGAAATTTTTAGAAAAAACACTTGACTGTCCACCAACTTGACAGGCTAACATGACCCTGGGAGGTGGTTCCATGACCATTAAGGAACTGGAAAACAAGACGGGCATGATCCGCGCCAACATCCGCTGGAAGATGTGGCAGGGCCGTAAGCTGGGGCTGGATGGCCGGGACTGCGCTTGGGACGATGACGAGGGCTACCGCTACACCAAGGAGGAGCGGTGGATCGGCCGCTGGAGGGAACAGGCGGACGGCAATGGATACGGCGGCACGGTTCAAACCCAGGTGAACGGCGTGTGGACCGACCTGGAGGAGCCCGTCTGGGACGAGCCGGAGTTCACGCTGGAGGACGGCCATGTCACGGCGGTGACCCTGCGGGTATCGGGGGACTGTATCGACTACCTTCCTTCGGTGCAGCGGGAAATGCTGATGCTGCTGGCCCTGTCTGGCTCCACGGAAAACTGGAGCCTACTGGACCCCGATGTGGACGGCTGGCTGACAGCGGCGGATGAGGTGCTGGACCAATTCGGGGACGGGGAGACGCAGCAGCGGGGCCTGCGGGTGACCAAGCGGGAGGAATTGTCAGGCTATCAGGAGACAGAGGAGTTTTTCTTCCTGACCCCCGTTGTGGGAGAGGAGCAGTGCTACGAGCGGGTGGTTACCATCTCGCTGGTTCAATGAAAAGGAGGGGCCAGCTATGGCCGGAAAGCTCTATTTGGTGCCCACCCCCATCGGGAACCTGGGCGACGTCAGCCGCCGGGCGGTCGAAACCTTAGCAGCAGCGGACTTCATCGCCGCCGAGGACACTCGGGTGACGGTGAAGCTGCTCAACCACCTGGAGCTGAAAAAGCCCATGGTGACCTACCACCGCCACAATTGCGATACCGCCGGCCCCGCCATCCTCCGGCGGCTGGAGGATGGGGAGCGTTGCGCCCTGGTCACCGACGCGGGCACCCCGGCCATCTCCGACCCAGGTGAGGACTTGGTGGCCCTGTGCGCCGCCCACGGGGTAGAGGTGGAGTCTATCCCCGGCCCCTGCGCCCTGACGGTGGCCCTGTCGGCGTCCGGCCTGCCCACGGGGCGGTTTACCTTTGAGGGATTTCTGCCGCTGAACAAAAAGAACCGCAGGGCCCAACTGGACGTCCTGCGGGCGGAGGAGCGCACCATGATCTTTTACGAGGCGCCCCACAAGCTGCGCGCCACCCTGGACGACCTGTCGGCGACATTTGGCCCGGACCGCCCCATGGCGGTGTGCCGGGAGCTGACCAAGCTCCATGAGGAGGTGCTGCGCCTGACTGTCGGGGAGGCCCAGGCCCGCTACGCCGCCCAGGAGCCCCGGGGAGAGTTTGTGCTGGTGGTGGCGGGACGCCCGCTCCAGGACGAAAAGACCGACGGCGAGGGGGCCCTGGCCCGTGCGGAGCAGCTTCGCCGGGAGGGGATGTCCATGAAGGATGCGGCGGCCCGGGCGGCGGCGGAGTTCGGCGTGAAGAAGCGGACGCTGTACAACCAGATGTTGGAGCGGGAAAGGTGAAACCAAACAAGACGGCCAACTGCCGGAGGCGGTTGGCCGTCTTGTTTTGCGATTGGGGGATGGCTGGATGGGCTGAGAAAAGGGTCAAATTTTGAAAATTATCCCGATTTTTATTCCAGCGCTTTCCTGTGTTGCCAGTGGTTGGAAATGATAACAAATTGTATAATAGAAATGGAAAATTTTAGCGATAAAATTTTATACGGAATCTGTCGAAAAAACGCGGAGGGAATATAAACTTTTTACAACAAAAAAGCCGCCTGTCGGCGGCTTTTCTCACAGCTTTAGAGCGGGGAACTATTTGCTGCCCAGATCTTTCAGACAGCTCGTGCAGATATTTTTCCCCTTGAAGGACGTAATTTCCCGAGAATCCCCACAGAAAATGCAGGCGGGCTGGTACTTGTTGAGGATGATGGACGGGCCGTCAACATAGATCTCCAGTGGGTCGCGTTCCGCGATGTCCAGAGTACGGCGCAGCTCGATTGGCAGCACGATGCGCCCCAGCTCATCGACTTTTCGGACAATTCCGGTCGCTTTCATTTTCGAAATCCTCCTTGCGCCTTGCAATGAATTTTTTGCAGCTCAAGCTTCCCTTTTATTATAACACAACGTATTATTTTGTCAATCAAAAAATTGGGGAAAAAGCGTAATTATTGGAATTACTGTCGAAACATACCATGTGGTCCCTTCGTTTGGACATGATTCCGGAAACTTTATCGTATATATGGGGGGACGAGCAAAGGAGGGACCGATATATGGCGATGTCGCTGATCTGGACGGCAATGGTGGGCGCGGCAATTTTATGCGGCCTGGCCACGGGGAACGGCCCGGCGGTGGCCAGGAGCGCGCTGGACGGCGCCGCCGCCGGAGTGGAGCTGTGCCTTTCCATGATGGGGGTGCTGTGCCTGTGGATGGGGGTGATGGAGGTGATGGAGCGTTCGGGACTGGCCCGGGGATTGTCCAGGCTGCTGCGGCCCGCCATTCGCCGGCTGTACCCGGACTTTGCAAGGGACCGCCGGGTGATGGACGCGGTGAGCGCCAACCTGTCCGCCAACCTGCTGGGGCTGGGCAACGCCGCCACGCCCCTGGGGCTGGAGGCCGCCCGGCTGATGGCGGAGCGCACCCCAGGCGTGGCATCGGACGGCCTGTGTATGCTGGTGGTGTGCAATACGGCCTCGTTCCAGCTCATCCCCACCACCGTGGCCAGCCTGCGCGCGGCGGCGGGAAGCGTCAACCCATTTGATATCCTGCCTGCGGTGTGGCTGGCGTCCGCCGTGTCCATTGCGGTGGGGGTCACGGCGGCAAAGCTGTTTGCCCGGCTGTGGAGGACACCATGATGGATTTGCTGTTCACGATGCTGGTGCCCTTCCTCATGCTGGCGGTGGCGCTGTGGGGACTGGTCAGGCGGGTGGACCTGTGGACCGCCCTCACCGACGGGGCGGAAAAAGGGCTGAAGGTGTCCCTGCGAATCATGCCGCCTCTCATTGGTCTGCTGACGGCGGTATATATGCTCCGGGCGTCCGGGGCGCTGGAACTGCTGGGAGAGGTGTTGGAACCGGTTCTGTCGGCGGTGGGTATCCCGGTGGAGACCGTTGGCCTGCTGCTGGTGCGGCCGGTGAGCGGCTCCGCCGCCCTGGGGGTGGGAGCGGAGCTCATCGAGACCTATGGCCCCGACTCCCTGGTGGGCCGGACGGCGGCGGTGATGCTGGGCTCCACCGAGACCACCTTCTATACCGTGGCGGTGTACTTCGGAGCGGCCAAGGTGGGCAAGACCCGTTACGCAGTCCCGGCGGCGCTGTGCGCGGATATCGCGGGGTTTCTGGCCGCGTCCTGGGCGGTTCGGCTGCTGTTCTGATCCATAAAAACACCATCCGGGGCGACCCCGGATGGTGTTTTTATGGATGTGGTTTTTGTGGGTGGGGCAGTCAGCCCGCGTCCTCCCCCTGAGCGGCGTAGTCCTCACAGGCGGGGTGGAGGGATTCCGCCCAGGTGTAACCCAGTTCAATAAGCTCCTGGTCGGTATACAGCAGCTTTTGCGGAGCAGACGGTTCGCCCCCCGGCTCCCCTCCGATTATGGGCCACAGCCCCTGGGGCAGCAGGTGGCGGTAGCCCTGGGGAGTGGACACGATGAGCCATAGCTCTGTCTGGGTGCTAACCGGCTCCGCCTCAATGCCGCATTGCAAGCACAGGTACTCCATGGCCATGGCCAGCCCCAGGTCGGAGGCGGGCTCCCCGGACAAGGTGTCCAGAGCCAGGTCGGTGCCGTCCTCGCTCCGGGGCCCGGCGGAGGAGCGGACGATGGCGGCCAATTCGTCCACGGTGTATTCCTCTCCGGCGGAGGGATTGGATTCCAGCAGGGTGGACGCCGCCGTCTCCAGCAGTTGGGCATAGCCCTTTTCCTCCTCCGCCACGGCGTCGGCGCTCTGGTTCCACCCCAGATGGACCTCGATCACCCGGCGCGTGCCCGTTTCGGGGTAGAGGGAGACGGTAATTTGCCGGATGTCGTGGTGGCGGTAGAGGGCGGGGGCGCTGTAGCCCGCCAACCGGACCAGTTGCTCGATCAAAGCCTGATCGCCGGAAAAGTAGGAGGCCAAAAAGACGGAGGATTCCCGCTGCGTCCCAATCAGTTTTGCCAGCTCCTGCCGGACCCCGGCCAGGCCGGTGACCTCCGGCAGGCCGTTCAGCTCGGCGGCGGTGCGGGAATAGGTCAAGCGCAACTCCACCTCGTAGTAGGTGAGGATGCGGGTGGTGTCGTAACGCAGGGAGCGCACGGAGAACGCGCCCAGAGGGTCCTCATACATCACCTCGTCCCGAGCGTTGGCCAGGTCCGCTTCCACATCCCCGGTGTAGTTGTACAGCCGGATGGTGCCCTGAGTCCGGTGGCCGTTGACGAAGTAGAGCATGGCGTTGACCAGCCCCTGATAGGTCTCCGCCCGGAGGATGGACTCGTCCTCGGTGACGGCGTAGTCCACGTGGGTGGTGATGGTCTCGTGACCCCGCTCCAGCATGGCGGAGCAGCCGCTGAGCAGCAGGGCCGCGCACAAAACCAGTGGCAAGATGTGTTTGTTCATTGGCTGCACCTCCTCGTTGTCACGTTCACGCTTCTTTATAAGTCGTTCTTCTTATAGTCCCGGAATCCCTCGCCCAGCACCTCGTGGGCGTCGCAGACAATGACGAAGGCGGTGGGGTCGATGTCCTTGACGGTCTCCTTGATGGCGGCGATCTCCCGTTGCTTGAAGGCGCACATGAGCACGTTCTTTTTCGCCCCGGTGTAGGCCCCCTGGCCGTGGAGGATGGTGACGCCCCGGTCCAGGTTTTTGACGATGGAGTCGGAAATCTCCTGGTTCCTGTCGCTGATGATATAGGCTACCTTGGCCGTGTCCATGCCGTAGAGCACTCCGTCCATGACGATGCTGGAGATATACAGCGCCACCAGGCCGTATAACGCGGCGTACAGGGTGCGGAAGGCCGCGGCTGCCAGCACGATCACCGCCAGGTCGATGCCCATCAGCAGTTTGCCCATGGGCAGCCAGGCCAGCTTCAGCTTCAACAGCCGGGCCAGCAGGTCGGTGCCGCCGGTGGTGGCGCCCTGCAAAAAGATGAGCCCCAGGGACAGCCCCATTAGAAGCCCGCCGAAAATGCAGGCCAGCAGCGGTTCCATGGCGGGCCAGTCGTACAGGGGGGTGAGCACGTCGATGAACACTGAGGAGACAAACATGGCATACAGCGACGACACCAGCAGCCGTCCGCCGATGAGCTTCCAGCCCAGGACGAACAGCGGTATGTTCAGCACGATGACGGTGACGCCGATGGGGAGGACCGGGACCAGATAATTGATGATCTGGGCCACGCCGGTGATTCCGCCGAAGGCGATGCCGTTGGGAACATAGCACCACACGAACCCCAGGGCATAGATGACGGAGGCCAGGGTGATGATGAGGAAGGAAAACGCCGGTTTTTTTAAGCGGGCCATAGGGCGCCTCCAATCATAATATGCTCAGTTGCTCCTCCCCCCGGTCCTCCTCCTTGAGGAGGGCCCCGGCGGCAGGCAGGGACCGGGCCCGGTAGCGGGCGGCGTTGACGATGTGGGTATCGGTCAGAGGCTTGGCCCACGCCACCTTGTGTTTGGCCTTCACCGCCATGACCCCCACGCCCTGGGTAGAGCGGGTGGTCTTGGGGGTGAGGGAGGCGGTGTGGAACACCACGCACCGTCCGTCGCTGGAACCCACCGCCATCTCCTGGTCCTCGGCCAGCAGCAGGGCGGACACCAGGGGGAACTTGTCGCAGTAGGCCCCGGTGAGCTTCTTCCGCCGGGTCTGGGTCTGGTAGGCGGACAACTCCACCCGGGCGGCCTTGCCGTTGTCGAAGAAGAACAGCACATGGGCGGAGTAGTCCCCCGGGGCGCAGGCCCAGACGAATTTCTCCTCGCCGTCCATGCCCAGCTTGCTGGGCAGGTAGTCCCCCAACACGCTGGCCTTGGCGTCGTCAAAGTCGCTGAGCCGGGTCTTATAGCACTGCTGTTTGTCGGTGAACACCAGCAGCTCGTCCCCATTGGCGCCCTCCCACTGGAGGAAGGGGCCGTCGCCCTCCTTGTATTTCTGTTCGCCGCTCATGCGCAGGGACTGGGGGGTGATCTTCTTAAAGTATCCCTCTTTGGAGATAAACACATTCACCGGATAGGAGGGGATTTCCGCCACGGCCGCCGCTTTCTCCTCCTCCGCCTGCTGATATTCGTATACGATCTCGGTGCGCCGGGGCGCGGCGTATTTCTTTTTGACGTTTTTCAGCTCGTCGGTGATGATGCTCTTGATGCGGCCCGGCGAGTTGATAATGTCCTTGAGGTCGGCGATCTCCTCCGCCAGGGCGGCGGTCTCCTCCACCCGCTTGAGGATATATTCCTTGTTGATGTTGCGCAGCTTGATGTCAGCCACATACTCCGCCTGAATCTGGTCGATGCCGAAGCCGATAATCAGGTTGGGGACCACCTCGGCGTCCTCCTCGGTTTCCCGGATGATCTGAATGGCCTTGTCGATGTCCAGCAAAATGCGCTTGAGGCCCTTGAGGAGATGGAGCTTCTCCTCCTTCTTCTTGCAGACGTAATAGGTCCGCCGCCGCACGCCGTCCATCCGCCAGGCGGTCCACTCCTCCAGAATCTCGCTCACCCCCATCACCTTGGGCATGCCTGCGATGAGGATGTTGAAGTTGCAGGAGAAGGTGTCCTGGAGGGGGGTCATCTGGAACAGCCGGGCCATCAGCTTGTCTGGGTCGGCGCCCCGTTTCAGGTCGATGGCCAGTTTCATGCCGTTCAGGTCGGTCTCGTCCCGCATGTCGGCGATCTCCCGGACCTTGCCCCCCTTGACCAGCTCCGCCACTTTGTCCAGGATGGCCTCCACCGTGGTGGAGTAGGGGATTTCAAAGATTTCAATCACGTTGTCCTCTTTGAGATACCGCCACTTGCCCCGCAGGCGTACCGGTCCCCGGCCGGTGCGGTAAATCTCCGCCAGCGCCGCGCCGTCGTACAGAAGCTGCCCGCCGGTGGAGAAGTCCGGGGCCTTCAAAATGCCCAGCAGGTCCACGCCGGGGTCCTTGAGGTAGGCGATGGCGGCGTCGCACACCTCGCCCAGGTTGAACCCGCACAGGTTGGACGCCATGCCCACGGCGATGCCCTGGTTGGCCGCCACCAGCACATTGGGGAAGGTGGTGGGCAGCAGGGTGGGTTCCATCAGTTTGCCGTCGTAGTTGGGCACGAAATCCACCGCGTCCTGGTCGATGTCCCGGAACAGCTCCTGACAGATGGAGTCCAGCCGCACCTCGGTGTACCGGGAGGCCGCCCAGGCCATGTCCCGGGAGTACACCTTGCCGAAGTTGCCCTTGGAGTCCACCAGCGGGTGGAGCAGCGCGCCGTAGCCCCGGCTCAGGCGCACCATGGTGTCGTAAATGGCCCCGTCGCCGTGGGGGTTGAGCTTCATGGTGGCCCCCACCACGTTGGCGGACTTGGTGCGGGGCTTGGTGAGCAGGCCCATGTCGTACATGGTGTAGAGCAGCTTGCGGTGGGAGGGCTTGAAGCCGTCGATCTCCGGGATGGCCCGGGAGA
>CANOYV010000065.1:0-11936 GCA_947571605.1 uncultured bacterium | reverse complement strand
CTATTTTACCACTTTCTGCATCTTTTTTCTAGATTGTTTTTCAGAAGTAATAATAATTGGCTCATGGGCGTTCTCTACCAGATAGGTGTCAAGCTGCCCTTGATTCTTTTCCCGCTTGCCAGTCAGAAAATCAGAGGTATAGGTTTTCTGCATTAAAACCTCTCCAACATATTTCTCGTTGCTCAACATTCGGTCAATTGTGGAGGTACTCCACTCCGATTTACCTGTTACCGTTTTGATCCCATGTTCCTCCAGATACCGCTTAATCTTGCGCACCCCGTTTCCTTGGACGTAGAGATCAAAGATTTTGCGCACTATCTCAGCTTCCTTTGGCACGACTTGCAAGATGCCGTCCGGCCCTTTGGTGTAACCCAGAAACTGCGTGTGGTTCAGTACAGTTTTTCCGCTCCTCATTCGGTGGCGGATGCCGAATTTAATGTTTTCGCTACGGAAATGGCTCTCAGCCTGGTCAAGGGCCGCAAGTTGATCGATCATACTATTGCTGATATTCAATGTGTTCAGTCCTCCAGTCTCAATGTAAACACCGATGTTCATTTGCTTCAATTTCCTGATTTGGCGAATAGTTTCCAACGCATCCCGACCAAAACGGCTGAGAGACTTCACCAGGATCAAATCGAGTTTTCTGCTGGTGCAGTCTCTCATGAGCTGCTGGTAGCCAGGACGGTTGGCAGCACGGACACCAGACGCAACGTCCGAATACACCGCAACAAATTTCCAGTTTGGATTGCGTTTGATATAATTTGTATAGTAGGTGATCTGTGCTTCCAAGCTGTGATACTGCTCCTCATGACGGGTGCTAACCCGGCAGTAGGCCGCGACCCGAAGCCGCTGGGTTTCAATTGGAGCGTTCTGCTTCGCTTGTGGGATCTTAATTACTTTTCGGGACATAGCAAACCCTCCATGACAATACTGAACCTCAGTACATCATGAAGGGTTTACAGTAGAAAAGCTACATTTCAGCCCAGAAACAAGGCTAAAATGTAGCTTTCAACTTGGCTCAATGTGGCAAAAATGCTTTTTGGAAAGCGTTCCGGCACAACGCTTTCCGGCTCAACTGCCTGCGCTCAGCACAAGACCCGCGATTTTGGAAGCAGTCCTCATGACCTGCTCATCCCCGGTAATGGTCGGCGTGCCATCACCTTTCTGCGGCCCGTAACTTCCGAAGCCCGCATGGCAGCCGCCCTCTATGACGGTTTCGATTGCCCCGGATGGGAGGTTCCCCCGGTATCCCTCGTACTTTTCCCGGTTCAGCACCTGATCCTCGGAGCCGTACATCGAAAGTACATCCAGGCCGGAACTGTTCAGATCCTTGGTGGAGTAGGCCGCCAGCAGGATCAGTCCCGCCAGCTCGCTGCTGTGGTCCGCCGCGTAACCCGCCGCCATGGCCCCGCCCAGGGAGTGCCCGCCGATATACCAGGTGTCAATGTCCGGGTACTGTCCCGCGATCCCGTCCGCCGCGTTCATGTCCAGCACCGCCAAGTTGCACGGCATTTTCACCAGCACACATAGGATGCCCCGTTCGGCGCAGGCCCGCATCAGCGGCGCATAGGCGGTGTACTCCACCTTCCCGCCCGGATAGAAAATCAAACCCGCCTTTGGGTTGGGCGGTGCAAACACGAGATCGTCCCCATCCGTTTTGCTTGTCACGATGCCGTCCGCCGAGGCCATCGCCTGCACCGCTGTCCCGTCCGCGTGGTAGTAGTCGCCCACATAAGCGGCGAATCCAACGCACACGAGTAAAATGGCCGCGAGGAGCGCCCCAAGTATGATCCACAGGCGTCTGCGCTTCCTGGCCGTTTGCTCCCTCGTCATCCTGTCCACCCCTCAGATTCCAGGATACGCGCAAACTCCTCCAGCCCCGCCTGATCCTCCTCCGTGAAGCGCCCAATGTGGGGGCTGTCCAAGTCCAGCACCCCCACAATTTTCCCGCCTGCGCGAATGGGTACCACGATCTCGGCGTTGGACGCGCTGTCGCAGGCGATGTGTCCGGGAAACTGGTGGACATCCCGCACGAGCTGGGTTTTCCCCTCCGCCACGGCGGTTCCGCACACCCCCCGGCCCACCGGGATCTCGATGCAGGCGGGCCTGCCCTGGAAGGGGCCCAGCACCAGCGTATCCCCCTCCAGCAGGTAGAATCCCGCCCAGTTGAGGCCGTCCAGGGTGTGGTAGAGCAGCGCCGCGGCGTTGGCCAGGTTGGCGGTACGGTGGGGCACGCCCCCGACCAGCGCCGAGAGCTGGGCATTCAGCGTCCGATAGTCCGTCATTTCAGCTTCAGCCCGTCCGCGAAGGCATTCCCAACCTTCCCGCCCAGCTTGTGGTAGACGTTGTTGATGGGGTCAAGGGTGATGGGTTCCAGCTTGGACACATCCACCTTGCCCTCCGGGGTGAGGACGGACTCGTCCACGCTGACGTTGACGATCTCACCCACCAGGCGCCCGGTCTGCGGGTCGTAGCTCACCAGCCTGCACTCCACCGCCATGGCCAGCTCGTCGATGAGCGGGGCGTCCACGAACCCGCTTTTCGTGGTGTGGAACCCGGCCCGCGCCAGCTTGTCGGGCACATCGTTGGCGGACACCACGCCCAGGTAGTCGCACTCCGCCACATGGGCGGCGTCCGCCATGCTGACGGTGAACGCCCTGCGCGCCAGGATGTTTTTGGTGGTCTTGTGCCCCGCGCTCAGGCACAGGGACAGCTCAGTGGTGTCGCTGATGCCGCCCCAGGCGGCGTTCATGGCGTCCGGCGTGCCGTCCGGGCCGTAGGCCGCCACGATGAACACCGGCTGGGGGTAGGTGTAGGGCTTGGCTCCAAAATTTTTCCTCATCGATTTTCCCTCCTGATCGTTATTGTAAATACGATACTCACCAGTAATATTGGCAGTCTGGATTCAGGCAGGCATATTGCATCACGTATGGATTTCCTTTGCTGCCTGTAATGGTGAACTGCTCATCCTCCGGCAGTTTACGATACTCCTCGCACCCGCAGGCCGGGCATATCATACGGTACAGGTTTTCCTTGCTGTCGTATTCGGGAGGCTTTTGGGAAGAAAAGCAGGGTGGCGATTGCAATTGTCTGGCCGTCAAACGGCGGTAGCCTGTGATCCAGCTTTCCGGCCATCCCAGCGGCAGAAGGATCTGATCCGCGCCGCCGGGAAGAACTGTCCCTGTTTTCAAAACCACGCTTGCCACGGTGCCGATGCTGATTGTGACGCCCGCGGGAACAGTGAGCTTTGCCTCATACATTTTCGTGTTGGCCCATGCGGGATCCAAGGCCAGCCGCAGTTTGGCATCAATGATGGACTCCCCAAATTCCGTTGACGCAAAGCTGCCATTCAGCCTTGCGCCTTTCGGGGCGGATCCACGGCCCCGGTACTGTCCAAACACACGGTAGAGTACGATCGGCTCCATGGTGCGGAACGTTTGATACGCGCCGTCTTGAAAGCTGTCCGTTACCTGCGTCCCATATGGAATGCGCTCCACGCACTCCAGCTTGCCGGTCAGATCGGTTTTATATCTGGAGTTTAATTCGCCGGACTGATAAAACGTAATCGCGTCATAATCGCAGCAATTCAGCATAAGACACCCCAGATCATTGCGTATATTTCAGCAGTCCTTGGCACCCCGCCAGCACGTCCCGCCAGGTGGTTTCAAAGTCATCCGTGTACCACGGATCGGCCACATCGCCGGGGTGGTCGGTATAGTCCATCAGCAGGTGCAGCTTCCCAGCGAAGTCGCCGCCGCAGATGCGGTGCATATTCCGCAGGTTGGCCCGGTCCATCCCGATCAGCAGGTCAAAGGCGTCATAGTCGCTGTTCTTGAGCTGCCGGGCCGTCTTGCCCGCGCAGTCAATGCCATGCTCGGCCAGCTTGCGCCGCGCCGGGGGATAGACCGGGTTGCCGATCTCCTCCGTGCTGGTGGCGGCGGACTCGATATGGAACCGGGCTTCCAGTCCGGCTTTCTTCACCAGGTCCTTCATCACGAACTCGGCCATGGGGCTGCGGCAGATATTGCCGTGGCAGATAAAAAGGATCCTCGTCATTCCATACACGCTCCATCAGTATTTTTCCCAGTATAGCATATTCCAGTAACAAAGTCGAGGGTGTCATCCCGGTTCATTGGGCTGGATTTCTTTCCCCCGGCGTGATATAATACAGCGCTGATCGAACCGCAAGGAGGACTGCCCCATGAAAAACCCCTATCAGAAAACAATTTACGCCTGCTTCACAGCCTACATCGTCCAAGCCATCGTCAATAACTTTGTGCCCCTGCTGTTCCTCACCTTCCAAAGCGGCTACCACATCCCCCTGTCCCGGATCACCCTGTTGGTCACGTTCAATTTCGGCCTCCAGCTGCTGGTGGATCTGGCTTCGGTGGGCTTTGTGGACCGCATTGGCTACCGGGCCTCTATGGTGCTGGCCCACGCCCTGGCCGCGCTGGGGCTGGCCCTGCTGGCCATCCTGCCCGAGCTCCTGCCCAGCCCGTTCCTGGGCATCCTGCTGTCCGTGATGGTGTACGCTGTGGGCGGCGGGCTGATCGAGGTGGTGGTCAGCCCGGTGGTGGAAGCCTGCCCTTCCGACCACAAGGAGCAGGCCATGAGCCTGCTCCACTCCTTCTACTGCTGGGGCCATGTGGCGGTGGTCCTGCTGTCCACGGTGTTTTTCGCCCTGTTCGGCACGGAACACTGGCGGGTGCTGGCGCTGGCCTGGGCGCTGGTCCCGCTGGGCAACCTGTTCGCCTTCCTCCGCGTGCCCATCGCCCCGCTGATGAAAGACGGCGAAAAGGGGCTGGCCCTGGGGGAGCTGGCCCGGAACAAGATGTTCTGGGTATTCCTGCTGATGATGCTGTGTGCCGGGGCCAGCGAGCAGGGGGTGAGCCAGTGGGCGTCCACCTTTGCGGAGAAGGGCCTGGGGGTCAGCAAGACCGTGGGCGATTTGGCGGGGCCAATGGCTTTCGCGGTGCTGATGGGCACGTCCCGGGCCGTCTACGGGAAGTATGGCGAGAAGCTGGACTTGGATCGTTTCATGGCGGGCAGCGCCTTGCTGTGCGCGGCCGCCTACCTGTGCGTCGCCCTGGTGCCCAGCCCGGTAGTGGGGCTGGTGGGCTGCGCGGTGTGCGGGCTGTCGGTGGGGATCATGTGGCCGGGGACGTTCAGCAAAGCGGCGGCGGGCCTGCCCCGGGGCGGGACGGCCCTGTTTGCGCTCATGGCCCTGGCGGGGGATATGGGCTGTTCCGGCGGGCCTACCTTGGTGGGCATGGTGTCCAGCGCGCTGGGGGATGATTTGAAAAAGGGCGTCCTGGCTGGGATCGTGTTCCCGGTACTGCTGCTGGCGGGGCTGGCGCTCAGCCGGAAAGGCAAAAGGGCCCCCGCGTAAAATTGGGAGCAGCCGGAAGATTTATCACTTTTGTAACATTTCTGCCCGAACTTCCGTAATGAAAACCCGCTATCCTAATTCTTGCAAGAGATGCTCTTTCTTTTTCATTCTATCCTCCATCCTTCAGAGCCGGGGCGGAAACGCCCCGGCTCTCCTTTTGTCTATGAGAAGCGGGGCTCCTCCATTTGAGGGGCCCCGCATTTTTTATTTGATTTGTCGGACTTTGTCATGCATAAGAGTGCATCCTATTTTTCATAGACGCTTACGCGCTGGCCTTCCCCACACACTCAATGATCTGCTCGACCTCCGTCCCGTCCTTGAAGCAGATGGACAGCCGCTCCCGGTCCAGCACCCTGATGCTGCTGACGAGCTGCCGTACCATGTCGTCCCGGAACTCCCCGATGGAGCTGTCCGCGGTCTCCAGCCTGCCGGTGATGGTCCGCACCCGGCTGTCACATTCGGCATCGGCATAGCCCTCCCGCTCCAGCTCGCCCTTCCGGGCCAGCAGGGCGGACATGGCGGCGGTCACCTCTGTGATCCTGTCATCGTACTCGGTGTTCTCCGGCCCCGCCTCCGACGCAAGACGGAACAACCGCATCTGCTCCTCCTGGAGCGCCCGCAATTTGGCCTCCAGGTTGGGCAGGGAGGCATCGTCCCCCGTTCCCGCCAGGGCGGCGGCGATGCAATCCGCCAGCGCCTGCCGCGCCGTCTGCTGCCGGAACAGTTCGTTCATGGCGGCGGTGACAGCGTTTTGGATCTCCGGCTCCTCCAGGGTGGGCGCGCATTTGCAGATCCGCTTGCCGTGTTCCAGCCGATTGATACACCGCCAGACGGACCGCTTCTGCCCGCCCGGCATATAGGTTATCCGGCGATAGGGGCTGCCGCACTCGGAGCACACCAGCAGACCGCTCAGGGCATATTTGCCGCTGTGCTTGCCCTGCTCGGTCTTGGCCTTGGAGGAGGTCTTGCGCAGGCTGGACCGCCGCGCCATCTCCTCCTGCACCTTCTGGAAGGTGTCCCGGTCGATGATGGCGGGGTGGGCGTTCTCCACATAGTATTTGGGGCGCTGGCCCTCATTTTTTACCTGTTGACGGCTGAACAAGTCCAGGGTGAAGGTTTTCTGGAGGATGGCGTCCCCCATGTACTTCTCGTTTTGCAGGATGTGGCGCACCGTATGGTCGCTCCAGTCGGTGCCGCCCCGGGCGGTCCTGAGACCGTCCGCCGTCAGATCCTTGCAGATCTGGCCCACGCTCTGGCCCATCAGATACCGGGCGAAGATGCGCTGGACGGTGGGGGCCTCGTTCTCGTCGATCTCCGGCTCCCCATCCGCCCCCTTGCGGTAGCCCAGGAAGTTCTTGTAGTTGTAGTGGACGATGCCCTTCTTGAATTGAGCCTGGTAGCCCCACTGGATGTTGGAGGACATGGACTCGCTCTCGGCCTGGGCCTGGCTCATCAGGAAGGTGAGGATCATCTCATTTGGCATATAGAGGGTGTTGGTGTTTTCCTTCTCAAAGTACACTCCCACGCCGCACTTTTTCAGTCTGCGGATGTACTCCAGCCCGTCCAACGTGTTGCGGCAGAACCGGGACACGGATTTGGTGATGACCAGGTCGATCTTGCCCTTCTCTGCGTCCCGGATCATCTTGTTGAACTGGGTGCGCTTCTTGGTGGAGGTGCCGGTGATGCCCTCATCGGCATAGAGCCGCACCATCGTCCAGCCCTCGGTGTCGGCGATGCGCTGGGTATAGTATTCCATCTGGGCGGTAAAGCTGGTGAGCTGTTCCTCGCTGCCGGTGGACACCCGGCAGTATGGGGCCACCCGGAGGTGCTGCTTGCGGATGTCTTTCTGCGTATATTTGGGGTCTGCCGGGGTGACGGTGACCTTTTTCGGCGCTTTTTGCTGGACGTTCATGCACTTTCCTCCTTTTCTTCTGTGATGATCTGGCCGTTGACCAGCTCCAACTCCACGGTTTTGTCCGGGGTGAGCCGGACGGCCCGCACCGCAATGGTCAGCAGGGCAGTCGATGTGTCAGTATCGGCGGAACCCCGTTCGAGCCGTGTCCGAAGCTGCTCCAGCTCATGGGCAGGAGTGGGGTCTGGGAACTGGATGTACCGCTGGGCGGCTGCGGCAAAGGCCAGCGTTTTGATGTACGCGGGGTTTTCGCCGCCCCGGTTGAGGGCCAGGGTCAGCTCGTTCTGGAGCCGGACGGCATCCATTGTGGGCGCGGCCCGCTGGGGTTCGGGTGCGGTGAGCAGGTGGTGTGCCTGGGCCAGCTCCCGGAGCTGTCCGTCCACCAGCCCGGCCAGGGCTTCATCGCCCAGGGAGATACTCTGCCCGCAGCCCGGGTTTTGGCACTTCCAGTGGACCCGGCCATGGGAGCGGGTGCCCCGCGCCATCCTGCCGCCGCACCGGGCGCAGACGGCCATACCGCTGATGAGCCGGATCTCGGCGGGGAGCGGGGCGTAGGTATTGCGCGCCGCCCGCTGGCCCTGGGCGGCGGCGAAGTCCCCATCGGACACCAGCCGGGGGTAACCATCCGCGCCGACATATTTGGCGTTTTCCAGGACGCGCTTCACCATATTTTTGTTCCACTCAGCCGTGTGCTGGTGGTAGCGGAAGCCCTGCCGGGTCATGTCCTCCGCGATGGCCAGCAGGGAAGCCCCGGCCAGGTACTGCCCGAAGATGTACCGCACCGCGTCCGCCTCCTGGGGGTTGGGCTGGAGCAGCCCGCCCCGGACTTCATAGCCGAAGGGGATTTTTCTCTGCCACGCCATCTGCTACACCAGTCTTTCCGTCAGCTCCAGCCCATTGGGGAGCCGGAATTTTATGACCTCTGCCGACACTATTGTGATCCGCTCCACCAGGTTCTCGAACAGGTCGGGAGTGACCTCAGTCTGCCACTGGGTGGTTTGCAGGTAGTCCAGCATGGCCTCGGTGGCTTGGATCTGCTCGTCCCCATCGGCGGCCTCCAGCACCTTCCGGCGCAGGCGGCGCAGGTCGCGGAGCCTGCGGTTCATCTCGTCCGCTTGGGATAAAGCAAGGGCAGGATCGATGCACCCCTTGCTTTTCAGCCGGATGAGCACCAGATTCTGCCCTGAAATGTTGGCTATTTCCTTGTCGATGTTGGAGAGCTTGGCGTTGGAACGCAGTTCCCGTTCCCGCAGCTCCCGAAGCTGATCCAGCAGAGGCTGGAGGATATCCTGCCCATGGAGGGCCAGCTTGTTATGCAGGCGGAGGAGGGCGGCGGTGAGGGCCGCTTCGGGGATCTGCGGGATGGGGCACAGGCCTTTGCCGTCATTGCGGCGGTTGCAGACCCAATGCACTATCCTACGGGTCACTTTTTTGCGGCAGACACAGCCGCAGTGCCCGCAGAAGATATGCCCGGTGTAGACCGAGTCGGACGGTGTAGAGCCGCGGTAGAACCGCTCTTTCCGGGCCGCAATCAGCCCCTGCACCCGTTGGAAATCCTCGCGGCTGATGATGCCGCGGTGGTCGTCCTCTACCTGGTACCGGGGCTTCTGTCCCCGGTTTTTCACCTGCCGGATGGGCAGGGTATCGGTGGCGCAGGTCTTTTGCCAGTCTGAATCGCCGGTGTAGAATCGGTTGGACAGGATGTAACTGACCATGGAGCAGTGCCACCGCTCCCGGCCATGGCCCCGGTCAATGCCTGATTCGTTCAGCCACCTGGTGATGTCCGTGTGGCCCTGACCCTGGAGCGCCAATGCAAAGATCTGGCGCACCACCTCAGCCTCCCCTGGGACGATCTCCGGCTCCAGTCCGTTCAGCCGGTAGCCGTAGGGCATGGAGGACGGGGTGAAGATCCCTTTCTCCATCCGCATTTTGACGCTGAGCCTCATGTTGCCGGAATGGCCGGTGGACTCCATCTGGGCGAATGCGGCGTAGATGGTGGCGGTCTGCTCGGAGCTGAGCTTCCCGGTGTCGATGTTCTCCTTCTCGAAGCGGACAGTGACGCCCAGCCGCATCAGCTCCCGCATAAAATGCAGGCTGTCCCTGGTATTGCGGGCGAACCGGGACATGGACTTGACCAAGATGCGGTCGATCTTCCCGGCGCGGCAGTCCGCCATCATGCGGTTGAACTCGTCCCGCTTCCGGGTATCCAGCCCGGAAATACCCTCGTCCGCATAGATGTCGGACAGCTCCCAATCCGGGTTCTCCCCGATGTGGCGGGTATAGTAGTCCACCTGGGCCAGGTAGGAGTTAAGCTGGTCGGCGGAATCGCTGCTGACCCGGGCGTAGGCTGCTACCCGCAGCTTCGCTTTTTCCGGGGCGGCGGGGTCGATGACGGTGACCTTTGGGGCGTTTACTTGGTTTGCCATGGGCGGCTTCCTCCTTTGTAAGGGGACAGGATAATTGAGAAACCGGGATAAACCGGGAGAGGCGGGGGAAGTGCTGGAAAACCCCCGAATATCAACGGGAACGGGCATAATCAGGGCGGGAAAGGCCCGGACATTCTCATTTTCATTGAGCGCGAAGGCGTCGACGGCGGTCGGCGTCTTTTTTTGTGCCCAAGGGCCGCTGGAGGGCGCACGTCGGCGGCGGCGCGGCGCGGCGGGCACCGGCCCGGCTGGACAGGAAAACCCCCGGAAAACCGCTTAAAAACGGCAATCCGGGGGCTTTTCTCGATGGCGGGGACGGGCAGGACATTATGGGGGCCGCTCGGCCACGCCCCGGAAGTCACAGCAGCAGACCAAGAAGGCGGGGCTTCACGGCCCTTGAGGATAGTATAGCAGGGCGGCGGGGGAAATGCAAGGGGGCCCAGCGTAATAACGCACCGTTAGAGCGTTAGAATTTAGGCCCAAATCGGGCGAACCGGCGCAGATCGGGCTGCTGGCGGCGTTACTTGACCGTTACTCCCCGAGGTGGCTGGTGAAGGCATCGGCGGGCCGTGGGGGTCGTTTCAATTCTGCAAAACCACAAAACCGCTGAAGAAATGCAGAATTGCCCTATTTTCAACGGCTGGCGGGGCATGGCGGCGGCGAAAAACCGCCGTTTTCAATTCTGCACGAAAACGGATAATTATTTAACCAAAACAGGCCAAAAAAATTTAGGCGATCACGCTCTGGCTACCTTCGCCGGAAGCGGAGGTGGGCTTTGCTTTTTCTCTCTCGGCGGCATACGTCCAGTAGATAGACTCCATCTTTTTCTCAACGTGCTTTTTGTATTTGAAGTAAACCAAATCAAAGAGGTCTTCCCGCTCGTAGGACGGCAGGAGCCGGAACATGGCAATCAGATCAGCCTCCTCAGCTTCAAGGGGGCTACCGTCGCATGAGAGCCCTTGCTCCAATTTAACGCGCTCCAGATCGTCGCTCGTTTTTGCGGGCGGCGCTTCTAACTCCAGGAGGTAATCTGCCGACACCTCGAAAATGCGGGCGAGCGCAGCCAGCGCATTATACCCAGGCTTGCTCTTCCCCGATTCCCAGTCACCTACATTTCCAGGAGAAACCCCCGCAGCCTTTGCAAGCTGGCCCTGAGTCATCCCATGCTGGGAGCGCAATTCTTTCAATAATACGTTAAACATAGCGACCTCCTCGAATTTGCGAAAATTACTCGCAAAACTATTGACTTCTACGAAAATGCGAGTATAATAATAGACAGGTTAAGAAATTAACCGACGCCCCCAGCATATCACAAAAAACCGAAGCGCACAACAGGAAAGGAACAGCAGACATGAAAAACGAGAAAGCCCTGGACGCATATATCGCCACGATCACCGAGATCAACGCCAAACTCGCCGCCCTGACCGAGCAGACCGAGAACCACCTGGGATACAGCCCCGAGGAAATCAACTGGGGCCACGTCGGAACCGCCAAGCACATCCTGGAACAGCTCGCCGAGATCACGGAGTTCCTAGGCTGCGACAGATAAGCCGAAACGCCCGGGAGGGCGTCGCCGGGGGGAGCCCTACCCGGCCTGACGATGGCAGGGCAACGGAAAGGAGCAGCAGCATGAACAGTTACAAAGTTACCTACCTCCTCAACGGGGAAGAGCACTACGATCACATCACCGAGCGCACCGAGAAGGCTGCTCAGAAGCGGCTCAAGGGCATCTACAAGGACGCCGAGATCACCGACACCGAGCTCACCAGCACCGACGCCTCGGCCACGAAGGAGCAGGAGCGGGAGGCCCTGGAGAAGATCAAGGCGATGGTTGCCGAGCTGGGCCCGCAGAGCTACCTCGCCACCGCCTTCGAGGGATGTTTCGAGGACGCGGAGCAGAGCATCGAGGACGATGCAGCCTACAGTATGAAGGCGCGGCTTGAAATCCAGGCACAGCGGGCAATCGACCGGGGCCACGAAGTAGACCGGCTCAAAGCCGACCTCGCCGCCGCCCAGTCTAAGGTCGAGAACCTGCAAAGCCAATTTGACTTCGCCAGCCAGCACATCAAGAAGCTGGAGCGGCAGCAGCTCCCGGAGCAACTCCGGCGCGACCTCTGGGCGATGGTCACCGACGAGGCCGCAGCAAGCCGGGCCCGGATGGCAGAGGCCGCTGACAAGATGGCGGCAGGGGCCGACAACCCAGGCTGCG
>CANOYV010000064.1:0-12004 GCA_947571605.1 uncultured bacterium | reverse complement strand
ATCGCTATTTTGTTGATTTAGCTCACCTTCCTTGATTTTTCAAACAAGGCCTAATCTCTTTGCGTTTTCAGAAAAAATAAATATCCTCTCGTTTTCGGTTTTGGTTGCCCATAACACCGATAAAACAGAAAATGCTTGCGTTACAAACGGGTAATCAGTTCCAAACAAAATTCTTTCATATCCAATTTCGTTTATTAAGTGTTTTTATATGCTCTGCGGGCTAAATACTAATATCTGTATAAAGCTGTTTACGGGTGTATTTGTCTTGAATTATGCTACAACGGAAAGACTGTTAAAAGATATGAATAATAATTGTATCAGTAAAGCAGTTATTCAGCAAATAAACCCGCCTAATAAAAATAGTGCGGATATGATGGAGGAAATCGTAACCCAAAATGAACGGCTATACATTTGGGGCAATCCACCCTTTTGATGAAAACATTGACAGTAAAATAAAGCATTATATGAATTTAAATATCAAGGGTTGGAAGATAAACCCTCATGTATATTTCTTTGTCAATGGCTTTAGAGAAACTTTCACCCAATTTTTTATCTTTCCGAAAAACGGTATAGCGGTAAATTGTTCTATTTTGTCTCCTGTTTGCGCTCGCTATTTTGCCGGGGTTGCGGAGCGCTCCACACTTATCCTACCCGACTGCTATCAATACGGTTTCATAGTAAAATGCGGCAATCAAAAATGATTGCCGCATTTTGACCATGCTCTGAACGGTAGTTTTGTTGTTGTCCTTGTGCGGGGCAGCCCTTGCTCCGGCGGGTTTTTTTATTGCTCCTCGTCCAGCTCAAACCCCGGTCCGAATTCCAGGCTTTGCGAGCTTCTGACCGCGCTCAGCTCCGGTTCCAGGGCGGTCTGGGGCTTTACCGTGGTACACCGGCCGTTGAGGATACCGCCGTCTTCCACCACCAGAGAGGCGGTCTTGACGTCGCCGTCCAAACTGCCGGAGGACTCCAGGCGCATATGCTCCCTGGCGCTGACATTGCCCTCTACACGGCCCGCCACCCGGACCACGTCCGCCGCGACAGGGCCACGGATCAGACCGGACTCCGCCACGATCACCGCGCCGGTCATGTCGAATTCGCCCTCCACGACGCCCTCGACCTGGACCACGCCTTCGCCCCGCAGAGTGCCGGTAAATGTAATGCCCTGAGCGATCACCGTGCTGCCCGCCCGGGAGGGCGCGGGAGCGCTGGCCGGCTCTTCCTTGGGAAGGGCCGGAACTTCCGCCTGAGGCTGTTCCACTTTCTGCATTCCAAAGAAACCCATGACGATCTCACCTTTCCTTGTGTGGCTGTTTTGAATATACCACACAAGAAACAAAATTTCAACCCCAAATGTTTGTCCATTTCCGGCGAAAAGCAGCCTGTGCCAGCACCTTGCTACCGCTCCGTCAGCCTCCGCCGAAACAGGACAACGGCCAGGGCCAGCACCGCCGCCGCCCAAACCGTCACCCACAAAAGGTGTCCGGGCAGAACCGCCCAGTCCCCCGCCAGCGCGGCTTTGGCCCCATCCGCGCCGTGGACAAAGGGGAGGAAATAGGTCACGGTATGAAACGCCCCGCCCACCAGGGACAGGTCAAACCAGATGCCAGCCAGCCAAGCGGTGGCATTGGTCAGGATGGCCCCACACATGCCGCCCACCTGCTTATCGTTAAACAGCGTACCGCACAGCAGGCCCAGGGCGATGAACAACAGGGCCGATGGGACCAGCGAGGCCACCACCGCCATCAGGTTCCAGCTCAGGGGCAGGCCAAGAGCCACCGCCGCCGCCAGGCAGATAACGCTCTGCCCCACCGCCATGGGCAGCAGGGGCAGCAGGTAGCCCAGCAGAAAGTCCGCCGCCCTCATGGGAGACGCCGCCAGCCGGGCCAGGAAAGAGGTGGCGCGGTCCTTGGCGATCAGCAGCCCGGAAAACAGCGCTAAAAACGTCAGCCCGAACAGGGCGATGCCCGGAGCCAAGGTGTCCAGCTCAAAGATATGCACCGGGACGTTGCGCTGAATCACGTTCATCAGCACCAGCAGGACCAGGGGAAACCCCAGCCCGAAGAACAGGGTCAGCGGGTCCCGGATCAGCTCCTTCATATTGCGTTTGGCAAAGGCTCTCACCCTCATGACGCGGCCTCCTCTCCCGCCAGGGCCACAAAGGCGTCCTCAAAGCTCCCGCACCCCGCCAGCGCTTTCAGCTCCGCCGCCGTCCCTACGGCCCGCAGCCGTCCGGCGGCCATAATCCCGACGCGGTCCGACAGGGACTCCGCCTCCTCCAGATAGTGGGTGGTCAAGATGATGGTGGCGCGCCCCTTCAGCCCACGGATCACGCCCCACAGCTCCCGCCGGGCCAGCACATCCAAACCCAGGGTGGGTTCGTCCAGAAACAATACCTCCGGCTGGGACACCAGCGCCATGGCGATGGACAGCCGTCTCTGCCAGCCGCCGGACAGTGTTTTTGCCCGCCGCCTTGACCACTGGGTCAGGCCGAGTTGGTCCATCACCTCAGCGGTACGCTCCCTGGGGCGGCCATAGATGCCCGCCATCAGCTCCAGGTTTTCCGCCACCGTGAGGCCGGGGGCCACCGCCGTCTCCTGGGGCGAGACCGCCAAAATCTCCTTGGACCGGTGGCTCTGGGTGCGGACGCTGTGCCCCATCAGCAGCCCGTCCCCCTCGGTGGGAACCAGCAAGCAGGACAGCATTTTGATGGTGGTGGACTTTCCAGCCCCGTTTACTCCCAGCAGGGCGAACAGCTCCCCCGCCGGGACGGACAGCTCCAAGCGGTCCACCACGGTTTGGCCGCCGTATTTCTTGGTCAGTCCTAAAATTTGAATGGCATTCATTGCTCAGACCCCTTTTCTTTCTCCCGTGCCTGCTGTCCTTGACGCAGGGCCTCGCCCATAAAGTCCATCATCCCGTCGAAGGCCACGATGGCGATACCCTTTTTCTTGTCCGCCATCAGCAGCAGGTTGTCCCCCGGCTCAATTTCAAACAGCTCCCGCACCTCCTTGGGGATGACGATCTGGCCCTTGTCCCCTACCCGCACCGTGCTCAGGAACTGATCCCGCGGCAGCTTTAGCTTCACAGCAACTCCTCCCACCGGTTATACTTTTCCCACTTAATATAACTCCTCAAACTTGCGCTGTCAAGCGCTAATTTCTGCCGGTTCTGTTTTCTCCGGGGGGCGCATACAATGCAGGGAGGTGAACGCAAATGCGAAAGAAAAGGACAAGTCAACCCATCCTGCGCCCCGCCCGGCTGGGCGCGGCGCTGCTGGTGGGCGCCCTGGCGGCGGGGCTGCTGTGCCTGGTGGGCGACCCCGCCGCCGCCCTGGACCAGCTCAAAGAGCTGGCGGGCAGCGCCCAGTTATCCATATCCCTGCTGTCGGCGGAGCTTGCTCTGGAAGAGCCGTCCGGCGACGGCCTGTCCCGCTGGGACAGGCTGGTGCTGGCCCAGTCCTCCCTGCTGGGGGGCGTGCTGACCGAAACCGAGCCGGAGCCAGACCCTCCGCCTGAATCGGAAAGCCAAGACATTCTGGAGCTGGACCCCGCCGGAGAGGATGAGGAACCCGACTCCCCCACCCCCTCCACTGCCGCACCGGAGGATATCATCCCCAAAACCATGGTGGCGGGCACCTCCGCCAACTACGTTACCTCTGGAAACGTGTCCCTCTACAACCACACCGATTACTCCATTGATATCCCCGCGCTGATTGAGAGCGCCCCCCAACTCTCCGCCGCCGGGGACGGCCCCAAGGTCCTCATCTACCACTCCCACGCCAGCGAGGCATATGCCATGGACGGCACCGACATCTATGAACCCAGCGGCGACCACCGCACTTTGGACACCAACTACAACATGGTCCGGGTGGGGGAGGAGATGAAGGCGGTCTTTGAGGCGGCGGGCATCGGCGTGGTCCACGACACCACCCTGTATGACTACCCCAGCTATAACGACGCCTACAACCGCTCGGTGCAGGGGGTGGCGGAGAATCTGAAGAAATACCCCTCCCTGGTGCTGCTGCTGGACGTGCACCGGGACGCGCTGGTGGCCACCGACGGCACCATTTATAAAGTCGTGGCGGGGACGGTAGACAACTGCGCCCAAGTGATGATGGTGATGGGCACCGACGCCACCGGGCAGGTCCACCCCAACTGGCGGGTAAACCTGGCCCTTGCGCTGTCCATCCAGTCGGCGCTGGCCAATAAGTGGTCCACCCTGGCCCGGCCCCTGGTGCTGCGGCCCACCCGCTTCAACCAGCATCTGTCCACGGGCACCATCCTGGTGGAGGTGGGCACCCATGGGAACACCCTCCAGGAGGCCATCACCGCCGCGCGGCTGTACGCCCGGACAGTGGTGGAGCTGATGGAACACGACACAGGGAGCGCCGGCTAAGCCGGCGCTCCCTGTGCGCAATTAAGATCATATTCAAGCCAAGGGCGGATCAAAGCTCCTGAAACAGCTCGATCTCCTCTCCCAACGGTCCGGTGCAGAACGCGATTCTCGCCGGATAGGCGGGTTCGGACTTGATGACGATATTTTTGGGCTCCACAAAAACCTGATACCCCGCCTGTCTCACCCCTTCCACAACACGGTCCACGTCGTCCGCCGCCAGCGCAAAATGCCGGATCGCGCCTTTGCGCGGTTCGGTTTCGCCGCTGAACAGCTCAATCACGCCGTTTCCGGCGTCGATCATCACGCCCCCCGGCCATTCCCGCCGGACGGGCAGCCCTAAAACGCCGCAATAGAACGACTTCGCCCGCTCGAAGCCCTCCGCTCCCCCGCAGTTCATGGACACATGGTGAATCCCTGTAATCATAGCGCCGCTCGCCCCTCTCAAGCGCGGGCCGCGCCGGTGCGCCGCGCCGCCTCCGCCACTGCCTTGGCCACAGCGGGGCACACCCGCTCGTCAAAGGCGGCGGGGATGATGTACTCCGGGGACAGCTCTTCGGGAGCGACCAGCCCCGCCAGCGCTTTCACGGCGGCCTGCTTCATCTCCTCGTTGATGTCCGACGCCCGCACGTCAAACGCTCCCCGGAACACCCCGGGAAAGGCCAGCACGTTGTTGATCTGGTTGGGGAAGTCGCTGCGGCCGGTGCCCACCACCGCCGCTCCCGCCGCCCGGGCCAGGTCGGGCATAATCTCCGGCGTCGGGTTGGCCATGGGGAACAGGATGGGGTCGGGGGCCATGGAGCGCACCATGTCCGGGGTCACCAACCCCGGCGCGGACACGCCGATGAACACGTCCGCCCCGCGCAAAGCCTCCGCCAGCCCGCCCACGGTGAGGGCGGGCCTTGTCATATCCGCCAGCTCCGCTAAGGCCGGGTCGTTTGCCAGATCGGGCCTGCCCGGATAGACAATCCCCCTGACGTCGCACAGCGTGGCCTGCCGCAGCCCCATGGACCACAGCAGCTTGAAGATGGCCGTCCCGGCGGCCCCCGCCCCGGACATGACCAGCTTCACCTCGCTGAGCTTTTTGCCCACAATTTTCAGCGCGTTGGTCAGCGCCGCCGCCACGATAATGGCAGTGCCGTGCTGGTCGTCGTGGAAGACAGGGATGTCGCAGCGCTCCTTCAGCTTGCGCTCAATCTCAAAGCACCGGGGGGCGGAGATGTCCTCCAGGTTCACCCCGCCGAAGGACCCTGCCAGCAGGGCCACGGTGTTGACAATCTCGTCCACATCCTTGGAGCGCACGCACAGCGGCACCGCGTTCACCCCGCCGAAGGCCTTGAACAGCACGCATTTGCCCTCCATCACCGGCATACCCGCCTCGGGGCCGATATCCCCCAGGCCCAGCACGGCGGTGCCGTCGGTGACCACCGCCACCGTGTTCCACCGGCCGGTGAGCTCGTAGCTTTTATTGACATCCTTCTTGATCTCCAGGCAGGGCTGGGCCACCCCGGGGGTGTATGCCAGGGACAGGGACTGCCGGTCCTTGACCTCCATCTTGGGCACGGCGTCCAGCTTCCCCCGCCATTGATAGTGAAGCCTTAGCGATTCCGCAGCGTAATCCATGTTGAGCGCTCCCTTTCGTTTGTATCGCCAAGAGTATATCACAACCCCGCCAAAAAAGGAAGCCCCCGGCGCGGGCCGGGGGCTTCTTCTTACAGGATCAATTGAATGGCGTCCCGGGGCCGCTCCCCCGCCAGGGGCAGGGTGACGATGGCCTTGAACAGGTCGCCGTCGATGCTGATTTCAAACCGCCCGTGCTGGAGCTCCGTCAGCGACTGGGCGATGGACAGCCCCAGGCCGCTGCCCGCCTGGTTGCGGGACTCGTCGCCCCGGACGAAGCGCTCCATGAGCCGCTCGGCGGGGACGTCCAGCGGGTCCCGGGAGATGTTCTTCACCGACAGCACCGCATGGTCCCCGCTGCGCCGCAAATCCACATACACCCGCGTGCCCGGCAGGGCGTATTTGGCGCAGTTGGTCAGCAGATTGTCCAGTACCCGCCACAAATGCCGCCCGTCCGCCTCCACCCATATGGGCTCCTCGGGCAGGGAGCGCACCACCGTCAGCTTCTGGGCCCCCAGGCGGTCGCCGCATTCCGCCAGCGCCTGGTCGGTGAGCTGGGTCCAGTCCAGCCGCTCCCAGTTCACCGTCAGATTCCCCGTGGACGCCTTGGATGCCTCCACCAAATCCTCGGTGAGTTTTTTCAGCCGCTGGCTCTTCCGGTCCAGCACCTCGATATACTCCGCCGCCTTGGGGTTCTGGATGTCCTCCTTTTTCAACAGGTCCACGTAGTTGATGATGGAGGTCAGCGGCGTTTTCAGGTCGTGGGACACGTTGGTGATGAGCTCCGCCTTGAAATGCTCGCTCTTCATCCGCTCATCCACCGCCGTAGAGATGGCGTGGCCCAGGTTGTTCAGCTCGTCGGCGTGGCCCCGCAGGTCGGGGAGCATGTGCCGGGTGTCGATTTGATAGTTGGGATTGCCGCCGATGATCTCCTGGGTGCCGTGGCGGATTTTCTTCCACTGGTACGCCCAGCGGCACAGGTAGGCCGACCCGAGCAGCGTCACCAGCAGCCACAGCCCTCCGGCCCATCGGATCGTGGCCATTGTGAAAACCGTGTACCCCATACAGCCCAACACCGCCTTCCAAATCAGGGGGACGGCCTGGACGGCCCGCCCCATGGAGCCGAACAGCTCCCACAGCTTCCCCCAGCACCAGAGGAACAGCTTCCAGCACCAGGCGCACACAGCCCATGTCCAGGTATTGCGCAGGAGTGTGTGGGCCTTGCACCGGGCGCACACCGTCACCAGCGCCGCAAGACCCATGGCCGCCGCGGACGCCACCGCCAGCCCTACCCCGATGAGCTGCATAAACATGGGCGCGTCCATGTAGGTGTCGTATACGGCCATGATGCCCAGGCCCATGGTCCCGGTGCCGCCCAGAAACAGGATAAACAGCAGCACGTCTCCGGGCATCCGGTGAAACCAGTTGAGGTAGATTCCCTCCACATCCCGCTTGTGGCCCGCGCCGCAGCACAGGTACACCATCAGCAGTACGCCCAGCGTACCCAGAATCACCGTGCCGCCCAGATACCACTCCCGGTCCGCCTGCCAATGGGCCAGTTGCTCGGCGGCTTTGCGGTATTGATCGTCCACCCGCAAAGCGTCGTCCACCCAAAAAACCAGGCTGACGTTTTTCGCCTCCGACTCAGCGATGGCCTCCGGGGTCAACTCCCATTCCAGGCTGTCCGGGTTAAAAATGTAACCGAACTGGTTGGCTTCTAGGCAGGCTTGGATGGTGGGGTAATAGATATATGGATCGCCTTCCGTGTCCACCACCCGGAGGACCTTGGTATCTCCGTTCTCGTCCGCCAGGATCTGGTTTTCCCGGATGGTGATGGGATCGCCTTCCGCGTC
The DNA here is from genome assembly GCA_947571605.1 of uncultured bacterium. Classification (GTDB taxonomy): domain Bacteria; phylum Bacillota; class Clostridia; order Oscillospirales; family Oscillospiraceae; genus Enterenecus. The sequence goes on along the minus strand of CANOYV010000064.1, from coordinate 4,139 downwards.
CACCAGTTGGACGGACTCGCCCTCCTCCCTGTCCGTCCGGGCGATCCCCGTCCAGATGGGGAGCAGGTCGCGCCAGACCGGGCTATAGTACACGCCGTCATAGTCTCCGGCGTTGGCGCTGCTGACCGGGTAGTCCTCGTCATAATACTCCCAGTCGGCGTCAACGCTCTGGGTCCGGTTCCCGCCCCGGCGGTAGACCTTCCCGTAGACGATGTCCGCCTGGGTGCTGTCCTCCTGGGTGTTGCCGTAAATCACCTTGCCGTCTTTGTCCAAAAGCTGCCAGCGCAGGTTGGTGGCCCCGGCGTCGAACTCCGCCTCGTAGCGCTTAATGGCCCGCTTTTCCGACAGGTCCAGCTCCTGCCCCGCCGCCTGTTTGTCCTTCAGGTCCACCAGATACCGCACCATCCAGTAGTCCTGCCGCACCAGGTAGGTCCGGGTGTAGCCCCCGGTGTAGCCCGTGCTGTCGTAATAGGCGTCGGTCCACAGGGCGTCAAAATTGGCCAGTTGATACCAGCCCATGATGGCTGTGGCGGTGAACGCCGCCACAGCCGCGGCGAAGGCCAGGGCCTTCACCGCTAAATTTTCCCGCCACTTCATTGCATTTTCTCCATCTTATAGCCCAGGCCCCATACCACCTTCAAATACCGGGGGTTGGCCGGGTCGATTTCGATCTTCTCCCGCAGGTGCCGGATGTGGACGGCCACGGTATTCTCGCTCCCCAACGCCGGGTCGTTCCACACCTGCTCGTAGATCTGGGCGGTGGAATACACCCGGCCCAGGTTCTTCATCAGCAGGCGCAGGATATTGTACTCGATGGGGGTCAGGTTCACTGGCTCGCCGTCCACCGTCACCGACTTTGCCTCGTCGTCCATGACAATGCTGCCGTTGCGCAGCGTGCCGTCCGCCTCGGGCGCGGACGCCTTGCCGCCCAAGGTGGTGTACCGCCGGAGCTGGCTCTTCACCCTGGCCAGCACCTCAATGGGGTTAAAGGGCTTGGTGATATAATCGTCTGCGCCGATGTTCAGTCCCAGCACCTTGTCGGTATCCTCGCTCTTGGCGGTGAGCAGGATGATGGGGATGTTGCCCCCGGACTCCCGCAGGCGCGCCGTAGCCCGGATACCGTCCAGTTGGGGCATCATGATGTCCATGAGGATCAGGTCGATGTTCCCCTCGTTCACCGCACGGACGGCCTGCTCTCCGTTATAGGCGGACACCGTCTGGTAGCCCTCGCTGGTAAGATAGATCTCCAGCGCCGATACGATGTCTTTATCGTCGTCGCAGATAAGCACCGTGTACATGGCGTATCACTCCCTCTTTCTCCCTGTTGTCACACTCCGCCTGTTCGCAACATGCGGCTTCGCTGCAACTCAGGCTACCCCCGCCTCTGCTGCGCAGCGGCCAGGCTTTTGCCTTCGCTCCGCTCCATCCGCGCTGCTCACGGCGGCTCTACGCTTCTCATGTTACCAGCAAGCCGATTAAGTTGCAACGGGGAAATTATTTAAAATCAGCTTAAGAACTTCCATGGTTTGGCGATATCGCCACTTGCAATTTACCCCGGCTTGGAGTACACTATCCTCAACAGGCAGAGTAGGAGCGCGCGTGTAAAAGTGCCGGCGGGACGGGGAGTTGTCCGCCGGACGAAGGGGAAGCATCCCCGCAGTGCGTGTTCCGCATCCCGCTGCCGCATCATGGGATCGCGTCCAGTGGGCTTCCTTTGTGCGGCATACCCGTTTTGGGGCTGCCGAAAAACAAAGGAGGTCTTTTTTATGGAAATCTTTAAAACGCCCTTTTCCCACGCCTATTGGCGGTGCGCCCTTCGGGACTTCAGGAAGCCGCGCACCCTGGTGTTCTCCGCCCTGATGGTGGCGGCCTGTGTGGCCCTGGGCTACCTGAAATCTGTCCCGGTGGTGAACAACATCCGGGTGAGCTGGGGCTTCCTGGCCCGGGCGCTGTGCGCCCTGGTTGGGGGGCCGGTGAACGCGCTGGTGTTCGGCGCTGTGGAGGACACGATCAGTTACCTCTGGAACCCCGCCGAGGGCTACAACCCCTACTATATGTTCACCACCATGCTGGGCGTGTTCACCTACGCGCTGTTCCTCTACCGGGCCGAGGTGACAGTGCTGCGGATATTCCTGGCCAAGCTGGTCACCAACCTGCAAAACGTGTTCCTGGGCGGACTGGGCACCTATCTGTGGTACTCCGGCGGCAAGGGCTATGGGGTCATCGTGGGGGCCAGCGCGGTGAAGAACGCCATCATGCTGCCGGTGCAAACCATCATGCTGGCGGCGCTGTTTGCCGCGCTGCTGCCGATTCTGCATCGTATGGGCTTCCTGCCCAACCAGGCGGGGCGGCTGCGGCTGTGGAAGCCCGAGGAGCGGAAAAAAACTCCTGCAAACGATACACAGCCGCCCTGGGAAGGCTGACCCCTCCCCCCGCCCCGCAAACCGCATAACTTGTGCCATGTCCGCATACCTTTGAACGAAAAGGAGGGATGCGGGCATGGCTTTTTTCAAGGCGCTGGGCGACTGGCTTTGGGGCGGGCCGCTGCTGGCGGCGTTTCTGGTAGTGGGGCTGTGGTACTCTTTCGGCTCCGGGTTCTTCCAAATCTTCGGGCTGCCCACCTGGTGGCGCGCCACGGCAGGCTCCCTGTTCCGGCGGAAAAAGGACCGGAAACAGGGCCGGGGCGTGACCCAGCTCCAGGCCCTGTCCACCGCCCTGGCGGCTACCATCGGCACCGGCTCCATCGCCGGCGTGGCCACCGCCATTCTGTACGGCGGGCCTGGGGCGGTGTTTTGGATGTGGATGTCCGCCCTGCTGGGGATGGCGGTGAGCTGCGCGGAAAAAACGCTGGCCGTGCGCCACCGGGAAAAGGGTCCCGACGGCCGCTGGCGGGGCGGGCCCATGGAGTACATCGCCAAGGGGCTGCGCCTGCCGGGGCTGGCGAAGCTCTTCGCCCTGTTCTGCGTGGCAGAGACCCTGGCGGGGGGCAACCTGGCCCAGGCCAATTCCATCGCCACCTCCCTGTCGACCGCCGCCGGGGCCAATCCTGTCGCGGTGGGCGTGGCGCTGGCGGCCGTCACCTTCCTCGTGCTGGCCGGGGGCATCAAACGCGTGGGCAAGTTGTGCGAGCTGCTGGTGCCCGCCATGGCCCTACTCTTCGTAGGGGGCGGGCTGGCGGTGGTCGCCGCCAACTGGCGGGCAGTGCCGGTCGCGTTCCAGCAGATCATCGCCTACGCTTTCGCCCCCCGGGCAGTGGCGGGGGGCTACGCCATGGGGACCGCCCTGCGCTACGGCGTGGCACGGGGGGTGTTCACCAACGAGGCGGGGTTGGGCATGTCCGCCATCGCCCACGCCTGCGCCGACGTGGACGAGCCGGCAGAGCAGGGTATGTGGGGCATCTTCGAGGTGTTTTTCGCCACCGTCGTCATCTGCACGGTGTCCTCCCTGGTCATCCTCACCTCCGGCGTATACGATCCCGTCCAGGCCCTGGCCCTGGTGGAGGCAAACGCGGTGCCTGACGGAATGCTGGGCGCGCCGCTGACAGCGGCGGGATTCGCCACCCTGTTCGGCGAGGCCGGGGAGTGGATTGTATCGGTAAGCCTGATCCTGTTCGCCTTCACCTCCCTGCTGGGGTCCGGGTACTACGGGCGGCGGGGCATGGAATCCCTCACAAGCGCCCGGTGGGCCCATTGGCTGTACCAGCTCGCTTTCCCCGTCTGCGTCATCCTGGGCGCGATGGGGGACCTGACGGCGGTGTGGCAGCTTGTGGACGTATTCAACGGCCTGTTGGCGGCGGTAAACCTGCCCGCGCTGCTGTTGCTGTCGCCGGAGGCGCTGTACCTGCTGCGCTCCTGGCTGGCAGCAAGAAAAAAGAAGCGGGAAATTTGCGCACAATCCTCTTGACAACGAAGAAAAAGCTGCTATAATAATCTACGTTGCGCCGCACTGTAGCGGCGACATGAATTGTGACTTCGCCACCGATTTGCAGCGGTATCGAAGAGGTCATAACGAGCACGATTGGAAATCGTGTAGCGGCTGAAACCGCTCGAGGGTTCGAATCCCTCCCGCTGCGCCAAGTTCACGTGGTGAAAATGCTATCTTGCCCGTCAAGCCAGTGTTTTCAACCCATTCAAGGCCCT
>CANOYV010000063.1:0-12180 GCA_947571605.1 uncultured bacterium | reverse complement strand
CTTCTGTCATCCCGGTCATAGCATGGGCGACGGTCTCACTCATTTTATCCAGGTCCTTTGTCATGGATAGGGCCTCGGAGATATCGTAGTCTACGATGTCGTCACCCTTCATAGCCACAACGCGGCAGGTCTTCCCTTCCGCAAGCAGCTTGACCGCTTCATAGCCCATATAAGTGGCGACAATACGGTCGCGGGAAGTGGGAGAACCACCCCGCTGCACATGTCCCAGCACGGTGACCCGGGTGTCCAGCGCCGTGGCCTCCCGAATCTGATCCGCCGTCCGGTAAGCTCCCCCAGGAACGCCTTCAGCCACGATAACCATAAAATGGGTTCGGCCACCCAGCCGGGCCTGACGAATAGGCTCAATGACGTCGTGCTCAAAATTCACCTCACGCTCGGGTACGAGTACCACCGTGGCACCGCAGGCAATGCCCACAGAATACGCCAGATACCCAGCCCGATGACCCATGACCTCTACTACAGAGCAGCGCTCATGGGACTTCATGGTGTCTCGCAGACGGTCGATGCTTTCCAAAGCAATGTTACAGGCCGAGTCATATCCGATTGTATAGGAGGAGCAAGCGATATCATTATCAATGGTGCCGGGAATACCGATTACTGATATGCCGCTGTTGGCCAAGCTGAGTAAACCCTTGAAGGTGCCGTCCCCGCCGATGCCGACCAGAGCTTCAAGCCCCAGCAGCTTACAGGTGGACAGGGCCTTTTTACGGCCCGCCTCCTCAATGAATTCCAGGCTGCGGGCAGAATAGAGCATAGTGCCGCCACGCCGGGAGATATCACTGACACTCTCAAAATCCAGTTTGGTGAAGTCGCCGTTGAGCAGACCGTGATAGCCACGGCGGATACCGATGCATTCGATACCATAATGCAGAGAAGCGCGGACCACAGCACGGATGGCCGCATTCATACCGGGAGCGTCCCCACCGCTGGTAAAGACGCCGATTCGACGGACCGACGGTTTCATAACAATCAAATCCTTTCCAATTTTTATAGCTATGGTTCGATCAAACCTTCAATTCCACAGCCTGATCCGCCAAAGCGGACTTATGGGCATCCAGAACGGGCTGAACAAACTCCAACAAAAAGTCAGTCACCTGCTCCGGGCAGCGACCGATATAGCGGGAGGGCTCCATATGAGCAGACAGCTCCTCTTTGCTCATGCCAAGCAGCGGATCCTCAGCCAGCAGATCAATGAGATTGTTTGTAAGGCCTAATTCCTTTACATTTCGCCCGGCTTCCAGAGAATGGACCCGAATACATTCGTGAATCTGTTGCCGATCTCCTCCCCGCTTCACTGCATCCATCATGATGTTTTCACTGGCCATAAAAGGAAGCTCCTCCAGGATGTGCTTTTCAATGACCTTTTCATGGACTACCAGGCCGGAGGCCACGTTCTCATAAATGTTGAGGATCGCGTCCACCGCCAGAAACGCCTCAGGTACCGAGATACGTTTGTTTGCCGAGTCGTCTAAGGTACGCTCAAACCACTGGGTGGCGGAAGTATACGCAGGATTCGCCGCATCGGCGATGACGTAACGGGCCAGAGAGCAAATACGTTCGCACCGCATGGGATTTCGCTTATAGGGCATAGCGGACGAACCGATCTGTTTTGCTTCAAATGGTTCCTCAATCTCCTTTAAATGGCATAGCAGCCGGACATCAGTGGCAAATTTACAGGCGGATTGAGCAATGCCGGACAGGGTAGCCAGCACTGCGGCATCCACCTTACGGGAATAGGTCTGGCCCGATACGGGTATGGTACCTTCAAAGCCCATTTCCCTGGCAATGCGGCGGTCCAGCTCTTTACACTTCTCGTGGTTGCCTTCAAACAGCTCCAGGAAGGACGCCTGGGTACCGGTAGTGCCTTTACAGCCCAGCAGCTTCAAAGTGGATATCCGATACTCCACCTCATCCAAGTCCTGGAGCAGCTCATTCATCCATAGGGCTGCGCGTTTGCCCACTGTGACCAACTGGGCGGCCTGAAAATGCGTAAATCCAAGGGTCGGCAAGGATTTATACTTGTCAGAAAATTGGGCCAAGGCACTGAGTACTCGGACCAGTTTATCTCTGACAAGGCTTAAGCCTTCACGCATAATGATAATGTCCGTGTTGTCCCCCACATAGCAACTGGTAGCGCCCCAATGGATGATTGGCATTGCCTTTGGACACTGCGTCCCATAGGCGTGGATGTGCGCCATTACATCGTGACGGAGCTCTTTTTCCATTTTTGCTGCCAGATTGTAGTCAATATCAGTGATGTGGGCTTCCAGCTCATCCACCTGTTCTTGATGGACCGGCAGACCAAGCTCCATCTCCGCACGGGCCAGCGCCACCCACAGACGCCTCCATGTGGAAAACTTCTTATCCGGCGAAAAGATATACTGCATCTGATCGCTGGCATAACGGGAGGACAGCGGGCTTTCATAAATGGACCTGTTCATAAGAATCATCACCCTAATCCAGAATTATGGCAATACCTTTGATTTTTCTGTGAAATCTACATACTTCAAACAAAATTTGCGGGAATACAAGACAAAATGAACGCCTTTTCGCCTGTGATCTTGTCCTAAGCATTATACCACATTCCACCGAGCCGGACAAGGCGATTAGGGAAAAACTTTCCCGTCGATATAGAAAAAGGACCGTGCTGATAGCACGGTCCTTTCTGTTGATTAGTCTAGTTAACCCTCGCCGCGCATCTTGGCAAAGCACTCGCTGCAATAGACCGGACGGTCAGACTTCGGCTCAAAGGGAACCTTGGCCTCGCCACCACAGGCGGCGCAGACAGCGGTAAAATACTCGCGGGGACCACGGGCGGCAGCCTTGCGGGCATCGCGGCAGGCCTTGCAGCGCTGGGGCTCGTTCTGGAAGCCACGCTCAGCGTAAAACTCCTGCTCACCGGCGGTGAACACGAACTCCTGGCCACACTCTTTGCAAACTAAGGTCTTGTCTTCGTACATGGAAATACCCTCTCTTTTGATGCCCAGAATCGGAAATACAACCTGCTGGGACTGTAATATTTGCGTCAGCTTTCGCTGAAAACGCCAAAATTGCCGGCAACCTTTCGCCGAATCCGCTGGACCGCATTGTCCACGGACTTAATCGAGCGTCCCACCTGTTCGCTGATTTCCTGATAGGACAGGCCAAGCAGGAACAACTTCAAAACCTCACACTCCAGCGAGGACAGCCGTTCCCCAAGACGGGTCAGCCGCTCTGCCTCCTCTTCTCTGCTGATGTACAGCTCCTCTGGGCTGGCACCGGAACCAAGCATAGGAGACTCAAAGGGCACACTGTCGTTCAACGGGGCATGCTTGCTCCGGGCGGCATTGGTCACGGCGGAACGAATGCGGTTACGAATGCAGACTTCCGCAAAGGTCTTGAACCTGGCGTCATGCTTGGGATCAAACTCCCGGATGGCCTTCAATAAGCCAAACATAGCTTCCTGAATCAAATCCTCGCTGTCCCCGCCCGCCAAAAAATAGGGACGGGCACACACGCGCACCTGACGAAAATACCGCTTAACCAGCTCCTCTTCCGCGCTCCGGAAGCCGTTAGCCGCTAATGCGCAAAGCGCCTCATCGCTGTATTCACTGATTTGTGAAATAAGTTCACTCATAACTCGACCTTGTATATTTAATCACAGAACTGATGAATTGTCAATTGTTTTCGTCAATTTTTTTAGAAAATATTCTAAAATTTCCAGGGCCTTAGAAGAAAATGGAAAGAAGTGGATACCTTTTCCGTTTTTTATATATGAAAAAATTTCTAAAAGGATAATTGTTCTAAAATTCCGCTTCCTTCCGGCACGGCCAACCCTAAATGCTGATAGGCTTTGGGGGTAACGCAGCGGCCTCGGGGGGTCCGGGTAAGGAAGCCCAACTGCATCAAGTAAGGTTCGTATACATCCTCCAGAGTGACGGACTCCTCGTTGATGGTCGCAGCCAGGGTATCCAATCCGACTGGCCCGCCGCCGTAGTTGGTGATGATGCTCATCATCATTCTCCGGTCCACATTGTCCAGGCCCAGGGCATCAATCTCCAGCGCCTGAAGGGCACGGTCGGCCACCAATCGGGTAATCACGCCCCCGGCTGTGACCTGGGCAAAGTCCCGTACCCGGCGGAGCATGCGGTTGGCGATACGGGGGGTTCCCCGACTGCGGCGGGCGATTTCCAGCGCTCCCTCTCGCTCAATGGGTACGTCCAGAATTCCGGCGGATCGAGTGACAATGAGAGCCAGCTCTTCCGGGGTGTACAGTTCCAGTCGCAAAGTAACGCCAAAGCGGTCCCGCAGGGGCGCGGACAACTGCCCTGCCCTGGTAGTGGCGCCGATAAGGGTAAATTTGGGCAGGTCCAGCCGAATGGAGTTGGCGGATGGGCCCTTGCCGATGATGATATCGATGGCGTAATCCTCCATGGCGGGGTACAAAATCTCCTCCACGGAACGGTTGAGCCGGTGGATTTCATCCACAAACAGGATGTCGTTCTCCTGGAGGTTGGTCAGCAGCGCCGCCAAGTCCCCTGTCTTCTCAATGGCCGGCCCGGAGGTAATACGGATGTTCACCCCCATCTCGTTGGCGATGATGCCGGACAAGGTGGTCTTGCCCAGGCCCGGAGGGCCGTGGAGCAGCACATGATCCAGGGGTTCCCCGCGCATTTTTGCGGCCTGGATAAAGATGGACAGATTTCCTTTGGCTTTTTCCTGTCCAATGTACTCGGTCAGCGATTTGGGGCGAAGGGAGCCCTCCCCTTCATCATCCCTGGTCAGCGAGGTGGTTACAAGCGGGGCTTCCGTCTCAAAACCGCCGCTGTCGGAAAAATCGATGCTCAAGGGTTCACTTCCTCTTGATTTTTTTGGAGGTATTCATGTAGGTCACGCCACTGATGGCAATAACAACATACAACACGATACCGGCCCACAAAAATGCCATATGGTCAATCACCTCGCTCAGAGCGATCACCCCAGTGCCGGCGGCAAAGGCAAACATCAGGCAGCCCATGGTCCGGTAAAGGGCTGTTTCCTTTGGCGAGGACATATTGTAGCCCGCAATGAAAGAACGTCCATTGCCACAGAAAAAAGTGGTCCCCAGTAGTACAAAAAACGCCGCCACAATATTGCTCATAACCAACATACCAAAACCTCCTCCTATGAGCCGTGATTATTATCCCTTCACCATCTTTTTCAGTGCCTGCTTGATAATGTCCTCCAGAGACAACGCATCCAGGTCGATCCCTTTCAGTGCCACCGCGATCTCGCTCTGGCTGTAGCCCAGCACCGCCAAGGCGGCGGACGCCTCGCTGGCCTTGTTTTCAGGGATGACGGTGATTCCGCCGGTAAAAGCCTCTCCCCCGCTCACAGTCAACTGGCCTTTGGCCAGCTTGTCTTTCAGCTCCAGGATAATGCGTTGGGCGATCTTCTTGCCGATGCCGGGAGCGGAGGTCAGCGCCTTCTCATTGCCTGAGACAATGGCCATGGCCAGCCCCTCTGGGCTATTGGAGGACAGAATGGCCAGCGCTGCCTTCGGTCCCACCCCAGACACACCGATGAGCATCCGAAAGCACCCCAGTTCGCTTTCGTTGGCAAAGCCGTATAGCTCAAAAAGGTCCTCGCGTACATTCAGATGGGTGTAGAGCTTTGCCGGCTTCCCGACCGTGAGCTTCCCGATGGTGTAGTGGGTAGTGCGGCAAGCGTAGCCCACGCCTCCGCAGTCGATAACCGCCAGATAAGGCTCAATGTGGGCTACAGTCCCGTTCAGGTAGTAAAACACAATGATCTCTCCAAATTCAATATAACGTTTTTAGCAGCGAGGTAGCCGACCGGGCATGGCACAGGGCGATGGCCAACGCATCGGCGGCGTCGTCTGGCTTTGGGACGGCGTTCAGATTCAAAAGACGCTTGGTCATATCCATCACCTGGCGTTTCTCCGCTTTGCCATAACCCACTACAGCTTGCTTTACCTGGGAAGGATTGTACTCATAGATGGGGAGGCCCAGCTTTTCCGCTGTCATGAGAATAACCCCCCGGGCCTGGGCAACGCCGATGCCGGTGGTGACGTTGTGGTTGAAAAACAGCTCTTCAATGACCATCACGTCCGGGTGAAACTGACCGATCAGGTCTTCCAAATCGGCGGCAATGCGCCATAGCCGGGCGGACAACCGTTCCCCTGCCGGGGTATTGATGGCCCCGCAGGCTGCCAGACGGTATTTTCCCTGGTTTGCCGCCACCAAACCAAAGCCCACAATGGCGTAGCCGGGGTCTATTCCAAGGATGAGCAATGCCATACCCTCCCAGCATATATGGATTTAATTATAATGATACCACAAACAGCGGACAAACACAAGCAAAAACGGCGGATGATCCCTCTCATCCGCCGTAAGCGTTAGGCAGCTTAGGCCCTGGGGTGGGCCTTGACGTACACGTCCCGGAGTTTCTGATTCACCACCTGGATATAGATCTGGGTGGCTGAGATGTCCGCATGGCCAAGCATTTCCTGAATGGATTTCAAGTCCGCCCCGTTTTCCAGCAAGTGGGCGGCAAAGGAGTGGCGCAGAGTATGGGGGGTGATGTCTTTATGGATGCCCGCCTTATCCTGATAGCCCTTGACAATCTTCCAGAAGCCCTGACGACTCATCCGCTCTCCGTTCATGTTGACGAACAGAGCGGTTTCCGACCAGTCGTTTAACAGTTGGGGCCGCACATCGTTGAGATAAGCGGCCATGGCCCGCACTGCCGTTTTATAGAGGGGCACCACCCGCTCCTTACCCCGGCTCCGGCAACGCAAAAAGCTGGCGGACAGGTTCAAGTCCTGGATATCCAAGGAAATGAGCTCCGACACCCGGATGCCCGTGGCGTACAATAGCTCCAGCATGGCCTTATCCCGGCAGCCCTTAGCGTCGGAAGGGTCCGGCTGCTCCAGCAGCAGATCCACCTCACAGTTGGATAGTATGGCGGGTAGCTTGCGCTCCATCCGACTGGGTGTGAACCCCTTGACTGGGTTGATGGCAACTGCCCGGACAGACAGCAGGTATGTATAGAAAGATTTCAGCGCCGCGATGGACCGAACCACAGTGGCATTGGACTTGCCCATTCTCTCCAGGCACTGGGCGAACCGGCGTATGTCCTCCTGACTTACCTGGGTGAGCGGCAGACCCTCCCCCTCCGCCCAGAGGCTAAACTGGCGCACATCCCGCAAATAGGAGCTGAGCGTATTGGTGGCGGCCCGTTTCTCATGGGTCAGCCAAGCCTCATAGTCAGAGATATGGTCCAATGTGCTCAACTCCTCTCTCACAAAATAAACAGCCGGGCACACACTGCGGCGAACAGCGCGGGCATGACTGTCTGCTGTAACACCACGGCCAGCACCAGAAGACCAGCACAAGGGGTCAGTGCCTGAACCCGCTGGCACCAGGTTGGAGAACGCTCACCGGATAGCCGTCCCAGAGACTGGCGAAAGGCATCCGCCGATACCACGAACAACACAGGCACCGCCACCAAAGCGGATATCCCGAAAGCGGTCAAGGCCGCCGCCATGCCGGACAGGCCAAACAACCGGGTGAATGTAGCCGCCGCAAAGGATAAGAGGAAACCTCTCGCCCCCAGCAGAACCGGGATACCCACTGCGCCAAAGGCGGTGCATCCCAGCAAAAAAGCGGTGAACGGCCAGCGGGACAGGTCCCAAATAGAGGACCATAAGGACGGCTCCATGCTCCCTTCCCTGCCCATGGCCTGAAAGTAGTGACAGAGGTAGTCGAATAAGGCGGGGTTGTCCCCACTCCATGCGGAGAAAAAAAACCCGCCCAGCGCACCCGCCATAAAGCAGACGCTCAGAAATACCAGTTGGGTCAGCCCATCCAACGCCGGGGCGGAACGAAACCTGCTTCCCATTTTGTGGACAGTCACTCTTATCCCCCGGCTTTCCGTCATAGTTTTAAGACGAAACTATGATATGCCGCAGGGATAAGGCGTATACCACCAATTGCCGGCAAGAGAATGTCAACAAAATGTTGCATTGACATTCTGTCATCCGCTCGTCTCCGTGAATACACAGAGTGTTTTGGCGGGCGCCATCGCTTTGTTCGCAGCAAACCGGAGGAACCATTCGCAGCAAGCGGCAAATGTGGTGTTTCTCTAATATAGACCTATTTTGTTGGAAAAGCAAGAGAAATCGGCCAAATTTTTTTAAAAAATTTTTTACGTAAAAAATGTTATGTAAATAGAATTATGTCTACCTGTGAAACAACACAAGACGCAGAACGCCGAAAATACAGGATATTGTAGCACAAACAGCCTGTGGCCTCAAAATGTTGAGGCCACAGGCATGTGTTGATTTTTACATTTTTAGGGGCGGCATCTCATTCCCCTGCCAACCCCGCCCGGATAGCCTTCATGGCGATGGCGCACTCCAGACGTTTGCGCTGCATATCACAGCCAAAGCGGTTCGGTTTTTTGATATCCCCGTTGACAAGCAGATTGGAGGCGGAGCAGCCGCCGCTGCAATAAAATCTGGCCCAGCAGTCTTTACAGTCTGGGCGGGTATAGATATTCAGCCCCGCAAATCTTCGGGACAGGTCCATATCAAAATTGCCATCGTATAGATTGCCCAACATGTACTCCTCATTGCCCACAAACTGGTGGCAGGGATAGACGTCCCCTTCCGGTGTGACGGCCACATATTCGCACCCCGCTCCACATCCCCGCATCCGCTTGATGACGCAAGGCCCCTGAGAAAGGTCCACGTTGAAATGAAAGAAGTTGATGTCATCCCGTTTCAGAAGCTCCGCCGCCAGGCGCTCATACTCGGCCAGGATGCCAGACAAGTCCTCCTCCCGGAAGGCATAGCCGCAGTCGGGGCTGCCCACCACCGGCTCCACCGACACATGGCGGAACCCCTGATCGGCGATGTGGAGTACATCAGCGGCGAAATCCGGGTTGTGCCGGGTAAAGGTGCCCCGGAGATAGTAGTCCTTCTCTCCCCTGCCCTGCACAAGCTTTTGGAACTTTGGGAGGATTACTTCATAGCTTCCGCCTCCGCTCACCGTTTTGCGCATGTTGTCGTTGACCTCAGGCCGCCCGTCCAGAGACAGCACCGCATTGGACATCTCCCGGTTAATGTACTCAATATTCTCGTCGTTGAGCAAAACGCCATTGGTGGTGATGGTAAAGCGGAAGGTTTTCCCGCACTCCTTTTCAATGGACCGGGCATATTCCACAGTGGCCTTCACCGTGTCCATGGCCATCAGCGGTTCACCGCCGAAAAAGTCTATCTCAATGTTCCGCCGATTGCCAGAGCGCTCAATCACAAAGTCGATGGCTTTTTTCGCCGTCTCCACGTCCATGGTCATGCGGTGCCCGGTGCCGAAATCACCGGTAGATGCGAAACAATACTGACAACGTAGGTTACAGTCATGGGATACATGTAGGCACAGTGCTTTAATGGGGGCGTCCTGCTGCATAAGAGTGGCCGCAACGGGATCTATGTAGCTGTCGCTGGTAAACAGCAGACCGTTTTCTTGGAGCTCCAGTAGTTCCGTCCAAGCTTCATCCACCACAGCATGGGCATGTTGGGGCAGCTTGTCATAGATTTCCTCGGGGCAGTTGCCAGGCATGGGGCCGTCCAGCAGAGAGAGCACATCATAGGCGGTCCGGTCCAGCACGTGGACGGCGCCGCTGTTTACATCCACTGCTACCGGGACTCCAAGACAGATAAATGTGTGGACCATTTTGGTCGTCCTCCTTTGACACGCAGAAAAAGGGTGGGACTAGCCCACCCTTTCCGGCGCTTTCAAAAATCACTTGTTATTCTCGCACTTCTGGTTGGCCACAGTGCAGGAGGTCTTACAGGCGGACTGGCAAGAGGTCTGGCACTCTCCACAGCCGCCATAGGCAGCGCTCTGTTTCAGTGTAGCGCCGTTCAAAGTCTGAATATGAGTCATAGCTATCTCCTCCAATTCAAAAAGTTGATTTATTATACCACACTGTTTCAAGAAATTCAATACCATTATTTTTCGACATTTCCCGTGTCATCTAGCTGCCCCGGCGCATAAGCTGGAATGACAGCTTGACGGCTGCCGAATTCTCATCGAAGGAGGGATTCGCTTGAATCCTGATACTGGAATCAACCCCCGTCCATGTGCGGATAGCTGCGGCACCATGCCGTCCTGCGCACCTCTGGCGGTACCATATGTGCCCTTTCAACAACAGGGCAGCCAGAAATACAATCAGACCGGCGCGTTGACCAACGGAACCATTTTTCCCTCTTTGAACCTTCCCTTCCATCTGAAGGTGGATGCCGCCGACTTGCCGGATAACATCTCTACTCAACTCCAAGCGCTGCTGTTTGTGGTCACCGAGTTGGGACTTTATCTGGATACCCATCAGGATGATATCGAGGCGTTCCACCTGTTTCAGCAGTACACCGAGATGGCCCGCGAGTCAAAAAAACAGTGGGAGTCGCAGCACGGTCCGTTGACCCAGCTCAGCGCCGGCCAAGACAAGGCCTACCGCTGGCTGGACGATCCCTGGCCTTGGGATTTCTCTAAAGAGGAGGGAAACAATTAAATGTTTGTCTATGAAAAAAAGCTGCAATACCCCGTCCGAATCAAGAACACCAATCCAAAACTGGCGGCGGTTATCATTTCTCAGTATGGTGGTCCATGCTGCAATAGACTATCATAGAGTACCACACAGCGGACGCCTCGCCGCCGTATAGGAGCATCACAGAAGCTTCGATGGTTTACGAACCGAAGCATATCGAAAGAAGTCGAAAGAGCTTGCGCGATCGGGGGGGGCAGCGGCTACTACAATAGCTCCGGCTCCTTGAGAGGCCAAACGGATTTTCATGGCAGAGCGTCCTCACTATTTTTTTAATTTATCATAGCCTCCACTGAAAAGCAAGGGAGGTCAGAACATTTCCCACCCTCTCAAAAAAAGAAAGGCTTGGGACAACCCAAGCCTTTCCAATTAATTGCAATTATTCTTTAGCTGAGCTTTTCCATGTGATTTCCAATCCTCAAGGCCATAACGGCAGCCTCCTCGCGGGTGACAAAGTCGTGGGGGCGCTTGCCGTCGGTGATGCCGGCGGCCACAGCGGCGGCAAGCTCCGCTTCCGCCCAGCACTGGTCGTGGTCCGCCCGCAGCTCCCGGCGGTAGCGGTCCATGGACTCCTTCCACTGCTCGTAAGACATGTTGTCATCCTCCTCATTGTTTTTATCCGCCGCGGAGTAATCCACCCACGGCAGCTTGCCGTGCTTGGTCCACGTCCGGCTCCCGGCGGCGCTGGAGACGAGCTTTTGCGAGACGTTGGCGCAGGTGGACCTCTGTACCCCGCCCTGCCATTTGGGCGTACACTCCACCACCACGCCGCCGCCCACGTACACCCCGATGTGCCCGTCCATCCAGACGGCCTCGCCGTCCACGATGGTGGAGAAGTCGGTGGACACATCCCGGCAGCAGTCAATCATCTTCTTGGCGTCATAGTCGGGCACGCCGTTACAGGCGTACCCCGCCCCGCCGTAAGTGCGGCTCATGTCGCCGTTCCAGCCCCACAGGATGCCCTTGATGAGGCCCACGCAGTCGAACAGGAAGCCCTCGCCCTTGACGGCGTTGGCCTGGGGCAGCCACTGCCGGTTGGTGAGGGCGTTGCCGCCCTGGGTGGTGGCACGGGCGATCATCCTGTCGTTGGCGGGCCAGCCCCAGGGGCCCAGCATGTAGGCCGTCTTTTTGTTGTCAGCGATGTCCGCCAGTTTGTTGCAGAGCGCCTGCGCCGTCATGAGATAGTTCACGTTTACCCCTCCCTCAAATTGATTGTAAAACCCCTGGGCGAACCCCGCTCGCCGGGCGCAGTTCCCCTCGCTCCGGTCGGCGGGCCGCTCAAACTGGAGCAGCACACAGTCCGATGCCTCCCGAACGTTGTCCGTGGCCCTCAGCAGCCTCAGAACCGCCGGGAACAGGCTTTGCAGCTCCTGAAGGAGATAGCCCACCTGCGTGTCCAGATCGCCCACAGAGCGCCCCCTGGCCTTGGCGCAGGCCAGCAGTGCGGCCTTGCGGCTGGAGTAGGTCCACTGGGCCAGCCCGTACCCCGCACCGTCGTGGACAAAGCCGGCGTAGGACCCGCTGTCCACGGCGGCGGTATAGCTCTCGTCGGTGAAGCCCAGCTTCTTCTCA
>CANOYV010000062.1:0-13003 GCA_947571605.1 uncultured bacterium | reverse complement strand
GATACATGGACAATGCCCCGGTGGAAGAGATCACCCTGAGCAACGGGTATCTCAAGTGCAATATTATTACCTACGGCGGCGCGGTGCGCTCCCTGATGGCGCCCGACCAAAACGGGAACTGGGTGGATGTGGCGCTGGGCTTCGACACCCTGGAGGATTACAGGAAACAGGACAAGTATATGGGCGCTCTGGTGGGCCGGTACGCCAACCGCATCGGCGGGGCGAAATTTACCCTGAACGGCGTGGAGTACAAGCTGGCCGCCAACGACGGGGCCAACTCCCTCCACGGCGGGAAGGTTGGGTTCGACAAGCGGATTTGGACGGTAGAAGAGCTGAAGGAGAGAGAAGTCACCCTCTCCCTCGCCTGCGGCGATATGGAGGAGAACTACCCCGGCGCCCTGGAGGTCCGGGTGACCTACACCCTGGACCGGGACACGCTGAGAATCCAATACTGGGCCAGAAGCGACAAGGACACCGTGTTCAACCCAACCAACCACAGCTATTTCAACCTGTCCGGCCACAACAGCGGCAGCGTGGAAGGACAATATATCCGGGTGTTCGGCTCCCGCTACACCCCCGTTGGAGCGGGGCTCATCCCCACGGGAGAAGCTGCCCCGGTGGAGGGCACCCCGATGGACCTGCGGGAATTCCAGCCCATCGGGAAGCGCATCAACGAGGACTTTGAGCAGCTTACCATGGCGGGGGGATACGACCATAACTGGATCATAGATCCCCTGGGCAGCACGCTGGCCGCAGCGGCCTATGCGGAGGACACCGGTATCGCCATGACGGTGCACACTACCCTGCCCGGAGTGCAGTTCTACGCGGGCAACTTTATCGGTGGCTGCCCCGCCGGCAAGGGGGGCGCGGTATACGGCGACCGCAGCGGCTTCTGCCTGGAGACCCAGTTTTTCCCCGACAGCCCCAACAAGCCGGGGTTTCCCTCTTGCGTCCTGAAGGCGGGGGAGGAATTCAGCCGGTGGACCAGCTACCGCTTTTTGCCGCTGGCCAGCATTGACCGGCCGTAAGCACCGCGAGAATACCCGCAAACCGCCCGCGCCCCACCGTGCGGTCTGCCGAAAGAAAGAAGGAAATCATATGACGGCCAACGAGAAAAAGGCGCTGCAAATCAACGCCTGCAGGGTGCGCATGGGGGTCATCGAGTCCACCCACGCTGCCAAGGCGGGCCACCCCGGCGGGAGCCTGTCCTCCGCTGAGGCGTTTACCTACCTGTACTTCAAGGAGCTGAACGTGGACCCCAAGGACCCCCAGAAGTGGGACCGGGACCGGTTTGTGCTGTCCAAGGGCCACTGTGCGCCGGGGCTGTACGCCGCGCTGGCGCTCCGGGGGTTCTTTCCCTGGGAGGACCTCAAGACCCTGCGCCACATTGGGAGCTACCTCCAGGGGCACCCGGACATGAAGCGCATCCCCGGGGTGGATATGTCCACAGGATCCCTGGGCCAGGGCGTGTCCGCCGCCTGCGGCATGGCGCTGGCCGCCAAAAAGCAGGGCAACCCCTGCCGGGTGTACACCCTGCTGGGGGACGGCGAGATCCAGGAGGGCCAGGTGTGGGAGGCCATGATGTTCGCCCACCACTACAAGCTGGACAACCTGTGCGTGGTCATCGACAACAACGGGCTCCAGATCGACGGCCCCGTGGACCAGGTCATGAGCCCATACCCCATTGCGGACAAGCTGAAAGCCTTCGGGCTGGAGTGCGTGGAAATTGACGGCCACGACTTCGACGCGCTGGAGGCGGCCTTTGCCCAAGCGCGTGCCGTGAAGGGCACGCCCTTCGCCATTGTGATGAAAACCACCAAGGGTAAGGGAGTCGGCTATATGGAGAACCAGGTGGGCTGGCACGGCAAGGCCCCCAACGACGAGCAGGCCGAGGCCGCGTTGAAGGAACTGGGCGCGGAGCTTGCCAGACTGGAGGCGATGTGAGATGGCGGACGTGAAGAAGATCGCCACCCGGCAGGGATACGGCGAGGCGCTGAAAGAATTGGGCGCCGTCCATGACAATATTGTGGTGTTTGACGCCGACCTGGCGGGATCCACTCAGACCGGGATGTTCGGCAAGGTGTTCCCCGACCGCCACTTCAACTGCGGCATTGCCGAGGGCAATATGATGGCCGTGGCAGCAGGGGCCGCGTCCATGGGTATGGTGGCTTTCGCCTCCTCCTTCGCCATGTTCGCGGCGGGCCGGGCCTATGAACAGGTACGCAACTCCATCGGCTACACCCGGCTGAACGTGAAGATCGGCGCCTCCCACGGCGGCATCTCCGTGGGTGAGGACGGCGCGTCCCACCAGTGCCTGGAGGATTTTGCCTTGATGCGGTCCATCCCCGGCATGGTGGTCATGTCTCCCGCCGACGCGGTGGAGGCCAAGGCCATGGTCCGGGCGGCCTATGAGCACGAGGGACCGGTGTATATGCGCTTCGGCCGCTCCCCCGTGCCCGTGTTCCACGACGAGGACAGCTTTACCTTTACCATCGGCAGGGGCGAGGTCATGCGGGACGGTACGGACGTGGCCATCATCGCCAATGGGCTGCTGGTTGCCGAGGCGGTGGAGGCCGGAAAGCTGCTGGAAGAGCGGGGTATCTCCGCACGGATTATCAACATGGCCACTATCAAGCCCCTGGACGAGGAGATTGTGCTGAAGGCGGCGGAGGAGTGCGGGAAGATCGTCACCTGCGAGGAGCACTCCGTCATCGGCGGGCTGGGCGAGGCGGTGTGCTCCCTGCTCAGCGAAAAGCGGCCCACCCCGGTACGCCGCATCGGCACCAACGATGTGTTCGGTCACTCCGGTCCGGCGGCGGCGCTGCTGGAGGAGTTCGGGCTGTGCGCCGGCAACATCGCCGGGGTTGCAGAGGAGTTCGCCAAGGATTAACGGAAAAAGCAGGGCCCCGGTCGGCAGACCGGGGCCATTTTTTGCACAGGAGAATGAAGATCGGAGCATTTTACCGGAATTTTTAAAATCGTGGATTTCACGGAGAAAAAGGGCTTGACACGATTTATGTAAACTTTGAAATGACGGAAAACTCCCGCTGCAAGGTTGCACAGGATTGTGGAAATCTGTGTGGAAGTTGTGGAAACCTTGAAAATCAAGGGTTTTCTAGAAAATGGGATGAAAGTTGCAAGAGGAAATGCCCGCCTTTTGTTTCATTTTAAATTCTACGTTTTGCCAAAATAATTATGAGCCGCAGAAAATCCGGAGCCGTTTGGGAAACTTTGTTCCAAACTGCTCCGGATTTGTTCAGCGCAACAAGGCGTTTTCCCCGGTGACGACGGACAGGGAGCTGTCGGTGGAGAAATACTGCTCCAGAATACCCGCGGCGATTTCCGCCAGGCTGCCGCCCGCGTCGCCGCCCTCCGCCACCAGGCACAGGGCTACCTGGGGGTCGTCGTAGGGGGCGAAGCAGACGAAGATGGCGTTGGTGGTGACCGCCTTGGCGGAGGTCTCGGCGGTGCCGGTTTTACAGCCCACCTCCACCGGCAGGGAGTCGAAGTACCGAGCCATGGTCCAGGTCTTGGAGAGGTCGTACATACCCTGCTTGACGGCGTCCAGGTGGTCGGGGGCGATGTCGATGGTATCCATCAGCTCAGGCTGGCACACTTGGGTCACCTGGCTGTAGTCGCTGGACTTGAACTCCTTGAGCAGGTGGCACTGATAGTGGTTGCCGCCGTTCACCAGGGTGGCCACGTAGTTTGCCAGTTGCAGCGGGGTAAAGGCGTTGTTGTCCTGGCCGATGGCGGCGAACATGGTCAGGCCCTCGAACCACTCCTGGTTGAAGAAGGCGGAGGTCTCCGGGCCGGAGACCCTGCCCTTGCTCTCCGACACCTCGATGCCGGTGTACTCCCCCAGGCCGAATTTGGCGGCGTATTCCCCCAGCACCTTGATGGTGGTGCGCCGGCCCACGTCGTAGAAAAAGCAGTTGCAGGAGTCGGTGATGGCCTTGGTCACGTTGTCGTAGCCGTGCCGTCCGGGCCAGATCCAGCAGTGGGGCTGGTCGGGGGGCGGGTAGAAGGTATAGGTACCGGTGCACTCGATGCGCTCGTCGGAGGTGATGACCTCCTCGGACAGGGCGGCCACGGCGGTGAGCATTTTAAAGGTGGAGCCCGGCGCGTAAACGCCGTGGGTGGCCCGGTTGAGCATGGGGCTGTTGGGGTCGCTCTCCAGGTCGCTATAGTTCTCCAGGAAGGAGGAAAGGTCGTAGGTGGGGTAGGAGGCCAGGGCCAGCACGCCCCCGGTCATGTCCACCACCGCCGCCGCCATGGGCTTCTGCTCCTCCTGCCGGGCGGCGTATTGGGCCAGCAGGTCCTCCGTGGTGGCCTGGAGGGCGATGTCCAGGGTGAGCACCGCGTTGTCCCCCGGCTCGGGCTCGCGGCTCCACTCCTGGCTGATGACATTGCCGTTCTCGTCCTTCTCAATGCGCCGTGTGCCGCTGACGCCGTGGAGCTTTTCCTCAAAGGCCAGCTCCACCCCGGCCACGCCCACGGTGGCGTTGTTGGGATAGCCCAGCTCCTTGTAATGCTCCGCGGATTCCCTGGGGATCGCCCCCGTATAGCCCAGTACGTGGGCGGCGTAGCTGGTCTCGTACTTCCGGGTGGTGGCCGTGTCGATGCGCACGCCGGGCAGAGCTCGCTCCTTCACCTTGGAGATGAAGGCGATGCCAACCCCGCGGGCGAAGAGGTATTCGCTGTTGTCAACCTCGCGGAGGCGCAGATACACCTCGTACAGCACTCCGGCCAGGTCCCGGTGGGCCTGGGTGGGGGTCTCTCCCTTCTCGATCAGCCCGAAGGTGACGCACATGGATTGGAACAGCTCGGGGGCGGCGGGCTCCGGCTCCTTGTCGGGGTCCCACCACTTGCACTTGCCGGCCAGGGAGCCCAGGTAAGTGCGCCTGGTTACCAGCTCGCCGTCGCTGTTCTTCTGCTGGTAGGTGAGGGGCGTATCGGAGGTGTAGGTCCAGGGGGGAGCGTCGGAGATGCGCAGCTCGGAGGTCCAGCTCACGCCCTCCTCCCGGCAGATGGCCAGCAGCTCGTCCAAGACCTCGTTGCGCCGAGCGCCCATGGCTGCGTAGTCCAAGGTCACGTTATAGCTCAGCTCGTTAGTGACCAGCACCCGGCCGTAGGTATCCAGAATTTCTCCCCGGACGCTGTTCATCCGCTCGGTCTGGATGTCGCGCTGGACGGAGTTGCTCCGGTATCTGGAGCCGTTCACGATCTGAGTCTGGTAAAGCACGGCCACAAAGAGGGACAGCGTGGCGCAGAACAGGGCGATGAGCAGGTTGGTGCGCAGCTTCAGGCGGCGGGCCTCGCGCTCCGCCTTTTCGTCCTGGATATGGGACAGGTCAAAAGGGTTATTCATGGTAGATCCTCCCGTAGTTCACGCAGCAAAAACGGCCCACCCAGTACACCGGCAAGGCCAGCACAAGGGTCCACAAAAGCTCCGGGCCCGCCACCCCCAGCAGCACCTCCGGCGGGGCGGCGTGGGCGAGCAGGCGGCGGCCCACTTCCCACAGCTCCCACAGCAGGATGGCGAACACCGAGCAGATCAGGTGGCCCCACGCGTCCCGGCGGAGGACGTATTGGGTGGTCAGCCCTGCGGTCCAGCCGAAGGCGGACAGGGTGATGATGCAGGCGGGGCTGAGGTGGCCCAGGCCGGACATTACCGCCCCGCAGATCCCGCCGTAGACGGCGCCGAAGGGCGCGCCCTCCAGCGTACCCCCCGCCACGGCCAGGACAGGCAGCAACAGGGGCAGGGCGATGGGCAGCGGGCCCAGCACATAGTAGTTCACCACCGTCACCAGGGCCATGGCGATGAGGTAGGAGATCCATTTTAAAATTGTATCATGTCTTGTCATAATGAAAAGGGGCCCTCGCAAAGGTGTTCTTTGGCTTTGTGGGGAGAGGAGGGGCAGCGAAATGAACGAGCTTTCGCCGCAGGCGGAAGTGAGTGATATGGAGCTTGTCCCGATGTGGCCATGTTCATGCCAGTTCTCCAAAAAGCGCCCAGGTGGAGCAGTCCGTGATCCGGATATCCGCGTACTGCCCGATGAGGGCGGGGTCGCCGCTGAGATGGACCAGGCGGTTGCCCGCCGTCCGGGCGGTCAGGTTGTTCCGGGGATCCTCCCCCGCGCCGTCGATGAGGCAGCGCTGGACCGTGCCGATGTACGCCCGGTGCTTTTCCAGGGAAATGCGGTTCTGGGTCTCCACCAGGCGGTCGAAGCTGGCGGACTTCTCCTCCTTTGACATGGGGTCGGGCATTTCCGCCGCCGGGGTGCCCTTCCGGGGGGAGTAGATGAAGGTGAACAGCGCGTCGAAGCGCACCTCCTCGATCAGGGACAGGGTGTCCTCAAACTCGGGGGTGGTCTCCCCGGGGAAGCCCACGATTACGTCGCTGGTGAGGACCACATTGGGAATGCGCTCCCGCAGGGCGCCCACCTTGTCCAGGTACTGCTCCCGGGTATAGCGGCGGTTCATGGCGGTGAGCACACGGGTATTTCCCGACTGGAAGGGCAGGTGGATCACCGGGGCCACCTTTTCGCACCGGGCCATCACGTCGAAGAGCTTCTCTGTGGCGTCCTTGGGGTGGCTGGTCATGAAGCGCAGGAGAAAATCGCCGGGGATGGCGGCGGCCTCCTCCAGCAGGCGGGGGAAATCCCAGTCCCCCTCCAGGTCCTTGCCGTAGGAGTTCACGTTCTGGCCCAACAGGGTGATGTCCTTGTACCCCTGCTCCGCCAGCTCCTGGATTTCACGCAGGATGACGTCCGGCTCCCGGCTGCGCTCCCTCCCCCGGACATAGGGCACGATGCAGTAGGAGCAGAAGTTATTGCAGCCGTACATGATGGATACCCACGCCTTCAGCTTGCCGGAACGGCGGACAGGCAGGCCCTCGGCGATGGCGCCGTGGTCGGGCTCCGTCTCGAACACCCGGCCCCGGCGCAGGTACACCCGGCGCAGGAACTCCGGAAACCGCCACAGGGCCTGGGGCCCGAACACCAAATCAACGTGGCGGTAGGACTGCCGCAGGCGGTCTGCCACGTGGGCCTCCTGGGCCATGCAGCCGCACAGGCAGATGATCTGGTCCGGCTTTTTCCGCTTGCCGTGGACCAGCGCGCCCACGTTGCCGAACACCCGCTGTTCCGCGTGCTCCCGGATGGCGCAGGTGTTGATGACGATCACGTCCGCGCCCTGATCGGTATCGGTGATCTGGTAGCCCATGTCGGCCAGCATGCCCCGCAGAAGCTCGGAGTCCGCTTCGTTCTGCTGGCAACCGTAGGTGTCCACATAGGCCAGGGGCGGGGGGGATTTTTGGGCGTTCAGGGTGCGCAGCTCCGCGCAGTATTCCTTTTGCCGCCGGATATCCCCGGCGGGAATGACGGGTGTGGTTCGTTTCAAAGGAGAGCCCTCCAAGTAAAGTTTGTGGGATAAGCCGGGAAAGTTTCTCTTGACATGTGTTATGTTGACCGCAACGTTGTGGAAAATGATTGTGGAAAACTTTGTGAAACTTGTTGAAAACTGTGGAACGGCAGGGGTTTGCGCACCCGGGACCCTAAAGCGCCTGTTTACAGTTTTGCAACTTTTGAGGGTAAAAAAACGGACAAAATAATTGCGCGGACGGCTCGTTTACTCGTTTAAGCACCGGACAGCCGCCACGCCGGGCCGCCGTTTTGGGCCCGGCGTGGGCGGCCTATTTGTTCAAACGCCGGGCGACCACCCGCGCGGCCTTCACGCCGGAGGCCCCGGCCTGGGCCAGGCCGCGGGTCACTCCCGCGCCGTCGCCCACGGCGAAGAAGCCGGGCAGGGCGGTTTCCAGCTCGCCGGACAGCTTGATGCGGGCGGAGTAGAACTTGACCTCCGCGCCGTAGAGCAGGGTGTCATAGTTGGCGGTGCCGGGGGCCAGCTTGTCCAGAGCGTAGATCATCTCGATGATGTCGTCCAGTTGGCGTTTGGGCAGGGCCAGGGACAGGTCGCCCGGTACGGCGGCGGTGAGGGTGGGCCGGACGAAGGAGTGGCCCAGCCGGTGGTCGTTGGTGCGGATACCCGCCGCCAGATCGCCGAAGCGCTGCACCAGCACGCCGCCCGCCAGCATGTTGGACAGGGAGGCGATGTGCTTGCCGTAGCGGTAGGGCTCGTTGAAGGGGGAGGTGAAGCGGTTGGACACCAGCAGGGCAAAGTTGGTGTTCTCGCTTCTCAGCGCCGGGTCGGAGTAGGAGTGGCCGTTCACCGTGTTGATGCCCTCCACGTTCTCCGCCACCACGTGGCCGTAGGGATTCATGCAGAAGGTGCGCACTTGGTCGCCATACTGCTTGGTGCGGTAGACCAGCTTGGACTCGTATACCACGTCGGTGATGTGCTCGAATACCGTGGCGGGCAGCTCCACCCGGACGCCCACGTCCACCTGGTTGTTCAGCAGCTCCAGCCCCAGGGCCTTGCACTGGTTGGCGAACCACTCCGCCCCGGAGCGGCCGGGGCCCGCGATGAGGTAAGGGGCGGCGTAGCGCTCCCCGTCCTCGGTGACCAAGGTGTAGCTCCCCTCCCCCGCCTCAATGGCGGTGACGGCGGTGTCGAACAGGAAGGTGTGCTTGTCCCGGATGGCCTCGTAGATGTTGGTCAGGATTTTCAGGTTGTTCTCCGTGCCCAGGTGCTTGCATTGGGCTTGCAGCAGGTGCAGGTCGTATTTCAGCGCCTCCCGCTCCAGGGCCCTGGCCTCCGGGGTGGAGGTGGAGTAGACCTCCGTCGTCGCGCCGTGCTTCACGTTCAGCGCGTCCACGTAGCCGATGAGCTCCATGACCTCCTTCTGCTCCAGAAAGTCGGTGAGCCAGCCGCCAAAGGCGGTGGTGAAGTTGAACTTGCCGTCGGAAAAGGCCCCCGCGCCGCCAAAGCCGCTCATGGTGCCGCACACCTTGCACTGGATGCACGAGCGGGTCTTGCCCGCCACGATGGGGCACTGGCGGCGGTAGATGTCCGCCCCCTTGTCCACCACCAGCACGCGGGCGCCGGGGCATTTCAGGGCCAGCTCGTAGGCGGCGTAAATGCCCGCCTCGCCGGTGCCTAATATCATCACGTCGAAATTGGTGTTCATAGGGAGCGCTCCTTCATAAGACTTTTGTTCCATCGTATAAACAGACATTATATTATAACATGAAAACGGCCCATTGTACAGAAGGAAAAGGCCCCCGCTTTTGTGTTGCAAATGTATTGTTTATTCATATTCTGTAAATTTTTATGACAATGGTGGTTTAAAATAATGGTATTGTCAAGGGCGGTTGGAGGTGACGCCTTGAAAATATATGATTTTTGTGGAGAGAAAAACATTTCAGGCGGCCGCATTCATCAGGCGAGGGCGGCGATGAGATTGTCCCAGGCTGATTTAGCTGCCCGCATGCAAGTCAACGGCGTCACGATTGAACGGGAGGCAATCAGCAAGATCGAGACCGGGGACCGCTTTGTTACGGATTATGAGCTGATGGTGTTTGCAAAAGTGCTCGGGGTATCCATGGATTGGCTGGTCAGATCAAATATGGGATGCGAATAGGATCAGAGGTCATTTGTGGCTTCTGAGCCGTTGTTTTTTCTGCGTTTTAAAGGAAAAAGGGATCGTAATAATGGGGCACATAATTTACCCCTTGTTCAGAAATAATGAGAAGTGCGCAGAAGCGGACGGCGAGGGAACTTGAAGCGAAGCGAGACGGAGCGAAAGCGACCAAGCGTCCCGGCCGCTTCGCAGCATGATAACAGAGCCAGGAGGCGGGACCTTGGGTATTTTCGGAACAAAAAAGCAGACGCCGCCCCCGCACCCCCGGCAGGAGCCGCGGTACGACTGCCCCGTTACGGCGGAGGCCATCGCCGGGGTATTCAACCGGTGCGCCGACTTCAACCAGCGAACCCTCTACCTGAACAACGACCCCAGGCGGCAGGTGGAAATGCTGTATATCGCCGGACAGGTGCGCAACGAGCGGGCGTGCGACTACGTGTTGCGGCCGCTGGCCCAGAACGAGGCGCTGCGGGCCGCGCCGGATATGGACGCCGCCTTCGACCTGATGGCCAAGGGCGGGCTGTATTCCCTGTCCGTCCAGGTGCGCGACAAGGCGGACCAGGTGATCTTCGACATGATCGACGGGTCGGTGGCGCTGTTTTTCCCGGGAAAAGACAGGGCGCTTACCCTGTCGGCGGGGACGGAGGAGAAGCGGTCCGTCTCCGATCCGGAGAACGAGCCGGATGTGAAGGGGGCCAGGGACTCCTTTGTGGAGAGCGTGCGGACCAATACGTCCCTGGTGCGGCGGCGGTTCCGGGCCCCGGAGCTGAAGATCGAGGAGCAGGTCGTGGGACGGCAGTCCGTCACGCCGGTGGACGTTTTATATGTGGACGGCATCGCCGACCCGAAGCTGGCGGCTCAGGTGAAGGCGAAGCTGGAGCGGATCGACATTGACGCGCTGCTCATGACCGGGAGCCTGGAGCAGTATGTGACCGACGAGAGCCGGACAGCGTTCCCGCTGACGGCGTATACCGAGCGGCCCGACCGGTTCTGCACCGGGCTGGCGGAGGGGCGCGTGGGGGTGCTGGTGGATGGCATCCCCATGGGGTGGCTGTTCCCCGCCACCCTGGACAGCTTCTTCCGAACCGGGCAGGACCGGAGCACCAGTTGGGCGGTGGCCGGGGCGCTGAGCGTGCTGCGGTACGTGTGTATGCTCATCACGCTGTTCCTGCCGGGGCTGTACGCGGCGGCGGTGCTGTTCTACCCGGAGCTGATCCCGGTGAAGCTCACCTTGTCCATCATTGCCGCCAAAGCCGACGTGCCGTTCTCCACGCTGACGGAGGTACTGGTCATGCTGCTGGCCTTCGAGGTGTTGCAGGAGGCGGGGCTGCGGCTGCCGTCGTCCATCGGACAGACGGTGTCCATCCTGGGCGGCCTGGTGGTGGGCTCGGCGGCGGTGGAGGCCAAGCTGGTCTCCCCCGCCGTGCTGGTGGTGGTGGCCATCGCGGGCATCGCGGGGTACACCGCCCCCAGTCAGGATTTTGCCGGGGCGCTGCGCATCTGGCGGTTCCTTACCACCATTGCCGGGGGACTGCTGGGGCTGGCGGGACTGACGCTGGCGGGGGTGGCGCTGGTGTACCGGCTGGCCCAGTTGGAGACCTTCGGGGTGGCCTACCTGACCCCCTTCGCCTCCAACGCCGGGAAGCAGAAGGAGGGACATGTAGTGCTGCGGGAGCCGCTGCCCCAGGTCAAGACCCGGTCCGACTACTTGAACACGGAGAACAGGAGGAATCAGGGGTGAGGAGATGGCTTTTGTTGAGCCTGGCGGGGATAACACTGCTGGCGGGCTTGCGGCCCGCCCCCAAGGAGCCGGACGGACTGGCCCTGGTGCGGGTGCTGGGGGTGGACGGGCCGGGGCCGCTGGTCCTGACGGCGGTTTGCGGCGGGGACGACCAGGAGGACCCGAGCCGGGGCCGGTGCGCCGGCGGGGACTTTGAACAGGCGCTGGAGGTTTTGCCCTGGTCGGGGGAGGAGGAGCTGTCCCTCAGTAGCGTTTCCTATTTAATAGTAGGGCGGGATGTGGAGCTGGGAGAAATCCTGCTGGCGGTTTTGCGCAATGAGGAGTTGGGGGCCTCCGCCACGGTCTGGCTGGCGGAAGAGGGCGCGGCAGCGTTGCTGGCGGGCTGCAAAGACCCGGCCTCGGGGCTGGACCTGCTCGCCCGCCGGGGCGCGGAGGCCCCCACGGTGGTGGAGGCGCTGGCACGCCTGGAGGGCGGGGAGACGCTCACCCTTCCCCTGCTGGCAGGGGACAGGCCCGCGCTCATCGACTGGGAAGAATGGAGGGGCGCGGCATGAAAAGCGAAAAGCTGTCCTCCCGGCAGATGGCGGTGGCGGTGCTGACCGGAGGGCTGTCCGCCGGAGCGGCTGCCGCAGGCCGGGCGGACTGGCGGTGGCTGCTGCTGGCGGCGGTTCTGGGGACCGCCGCAGGGTGGCTGTTGCTGCGGCGGGTGGGGCGCAGGCCGCTTCACCCAGCGCTGAGGGGGTTGTACTGCGCCTGGGCAGTGGTGCTCATGGCGGACGTGCTGGGACGGGCGGCGCGCCGCGTCCAGCAGGGGCTGGGCAGTGAGGAGAACACCGGCTGGCTGCTGGTGTTGTTGGCCGTTCCGCTGATCTGGATGGGCTGGGGAAAGGCAGCGGCCTTTTTCCGGGCGGTGGAGATATTCTGGCTGGCGGCGCTGGCCACGGTGGCGGCCATTCTTTTGCTGGGCGCGCCCCGGATAGAGTGGCGGTGGGTGCTGGAACCGGCGGGAGATTGGAAAAGCTCCCTGCTGGCCGGGACGCTGACCATGTCCACAGGACTGTTTGTCCTGCCGATTCTATATAAGGTAGCGCCCGAGGAGGGCGGAACCCGGAGGGGACTGGCCTGGCTGGGGGGGCTGGGACTGGCGTCCGCCGCCCTGTCCGCGCTGGCGGCGGGACTGCTCAGCCCCAGGGTGGCGGCCCGGCTGGACGAGCCGTTTTTTGCCGCGGCGGGCCTGCTGGGGGATAGCGCCCGGCTGGAGGGGCTGGTATCCGCGCTGTGGCTGCTGCCCGATCTGACGCTGGCAGGGCTCCTGGCCCGGTGCTGGGGGGAACAGCGGCAACCCGCGCTGGCGGCGGTGGCGGCGCTGGGCCTGGCGCTGGCCGGGGCGGCGGATATTCTGCCGGAGGCGGTATTGCCGTTGGGGTGCCTGTCGTTGGCGATTTTGACGGCGGCGCTGCCACCGGGAAGGGGATAAATAGTGGACGGCCGTCCCATAAAACGCAACATTTTGTGGTCGGTGAAAACCTGAGAAAAAAGACTGGAAAAATGCGAAAAAAGGTGTTGACAAAGGGGCTCTGGTCTGGTATAGTAGCAAAGCGCTTGAGCGAGGCGGAGGTTCCCCGGAGCGGCAAAAAATAATTTGTTGCAGCGGGAAAAAACCTCTTGACAAAGTCTCCAAGGCGTGGTAAGATAGCAAAGTTCGCGGGAAGCGCGGC
>CANOYV010000061.1:0-13045 GCA_947571605.1 uncultured bacterium | reverse complement strand
GATGGTGATGACCGTGTTGAGCTTATTGTCTCCCAGCTCCACCGACTGGATGTCCTCATAGGGAAGGACCAGGGATATGTCTTTGCGCAGGTTGCCCCATGTGGTGTTGAAGGGGAGCAGGACGATTTCGTGTTCACACATCTGGAGAACATAAAATTCCGAGTTGAAAAATGCCATAATTTGCTCGCTCAGGTTTTCCGGGGCGTATTTGATGATGATGCAGCGATCCTCCAGGGGCTGGTATCCAAGCTCCTGGACAAATTTTTTAACTTCATTTGCCATGGTATATACCTCCAAATCGTTCCAGTTCATGTTTGGTGCGGACAGGCGGGAGCAATTCGTGTTTTGCCGTATTGAATGGATCCGTTTAGTCAACGGGGGTGACGAGGGGCTTGCCGTCCGCACCCAGCAAGACGGTCATCCCGGTGCCGGTTGCCTTGTTATGGGAACCAAGGACGTAATTGATGCCGGTTTCCGTATCAACGACGATCTTTATTACATTCACAATGCCCTGGTTATAGACTTCCACAAAGCGCTCCTTTGCCATTGCGTTTCCCTCCTTTCCCATCCTGCCTGTCTGCGAAAAGGAGCATACCACAGCCCTGGTTCTGCGTGGGGCAGATTTCCTGAACGGCACAAATCGTTCCTGAACGGCAAAAAGCCGGGGGAGAGCCTCACGGCTCCCCTCCCGGCCTTTTGTGCAGCTCCGCCTTCCCGGCCCGGGACAGCAGGCACGTCCGCCCGCCCACCCGGACCTGATTTCCTTTCCAGTCCACCGCCTCAATTTTGTCTGCCGCCGCCAGATAGGCCCGGTGGACCCGGATGAACCGCCCGCCCAGCTCCCGCTCCAGCTCGTTCAGGCTGCCCACGAAATCCATCCGGCTGTCCGCCGTGTGGAGAAAGACGTGGTGGGCCTTGGGGGCGGTCTCAAAAAACAGAATGTCCGCCAGCGGCACGTGCCGCGTCTCATCCCCCGTCCGCAGGGAAAACACCTCCACCGGGTCCCGCCGCTCGTCCAGCAGGCGGGCGTGGACCGCCTCCAGGCACCGGGCGGCGGACGGCCCGGTGCGCTCCGGCACCTTCACGATGTAGTCAAAGGCCTCCAGATGATACCGGAAGGTTTTCCAGGCCAGATCACCGTAGCTGGTGATGTATACCAGCGTGCCATGGGGGTCCCGCCGCCGCAGCTCCCGGCCCAGTTGGAAGCCGTCCCATTCCCCGTCCTTCAAATCCACGTCCAGGAAGTAGACGCTCCGGCTTCCGTCCCGGGCCGCGTCCAGCAGCTCCCGGGCCGTGGCGGCGGCGCAGGCCACCTCCATGTCGTAGTTCTCCACAAAGATTTTCCACTCCAGGGCGGTTTTGATCTGGTGGCGGACGGCCTCCTCGTCGTCGCATAAGTAAATCTGGATCATGCCCTGCCCTCCACCGTCAGCTCCTGGACAAACACGCCTCCGGCCCAGCCGGTGGAACAGGCGGCGTTGGGACACTTAGCCAGAATCCGCTGATAGCTGGGGAGGCCCAGCCCCCGGCCCTCCCCCTTGGTGGAGAAGCCCTCTGCCCAGATGCTGTCCGGGTCGATGGCTCCGGCGTAGGGGTTGGACACCCGCAGGGACAGCCCCTCCCCTTGGGCCAGCAGGACCACCTCCACCCAGTGCGTTTCCGTCTCCGCCGCGGCCTCGCCGGCGTTGTCCAGCAGAATCCCCAGGCACCGGGCAAAATCCCACACGTCCATCCCCACCCGCTCTACGGGGTAGAGCACCTCCAGGCGGCAGTCGATTCCCTTTTCCGACATAGCCGCCAGCTTGGACAGCAGCAGGCTGCGCACCTGGGGAACCCGCACATTGCCGATCTGGGCGGAGGCCCGTATCTTCTCCCCAATGCGCCGGTCAAAGCCTGCGTCCAGCTCCGCCAGGGTGGCGCGAAGCTGGTCCAGCTCACCCTCGTCCGCCTGCTCCGACAGCCCCGCCAGCAGGTTTTTGTAGTCGTGGCGGAAGGCGCGCACCTCCCGGCGGATGTCCTCCAGGTCCCGCTCGTAAAGCTGCTGCTGGGCGATGATATCCCGCTGGGCCTCCACCTTCCGGGCGGCGTCCAGCCGCTGGGCCAGGTAAATGACCAATCCCACCGCCAGCGCCGCCATCACTACGACAAGCAGATAGTAGGGAACCAGATACTCCGGCTGAATCCCCAACTGTAAAATGAAGAATGCCTCCATAACCGCCTCCAGGGCAAAGGAGAACAGGGCCATGCGGCGCTGGATGGAACCCTCCTCCAGCAGAAGGCGGAACCAGTGCCCGAAGCGGAGCCGGTACAGCAGAGCGGCGGAGGTCAGCGTGACGGCCCCATAGATAACCATCGCCGCCGCATACTGGAGCTCGCTGTTCAGGAGCAGCAGTTGGGGCAGGTTGGACACGGCCACCTGGAATACGCCCGCCATGCACGTGGCGGCAAAGGCCTGCCAGAATCCGGTCTGCCACGCCCACCGGACCCATAGGGTACACATCAGCAGGATGGAGCAGGAGAGCGCGCAATAGCGGACGATTCCGCGGTCGGGGATGAGCGCATACAGGCCCGCCTCGATCAAGGTACCCAGCAGCGGGGAGAACACCAGGGCAGGCAGCTTTTTCAGCACCTGCCGCCCCCGCGTGTTCATAATCATAAACAGGTAGACCATCAGGATGGCGTGGGAAATCAAGGAACCTGTAAATTCAATCAGACAATCCTCCAGTGTGTACATGGCGATTCCCCCTCCTTTTCCGCAAAGCAATGCCCAGACAATATACCATATCCGGGGCAGTTTGTCCACATTTGGATGCCCGGCGGCGCACTGGCGCCGCGCTAATCAATGGTAAATCAACAGAAAAATATGTTTACAATCGTCCAACATCGTGGTATTATATAAAGCTGCTGGAGTTTTCCTGGATAATCGATATGAAAATGAGGAGTGTTCCCTTTATGAGTCGTATGGTCGGTACCGTATCCCGGGGCATCCGCACCCCCATCATCCGCAGTGGGGACGATCTGGTGGAGATCGTAACCGATTCCCTGCTGGAGGCCGCCGCCGAGGATGGCTTTGCCCTCCGCGACCGGGACATTGTGGCCATGACCGAGGCCATCGTGGCCCGGGCCCAGGGCAACTACGCCACCGTGGACGAAATTGCCGACGATGTCCGGGCCAAGCTGGGCGGGGAGACGGTAGGCGTGATTTTCCCCATCCTCAGCCGCAACCGTTTTGCCATCTGCCTGCGGGGCATTGCCAAAGGGGCCAAAAAGATTGTCCTCATGCTCAGTTACCCCTCCGACGAGGTGGGCAACCACCTCATCAGCCTGGACGCTGTGGACGAGAAGGGGGTGGATCCCTACAAGGACGTGCTCACCCTGGCGCAGTACCGGGAGCTGTTCGGCTATGAGAAGCACCCCTTCACCGGCGTGGACTACGTGGCCTACTACCAGGAGCTCATTGAGGGCTGTGGGGCCGAGGTGGAAATTATCTTCGCCAACGATCCCCGTGCCGTCCTGCCCTACGCCAGGAACGTGCTGTGCTGCGACATCCACACCCGCCGGCGCACCAAGCGGCTGCTGAAAGCCGCCGGCGCGGAAAAGGTGTTCGGCCTGGACGAGATTCTGAACGCCCCCGTTCATGGCAGCGGGTATAACGAGAGCTACGGCCTGCTGGGTTCCAACAAGTCCACCGAGGAACAGGTGAAGCTGTTCCCCCGGGACTGCCAGGGGCTGGTGGAGGCCATTCAGAAAAAGCTGCTGGAGAAAACCGGCAAGCATGTGGAGGTCATGGTCTACGGCGACGGCGCGTTCAAAGACCCGGTGGGCAAGATCTGGGAGCTGGCCGACCCGGTGGTCTCCCCCGCCTACACCGCCGGCCTGGAGGGCACGCCCAATGAGTTGAAGCTGAAATACCTGGCCGACAACGACTTTGCCCACCTGTCCGGCGACGCGCTGAAGGAGGCCATCAAGGACCGCATCCACAAGAAGGACGGGGATCTGGTGGGACAGATGGTGTCGGAGGGCACCACCCCCCGCCGCCTCACCGACCTGATCGGTTCCCTGTGCGATTTGACCTCCGGCTCCGGCGACAAGGGTACCCCGGTGGTCTTTATCCAGGGGTATTTCGACAACTACACCACAGAATAAAAATGCCGTCGGGTGAGGCCCGGCGGCGTGGAGAGCAGACGTAAGCGTCAAATCTCTCCGTTCAGACAAGGCCCTTGCCGGGAAAACACTGGCAAGGGCCTGAAATTTATTCAGCGTCACAGAAATCGAGAGCATTCCACGGGGGCTATGGGACAAGCCTCCTTTTTTGGTTGTCGGGAATAGAATGGGATATCCGGGCAAGCGCAACAGGAGGATGAATCCCTTGGAACTATATGTTGTAAAAAGCGGCGACACCGTTTATCAAATTGCTCGCCGGTATTCCACATCAGCGAACGGCATCATCTTTGCCAATCAACTGCAAAACCCCAACGTACTGTCGGTGGGCCAGGCGCTTATCATCCCGAACCATGAGACCCGCCGCACAGTGAGCCGCGGCGATACCCTGTATTCCATTGCGCGCAGGTATGGCGTAAGCCCTCAGCGCCTCATCGCGGCGAACCCTCATATCACCGACCCCAACCGCATTTACCCCGGACAGACGGTGGCCATTCCAGCCGATGGCCGGCAAATGCGGGAGATCATCGTCAACGGCTACGCGACCGACGCTGCGGACAGCACGCTGAACGCCACGTTGCCTTACCTGACCTTCCTCTCGCCCTTTTCTTACCGCTCCGATCTGCTGGGAAACCTGACGCCCACCTTCAACCTGAATCTCACGCTCTCCGGCGGGCAGCGCACGGCAAACCTTCTGACACTCACAAACCTGCTGGAAGCGGGAGGGTTCTCCAGTCAGATTGCCCACGCCGTTCTGACCGATCAAGCCGTGCAGGACACATTTTTGGAAAACGCAGAGGCATTGCTGCGGCAGGGCGGCTGGTACGGCGTGAATGTGGACTTTGAGTACATCTACCAATTCGACCGGGAGAGCTACAATCAATTCCTGCGCCGTTTGACGCAGCGGATGCACCAATTGGGTTACATTGTGGTGACCGCGCTGGCGCCCAAGCTCTCAGATAGCCAGCAAGGGCTTTTGTACTCCGCCCACGACTATGCCGCCCACGGCCAGACGGTGGACTATGTCGTCCTCATGACCTATGAATGGGGCTATACATACGGACCGGCCATGGCGGTGGCCCCGCTGGACAAGGTGCGCCAGGTGCTGGACTACGCCACGCGGGTCATACCGGCGGGACGCATTCTCATGGGCGTGCCCAACTACAGCTATGATTGGACGCTGCCCTTTGTGCAGGGCACGGCGGCGCGGTCTCTCACCAACATTGACGCCGTCACGCTGGCCGGACAGGTGGGGGCAAGCATCCAGTATGACCAGGCTGCGCAGTCCCCCTTCTTCCGCTACTACGACAAGGACGGCAGACAGCACGAGGTCTGGTTTGAGGATGCCCGCAGCCTCCGGGCCAAATACGTCCTGGTGGATGAGTACGGACTTGCCGGCGTCAGCTTTTGGAACCTGAATCACCTTTTTTGCACCAATTTTATCGTGTTGGAGTCCATGTTCCATGTGGAAAAAGTGCGGTAACCACCAATCCAGTCAAAAGAGAGGGCCGGGGCAGAAGCTCCGGTCCTCTCTTTCGTCCCCTGCGTCACTCCCCGGGGCCGGGGTATATCACCTTCCTGAGGTTCCAGTTGACCGCTGCCTTCCGGGCGGCGTCCAGGCGCTCGGCCTCGTTTTTGTAAGAGAGCTCCGCCGTGTGTGCGCCGCAGTATCCGCACTGGACATACACGCACCAACCGCCCTCCTCCTCAATGGTCCCTACGTTACCGCAGCAGGGGCAATCCTGTAAGTCGATCTCGTTAAAGTGATCCATAGCCTGTCCTCCTGTCATTTGTTTGCCCGCTTGATATAATGTACCGCAGAAAATGGATGTCAACGCCGGTGCGATTTTGTAGTTTTCCGCCGAACAGTGAATGCCGAAAAATGACATTTCATTTCGGCGAAAAATCGACGTTTTCTGGTTGGCGTTGACAATTGAGCTTCATATTTTCCTTTTTGCCAAATAATTAAGACCGTCCCCTTTTCTGCCTTTGCGCCGCGAAAATGTTTTGTGTAATCTGCTCCTGATCGGCGTCGGTCAGTTCCAAAAACCGGCATCCGTATTCAAATCCTGCGCTGTCCTTTTCAATGACGCGCATGACCTGACTGAACATGGCTGATTCCGGCCTGTCCTCTAACAGTCTGACTTTCAGTAAAAACTTATCGCCATCATGGTATCTGTACTCTGAACTGATGCAGGCTCCACCTATGCTGATATTCAGCAGCTTACACGGTTTTTCGCCCATTGCCAAACCGCTGAACATGGTGGCGGTGGCGTCAAGATTTGTGTCAAGGCGGAAAAAGGCGCGGTCATTTCCAATACGGCACACCTTCAATTCCGTGACTGACCATTTCTTATCAGGCAGAGGCGCAATCACGCCCTCCATGTAGACGGCCTTTCGATCCCGGTCGCTGTACCCGCGGATTTTAACCGGAAACGGCTCCTCCTCAGAAATGGCGGCTTCCGAATATTGATGCAATTCCGCCTGATTCCCGTGCAGGCCCATCAGCTTTGCTACGAAAAGCATACGGCCATCCATAGCCGTCACCTCTACCCGCATCCCCGAATAGATTTCCAGCTCGTCTCCGTCATGTTCGCTCTCTTGAGGCGGCGCGTCCGTTTTCTTTCCAAATAGATTGAATAGTTTCATATAGCTTCTCCCAATTTTATTTTTCAAATTTCTGCTTTAACTGCTCATCGGCCCAAACGACCCTGTTGCGTCCGCCCTTTTTCGCGTCATACAGCATAGTATCAGCAATTTTTAAGTAAACATCATAGGCGCTCCCCGTTTCAGGAATTA
Organism: uncultured bacterium; assembly: GCA_947571605.1. Lineage (GTDB taxonomy): Bacteria > Bacillota > Clostridia > Oscillospirales > Oscillospiraceae > Enterenecus. The sequence continues at coordinate 6,085 of CANOYV010000061.1, read as the reverse complement.
TGGTAACGCCGCCTATGCTGACTGTGACCGACTCGGACACAGTCGGATTGTGCGGAATGTGTAAATCCTCTATGGCTTGCCGGACTCTTTGCAGATGCTCAAATATTTTTTCAGAGGGCTCGCCCATTGAGACCGCCACAAATTCCTCTCCTCCGTAACGGGCCACGAAGTCCGTACTGCGTTTCAAATGGGAGGATATTGTTTTTGCTACGGCAGCGATTACCCTATCTCCAGCCGGGTGGCCAAACGTGTCGTTGTATACTTTGAAATGGTCAATATCGAACATGCAGATGGAAAAGGGGACGTGAAGGCGGACCGCTTCGTACCATTTCGTCTGACTGTAACGGTCATAGCTGCGGCGGTTGGCGACCCCGGTCAACTGGTCGGTCATAGATTGCTCTTCAATCTGCCTGCGGTATCGGTACAGTTTGATATGCGTGTTCACTCTCGCTTTGACAATCAGGGGAATATATGGCTTAGTAATATAATCCACGGCCCCTAGAATCAGTCCATACTGCTCATTTGCTACGTCCGCGAGGCTGGTGATCAAAATAACCGGGACGCTTTGGGTGATGATTTCCTCCTGCAATTTTTTTAGCAGCGTAAACCCATCCATTTCTGGCATTACCACATCCAGCAAAATAAGGGAAAAATCTTCAGCATGCGCCCTGCGCAGGCCATCTTCCGCCGTCTGCGCGATGGTAACATCATATTCGTCCTCTATGATTGCCTTTAGCTGTGTCGCTTGCAGGAGACTATCATCGACGATCAGTATTTTTTCCATAACTGCACTCCTCACTATATTTGCTTAAGCTATCCTCAAAACAACTTAGTTTTCCTTATGTTGTATTGAATTGGAAATTGAATCTTTCGTTTCGTTGCAAGAGCGTAAAAGGTCTGATAATAGGCGCAAAAAGCAGGCAAGATATGATAGAATGTATCCCGTCGGTTCTTTCGCGTTTGGATTTGGGAAAGGGCTTGTAAAACCCCCGGGCTTCCTGTATAACGCAGATGTATATGGTAACTTTGTTACAAACACCGGCCCGCCGGTGTTTGTTTGTTTTTTCAGATACTTTTCAATAGGCCGCACAGCTTCCCCGGCAGAAAGACGGTTCGGCGTTTTCTTTTGTTGCTGACCACCGTCCAGCCCAGGGATATCGCTTCCACACGGTAAATCGCTCCTGATGAAATCCCCGCCAACTCACTGATATTCTGGATGCGCACCCCTTCCAGGCCATACCGACGCACCGCCTTTATTGCTCCAAGAATGATTCCCGTTTTGGCGTCATCCAGAGTAATCACTCCCCACTGCAATAACCACTTTTTCCAGTTGCTTATTTACGGAAGAATTATATACTAGTTTGTTCCTCTTGACAAGTGTTCCCCGCTATCGTCCTATGCACTGATTCATAGAACACAGATCGTAATAAAGCAGCGTTCTCATCTTTTCTATCCCTGATTAATTTTCCGCCGGTTTTTCGATTGTGATTTCCTTCCAGGCCAAGCGGCGTTTCGCTTTGGAGAAGCTGAGGACCCGTCCGCCGCTCTTGCCATAAGCTCCAGATCGGCCCGGCAGGCGGCTGCATCCCGGCCGATCTCCGCCGCCGTCATGGGCTTCCAGCCGGACGAGGCGGTGGGCGGCTCCTGCATGGGGGGTACGTTCATCGATGATGGCATAGGCCACACGCTCCAACACCTCCCAATCTGAATCACTTTCTGCTCTCATTGGGAGTCTGTCTTTTTTCTTTCATCTCCGCTACAAAACTACAGTTTTCCGGCGTTTTTTACATTTTATTACTGGAACTAACATCCAGAGCATCTATTCACTATGCTTATCAGGAAACAAGGAATATACCGTTTTTCTTTACTTGCACTTTTTTCGCTCGCTTGTTATAATGATTTTAAAAGGTAAACCTGCGGCCACTGCTGTTGTGCCTGGTGGTTACGGGCCGCCGCTTAAATCAAGCTTTGGGTGACGCCGTCAATGAAATCGAAGATAACGGTTTTCGCATTAACAAAAGATATATCTCCCTATCGACGACGATAGCAGGTGCGCTATGGTCAGGGTTACTGGAGCCGCTTTTTCATCTTTTTCAGATTATTTTTCTTCTGCAAAGAATCTGATGGAAGTTTTGGGCGGTCCAATGTAGAATAAAGAGGTTGATTTTCATGCGCCAGATATCTGATCTTCATATACACAGCACAGCTTCCGATGGTCAGTATACCCCGGTCCAATTGGTTGAACTGGCAAAAGGGTGCGGATTAACGGTCATGGCCCTCACCGACCACGACACGATGGATGGGTTGGAGGAGGCGATTCGGGCCGGGAAACAATGCGGTTTATACGTTATACCGGGCGTTGAGTTGAGTGCGAAAGAATACCCGACATTTCATATCCTCGGATATGGTTTTGACTTACAGGCATCCCCGCTGGCGGAACTTTGCCGCAGGATGAAGACCCAGCGTGACGAGCGAACGAAACGGCTGCTGGTATTTCTGAGGGAAAAGGAGATTGACTTGAGTGTTTTCGAGGTGATGGAACTGGCCGGAGGTGATGTCATTGGACGCCCCCATTTTGCCCAGGCCATGGTCAGGCGGGGCTATGTTTCCAGCAATCGGGAAGCCTTCGACCGTTATCTTGATACACAAGAATATCACGAGAAAGTAGAACGAGGCAAGCCGTCCGTCCGGGAGTGCATGAAAGCAATCAAAGACTCTGGCGGCAAGGTGTCCCTGGCGCATCCGTATCAGATTGGAGTCAGCGATGGGGAACTGGACAAATTAGTCGGAGAACTCGTTGGCTATGGGTTGGATGCCGTTGAGTGCTATTATCCCAAATACACATCGGAGCAGCAAGAATTCTATCTCCGGCTCGTGGAGAAATACCACCTCCATCAGACCGGAGGCAGCGATTTCCACGGGGAAAAGGTAAAGCCGGATGTGGAGCTTGCGTCATTCCGTTTGAACGTGGACTGGCTGCTTGAAAATTGAAAAGAGGCTCTTGATTCGGCTGGTTGAAAGATTTTGCCGACTTTGAAAAAATTGTGAGCGCAAACTCCTTATTAAAAGTTTTTGGCCAGGCTCCGATATCACCAGAATTGACCTATCCCAATACCGCTTGTAGTGCCCTGATTGAGGCGGTCAGATATGGAGATATTCGAGACGTTGCCCAACAGTTCGACATATGTGCAAGCGTCTGCCCGAGTGCAGAGGGGGGCGCGACGGCTCGCGCAGAAGCAGCCCATGAACGGGCGATCAAAAAATGTGGACGGAAAAGTATACTTTTCCGTCCACATTTTTTTGTGGGATTCAAATTCCTGTTCTAAGTCTTTTATCGGCACAGACTCCGGAGAAATAAGACTTTTCAGAAAAAATTTTTTTGGACGAAAAGGTATGATTCCTCGTCCGAACTTTTTTGCGGCGCCGAAAGGAGAGGAGGTAGTTTATGTACTTCATGGCGGTGGAAAACGGCGGCAAGGAGCAGCAGGACTATCTTCAACAGTTGGCCAAAGAGGTCTTGTCCAGGATTTCAGAACAGTATCCCGCTCACAGCAAGGAATTGATATCGGATTTTGCAGCGGAGCTTTTCCGGTCGGCAGCAGAACAGGAGCAGCAGAAAGCTCGCGGGCAAAAACAGATTGAGGGCATTGAGGCTGCAAAAAAACGCGGAGTGAGGTTTGGCCGCCGGCGTCTGCCGGTTCCGGACGGCTTTGAGGATATGGCGCAGCTTTGGAAATCCGGCGGCATCTCCGCCGGAAACGCCGCTGCGGAATTGGGCATGTCCCGTGATACGTTTCTTCGCAGGGCGAAAGAATATCGCGAAGCCGTGTAATTTGCGGGCAAAAATGGCTATATAAAGTCGGTTTCATCCGGTCCTAGGCCGGTTGGAATATATCCCCAGCGCTGGACGAACGAAATGCCCCGGCCAGGTCGTTTCGGGAAGCCGGAAGTTCTAAATGTGCAGAGGCAATGGATGGCCAAGGCACACAAAAAAATTAAAAAAAGGAGTTTGAATCATGAGGATCCAACACAATATCATGGCGATGAACGCCTATCGCAACTACACCAACAATGTGAGTGCGATGAAGTCCAACCTGGAGAAGCTCTCCTCTGGCTACAAGATCAACCGCGCCGGTGACGACGCCGCCGGTCTGGCCATTTCCGAGAAGATGCGCGCCCAGATCACCGGCCTGGAGACCGCCCAGAAGAACGCGAAGGACGGCATTAGCCTGGTGCAGACCGCCGAGGGCGCCCTGACTGAGGTTCACGACATGCTCAACCGTATGGTGGAGCTGGCCACCCAGTCCGCCAACGGCACTTATGACAATACCACCGACCGCGCCCAGTTGGAGAAGGAAGTCAACCAGTTGAAGGACGAGATCAACCGCATCGCCGACAGCTCCAACTTCAACGGCATCAAGCTGCTGGACGGCTCCATGGCCGTAACCGACGCCGTCGATGCTTCCACCAGCACCAGCATCGAGGATATCACCGGCATGGACCGCATCATCAAGACCGTGGCCGGCAAGGGCGAGAAGCCCTATGATGTCGCCGGTCAGAAGACCATTTTTGATGGCGCGGCCGGCAAGGCCACCAGGGCTCAGATGGAGATTGACCTGTCTACCATGGTGTTCACTGCCAGCGGCAGCGGCACCAAGGCTCTGGGTACTGTTACCATCAAGATCAATGGGACGGAGCTCAAAACCGCCGCCTCCGGAGTCGCCGCCGCCAGCGGCGTGGTCAAGGCCAGCGCGATCGCGGCGTCGATCGTCGCTACCGCCAAGGGCACCGCTTCTGCTGCGACGGTCAAGATCAACGGCGTGGACTGGAAGATGGTTGCCAGCGGGGCCAAGCTGACCTTCACCCAGGTGAATATCCCCAAGACCGCCGATGAGGCCCGTTCTAACTTTGATGTGAACGTTTCCTTCCAGGGATCGGACAACGCGATGTATAAGATCACCCTGAAGGATGGCGCCTCCGGCAATGTGAACGAGGTCGGTGGCCTCTATTCCGTCAAGGTGGGCACTGTCACCAAGACCGCCGGCGTGGCTCAGGAAGACGCCAAAAAGGCGAATACCGTGTTCGAGATTCGCGAGAGCGACCTGAAGGACGGCACCAAGATCGCCATCGGCACCAAGTCCATCATCCTGGCCGTCGGCCCCGATTCCACGGTGAAGATGAAGACGAACTCCACCGCCACTGCCGTCAACGGCGAGCTGGTGGTGTCCCTGAACGAAGGCGACGACCTGAACACCGCCCTGAGCAAGATCAGCAAGACGATCGGCAGCACTGTCAACATGAAGTATCTGGATAAGGACGGCAACGAGGCGACCGCTCTGTTCCATATTGGCGTCAGCGACAGCAGCCAGGGCTTCCCCTCCGGCCTGGCCATCCAGCGCGTGAACGTCTACCAGGGCAACACTGCGGCCGGCAGCGCGGGCTTTGCCTTCGACAGCTTGGAGAAGCTGGCCCAGAACTTCAAGATGCAGGTGACCACCACCACCACCACCGAGGCGAAGGAAGCCGGTAAGGGCCTGACCCTCCAGATTGGCGACACCGCCGACAAATACAATCAGTTGACTGTGTCCATCGGCGATATGCACACCTCCTCCCTGGGGCTGGACAAGATCTCCATCGCCGACCAGGAGAGCGCCGCTGCGGCCATCAAGTCCATCAAGGATGCCATCAACCAGGTGTCCGACGTCCGCGGTACTCTGGGCGCCACCCAGAACCGTCTGGACCACACCATCAACAACCTGTCCGTCATGACCGAGAACATCCAGGATGCCGAGTCCACCATCCGCGACACCGACGTGGCCGACGAGATGATGGCGTACACCAAGAACAACATCCTGATCCAGTCCGCTCAGGCCATGCTGGCTCAGGCCAACCAGGTGCCTCAGGGCGTGCTCCAGCTGCTGCAGTAAGTTCAGGGCAGAATACGTTAAGCACAACATCGGCACACAAACCAAAACGGGGGCGGGCGGTGCCCGCCCCCGTTTTCCTGCCCATGTGGCGTTGGGGAGAGCTGCATCTCATGCGGCTGTCCCAAGCGCCACCAAGCACAGGAAGGGAGCAATACGCA
>CANOYV010000060.1:0-13059 GCA_947571605.1 uncultured bacterium | reverse complement strand
AGCAGCTTGCGGTGGGAGGGCTTGAAGCCGTCGATCTCCGGGATGGCCCGGGAGACGATGACGGACATGGCGTAGGGCATATAGTTGACTTCCAGCGTCTCGGTGATAGGCTGCTCCAGCACCTGGGCCCGCAGGCCCATGACGTTGGGGTTATCCACTTTTTTCGGGCCATTGTGCTCGGGGGTCTTCTTCTTAGCCAATGGGATCAGTCCTTACTTCGTTTTGAGAAACCTTGGGATTGGGCCGCCAAGCCTTCCCCCAGGTGGGGGAAGGCTTGGCGGCGGTTGTTATGCTGAGATTTGCCGCTGTCAGTTGCTGTAGCCTTCCTGCTCGAGCAGCTCGGCGGCGTCCACCACGTTGGCTCCCTCGGGAGGCTCAACGGCGGGTTGCCCGCTGGTGGTCTGCTGGGTGGTGGTCATGGTCAGCTTCAGCTCACCCATGTTGGCCGCGTGGCAGGTCATGGTCAGGCTGGAGCCGCTACTGTCCTGAGCGGCGTCCATGGTGATGCGCATACCGGGCGTACCGTACTGGGCGCTGGTCTCCATTTTCATGGACACGGTGGTTCCGCCCCGGCTGTCTACCTTCATGGTGATGCTGTACTCCTTGAACTGTTCCTTCACCTCGTCCATATCGACGCCGGCCAGCTCCGCCAGCTCGTCCATGCCAAAGGTGCGGGTGGACACGCCGCCGGAGGTGGTGAACTTGTCGTCGGAATAGAGCTCGGCCATCAGCATCACCATGCCGTCCATCTCAGACTGCATCGACACGGAGTCGGTGGGGACCAGGCTGGCCAGCACCGTGCCCACGGTGAGGTCGGAGGCGTCGGTTCCGGCAAACAGGGCGTCCGCCAGATCCCGGCCAAAATCGAGGCCGCACCACACGTCCTCCTCGCCGCCCAGCTCATCCAGGATGGGGGCGTGGACCCAGGCCATGCCGTCCCGGTTTAGGATGAACTCCATATCTTTCAAACTGGTGAGCACGGTGCGCAGAAGCTCAACCTGCTCGTCCATCTCGTCCAAGTACCAGTAGGTGTCGAGCACGTGCTCCATCAGGGCATCCACCGCGTTGTCGGAGATGGTGACGGAATAGGCGCCGTTGACGGCCTCGGAGCCCAGCAGGGTCCTGCCGGTCAGGTCCAGCTTGTAGGTCTGGTTTCCGTTCAGGGTGTCAAAGAGGGTGAGGGTGACGCTGCCCCGCAGAGTCTCGCGCAGGCTCTTCCCCTCCTCCACAGCCGGGGCCCGGTTGGCCTGTACCCGGTTGAGGATGGTGAAGTCCTTGTCGATCTTCGCCGCCAGGGCCGCCCGGTCCAGCAGGATAGCGGTTTCATACTGGCTGTCCCAGCCCACCTCGTAGCCCAGGGCCTCGGCGATGAAGCGCACGGGGACGTAGGTGCGGCCGCCCTTGATGTAGGGGGCGCAGTCCATCTCAATGTCCTCCGGCTTGGGGGTGTCCTTGTCGTTGTCGGCGGTGGGGCCCACCTTCACGGTGGTGCTGCCGATGGCAAACTCATAGGCATAGCCGTCCACGGTGAACGTCACCACATTGTCCTGGTAGTCTACCTCGCCGCCAAGGGCCTCCACCAGGGCGCGGACGGGCACCATGGTGCGGCCGCCGGAAATCTCAGGGGCGGCGTCGGGGAACTGGATGTATTCATTGTTCACCCGCACGCCCACCTGGCCGGGCACGCCGCCCAGGGCCTCCTTGGTCGTGTCGATGGCCCACTGGTCGTACTCCGCTCTGAGCAGGTCCCAGATCTGGGCGTCCACCATCAAATCCAGGAACTCCTCCTCCGTCATTCCCAGGGACTCCATGTACTCCTCGGGGGTTTCCCAGAGGCCGGCGTACGCCTGGGTAAAGTAGTCGTAGGCGTTGGCCCTGAACTGCTCCTCCAGGCCGGGGTGGTCGGCCAGGTACTCGTCCCGGTCGGGGAACAGATCGTTCCAGCCGCCGATCTGGCCGCCTACCACGATGGACGTGGGGCCGTCCTGGCCGCCGATGATGCCCAGGGCCTCGTCGACAGTGATCTCCGGCGGGATCGCGCTGATGGGGATGACATCGATGGGGATGACATCTCCGGGGTTGTAGACGGGCGCGGCCTCGCCGTCCACCGTATAGGCGCCGTCCACCGGAGCCGGACCATCGGGGCTGTCCGCAAAGGCGGGAACCGCCAGGGATGCGGCCATCATCGCAGATAACAACAGTGCCAGCAGTTTTTTCATGATGTTTTCCTCCTTTTAGTGTGTTCAATATCTATATTGGTTCGCCGCACCCGCGGCGGAAGTCACGATGTCAGGATATATCCGCCATCTCCAGATATTTATACCCGCTGTCGGCGATATGGTCCTTCCGGGCCTGGAGGTCGTTGCCCAGGAACATCTCAAAAATCTGGGCGGTGCGCTCCACGTCCTCGGGCATGACCTTGATGAGCCGCCGGGTGTCCGGGCTCATGGTGGTCAGCCACATCATGTCCGGCTCGTTCTCGCCCAGGCCCTTGGAGCGCTGCACATCCACCTTCTTCCCCTCCAGGGAGGCCACAATGTCGTTCTTCTCCTTGTCGGAGTAGGCGAACCAGGTCTTTTCCTTGCAGGTGATCTCGTACAGGGGGGACTCGGCGATATACACGTATCCCTTCTCGATGAGGGTGGGGGTGAGCCGGTACAGCATGGCCAGCAGCAGCGTACGGATCTGGAAGCCGTCCTCGTCGCCATCGGTGCAGATGACGATCTTGTTCCAGCGCAGGTTGTTCAGGTCAAAGGCGTTCAGGTCCTTGTTGTTCTTGGACTGGACCTCCACCCCGCAGCCGATGACCTTCATCAGGTCGGTGATGATCTCGCTCTTGAAAATGCGGGGGTAATCTGCTTTCAGGCAGTTGAGGATTTTGCCCCGGATAGGCATGATGCCTTGGAACTCCGCGTCCCGGCCCAGCTTCACGCTGCCCAGGGCGGAGTCGCCCTCCACGATGTAGAGCTCCCGGCGGTCCACATCCTTGGTGCGGCAGTCCACGAATTTCTGCACCCGGTTGGAGATGTCCACCGAGCCGGACAGCTTCTTTTTAATGCCCAAGCGGGTTTTTTCCGCCGTCTCACGGGAGCGCTTGTTCACCAGCACCTGTCCGGCGATCTTCTCCGCGTCCATGGGGTTCTCAATGAAGTACACCTCGAACTGAGTGCGGAGGAACTCGGTCATGGCCTCCTGGACGAATTTGTTGGTGATGGACTTCTTGGTTTGGTTCTCATAGCTGGTCTGGGTGGAGAAGTTGCTGGACACCAGCACCAGCGCGTCCTGGATGTCGTTGAAGGTGATCTTGGCCTCGTTTTTCTGATACTTGCCGTTTTGTTTCAGCCAGCCGTCGATGGCGGACACGAAGGCGGAGCGCATGGCTTTTTCCGGTGAGCCGCCGTGCTCCAGCCAGGAGGAGTTGTGGTAGTGTTCGATGAGCTGAACCCGGTTGGAGAAGCAGAAGGACACCGACAGCTTTACCTTGTACTCCGCCTTGTCCGCCCGGTCCCGGCCCCGGCGCTCCCCCTGCCAGAACACGGGGGTGGTGAGGGAGTCCTCCCCGGCCAGCTCGGTGACATAGTCGATGATGCCGTTTTCGTAGCGGAACTCGGTGGCCCCGAATTTGCCGCCCGCCTGGTCCCGGAACCGGAAGGTCACCCCGGCGTTGACCACCGCTTGGCGTTTCAGCGTGTCGGCGTAGAACCCCGCAGGGATGTCGATGTCGGTGAACACCTCTAAATCAGGCTTCCAGTGGAATTTTGAACCGGTTTTTTTCCGGTCGGCGGGCTCCTTCTTCATCTCGCCCACAATCTCGCCCTTCTCGAAATGGAGGGTGTATTTGAAGCCGTCCCGGTAGATTACCGCGTCGAAATACTCGCTGGTGTACTGGGTGGCGCAGGCGCCCAGGCCGTTGAGGCCCAGGGAGTATTCGTAGTTGTCCCCGTCGCCGTCCCGGTATTTGCCGCCGGCGTATAGCTCGCAGAACACCAACTCCCAGTTGTAGCAACCCTCCGCCTCGTTCCAGTCCACGGGGCAGCCCCGGCCGAAGTCCTCCACCTCGATGGATTTGTCCTCGTAGCGGGTGACGGTGATGAGGTCGCCGTGCCCCTCGCGGGCTTCGTCGATGGCGTTGGAGAGAATTTCAAAGACCGCGTGCTCACAGCCCTCCAGCCCGTCGGAGCCGAAGATGACGCCGGGGCGCTTGCGCACCCGGTCGGCCCCCTTCAGGGCGGAGATGGAGTCGTTGCCGTACTGCTGTTTTGGTGTGGACCTTGCCATAGCTGCACCTCTTATTGCTGCTCCCCGAGCGGGAGGAAATGTCGAATCAGGACGGATGACGGCGAAAAGCGTCCCGTCCGGGGTCCGATGGGGCCTTAATAATATAGTATACCGCAAAATGGGAGGAAACGTCAAGGGCAGGGGGGAAAGTTCCCCCCTGCCCTTGTATAAAGCATTGTGTATAAAGCATTGAATTTTAAGAATGTTTATTGACAGGAAAAGGGTGGACAGGTATAATAATGTCAATATCTTTAGGCGCGAAAAAACAAGAGGGGGTGGCGTGGCCGGAGTTATGAAAATCCGGGATTCCAGGAGAGTGAACATATTGCAACAGGAAGGAGATTTTATGAAAAATTATGTGAAGAGAGCGTCGGCATTTGTAATCACGGTGGCTATGCTCCTGAGTATGGTGCTGCCCGGGTTTGCTGCTGAGGAAGCGTCTAACCCCGGGGACATTGCTCGGGGAGTGTTGGCGCAAATCATCAGCGAGAAGCTGGAGCTGACGGGCGAGGCGGAGAACATCTATACCGACCTGCCCGCAGACGGACAGTATACGCCCTATATTCTCGCCTGCGTGGAGGCGGGGATCATGAACGGCCGCGGAAATGGAATCATGGCTCCCGGCGATATGGTGACCCGCCAGGAGGCATGCAAGATGATCTGCATAGCCTTGGGGCTGAAGCCTGTCGAGGGTCATACCGATTTCGCGGATGACGCCGATATAGCGGGCTGGGCTCTGCCCTATGTGAACGCGATGAAGGCGGCAGGCTATCTCGAGAGCGCGGACAACGGCCGGTTCTTGCCGACGGAGCCGATCACTCGCGCCAGCGCGGTAAAGATGTTGGATGGCGGCTTGGCCGCCCCCGGTGATGGGGACGGCGAGGAGGACGATGCGCTGAAGGAGACCGGCCACACCAGCGACTATGACGCGGATGATCCCTACGGGGGCGTGAATGTGGGCCTGTTCCACCATGTGCCTATCCAGGTGGGCGACGAAACCGCCGGGGAAGCCACCTACTATCTCCCCGAGGGAATGGACCCCTGGGCTCCTGCCGTGATTATTCTCACCCCGAACAATACCACCGCCCGGGACTTCTCCGGCACTGAGACCGGTCTGGCTTGGCGGGCTGTGGCGGATGAGAACAAGATCGGCGTAGCCATCCTGGGTCCCAAGGACGGCGGGACCTGGAACCTGGACTTGGACGGCGAGGGCCGGGACGACGCCGCCGTTCTCAACCAGCTCTACCTCACGATGCGCAAGAAGGGCACGAACCTGAAGGGCGCCTTCTCCATGGATAAGTCCCATACCGCCTTGGTGGGCTATGAGGAGGGCGGCGCTGCGGCTCTGCTGTTCGGCGCCCGCTGGGCCAGCGATTTCAGCGCCATCGCCGCTGTGGACGCAACCGCAGTACCAACCGCGTCCCTGGCTGCTGTGGGAGAGCAATATGTTATGCCCTTCCCCGGTGATACGGATCTGGGTATTGAGGAGGAGGCCATCGCCGCAAAGACGGTGGACACCCCTGTGTGGTTCATTAACTCCGCCAAGGGCAACGACGCTGCGGTGGCCTACTATACCAATGCCATCCAGAACGGCCCCAACAAGGCCACGACTGAGGCTGAGATCAAGAACACCACTGAGGCCCAGACTCCTGCGGAGATCTGGAGCCAGTTCCTGGGTACTTACAAGCGCTTTATGGCGATGCAGCTTCCCGGGCGGGTGACCAAGGCCGTGGAATTCACCGAGGCCAACGGTTTCACCGTCCATGAGGAGACAGTCAACGGCGAACCCCGCCGCTGGGCTACCTACGTTCCCAGGAGCTATGACGGCACTTCCGAGGTGCCTCTGGTGCTGGTTATGCACGGCTACACCGCGTCCATGTACGCCATTGCCGAGGAGTCCCGCTGGTTCGACGTGGCGGAGGACAACGGCTTCATCGTGGTTTTTGCCCAGGGCATGGTCCGTCCCGCCGACCTGATGGGCAACGTGCCCACGGCTATGTGGCTGGCCGGCCCCTTTGCCGCCTTGGCCGGTGAGGGTACGGACCCTGACGTGGATGTGAACTTCCTGAGCAGCCTGCTGGACAAGATGGAGGCCGATTATAAGATTGACTCCGGTCGGATTTATGCCACCGGCCACTCCAACGGCAGCTTGATGACCTGGGCGATCGGCTCTAAATTCGCCGAGCGTTTCGCCGCAATCGCTCCCGTGGGGTATATGTCCTCTCCCATTGGCACGATGGACAGCGATGTCCTCCTGCCCAGTTGGTCCTTCCTGGGCCAGTACGATTCTGCGGGCGATCCCACCCTGGTGGAGAACAACAGCAGTAAGACGGTGGAGGCCCTGAAAGCTTGGAACGAGCAGAACGGGACCAATGAGGATCAGATGACCACCGATATCGCCGATGTGGCCGGGATCGAGGACTCCTTTGTCACCCGGAGCTTCTCCAACAGTCAGAACGTGCCTTTGGTGAAGTTCACCGAGGTCAAGGATACCCCCCATGTGTACCTCCAGGAGGAGAGCCAGGTCATTTGGGACGACTTTTTCTCCAAATACAGCCGCAAGGATGGCAAGCTCTATTATCAGTCGGAGGAGGACGGCAAGGCCGTTGAAGTGACCAGAGACGCTTATGTATCCAGCACCGGTTGGTATGCCCCCGCCGACAAGGCTGCGTATACCTACGATTCCGACAAAGCCTATGACGCGGTTATCACCGGCAAGTGCGACGGCGTGATGATTAAGAACGGGAATGATATCGCTTCCGCAACCGTCTACATTCCCGAGGGCGCTCAGCCCTATGCCCCTGTGGTCCTGGTGCTCACCCCTGACGGAACCACTGCCGCTCAGTTCGCCGAGAGCGATACGGGCAAGGCGTGGATAAAGCTGGCGGACGATACCCCCGCCGGTGTCGCCTTTGACTCCAAGCCTGTGGTGGCCTTCATGGGACCCGAGGCCGGTGGAAGCTGGAACCTGGAGCTGGATGAGGACGGCCGGGATGACGCCGCCCTGGTCAACGCGCTCTATACCACCATCCGCTCCCGGAGCCTGAGCGGCCGTCACCCCGCCGGGGTGAACCGGGGCTGGATCAGCCTGGTGGGCTATGAGGAAGGCGGAGCTGCCGCCCTGCTCTTTGGCGCCCGCCATGCCGCTAACTTCTCCAGCATTACCGCCGTGGACGCGACCGAAGTTCCCGCCGCTTCCTTGACCGCAGTGGGCAAGGAATTGGTGGCCCCCTTCACCGGGGATGGTTCTACCAACGGTTTGGAGCTGAATCTGGCCGCCAAGGACGTGCCTTCCGCCGTGTGGATGATCGGTTCCAACAAGGGGAGCGTCAACGACCACGTGGTCAGCTACTTCAAGACCGCCAGCGCGGTGGAGGCGAACGCCACCGCCAACAGTGACGGCGAGCAGGTCTTTGCCAACAAGGACAATGCGGCCAAAACGGTCATTATCACCGAGGATAGCGACGGCCTGACGCCCAGCAGTATCTGGAGCAGATTTATAGGGACGCACAAGCGGCTGCGGGGCCTCGAGAAGGGCGGCCGCCTGGCGATTACGCAGGATTACTCCCCCAAGGCCTTTACTGTCACTGAGAAGAAGTTCGGTGACGAGATGCGCCGGTACATCACTTATGTGCCCACCAACTATGACGAGCTGACCAAGGATGGCGGCAAACTGCCCCTGGTGCTGGTGCTCCATGGCTATGGCGCTACCATGACCGGTATCGCCGAGGAGTCCCGCTGGTATGACCTGGCGGAGGAGAACGGCTTCATTGCGGTTTTCGCAAACGGTATGAACCGGGACGTCCCCATGATGGGCAATGTGCCCTCCCCCATGTGGATGGGAGGCTCTTTCGGCCAGCTTGGCGCCGCGCTCGGCCTGGACTCCAAGACCGATGTAAACTTCCTCAACCAGCTCCTGGATGAGATGGAGGAAACCTACGCCGTGGACACTGCCCGGGAGTATGTGACCGGCCACTCCAACGGCAGCATGATGACTTGGGAGATGGCCATCCAGAGCACCGACCGCTTCGCGGCCATTGGCCCCTGCGGCTATATGGTGCCTTGGAATGAGGACGAACTGACCAGCAAGAGCAAGAATCCCATTGCCATTTGGGGATTCCTGGGCGAGTACGACAGCGTGGGCAGCGCCAAGCTGGAAGAGGGCAACAACACCACGGTTACGCTCCAGACTTGGAACAAGATCAACGGCATTGACGAGACCACCGCCAAGGCCAGCAAGGAGACTGTGGAATACGCGAACAGCTTCGCTACTGAGACCTTCTACGCTGGGACCAACAAGGACGTGCCTCTGATGCGGTTCACCGAGGTTGCGGACACACCGCATGTGTACCTCCAGGAGGAGGCCGAGCATCTGTGGGACTTCTTCTCCCGGTTCAGCCGGGGCGAGGACGGTAAGCTGTACTACCAGGCCGACGCCGAAAGCGATAAGACCGAGGTGGTCAAGGGCGAGTACAAGGCTGACGACGGCTGGTATGCTGCCGCTGAGAACTAAAACCTGAACCCTTCGCGGCAAACTCGAAAGCGACCTTTTGTCCGGCGGGCACAGTTTGAACTGTGTCCGCCGGACTGTGTTTTTTAAATAACCCTACTCGATCTGGACAAATGGTTGTCAGTTGTTTGGAGTGGGTAGGGTCGCTCTTTGCCTGTATCTCTTCGTAATAGATGCCGAATTACCTCCCATAGAGGATGCTTTCATACGCCTAGACGCACTTGCTGATAAAACAGAAGCTCTCTTGCTGAGAGGCATTTGGATGAATACGATGAAATGAAAGATGTCGACAGTCGGCTTAGGCTGTCCGTAGAAGAACTCAGATTTTTAGAAAATAGCAAGCACAAGACAATTGGGGAAAACATTTTACAGACCAATATCCTGACTTTAAACGCGGCTGTGGAGGCTGTCAACGCAGATGGTATTTTGTGGTTTTGGCCGGTTGCGTGCGGAAAACGCGGGCTATACGGGCCGGGTGGACCACAGAGGGATGCGGCTAGCATCTTATTCAAACAAAAGCACAACCTTACGGATTCCTGGGATATGGCTGTCCACGAAATCAAAGGCATCCTGTGCCTTTTCAATCGGGAAGGTATGGCTAATGCTGCCGCGCAGGTCCACCTGTCCGGCGTTGACCATATCAATGACCTGCTGAAACTTCCGGTTCTGCAACCGGCTGCCGCGCACATCCAGTTCTTTGCTGGTAATCACGAACTGATTGACCTCGGTCGGCATCACGCTGAAACCCATCGTGATAACCCGTCCGGCATTGCCCGTAGACTGTAGAGCAGTCTGCAAGCTGGTCTTGACGCAGGCGGCATCAATTGAAACGGTTACGCCGTAGCCGTCTGTGAGTTCGCGGCAGCGCGCGGGGACATCCTCCTGGAGGGAGTTGATTACCGCGTCGGCGCCGTTGGCTAACGCCTCCCCCAGTTTGGCGTCGTCGATGTCGGAAACGATAATCTTTGCGGGATGGAATTGCTTGACAATGCGTAAAATACTGGAGCCAAGGGCTCCGCTGCCGATGATGAGTACGGTGTCCTCGCGCTCCAATTGTGCGCGGGAACAGCACTGTACTGCGATGGTGGTGGGCTCGATCATCACAGCCTCGGCGTCGGTGAGCATTGATGGAACAAGATAGCAGCCGGTATCCGGCACAGCCAAATATTCTCGATAGCCCCCGTCAATGTGTACGCCGCGCACCTTGAGATTTCCGCAGACGTTGGGCCTCCCCTTCCGGCATGCGTAGCAGTGGCCGCAGGCGGTGACCTGATCGATGATGACGCGGTCTCCCACCTTGACTTTTTTTACGCCGGGCCCGGTTTCCTCCACTACGCCAACCATTTCATGTCCGATAACGCGAGGGTAGGTTGCGGCGGCGTTGGCACCGTGATAGATGCCCACGTCGCTGCCGCAGATTCCGGCGGCGGTCATGCGCACCAACACGTTGTTTTTTTCGTCGATGACCGGCTTTTCCATCTCAATCAAGCGAAGTTGGTTCGGCTGCGCGATCTGTACAGCTTTCATGCTGATAACCATTCCTTTCCACTGTCTGTTGCAAGCTGCAAAAGGAGATGAGGCGGGGCATTTCGTGTCCCGCTGTATCCCGGGTTAAATATCTGCTTCGCACACCCGTACGACTACCTTCATATATTTCGCGGGATTTTTTTCAATGTCTATGATGGTGGCAGGGGCCTGGTCCAGCGGGATGGTTTTGGTCAAAATTTTCTCCATATCCACCCGTTTGCCGGCAATCAGTTCCAGCGCCTCCTCAAACTCACCGGCGCTGGTACGCGCCCCGCAAATATCCATTTCCTTTTTTGTAATGAGGTCGGTGGGTAAGCTGGTTTCGCCCTTGGGCCAGCCGGTAAAGGTAATGCGTCCGGCGTTTGAAACCAGATTCAACGTGTCGCGGATGCAGGTGTTGGATCCGGTACATTCCATCACCTGCTGCGCCATCATGCCGCCGGTGATCTCGCCTATGCGGGCTGCGGCGGATTCGGCGCCGGAATTGATCGTGTATTCAATGCCCACAGACTTGGCGAAATCCAGCCGTTCCTGCACCAGGTCGATCACGATGGCATGAGCGCCGTAAGCCTGCGCCGCCATTCCGGCCACCAGTCCGATAGGTCCGGCGCCATAGACAGCACAGTATTCCCCGGACTTCAGTCTGCCGCGGTGGATGCCATGAAGGCTGATGGTTAGCGGCTCGGCCATAGCAGCTTGCTCCCAGGTCAATTCGCTGGGGATGGGGATGAGCATATCGGCCGGATGACAGAAATATTCGGCCATACCCCCGTCAATATGAACGCCCAGCACCTTCAGATCGGTGCAGCAGTTGGTACGTCCAATGCTGCACGGATAGCAGTGCCCACAATAGAGATAGGGGTCGACAACTACGCGGTCGCCGGGCTTGAGGCCGCGCGGGTTGTCGGCGGGAATGCTTTCGACGATACCGGCCAGCTCATGTCCGATCACGCGCGGGTAGGTAACCAGTCCGTTTGTGCCGCGGAACGCGCCGATATCACTGCCGCAGATACCGGCTGCAACGATACGGATAAGCGCCTCACCCGGCGTAGGCTCCGGCTTTGGAAGCTCCACACAGGCGATTTCCCAGGGGTTGGAAAGTTTAACGGCTTTCATTTGGACAACCTCCTTGTCATGTTTGCGCCGGCTGCGCCGCAAAAGCGGCGCTGGTGCCGGGGCGATACCAGCATTGCGGCGGCCAAAATAACCGCCAGATCGTAACCGCCGCGCAGATTGTAGACAAAGGACGGCGGGGGATGGGGCGGCG
Organism: uncultured bacterium; assembly: GCA_947571605.1. GTDB lineage: Bacteria > Bacillota > Clostridia > Oscillospirales > Oscillospiraceae > Enterenecus. Next base: position 1,477 of record CANOYV010000060.1, on the reverse strand, counting down.
TCCGGCAATGCGGTAGCCGCCGTTGCAGTACTCTTTATCGCTTATATTGCATACAACATGGCGTTGCGCAACATGAGTATAGCAAACTTGTGTTCTGGTTGTCAAGGAGGTTTGTTTTGACAGATGCACGAAAAAGCATCCAGAGTTTTGTTCTTTTTGCTCATATGTCCCGCGATATCACAATAATATTAGTTGTTATGCACAAGAAATGTGGCTATTCTTTGTCTGAAACGTCGATTGCGTTTCCTTTGGCAATCAAGTACAATGTATGTATCATGTTGTATGCAACTAGATACATACATTAATTTTCCTGTGAATGTCAAGGGACTGATAAGGTTTGTAGGGAGTGATTTATATGGCCTTTTTGACTTGTGATTTCTTCTCTTACCATCTGGGTATGGACGTTCAGATGAATGTTCTGTTGCCGGAAAAACGGCAGGAGGAACCAAAGCCCGCCCCGGACGCCAAGTATAAGGTGTTGTATCTTCTGCACGGACACAGTGACGACCATTCTGCATATATACGCAAAAGCCTCATTGAGGTGTTGGTGCGGCGGTATGATCTGGCCGTTGTGATGCCGGATGCCCACCGCAGCGGGTACGCCAATATGATCCACGGGCACCGCTATTACGACTATATGACGGAAGATGTGATGATGCAGGCGCCTAACTTTTTCCCCATCAGCACAAAGCCGGAGGACACTTACATAGCCGGCCTGATTGCTCTGCTGCGGGACCTGGATTCCAGGGGCGGTATGCCCGGTACGAAATTTTATCACAGTTGCGGTACCGAGGACCCGCTTTATCCCGGTGTATGTGCGCTGCGCGACGCCTTCCACAGCCTGACAGGGCGCTGGGATTACACCTATGAAGAGAGCGCCGGAACCCACAATTGGGATAACTGGAATTATTACCTGCCCCGTATGCTGCAATGCTTTGGGCTGATTCCCGAAGGGGAGGGCTTTGACGACCACCGGATTCTGTTCTGAGTAAAATCGATTGCCGAAGCGCGAAACTGGGCGCAAAGCGGCGCTGTGGTGTTTGCCTCCTGCCTGCCGGCAGACGGACCCAGGCGGCAAACGCGCCCTATTGAGAATACAGGAGGACCATAACGATGGCTTTTGTACAGTGTAATTTCTTTTCCTATCAGCTTGGCATGGATACCGAGATCAGCGTCCTGCTGCCGGAAAAACGCCAGCAACGGTCGGTGGACCGCTCCAAAGACAAGTATAAGGTACTCTATCTTTTGCACGGGCACAGCGACGACCACACCGCTTATATCCGCAAAAGCCTGATTGAGCTGCTGGTGCGCGACAAGGATCTGGTCGTCGTGATGCCTAACGCCCATCGCGGCATGTATACCGACGGAAAAATCGGCCACCGCTATTTCAGCTATATTGTGGATGAGCTGCCCGTGGTAGCGTCTATAGCAACAATCAAAAATAAAGCCAAAAGTTGACAGCAGTGGTATAACAGAG
>CANOYV010000059.1:0-13300 GCA_947571605.1 uncultured bacterium | reverse complement strand
TATTTTACACTTCTTTATCATTTGTGCAATATCTATTTTTCAAACAAGGCCTAGAAAAAACAACTGTTATATTAGAAAAATCAGTGGGACGGACCGGCCCTCCACCGGCGGTTCCGATAGTCCTGGGGCGAGCACCCCGCATAGGCCTTGAACACCTTGGAAAAATAGTTGCTGTCCGGGTAGCCCACATAGGCGGCGACGTCCTGGACGCTGGCCCCGCTGTCCTTCAGCAGTCCGGCGGCGATGTCGCAGCGCCTCTGGACCAGATACCGCTTCACCGTCGTTCCAGTCTCCCGGCCGAAGGCCTTGGTGAGCCGGTGCCGGTCCACCCCCGCCGCACGGGCGATCTCCGCCACGGTCAGTTGCCGGCTCAAGTTGGCCCCCATGTAATCCATGGCCAGCCTGACGCATGGGGAATAGTTTACCCGGCGCAGCTCCCACACCTCTGCGCAGAAGCGCTCCGTCACCCGTCCCATCAGGCTGTTCACCTCCTCCTTGGAAACGGCGTGCTGCATTTTCTGGGCGTACTCCTGGCTGATGGAGTCGATGAGCACTGGGCTGAGCCCCGCCCGCTTCGCTCCCATCCGCACCAGCGTCCGCAAGATGGCCGCCCCCGCCAGATAATCCCGGAAGTCGTCCGACATAAACCGCAGGTCCGCGATCACCTCCGCCATCTCCCTGATGGAAACCATCGTATCCATCCTGATGGACTTTTTCCACTGGTCCCGCCGCAAAACCAGCATCCTGGTGTTTATCTATTCCCTGCTCATGGGCGTTCCCTCTCCCAGGCTGACGGCCTCGATGAACCGATCCTCGACGGCGTACCGCCGGTTGACCACGGAGCTGTCCCCATAATCGCTGGGGTAAGCCAGGGCGGCCCCGCCGTTCCACCCCTCCGCCACATATGGCCCCAGCAGCGCCCAGCGTCCTCCGGCCCGGAACGCAGTCAGGCGGGTGCCCAGGGGCTCCGTCAGGTCATAGACCAGCTCCTCCGCCCCACCCGCCAGAAACGCCTCCAACCCTGCGGCGGTATAGAGCCTCTGCCGGTCAGACGAGAAACAAAACCGCCGCTGGAACTGGTCCAGCACCAGCCGGTCTCCACTGTACAGGGTCACAGGGACCCCCGTCAGCGCTGGGATCAAAACGGCAGTAGTCTCCAGGAAATCCATGCGCACTCCCTCCCTGATCGGAACAGTTTTGTGTTACGGCGCTATTATACCACGGACGGCGGGCGTTTGGTATCCTATCCCCCCAAAAAACGCGAAGGGAGCGCCGAGCAATCCCGGCGCTCCCCTTTCCCCGCCCGCCGCGGGCGGATTCTTCCGTTATTTTCGGTTTTCCCGGGAAATTGGGATCTGTTCACGTCCCGCTGGCCCCGTAGTTGGACAGCACCCGGGCCGATGGGTCGTTCACGTCGCAGCCCTCCCAGGCTCTGTTTGGCATCCAGAAACCGGCGATCATCTCCCCTTGGCCGGGATAATACCGCTCGAAAATGTCCCGGTATAGCAGCGACTCCTTGGTAAAGGGCCGGGCGTGGTTATACTTCCCGCGCCCCGTTTCAAACTCCTCTTCCGTGTACCGCTTCTCGGCGTACTCCTTCAAGTAGTCCACCATGGAGTGGCCCACCGCGTCGGAAAAAGCCGCCTTCTCCCGCCACAAAATCTCCTCCGGCAGGTAATCCCCCTGCTCAAAGGCTTTTCGCAGCAGGTACTTACCTTTGCCGTACCGGTTCAGCTTTTTCTCCGGCTCCACGCTCATAACATAACGTACAAAGTCCAGGTCGCCGAAGGGCACCCGGGCCTCCAGGGAGTTCACCGAAATGCACCGGTCCGCCCGGAGCACGTCGTACATGTGCAGCTCCCGCAGTCGCTTCTCCGCCTCCGCCTGGAAGGCCGCGCCGCCGGGGGCGAAGTCGGTGTACTTGTAGCCGAACAACTCGTCGGAGATCTCCCCGGTGAGCAGCACCCGCACGTCGGTGCGCTCGTGGATGGCCTTGCACACCAGGTACATTCCAATGGACGCCCGGACGGTGGTGATGTCGAAGGTGCCCAGCAAATGGATCACCGGCTCCAGGGCGGCGATGACATCCGCCGGGGTCATGTACACCTCGGTGTGGTCGCTGCCGATGTAGTCCGCCACCTGGCGGGCGTATTTCAGGTCGATGGCATCCTCGCTCATACCGATGGCGAAGGTGCGGATGGGCGCCTTGCTCTTTCTGGCGGCGATGGCGCACACCAGGGAAGAGTCCAGCCCGCCGGACAGCAGGAAACCCACCTTGGCATCGGCCACCAGCCGCTTCTCCACACCCGCCGTCAGTTTGTCGTGGATGTGACCGCACACGGTGTCCAGGTCGTCCCGGCACACCTCGTCCACCCGGTCAATCCGGCAGTAGGGGACAAATTCGCCGTCTTTATAATAGTGCCCCGGCGGGAAGGGCATGATCTTCCCCACCAGCCCCACCAGGTTCTTGGGCTCGCTGGCGAAGACAACGGCCCCGTCCCCATCGTACCCATAGTACAGCGGACGGATGCCGATGGGGTCCCGTGCGGCGATAAACTCCCCCGTCCGCCCGTCGTACAGGACGCAGGCAAACTCCGCGTCCAGCAGATTGAACATGTCCACCCCGTATTCCCGGTACAGGGGGAGCAGAATCTCACAGTCCGAGTCGCTCTCAAAGGTATACCCCTTGGCCTCCAGCCCGGCCCGCTGCTTCTGAAAACCGTACAGCTCTCCGTTGCACACCGCATAGCTGCCGTCCAGCTCAAAGGGCTGCATCCCCGACGGGGTCAGCCCCATGATGGCCAGCCGGTGAAAGCCCAGCAAGCCCCGGCCGGTGTCCACGATCCGGCTGTCGTCGGGGCCCCGGGAGATCGTCCGGTCGAATCCTTTTTGAAACGCAGCCACGTCAACTTTGCCGCTGCAATAGCCCATGATGGAACACATGACGCCTCACCTCTCTCTGCCTTCTATGATACACCCAACATTTGCAAGTTGTAAATATCAATCTTGCATAAATTACCCGTTCAACGCAGGATCAAACCGTTAGAATTGCAACAAAACTTTGCCGCAATGCAAAATCCATCTTGACTTGTCCCCATTTCAGCGCTATACTTAACACAGTTCAGGCGTGAACAACGGCGTTCCGCCCCGTCAGAGGGGAAGAGCGCCCGTTTCATTTATGCAAGTCCCATTGCAGCATAGCAGGAAATCCTGCAAAACAAGAAAGGGGAAACCATCATGAGCTACAGCAAGGAAGACATCATCCGCATGGTAAACGAGGAGGACGTCAAGTTCATCCGCATGCAGTTCACCGACATATTCGGACAGCTTAAAAACGTGGCCATCACCGCCTCCCAGATCGAAAAGGCGGTGAACAACCAGATCATGATCGACGGCTCCTCCATTGAGGGTTTTGTGCGCATCAACGAGTCCGACCAATACCTCCACCCCGATCTGGACAGCTTCGTCATCTTCCCCTGGCGGCCCCAGCACGGCAAGGTGGCCCGCCTCATCTGCGACGTGTACAACCCCGACGGCACCCCCTTCGTAGGCGACCCTCGGGGCGTGCTCCAGCGGGTGCTGGACAAGGCCCGGGCCATGGGCTACGACACCTTCAACGTGGGCCCTGAGGCGGAGTTTTTCCTGTTCCAGACCGACGAGGAGGGCAAGCCCACTACCAAGACCAACGACGAGGCGGGCTATTTTGATCTGGGTCCCCTGGACCACGGCGAGTCCACCCGGCGGGAGATCTGCCTGGCCCTGGAGGAGATGGGCTATGAGATCGAGGCCAGCCACCACGAGGTGGCCCAGGGCCAGCACGAGATCGACTTCAAATACGCCCCCGCCCTCCAGTGCGCGGACAAGATCATGACCTTCAAGCTGGCCGTCAAGACCCTGGCCCAGAAAAACGGCCTCCATGCCACCTTTATGCCCAAACCCATTTTCGGCATCAACGGCTCCGGCATGCACACCAATATGTCCCTGTTCCGGGAGGGCAAAAACGTATTCTACAACGAGAAGGACCCCAGGGGCCTGTCCAAGGAGGCGTACTCCTTCATCGCCGGCATCTTGGCCCATATGAAAGGGATGGCCGCCGTCACCAACCCCCTGGTCAACTCCTACAAGCGGCTGGTGCCCGGCTACGAAGCCCCCTGCTACCTGGCCTGGTCCGCCTCCAACCGCTCCGCCCTGATCCGCATCCCCGCCGCCCGCGGCCAGGCCACCCGGGTGGAGCTGCGCTGTCCCGACCCGTCCTGCAACCCGTACCTGTCCCTGGCCGTGTGCCTGGCCGCCGGGCTGGACGGCATCGCCAAGGGCATGACCCCGCCCCCCGAGATCGCTGAGAACATCTTCGCCATGACCCCTGCCGTCCGCCGCCGCCGGGGCATCGAGGCCCTGCCCGGCTCGCTGGAGGAGGCGCTCATCGCCATGAAGAAAGACAAGCTGGTGATGGACACCCTGGGCGAGCATGTCTCCGGCCAGTACATCGCGGGCAAGGAGGCCGAGTGGGACGAGTACCGCACCCGTGTGTCCAGTTGGGAGCGGGACAAATACATGATTAACTATTAAGGGAACCCCCATGCAGAGAGTTGGTGAACAGCCATGCGCCAGGTGATCGTGGCCTTTGAGCGCCCGTCCAACTGCGACCGGCTCCGGGAGATTCTGGAGAGCACCGGCGAGTTCTCCTGCCTGGTCTGCCGCAGCGCAGCCCAGGTAAAGTGCGCGGCGGGCAAGCAGCGGCTGGACCTGGTGGTGTGCGGCTTCAAGCTGGCGGACGAGAGCTGTGAGGACCTGTACCACGACCTGCCCCAGCGGTGCGCCATGCTGATGGTGGCCTCCCAGCCCCAACTGGATTTGTGCACTGCGGCGGGCATATTCAAGCTCCCCGCCCCTATCCGCCGTTCGGAACTGCTGGCGTCGGTGCGGCTGCTGGCCCAGTTGGGCCGGAGTCGGGCCCGCGCCCCCGAACGTTCCCAGGAGGAGCGGGAGCTGGTAGATCGGGCCAAGCAGCTCCTCATGGACCACAGCGGCATGAGCGAGGAGCAGGCCCACCGCTTTCTCCAGAAGCAGAGCATGGACAACGGTTTCCGGCTGGCGGACACCGCCCGGCGGGTGTTGGACGAAATATGAGCGCAGAGAACGGATGGTTTGTTCCTTTTTCTTGAAAGAACAAGAAGTCCCCCGCCGCTGTCTCTGATCCCGAAAAGAGGTTTTAGCCATGAAGGAAAAGGAAAACCGGAGGACCGCCCCACTGTACGACCCCCGCTTCGAGCACGACGCCTGCGGCATCGGCGCGGTGGTGGATGTGAAGGGCCGGCCCAGCCACCAGACGGTGGACGACGCGCTGAAAATCGTGGAAAAGCTGGAGCACCGGGCGGGTAAGGACGCCGAGGGCCGGACCGGCGACGGCGTGGGCATCCTGTTGCAAATCTCCCACAAGTTCTTCCAAAAGGCCGTGGACGGTCTGGGCATCGAGTTGGGGGAGGCCCGGGATTACGGCGTGGGCATGTTCTTTTTCCCCCGGGACACCCTGCGCCGCAGCCAGGCCAAAAAGATGTTCGAGATCATCGTGGAAAAAGAGGGTATGGAGTTTTTGGGCTGGCGGGCGGTGCCCGTGTGCCCGGACATCCTGGGCCACAAGGCCCTGGCCAAAATGCCCCGCATCGAGCAGGCGTTTGTGAAACGCCCGTCCGACGCCTCCCGGGGCCTGGAGTTCGACCGGCGGCTGTACGTGGCCCGGCGGGTGTTCGAGCAGTCGGGCGGCGATACCTACGTCCCCTCCCTGTCCAGCCGCACCATTGTCTATAAAGGTATGTTCCTGGTGGGCCAGCTCCGGCGGTTCTACCCGGACCTCCAGGACCCGGACTACGAGTCCGCCATCGCCCTGGTCCACTCCCGGTTCTCCACCAACACCAACCCCTCCTGGGAGCGGGCCCACCCCAACCGCTTCATCCTCCACAACGGGGAGATCAACACCATCCGGGGCAACGTGGACCGGATGCTGGCCCGGGAGGAGACCATGCACGCCCCGGTGTGGGAGCGCGACATGGACAAGGTGCTCCCCGTGGTGGACGTCGGTGGCTCGGACTCCGCCATGCTGGACAACACCCTGGAGTTCCTGGTGATGAGCGGCATGGAGCTGCCCCTGGCAGTGATGATCTGCATTCCCGAGCCCTGGCGGAACAATGAAAGCCTGTCCCGGGCCCGCCGGGACCTGTACCAATACTACGCCGTGATGATGGAGCCCTGGGACGGCCCCGCCGCCATCCTGTTCTCCGACGGCGACCAGGTGGGGGCGGTGCTGGACCGCAACGGCCTGCGCCCCGCCCGGTACTACCTCACCGACGGCGGGCGGCTGATCCTGTCCTCCGAGGTGGGGGCGCTGGATGTGGACCCCGCCCACATCATAAAAAAATCCCGGCTGGAGCCAGGGAAAATGCTGCTGGTGGACACGGTTCAGGGCCGGGTCATCGACGACGGCGAGATCAAGGAAACCTACGCCGGGCGCAACCCCTACGGCGAGTGGCTGGACCGGAACCTGGTGAGGCTCCGCGACCTGCCCATCCCCAACCAGCGGGTAGAGCGCTATGCCCCCGAGCTGCTCACCCGGCTGCAAAAGGCGTTCGGCTACACCTGGGAGGACGTGAAGGACGCCATTCTCCCCATGGCCCGCACCGGGGCAGAGGCCACCGCCGCCATGGGCGTCGATATCCCCCTGGCGGTGCTGTCCGGCCACGACCAGCCGCTGTTCCACTACTTCAAGCAGCTCTTCGCCCAGGTAACCAACCCGCCCATCGACGCCATCCGGGAGGCGGTGGTCACCGACACCACCGTCTACATCGGCGACGACGGCAACCTGCTGGAGGAAACGGCGGATAACTGCCGGGTCATCCAGGTGCGCAATCCCATCCTCACCTGCGTGGACCTGATGAAAATCCGGGCCATGGACCGCCCCGGCTTCCAGGTGGAGACGGTGTCCACCCTCCACTACAAAAACACCCCGCTGAAACGGGCGCTGGACCAGATGCTCATCGCCGCCGACCGGGCCTTTCGCAACGGGGCCAACATCATCATCCTGTCCGACCGGGGCGTGGACGAGAACCATGTGGCTATCCCCTCCCTGCTGGCGGTGTCCGCCATGGAGCAGCACCTGGTGCGCACCCGCAAGCGCACGGCGGTATCCGTCATCCTGGAGTCCGCCGAGCCGCGGGACGTACACCATTTCGCCGCCCTGCTGGGCTACGGGGCCCGTGCCATCAACCCCTATCTGGCCCACGCCTCCATTGAGGCGCTCATCGACCAGGGCCTGCTGGACAAGGACCCCCACGCCGCCGTGGACGACTACAATGCCGCCATCCTCCACGGCATCGTAAAAATCGCCTCCAAGATGGGCATCTCCACCGTCCAGTCCTACCAGTCCGCCCAGATTTTCGAGGCTGTCGGCATCTCCAGGGAGGTGGTGGACCAGTATTTCACCAACACCGTCTCCCGTGTAGGGGGCGTCGGGCTGAAGGAGATCGAGCAGATGGTGGACCGGAACCACTCCAAAGCCTTCGACCCTCTGGGACTGGGCGTGGACGAGACCCTGGACTCCGTCGGGGCCCACAAGGCCCGCTCGGGGCAGGAGAACCATATGTACAATCCCCAGACCATCCACTTGCTCCAGGAGTCCACCCGCCGGGGGGATTACGAGCTGTTCAAGCAGTACACCGCCCTGGTAGACGACGAGACCACGCCCCACACCCTCCGGGGTCTGATGGAGATGAAATATCTGGACCAGCCCATCCCCATCGACGAGGTGGAGGGGGTGGACTCCATCGTACGCCGCTTCAAGACCGGGGCCATGAGCTACGGCTCCATCTCCCAGGAGGCCCACGAGTGCATGGCCCAGGCTATGAACCTGCTGGGGGGCAAGTCCAACTCCGGCGAAGGGGGCGAGCGGCCCGAGCGCCTGCACTCTGACCGCTGCTCCGCCATCAAGCAGGTGGCCTCGGGACGGTTCGGGGTCACCAGCGAATATCTGGTGAGCGCCAAAGAGATTCAGATCAAGATGGCCCAGGGGGCCAAGCCCGGGGAGGGCGGCCACCTGCCCGGAAAAAAGGTCTACCCCTGGATTGCCAAGACCCGCTACTCCACCCCCGGCGTAGCCCTGATCTCCCCTCCGCCCCACCATGACATCTACTCCATCGAGGACCTGGCCCAGCTCATCTATGATCTGAAAAACGCCAACCGCAGTGCGCGCATCTCCGTCAAACTGGTCAGCGAGGCGGGGGTGGGCACCGTGGCGGCGGGGGTGGCCAAAGCGGGGGCCCAGGTGGTGCTCATCTCCGGCTACGACGGAGGCACCGGGGCGGCCCCCCGCACCTCCATCCACCACGCGGGCCTGCCCTGGGAGCTGGGGCTGGCGGAGACCCACCAAACCCTGATCCAGAACGGCCTGCGCTCCCGGGTGGTGGTGGAGACCGACGGCAAGCTGATGAGCGGCCGGGACGTGGCCATCGCCTGTATGCTGGGGGCGGAGGAGTTCGGCTTCGCCACCGCGCCGCTGGTCACCATGGGCTGCGTGATGATGCGGGTGTGCAATCTGGACACTTGCCCCGTGGGGGTGGCCACCCAGAACCCGGAGCTGCGAAAGCGCTTTGCGGGCAAGCCGGAATACGTGGTCAACTTCATGCGCTTCATCGCCCAGGAGCTGCGGGAATACATGGCACGCCTGGGCGTGCGCACCGTGGACGAGCTGGTGGGCCGCGCCGACCTGTTGAAGGTCCGGGAGCACGCGGTGAACGGCCGGGCCGCCACGGTGGACCTGTCCGCCATCCTGGGCAACCCATACACCGGGGCAGAGTACAAAACCCACTTCGACCCTGCCGACGCCTACGACTTTGAGCTGGAAAAAACGGTGGACCAGTCCATCCTGCTGGCAAAGCTGGGCCCCGCCCTGAAAAAGGGCCGGAAATCGCGGCTCTCCCTGGACGTGACCTCCACCGACCGGGCCGTGGGAACCATCCTCGGCTCCGACATCACCCGCCTCCACGGAGAGGGGCTGGAGGAGGATACCTTCACCGTCCACTGCACCGGCGGCGGGGGGCAGTCCTTCGGGGCGTTCCTCCCCAAAGGGCTGACCCTGGAGCTGGAGGGCGACTCCAACGACTACTTCGGCAAGGGGCTGTCCGGCGGCAAGCTGGCGGTCTACCCGCCGAAAACCGCCGCGTTCCGGGCGGACGAGAATATCATCATCGGTAACGTGGCCCTGTACGGAGCCACCTCTGGCAAGGCGTTCATCAACGGCATGGCGGGCGAGCGCTTCTGCGTGCGCAATTCCGGCGCTGTGGCCGTGGTGGAGGGCGTGGGCGACCACGGCTGCGAGTATATGACCGGGGGCCGGGTAGTGGTGCTGGGCCCCACGGGGAAGAACTTCGCCGCAGGCATGAGCGGCGGCATCGCCTACGTCTGGGACGAGCACCGGGATTTGTACCTGCGGCTGAATAAGGAGCTGGTTTCCATGGAGCCGTTGAGATCGAAGCACGATATGGAGGAGCTGCGCACCCTGCTCACCGAGCACGTCCAGGCCACCGGCTCCCCCAGGGCCAGGGCGGTTTTGGAGCGTTTTGAGGACAACGTGTCCCATTTCAAGAAGATCCTGCCCCGGGATTACGACAGGATGCTCCGGGCCATCGCCCAGTTCGAGGAGCGGGGCATGGATCGGGACGAGGCGGAAATTGAGGCGTTCTACGCCGTGACGCGAGGAGGGGAACAGTAATGGGAAAGCCCACCGGATTTTTGGAATACCGGCGTCAGGGCCGTCCCTCCCAAGCTCCGGAGGAGCGGGCGAAGCACTGGAACGAGTTCCATCCCATGCTCCCAGAGGAGGAACGGCGGAAGCAGGGGGGCCGGTGTATGGAGTGCGGCGTCCCCTTCTGCCAGTCAGGGGTGGAGCTGGCGGGGATGTTCACCGGGTGCCCCCTGCACAACCTGGTCCCCGAGTGGAACGACCTCATCTATGCCGGAAATCCCGGCCTAGCCTGGGAGCGGCTGCACAAGACCAACAACTTCCCGGAATTCACCGGCCGGGTGTGCCCCGCCCTGTGCGAGGCGGCGTGTACCTGCGGCCTTCACGGCGACCCGGTCACCGTCCGGGACAACGAGCTGGCCGTGGTCGAGGAAGCCTGGACCGGTGGTCGAATCACCCCCCAGCCCCCCAGGACCCGCACCGGGAAGCGGGTGGCGGTGGTGGGATCCGGTCCGGCGGGACTGGCCGCCGCCGACCAGCTCAACCGCCGGGGCCACACCGTCACCGTCTTTGAGCGGGACGACCGGGTGGGCGGGCTGCTCATGTACGGCATCCCCAACATGAAATTGGAAAAACACATCGTCCAACGCCGGGCGGACCTGATGACCGCCGAAGGGGTGGAGTTCCGCACCGGCTGCGACGTGGGCCGGGACGTGCCCGCCCGGGAGCTGCTGGACAGTTATGATGCAGTGGTGTTGTGCTGCGGGGCCAAAAAACCCCGGGGACTGGACGCGGCCCAGGGCGTGAACGGCGCGTATTTTGCCGTGGACTTCCTGGCCTCCACCACCCGCGCCCTGCTGGACAGCGATTTAGTAAACGGGACCTATATCGATGCGGCAGACAAGGACGTGGTCATTGTGGGCGGCGGCGATACCGGCAATGACTGCGTGGGCACCGCCATCCGTCACGGGTGCCGGAGCGTGACTCAGTTGGAAATGATGCCGAAGGCCCCCGGCAGTCGGGCCGAAAACAACCCCTGGCCCCAGTGGCCCCGCGTGTGCAAAACCGACTATGGTCAGGAGGAGGCCGTCGCCCTGTTCGGCGCCGACCCCCGGCGGTATCAGGCCACGGTAAAGGAGTGCCGCGTGGACGAGGCGGGGGCGCTGTCCTCCATCGTCACCGTCCGGCTGGAGCCGAAGGAGCAGGACGGCCGCCGGATCATGGCCGAGGTCCCCGGAAGCGAGGAAACGTTGCCCTGCCGGTTGTTGCTCATCGCGGCGGGATTTTCAGGCCCGGAGGACTACGTGCCCGACGCTTTTGGTGTGCAACAGGACGGGCGCTCCAACGTGACCACCGCTCCCGGCGGCTACGCCACCTGTACCGAAAAAGTCTTTACCGCCGGCGACATGCACCGGGGACAATCTCTGGTGGTGTGGGCCATTGCCGAAGGCCGGGCCGCCGCCCGCGAGGTGGACGAGTACCTTATGGGCTACAGCAACTTGAGCTGAGCCTGTATCCTTAAAGCCCTCGACACAAAAGGGCCTGGCCTCCCCCCTTTTGCGGGTGTGCGCCAGGTCCTTTCCAAATGCTGTCCGTTTTGTTTTGCTGCCGATGGATCAACATAAAAGGGACATCCTTTCGGATGTCCCTTTGTGGCTCAATGTGGCAAAAATGCTTTTTTCGAGAAGTGCTGTGGCACAATGAGATACAAACTTTGAAGTGTCAGTTTTGGAATGATGCAAAGGCATTCAGCGCTAATTCTGGCTATTTGAAACCGCTTCTAATTTTTTCTTTTAGTGCATCAATATCTTCTACTGATTTTTTTCCATCGGATTTATGAATTGCATTCACTAATTCGCTCATTTCTTTTAGTGATAACAAGAAATATAGAATTAGAAAAGCCATAAATGCGACTTCTGCATTTTGCATGAAATGAAAAACGATCATACTGAAAGGTGAGCTGCTGGGTGGAATCAGTACTATGTATAAGCCAGCTACAACAGAAATGGTGGCATATACAATTCCTTTAAGGATATGCGAGTTTCGCTTATTGATTATTTCAGTATGCTTAATTTTTTCTGCAATTGAATTATCAAGCAACCCTATGAGCAAAGAGTAATTTGTATACAAAAATCCACCAAACAGAGCATTTACAGTTATTATATTGAAGTGAAATGATGAATCAGAGGGCACAATGATCCATGGAGAGTTTCCAGATAGAATGTAAATACAACCTATAACAGAACAAATAAAAGGAGCGGCATTAAACAATTTCTTTATAACGTCCACCTCCCCATTTTATGCTATGTTCTAACTCATCGATTGCTAATGGTTAAGATAATTTCCTTATACTCGTTATAAACGTTCATCATTCCATTTCTGTAATCACGCAAAATAAGATCTTTTGCTCTTTCAACTTTTTTCCCGCCTTCTTGCCGGTACTCATTTATACTAATAGGATATTTGAAATATTCCTCATATAAATCATATTGTCTCTGGCGTTCTCCTGCTGCTTTTTTACCAGATAAAATCACAGAATTATACCGATTGTGGTTTTTCTGGAGCAAACTCACTAACCGCGTTATTATCTTTTTGTCATTGGATAGCGCCCCTCGATAATCGGGCTTGACTTCAAACGAAATAGCGGAGGTGTTGTGGTTGACGGTTTGTAAAACCTCGGCATCTGTAAAGCCAAACATATTCTGCAAAATCTGTGCATCTGGCTGTGCAATTTCTATTTGAACTCGATTTATTTCAGGTGCTTTCCCGTCAAGTAACTCTTTTATCAGGTCCCGATTTGGAATTGATTCGGTTTCCAAAGCAAATTGATTATTATAACGCAAAAACATTTGAGCGAATGCGTTTTCACTTGGAGCTCCTTTTGAATTGATGAGCGAAAGAATTCCGTGACTATACCCCAGGATGCAGTATGTAAAAAGTTCTACGCCAGCGGTTTCAATTTCTCCGGGTTCCAATACCTCCGTTGTTTTATATGTGCTATAATCTCGCTTTTGCAGGCTATTATTAGGGCGTTTTCGGCTTAACCTGGCAAAAAGGTATTCGTCTGTGTTTTCGAGGATATCCAGCATTATTGGTTCGACATCGTCAGCACTCAGCTTGATTGCGTTATTTCGAGTTCCTCGGCTAAAGATATTGTCAAATAGTCCTTTGAAAGAACTTACTGGTACTTCAGTGTTGGTTTTAGTGTCTTGGATGACAACTTTAAACAGATATATATTCTTTGTTGACATGAATAGGCCCCCTTCAATAAACCAAACAATTATGTTTATAGGAAAAGCGAAAAGACTATCAATTCCCTAAAATATTACATATTATTTATTTTATCAAAAGATCGTCGATATGACAAGTCCTATTCATGGTCAGTATATTGGTTTAAGAAACTCTCACAAAAAAGCCTCAGTCCATTTTAACGACATTATCCCATTAGTTTGGATATTTTTTCTGCCATTTGGTTTTCTCTTTCATTTGCTGAACCAAATCGAAAATTTCTCTGCTATTACTCCCGAATTAGAACATAGGAAATCTGGCTATGTTGAAAGAAAGCGGAGA
>CANOYV010000058.1:0-13387 GCA_947571605.1 uncultured bacterium | reverse complement strand
CTCTGTTATACCACTGCTGTCAACTTTTGGCTTTATTTTTGATTGTTGCTATAGTAGAACCACCTGTACAGAGGTTTTGGGAGGGATCGGGAGCTATGGACGAGCGCACACTGATTCAAAAGCTGAACAGACACAGCCGGGGTGCGCTGGACCAGGCTGTCAGCCGCTACACCCCCTACGTTAGCGCGGTGCTCCTGCGCGCCTTGGCGGGCCGGGCCTGCCGAGAGGACGTGGAGGAGCTGTGCGCCGACGTGTTCGTGGCCCTGTGGACCCATGCGGACACGCTGGATCCGGAGCAGGGACTGCGCCCCTGGCTGGCGGCGGTGGCAAGGAACAAAGCCACCGACCGGCTCCGCCGCAGCCGCCCCGGCGTCCCCATCCCCGAGGACGCGCCCGACCCCTCTCCCGGCCCCGAAGAACTGGCCCAGCGCCGGGACCAGTCCGCCCGCCTGTGGGCGGCGGTGGACGCGCTGGAAGAGCCAGACCGCACCCTGTTCCTCCGCTACTACTACGAGGAGGACAAGCTGAAAACCATCGCGGCGGAGCTGGGACTCAGCGAAACCGCCGCCAAGCAACGGCTGTTCCGGGGCCGGAAAGCCCTGAAGGCCGTATTACAGGAAGGAGTGGAAACAACGTGAAAAACCGTCTGCAAAAACTGTGGGACGAGGTAACCCCCGGCAGCGACCCCTGCCCCCAGCCGGACGCGAAGAAGGTCCGCCAACTGGTGGACGCGGCCCTGGACCACAGGCCCCGCGCCCTTCACCCCCACCGGGCGCTAAGGCTGGCCGTAGTGGCGGCCGCCGCCCTGGCGCTGCTCACCGGCACCGCCCTGGCGGGCGGGGAGCTGATCCCGCCGGAGTTCAACGTGCTGAGCAGCCAGTTCACCTGGGGCGAGAACCCCGAAACCGCCATCGCCATGATGACCATCACCCCCGTGTCGGTGGAGGACGACAACTACGCCTTGACCGTCACCAGCTCTCTGGCCGACGGGAACCGGCTCTATTTCACCCTCCTCATCGAGGCAAAAAACGATGGTGCTAGGGAGCGCCTGGAGAACACCGAATTCGGCGGCCTACTCTCCCTGCGCATCCCGGGCAGCAACAGCTACGGCCTCAGTGGCAACGCCGCCCCTGCGGACAACGTCTGGCGTATCAACGCCTCCGCCACCTGGAAGGCGGGCAAGAGCGCCTCCGTCCGCCTCAACCTCATGGATGAGGGGATCTGGCTGGAGTTCCCGGTGAAGCCCGTGCGCTCCGTCACTCTGGACATCAACGCCGAGAGCCAGGGCATGGGCGGGAGCGGCCGCACCGCCGGAGGCCCGGTGACGGTACACACGGTGGAGCTCTCTCCCCTGTCCTACACCGTGCGCTGCACCGCCGGCCATCTCAGCACCAGCCCGGTCCCCTGTTTCCTCTTTCAGGACGGCTCCATCCACACCATGGGCCAGATGAGGGTGTCGGGCCCCTCCGGAGGAAGTGATTTCGGACTGTTCAACCAATATCCGGGCCGTCAGAAGCTCACATGGCAGTTCGGCGCCATCCAGGACCTGTCCCTGATGGAGGCCGTCATATTCGGCGGCACAGCTTACCCCTTGGACGGCGGCGAGCCCTATGAGGTGGATGTCAGCGCCATCCCCCGGCCCTTCGTCGTCCCCATCGGGGACGCCACCCCCAGAGGGGATTGGACCGTCCCCCTGTTCGCCCTGTGCGAGGGATTGGGCGCGGACTGTGAGTGGGACGAGGCGGCGGGGGTGGCCACGGCCTCCTTCCGGGACACCACCCTGACCTACAGCGTTGGCAGCAAAACGGTGCAGGTGGATGGCCCGTGGAGCTGGGACGCCACCGATGAGGGCCTTGCTCCCGTATACCGGGACGGCGAGCTGTGGATAGATTCCGCCCCCCTGCTGCGCACCGTGTGGAGCATCGAGCTGAGCGCCGCCGTCGAGGATTGGGATAACCGTCAGGTGGCGGAGGATGGCTCCGTCGCGCTCACCTCCTGGGTGGTCAACCCGTAAGGGCAAACAACGCGGAGAGCAAATCGCTCTCCGCGTTGTTTTACGCGCTTGGCTGGTTCTCCCCTTCCTCCTCCCGGAAGAGGCCGCGCAGCTCAAACAAACCGGCCATGATGAACAGGGCCACCAGCAGCAGGATCACCGCCAGCGCCGTCACCGCAAAGCCCCGCTGCTCCTCAAACCGTCCGGCGGGCAGGTACAGCAGCACGAACGCCGCCGTGAGCAGCACGATGTAGACCGTCCGGCGGCGGAGCAGCCGCTGGTCCAGGTCGCCCTCTTCAGGCTGGTACGTCTCCGACAGGGCCGCCATATCGGTGAGAAACTGGAAATGGAAGTACAGCCCTGTCACCATCACCACGATGTCCAGGGGCGGGAACAGCCCGCCGGCATCCGCCCCCGCCCAGGAGAGCAGCCACTCCAGCCCGTTCCACACCGCCAGCAGGATGCAAAGGGGCCGGAGCAGGACCAGGTCCCGCCGCTCCTCGGACAGGCCGCTGACGGCGGAAAACAGTAACAGATAGCCCGCGAAGGCGGGCAGGATGCTCACCGTACCCAGATTGACGTCAAAGTGGAGCAGGAAATAGCCCCAGGCGGCGTTGGACAGGCAGCGGTACAGGTTTTTCCGGTCAGTCATCGATCCGCGCGCCTCCTTCCACCGCTGTCCGGGCGGAGATCTCCTCCGCCGGTTCAAAGCCATAGGTCCACGGGCCCTCCCCCACCGGTAAAAGCGTCAGCGCCCCCGCCAATTCGCCGTTCAGGTACAGGTCCGCCGCGTAGCAGTCCGGCGGGCTCTCCCCGCCAAACCCGCCGCCGCCCCCCAGGGAGAGGTGGTCGTTCCAGTCCCCCTTCAGGTGTCTGCTGTGCCAGAACTCCCCGGTGGAGCTGCTCCCCCCGCCCCAGCCCAGGCCGGGGGCTTGCAGCTCGGGCCGCGCCCCGTCCTCCTGGAGCGGCGCGGCGGACAGGCCCAGGTGGGTGTATTTCGCCTTGTCTGCCGGGCTGCCGGTGTAGTCCACCTCTATCAGGTCCGAGTATTCCAGCCTGAACTCCCCGTCCGGCCTGGGGGCATAGTCGTAGCTGGAGACGGGCCAGAACCCGTTGCTGCTCTGCACCCGGCTGTCCACGCTGCCATAGCTCTGCCGCCGGACGCGGACGGTGAAGTCCCCCGCCTGAGCCTCATACACCACGGCGGGCAGATGCTCGCAGCTCGTGGGCATACTGGTCCAGCCCTCGGCGTACACCGCCCGGAACTCCTCCAGAGGGACGATCACCCACCGGTCCCCCTCCTTTTCCGCCCGCAGGGGCTGGGTTGCCAGCCACACATACTCCCGCTGGTTCTCGGGGGCGTCCGGCTTTGTGATGTGGAGCACCATCAGTCCCTCCCAGGCGTCCTCGCCCACCTGGGTCAGGTTGTAGACCCGGTAGCCCTCCCCATAGCCGTTCTCGGGGTATCCGGGCATCCCGTTGGCCTCCCGCGGCCACAGGCCCGTCCCCCGATCCCGGTAGAGAGCCGCCAGCTCGTCCTGCTCCGCCAGCGGCGCGCACATGGCCCGGTAGAGGAGGTTTCCGCTCATCAGCGCCTTGCCGTAGGCGTCGAAGGCCCCGGCGCAAGTGGTGCAGCGCACCGTCCGGGCGGAGGCCATGGCATAGTCTATCCGGTCCAGATGGCCGGTTCCGTCCTCGGCCAGCCCCTCTGCCCGGGCTCCCGTCACCAAGGGCGCCGCCAGTACCAGCGCCACGCACACCGACGCCAGCGCCATCCCCGCCGGGTAGCGCTTGAACCGGGCGATGGCCTCAATGCGCCGCCGGACGTTCTCTCCCCCGTTGGCGGAGGAGGAGGTGCCGGGGGCTCGGGCGTATTTCTCATCCGCCATGGACAGCAGGATGCGGCCGTAGTCCCGGCGGTCCTCCCCCTCCAGCCGCTCCATCACCCGCTGGTCGCACAGGGATTCCAGGTCGTTCCCCGCCCAGTCGGCGCACAGCCAGATCAGTGGATTGCACCAGTGCAGGCACCGGAAGAAACAGATCACCCAGCCCCAGATCACATCATTGTGCTTGAGATGGAGCAGCTCATGGAGGATGACTTTTTCGTCCGTCTCTCCCCCGGCGGGCAGGGCCAGCACAGGCTTGAGCACCCCGCAGATGAACGCCGTGGGAAGGCCCTCTACTTCCACCGCTGGGCAGGTATCCAGGCCGTATGCCTCCCCTACGGCCCCAACCTGCCGGCACCGGATGGGCCGTCCCTTTTTCAGGGCCAGGCGGAGGCGGACATAGGACACCACATACCGCGCCAGGAGCAGGACCGCCCCCGCCACGTAGACGAGATACAGGCAATCCGCCATCGTCTCAGGCGCGGCCAGGGACGGCAGGGGAACGGGGGCAATCACCTTGGTCAGAGTCCCGAAATCCCCGGTGAGGCGGGACTTCAGCGTCTCCACCAGCAGGGGCCAGTTGAACAGGACATAGCGCCCCCCAAACCCCGCCGGGAGCAGCAGCATCAGCGCCAGCACGCCCCAAACAGCGAATTGCCAACGGGGGGACAGCTTGTCCCGGAACATGGCTTTGACCACCAGCAACAGCGCCGCCACACCGGAGGCGGTGAGGGTTTGCAGCAAAAGAGACCAGAAATCCGTCATAATCTATACCTCCATCTCGTCCAACAGCCGGCGAAGTTCTCTGCGCTCCTCCTCCGAGATGGGCTTCTCCTTCAAAAACGCCGCCACCAGATTCCCCGTAGAGCCCCGGTACACCTGTTTCAAAAAGCTGTTCCGGGCCTGGGCCTGGCAGGCTTCCCGGCTGAGCGCCGCCCGGTACAGCCGGGGATAGCCCTCCTTTTTGATGTACACCAGCCCTTTGGCCTCCATCCGGGTCAGGTACGTGAACACCGTGTTCCGGTTCCACCCCGTCTCCTGGTAAAGCGCCTGGGTCACCTCGCCCAGCGCGGCCTCGCCCAGGTCCCACAGTACCCCCAGCACCAGCCATTCCCGGTCCGATAGTTTCACCATAGCAAGACCTCCTACAGTTGTAGTTTTCTTAATTCTACAACTGTAGGAGGCTGTTGTCAAGTCGTCGAAGCAAAATTCGTTCCGCTTCGTTTCCACCTGCGGTGAAAACTGCGCTCACTCCTTTGCTTCTCCTCTCCCCACAAAGCCAAAAGGCGGCTTTGCGGGGGCCCCGGATCTGTTACCAGAACAATCCGCCTGAGTCCCGGCTGTCCAGCACGTCCAGCATGGCGGACAGCATCACCGCCGCCTCAGACCGGGTGAGCGGCTTGTACAGGTCTGTGCTGCTGCCCAGCACAGACACCGCCTCCATATTCACCACCGACTGATAGGCCCAGGCCGGGGCGGTCTCGGCGGAAAAGGTGGAGGTGGCAACGGACACGTTGCCGGTGGCCAGCAGGCGGTCAATGATAACGGCGGCCTCCGCCTGGGTGACGGCGCTGCCGGGGGCAAAGACCGTCTGTCCCACATCGTTTCGGCTGCCGTTCACCGTCCCCTGGACCAGCGCCGCGGACACGTAACCTTTAGCCCAAGCGGAGATATCGGCGTCGTCATAAAAACCGGTAAGCGTCACATTGTCCAGCGGAGCTTTTCCTGCGACGGTCATGGCCATAGCCAAAAACTCCTCCCGGGTGAAGGACTCGTCGGGATCGAAGCAGTATAGCCCCCCGACCCGGCGGCCGGTGTACACACCCGACTCCGCCAGGCGCAGGGCGGCGTAGTGGCTGGGATCACCCTCCAAATCGGAGTAGCTCACCGTTGTCTTTTGCTTTTCAATGACGATTTTCACCGTGGCGGGCTGGGAGGTGTTGCCCTTGGCGTCAATGGCCACGTAGGTGAAGCTGTCCTTGCCCTTCTTTCCCTCGTAGGGCGTGTAGGTGAAAGCGGCGGGGTCGGTCTCGTCCAGGCCTACCTGGCCGCGGGCGGGGCTGTCCACCACCTGAAAGGTCACCAAGTCGCCCTCCGGGTCTACGGCGGCGAAGCGGCTGAAAATCGCCACCCCCTTGTAGGTGTTCAGGGACAGGTCCTCGGCGATGGGAGCAGCGTTTTCCACGTCGGCGGTGGAGGTGGTCAGCGCCAAAGCGGGCAGGGTCAGCGCACCCGCCAGACACAGGGATAATATCATGATTCGGATTTTCAAAGGGAAAGCCTCCTTTGTATGAGTATGGGACTATCATACTCCAAAGGAGAAAAATTATGCGAGCCTTTCCAGATTTGCAAACCTGGGAGCAGCGGTTTTTGGACCGCTCCTCCGGGCTCTGTCAAATCCCGGCCTCGCGCATAGGATGGAACAGAGGAGGGTTCTCTTATGCCAATTATATATCTTTCCCCATCGACACAGGAAGCCAACATGTACGTCAACGGAGGTAGCGAGGAGGAGTGGATGAATCGTCTGGCCGACGCCATGATTCCTTATTTAAATGCTTCCGGAAACTTAATACTATATCAACACTCAGAGCAAAATAAAATCATCGACAGAATCTGCTGATAAATAAATAGCTTTGATGGTGTTCCGCCAAAATGCCTGCTTTCCTTCCCGCGGAATATCTAAATAGACACCTTTCCAGTCCGGGAAAAAACGCTTTGTAATCACGTCTAGGTCAACCCTGCGATCTTCCTCCGGGAGCGCGTCCAGCGCAGCGGTCAGCTCGCTATATTGTCTGGCGTAATCCTCCTTGGATATCATCTCATCTACGTACAGCTCCGACAGCCTGGATAACTTCCGTTTGATCGCGTCCCGTTTGGGCTTGTTGTTCTCCGGAGCTTTGCTCTGGGCGTGCTCCAAAAATCTGATTTTCCCCTCTATGTGATCCATCAAATACTGCTCGATGTGCGCCTCTCTGTAATTCTTCGCGTTGCCGCAGCCCTTCCATTGGTAGTGACCCGCGCAGGTATAGTATATAATTTGGTTTCGTCGGTTCCGGTCCGCAATGCGTCCCCCGAGCCGCCGCCCGCACTCCGGGCAAAACAGGAGGCCCGAGAACAGGTAAACCCGATTCTCTTTGGTTTTTCGATTGGTCGTCCCGTGTAAATTCATGGCTTTTTTGTGCTCCTCCCAGGATATGATAGGCGGAATCTCAATTCCCCCCATATTCCCCGCGTAGGAAGGGGAGTCAAACATGTACCGGGCGGCGTAGTAATTGAGATGTAGATCGGGAAAGGCCCTAATTACTTTTGAAATGCTCCCGGTATCAAAGTACATATCAAACGCGCCTCTGACCATTGCGGCCTTCGGCTCGTCCAGCACAACCTTTTTCCCCTCAAGCTTATACCCCTTCGGCAGCCTCCCGCTGGTGGGCTCGTTCCTGGCCCGCTTGCTGGCGAATACCGCCTTGATCCGCTCCGAAGTGCGGTCCGCCTCGTCCTGGGCCACGCTGAGCATGATGTTGATCTTCAGCCGCCCGGAGGCGGTGGAGGTGTCATAGTCCTCATGGATCGTCTGCCAGTCAACGTTGCATTTTTCCAGGATTTCCTGTACCTTGTAGTATTCGGCAATGTTGCGAAACCAGCGGTCCAGCTTGGTGAACGCGATGAGGTCGCCCTTCCCTGCCTGCGCGTCCGCGAGGAGCCGCTGGAGCTCCGGGCGGCGGGATGCGGGCTTGCGGGCGGATATCCCCGCGTCTACGTAGGTGCCCACGATCCGGTGCCCGTTCCCCTTGGCCCATTGCGTCAAAGCGGCGGTCTGGGCATCGATGGACAGGCCGTGGACCGCCTGCTCCTCGGTAGACACACGGACGTATAAAAATACGCGCTTCATCTTGCTTTGTCCTCCCATTATTGGTATAATGAGAGGGCAGACGGCTTGGTCAGCTTCTGCCCTCACTGTCAGTCCCCGTTCGGCACCGCAATGCCGAGCGGGGAATTTTTATGCAAATAAAAAAAATAAAACGGACAGGGTAACGGTGAAGGACACAATTGATGCAACAAATGGAAGCGCTTTTTCACGGAAACTGTCAACCGGGATGAGCCTGTCGAACAAGGAGGGCTGTATTGCTTTAGGATTGTTTCCAGTAGTATTCTGAAGCAAAGCATTTCTAGCCGTTCCCTCTAACCGTTCTCGTTGCCTGACCTCTGGGATTGTTTGTTCTAGAGATTCTCCGGTGGAAGTTTCTCCTAGTTTTCGCCGTTTTTGTTCTTCGCTGTAATAGCGAGGATGTGATGTACGTTCATCAGCTAGTTCCAAAAACAAAAAGCCTGTGGCACAACTATCACCAGTTGCACGATGAGCATCTTGAAGAGGAATATGATAGTATTCGCAAAGTGTTTTTAACTTATAATCAAGAACATCATAATCATAAGTTTCCTCGTATCGCTGCAATTCTTTGTTCCATTGCCTCGGTCCCTTTAATATGTGCTTGGCTAAGGTCATTGTATCATAATACTTTCGTTTTCTTCGGGTTACGTCGGCACCATGCGCCAATATAAACTGCAAGTCAAATTCCAGGTTGTGTCCAACAATGTTGTCGTTCCCAATAAACTCCACCAAAGAATCTGCAATTAGCGAGAAATGGGGGAACCCTTCAACCATTTTCTCTGAAATGCCGTTAATTTTTGTTGCTTTTGGAGGTATTTTTTTTCGCGGTGCAGTCAGCGTTGAAAATTTTTCTTGCGGCAGTCCATCCCGAAATCTTATTGCACAAATTTCAAGTATTTCGTCCTTTCGGGCTGATAATCCAGTTGTTTCTACGTCTATAACTGTAAAATTTCGCACCGACTCGTATCTGCTTCTTACGGTTACATTGGTAAATTTAGTTTTCTCGTCATCATATTCTGCTGCCTGTGCTGGGATGTCAGATACTCTAATTTCCGCTGATGGAATGTCAGCTATATTTATTTCGCCTATCATGTCTAACGCCTCTTCTCTATATTTACGGGTTTCCTTCCAAAAAGTTGCACATTTATCGAAAAACCATTTATTTCCGGGATTGACGCACAATAATTGAAGTCCTATAATTTTCCTGAGATGGCCATCTAAATTAAATAAAATAGGTGGTAATTTTATGGAAAACAAAGAAAACAAGATGAGCGCGTACGAGCGGGATATCCTGCTCGCCTCGATCATCCGGGTTCTGAAGGAGGCGGACGACCCGAAGCTGATGCAAATCTATCTGTTTGTCATCCATATTTTGTAATCGATCCATGCCGGCCCTCAGGGGCCGGCTTTTTTTATTTCCTCCGCCAGCTCCAGCACCTTTTTCTCCAGCACCTTCCACTCGTCCGTGGTCATGCGGGAGAGTACGGAGATAAACCGCTGGCGGAAGTCCGGCTCACCCCGCAGGATATCCCCCACAAAGGCGGCGATTTCATCCCCGCGGGATTTCTGGATAAACATTTCGCCCTCACCGGTGCGGAGCCATTGCTCCCGAACGTCAAACTCGCGGCAGATTAAAGCAATCACTGCATCTATTGGCTCATTTCGGCCTACCTCGTAGTTTGCAAGCGTTCCACGACCGATATTTAGCCGTTCGGCAAAGTCGTGTTGTGTCATGCCCAGAGTTTTTCTCAGTTCTTTTATGCGCTCATTCAATAGGCTCCACCTCCTGATATCTTGATAATAGCATGTGCAGAAGGGGTTGTCAATAAAAATGTTTCGTTGTGGCAAAAGAAGACTTGACAATTGCTTCGACGTGAGTTATTATAGCCACAACGAAGCAAGATGGGGTTAAGGCTTCGCGAGAGCAGAACCGCCGCAACGAAAGGGGGTGGACGAGATGCGGATCACGATTGATGGGTCCCCGGAAGAAATTGCCGCCCTCGTGCTGGCGGCACAAGGGCGGCATGTAGGCGCTGGGTTGACGGATACTTCTCTGAGTGTGGCAAAACCTATTGATTGTATCACCTTTAGTTCTCCTCCAGGGGATACAGAATTGGTGTCCCTTCTGAGGGAAGGCTTAAAATA
The DNA here is from genome assembly GCA_947571605.1 of uncultured bacterium. Taxonomy (GTDB): domain Bacteria; phylum Bacillota; class Clostridia; order Oscillospirales; family Oscillospiraceae; genus Enterenecus. Next base: position 3,477 of record CANOYV010000058.1, on the reverse strand, counting down.
CCAGATTGCTCCAAAGTCCGAATCGTGAGATACATAGACGCTTGCGTGGAGATTTGAATAGCTGCGATTAGGAGCCGTTCTAAGCCGGGGTCTATTTGCTTCCCATTTGGCAAGGCGGAGCGGAGGCCATTGATAATTTTATCGTTATTCTGATCAAGCCACCGCCCGAGGACATCAGATAGCATCCTAGACAACATTTCATCGGTCAAAAAATCACCCCCTCTCTCCGCCGCAATTTTACCACGGCGGCGGGGAAAGGGCAAGCAGAAGCGCCGCCTGGACGGGCGGCACCAACGACGCAACGAAAGGGGGTGGGCCAAGTGAATTCTGCCGAAATCAAAGAAATACTCGAAAAGCAGTTGCAGATGCTTTTCGAGTATTCCAAGAACGGTTGTTGTGACGCCGGTGAATTGTCAGAACTCAGCGTCGCGATGCTTCAGATTTCTGCTGTGCTGATGGGTTTAGACAGAGAAGCATTTACTCCTCTGCCTCAAGTCCGTGGATGATATTGTAAGATTCTTCAATGAGGTCTTTCATCATCAGTCCATCCATTGGTTTTCTTATATCCGGCCTGGAAAACCAAGCGGAAATGTACGCGGAAGCAAATTCAAAGGATTTGCAAGCGCAGAACCGCCGCAACGAAAGGGGGTGGATAGCGAGTGCACATTCACGAAGCAATCAAAGCCCGGACGGAGGATCAGCCTTTTATTGTGCGAACCAGTTGGCTCAATGACTTTGGGCGCTATGAGAAGTGGGTTCCGAAAATCCTGCCCACAAATTCTGTCCTCTGCTGCGTGGCCTATGCCACGCTGGGCGAAAAAGCCAAGGACCCCTGCCGCGGGTGGCAGCCCTCGGCAAGGGACCTTGTAGCGGATTACTGGGAGATTACGGCCTAGCCAAAGATGATAGACCGCAACGTGGCAATCCGCTGTATGAGCTTGTCCAGCTTGTTGAAGTCGCGAGGGACTACTATGAACTCCCGGCGGAAGGCAAATCGCTTTATCGCATTGCGAAGATGCGTGACGGACGGCTTAAGGTTGTGAGGCCACAGATGTACCGCAGCGAGGCGTGAGAGTAAGCATCGTGAGAAAGGAGGTATTTTATGAACACCGAGGAGAGGGATCTTGCTGAGCGCATCGCGAAGGCGGTGTCCCTTTTGCCCAGCGATAAGCAAGAGTTCATTTTGGGCTACGCCGAGGGCGTGCGGGCCATGGCGGAAGCAGTGCTGGACTGCGCATGAAGAAAGCGCCGTGCGGCATACCTTTTACGGAAGGAGGGGCGTCCATGGGAAAGCGTCACACATTGTCGGAGGCACAGTTTGCCTATCTGATGGAGCTTTGGAACAAGTATCATAACACGGTACATATCCGCACAATTGAGCTGACGGAAGAGGAGGCCGCTCTTTATGAGGGAGCCGGCGCAAGCAGACGGAGGATGACTCAAAAATGAAGCTTTCAATTAAACTGGCAAAACAGATAATGGCTGAGAATGACGGCGGGCTGGACCTGCGCGGCACCGGGATCACCTCCCTGCCGGACAACCTGACGGTGGGCGGCTGGCTGGACCTGCGCGGCACCGGGATCACGCCATCCGAATTGGGCGGGGTTTGGCTTCCATAAAAGGCGAAAAAGCGGCAAAAGGAAAACAGTGCGATAGGGTGTCCTGAAACGCCCTATCCACCACGAAGTTGGAATAGCCCACAGGAGGAGGTGAGCGCAATGAATAAGCGGGAGCATAAAAGCAAGGAGGAGCTGGAAGCAATAGCTAAGGATGTGTTGAGCGAATTAAAGCCAAGACGACTGCCTGTTTGGCAGGTTAAGGAAGTCCTGCGCTTTGCACTTGAGCTTGCGGAATGGACAATAATGGAATAGGCGGCAGCCAAAGCCACCGCCTGACTCCATCAACCAAATTCTGACTGATTGCATACAGAGTCCTCGTACAACTCCTTGAGCCGCTCGAAATGGATATCTACCCATTGCCGTGAGTGGTCCACTTCGTAATCGGACTGGACTTCATGTGTGAATATGTCAAATTGTGCAAAGAGTCCCGAGAGATCAAACTGCATGATTTCTGGAGAAGTCCAATAGATTGCTTCCGCAGCAGAGTATTTTGCCATACAGGCTGCCGCATAGGAAAGGGCGGAGCATTTATCTTCCTTTCGCCCTGTGTCTGGATCGTCATTGGAGTATTTCGGAAGAGCTTTGCAGATATTATCAAGCCATACTCCAGTAAACTTCACCTCTCCGTCAGAATTTATCTCAACATAGGGTTCAGATTCTAGATAGAGCAAGACATCACGAACACAATTGTGATCCAGTTTCATCGTGTCACCCCCTTTCTCCGCCAAGATTCTACCACGTCGGTGGGGAAAGGGCAACAACGAAACACGAAAGGAGGTGCGAGCTCATGTCTGAGGCCGGCGAGAAAATCCTTGATCTGCTCCGGAAAGCTTTGCCGCAAATGAGTGAGGCCGAAAAGGAACGGTTTCTCTGGTTCAGCGAGGGCGTATTTGCTACGGTCGAAGCGCAAGGTGCGGTTCAGGATAGTGCACAAGAGGCCGGATAAGGAGAGCTTGGCCTCGGCTGCATAAAAACGCTCCATCAGGTGGTGACGCACCTGATGGAGCAAAGTGAGACCAAACCACAAAATTCGGTTCTCGTCCTCATTTTAGCACAGGACGGGACAATTGGCAAGAAGAAAAGCGCGGGAGTCCCGGGAATTGGACAATCCTGATGACTCATAATCTAAAATGAGGTGATTTGGATGGCGTCCGATATTTTTAATCCCTATTATGCCGCAGAAGTGCTGTCTGATCTGCTGAGCCGGCAGCGGGGCCGCGAGGTCAAGATCGTGCTGACGCCGAAGGACCCGACCAAGGACACGCAAACCAATAGTACTGGCGGGTGAGTCCCGCCAGTGGGACAAGCTCTCGTGCGTAAAATATGCAATTTTCAAAGGGGATGGCCAATTGGCGGTGGCATTAACACAGATCAACGGCTATGCACATGTGGCGGAGCGGTATGGCTTTGAGGAAGCCGTTTTTCTGGACTCTATCGTGTACTGGTATCGTACCAACCGGGCGAATAACCGCAATTTCCGGGACGGGCGCTGGTGGACATACAACAGCATCAAGGCCTTCGAGGAGATATTCCCGTGGTGGAGCGCTAAGCAGATCAGGCGCATTGCCAATAGCTGCCGGGAGCAGGGGGCCATCATCGCCGGGGAGTACAACGAGGACCGCCGGGACCGGACAGCCTGGTACAGTCCCAGTGACGAGCTGCTGGCATTGTATAGGTTAGGTGCCCAAACGGGAAAATGCACTTGCCCAAATGGGCAAATGCAAGCGCCCAAGGGGGCAGATGAGTGTGCCCAAATGGGCAAATGTATATATGGTATACCATGTATTAACCATGCTTGTACTTACATGACCCCCTATAGTCCCCCAGAGGGGGACGCGCCCGCCGATGATACCAAACC
>CANOYV010000057.1:0-13476 GCA_947571605.1 uncultured bacterium | reverse complement strand
GCGCATCTACGGCATCGCCTTCCCCAAGAAGGACGAGCTGGACGAGTACCTGGCCCGCATCGAGGAGGCCAAGAAGCGCGACCACCGCCGCCTGGGCAAAGAGCTGGGCCTGTTCATGCTCCGGGACGAAGGCCCCGGCTTCCCCTTCTTCCTGCCCAAGGGCATGACGCTGAAAAACACCCTCACCGACTATTGGCGGCAGATTCACAAAAAATACGGCTATCTGGAGATTTCCACCCCCATTATGCTCAACCGCCAGCTATGGGAGCGCTCCGGCCACTGGGACCACTACAAGGACAATATGTATACCACCGTCATCGACGATGTGGACTTCGCTGTGAAACCCATGAACTGTCCCGGCGGCCTGCTGGTCTACTCCAGCGAACCCCACTCCTACCGGGACCTGCCCCTGCGTATGGGTGAACTGGGCCTGGTCCACCGCCACGAGCTGTCCGGCGCCCTCCACGGCCTGTTCCGGGTGCGCTGCTTCACCCAGGACGACGCCCACGTATTCATGACCCGGGGCCAGATGAAGGACGTGATCCAGGAGACGGTGCGCTTGTTCGACGAGGTCTACTCCGTGTTCGGCCTGAGCTACGAAATCGAGCTGTCCACCATGCCCGAGGACCATATCGGCACCGTGGAGGAGTGGGAGCACAACCAGGACATCCTGAAAGACGCCATCACCGGCATGGGCAAGGAGTTTGTTATCAACGAAGGCGACGGCGCGTTCTACGGCCCCAAGCTGGACTTCCATCTGTCCGACTCTCTGGGGCGGACCTGGCAGTGCGGCACCATCCAGCTCGACTCCCAGCTCCCCGAGCGCTTCGAGCTGGAGTACACCGGCGAGGACGGACAGAAGCACCGCCCCGTCATGATCCACCGGGTGGTGCTGGGCTCCTTCGAGCGGTTCATCGGCGTGATCACCGAGCACTTTGCAGGCGCGTTCCCGGCGTGGCTGGCCCCGGTGCAGGTAAAGGTGCTGCCCATTACCGACCGGGCGGCGGAGTACGCCAAACAGGTTGCCGCCAAACTGGAGGAGCAGGGCTTCCGCTGCGAGGTGGACGAGCGCAACGAGAAGATCGGCAAGAAGATCCGCGAGGCCACCATGGAAAAGATTCCCTATATGCTGGTGGTGGGCGACCGGGACATAGAGAACGGCACCGTCTCCCCGCGACACCGCTCCGGCGAGGACCTGGGGGCCATGAGCCTGGAGCAGTTCGCCGCGCTGCTGGGCGAGGAGGTCAAGACCCGCGCCATCAAGTAAGCGCAAAAGAGCCGCTGGACACCTCCAGCGGCTCTTTCTATCATAAATTTCCAAAGAAAGCATTAAAATCCACACCAAAAATTCGACTAAGCGCCACCAACTCGCTGACCTTGATATTCATACGGTTCGTTTCAATTTTGGCATAGGTGCTTTTCGATATCTCAATGCCCATCACTTGTAGCCTTGCCACTGTTTGGTCCTGTGTCAGCTTGGCCGCTCTTCGCAAAGCACTGATATTATGACCAATATCCAAGTCTGGTCTGAGCTTTTGCATTGTCATCACCAAAAGATTCGTAATAAAGAATTTTTCATATTGATTTTACTGAATCCCTGTGATATAATGTTTCGCAATAAAGAAACTTTATGTGAAATCAGGTGATAGACAATGAAAATCCAAAGACCACAGCCCGACCCCAACGCCCCGTATCAGAAAATGTACGTAACTCTGTTCAAGGCGGTGACGGCGGCGCTGTACATGATGGAGGACAACGAATTCATGAAGGCCCAGGCGGTGCTGATCCGGGCCCAGCAGCAGACAGAAGAACTGTACATCGACGCAGAACAGTAAGCAAGAGGGCATTTGCCCCCTTGCTTTTTTCATCAATCTATGGTATATATGTTGGCAATACCTTATACAAAGGTAAATCCTTACTTATTCTAGGAGTTGATTTGTCCATATGGACCCAGATAGTATGATACTGCTGGCCGTACTGGTGCTGATGGTGGTCATGTCCGGCTACTTCTCCGCTACGGAGACGGCCTTCACCTCCCTCAACCGCATCCGCTTGAAAAGCCGGGCCGACAACGGCGACAAAAAGGCGGAAAAAACCCTGGCCCTGGCCGAGGACTACGACAAGTTGCTGTCCACGATTTTGATCGGCAACAACATTGTCAACAACGTGGCCGCCACCCTGTCCACCTTGCTGTTCATCAAGCTGATCGACGAGGTAAACGGCCCGGCGGTGTCCACCATCGTGCTGACCATCGTGGTGCTGATCTTCGGCGAGATTTCCCCCAAGAGTCTGGCCAAAGAATCCCCGGAGGCCTTCGCCATGTTCTCAGCCCCCCTCCTTCGGCTGCTCATGTGGGTGCTCACCCCCCTGAACTTCCTGTTCAGCCAGTGGAAAAAACTGCTCACCCTCCTTTTTCACAAAGAGAGTGACGAGGGCATTACCGATGAGGAGCTGGTCACCATGGTGGAAGAGGCGGAGGACCAGGGCGGCCTGGACCGGGAGGAAAGCCAGCTCATCCGCTCCGCCATCCGCTTCGACGACCTGGAGGCCGGAGACATCCTCACGCCCCGGGTGGACGTGGTAGCGGTGGAGGACAACTCCTCCCTGCCCGACGTGACGGCGGTGTTCGCCGCCGAGGGCTATTCCCGCCTGCCCGTGTATCACGAGAGCATTGACGACATTGTGGGCGTGATCCATCAGAAGGACCTGTTTTCCGCCCGCTACCACGGCCGGGACCAGCTATCCCCCCTGGTCCGCCCGGTGCTCCACATCACGGCCTCCACCAAGATCGACGACCTGATGCGCCAATTCCAGCGCACCAAGACCCAGATGGCGGTGGTGGTGGACGAGTACGGCGGCACCGAGGGCATCCTCACCATGGAGGACATCGTGGAAGAACTGGTGGGCGAGATCTGGGACGAGCACGACGAGGTGGTGGAGGAGTTTCGCAAACAGCCCGACGGCAGCTATCTCATCGCCTGCTCCGCCGACCTGGACGACCTGTACGACCTGTTCCAGCTCACGGGCGAGTGCGACGCGGCCACCGTCTCCGGCTGGGTGCTGGAGGAGCTGGGCCGGGTGCCTGAGGTGGGCGATCACTTTACGTGGGAAAACCTGGACGTCACCGTTACCCGCGCCGAGCACCACCGGGTGCTGGAGATCAAAGTGGTGGTCCTCCCGGGCCCGGAGGAGGAGCCGGACGCCTCGTGAGGTCGTTTTTTCTTGAAAGACCTGCTTTTTCTTTGAAACGAAAAAGCAGGCAAAAAGAAACTTCAGACCGTTACGGAAGTGATAAAAACCATTTCGTTCCCACTCGGCAACGACACCGAGACAAACAAAATTTCCCAAAATTTTTAGGCCGGACAGAACCAAATCAGGTTTTTGTCCGGCCTTTCAATATGGAAAGCAAAACAGATATCAGTCTAAACGTTTCTTTTTTCGCTTCCTTTTTTCTTTCCAAAGAAAAAAGGAAGACACCGAAGACTCCGGCGGCTCCAGACCAGCGCCAGCGCCACCCCGGACAGCACGCCCAGCCCGATCCCGGGCGCCAGCCCCGGCGCGGTGTAGCGCAGCTCCACCTCCCGCGCCCCGTTGGGGAGTTCTACGTACAGGAACGTGCCAAGCCACGTCCCGGTCTCCACCTTTTTGCCGTCCACATACGCGGTCCAACCGTCCTCCGCGGGGATGGTGGTAGCCAGTCCGCCGGCCGTCCCGTCTTGAATCTTCACCCGCACCCGGCCGTTTCTCTCTACCGACGTGATCTCCGTCTTGTCCAGCCGAGCCACTGCGGCGTGGAGAAGGTCCTGATCCAGCTCCCACAGCGTCCCGGCCCAGTTCCCCGAGCCGGAAACGGTCACCGTCCACTCCGCCCCGGCTTCCGGCGTGCCCAGGCAGTGGACAGACGCCGCCTCGCTGGTCCCCAAGGCCAGCACCCGTTCTCCGTTCACAAACACCTCGTTCAGCCCGCCAGCGGATAAATCGGCGTAGATGGGCCGCCCCGTGCCGGTGAAGGTAAAGACCGTCTCCCCCGCCCCGGTATATACCCCGGCGGGCACAGGGGTAAACACCGCCTCACCGGTCCCGGAAAGACAACAGAGCAGGTCGTTCTGCCGGTCAAAGGGGGTCTCCCCGTACAATACTTCCTCCACCGCTTCCGGGCAGAACACCAAAGGCAGCGTGTCCGGATTCTTCCACAGCGTAAGCATCCCCGCCTTGGACACCGCCTGATATCCCGGCGGCGCCTCCCGGCCGACCACATACTCCACGTCCAGCAGCGCATCGGTGACCGGGGTGGAGCCGTAGTAGGCGCACCACATCCACGCCTGGGCGAAGCCCAGGCTCTTCAGCAACCGGTTCACGTCCGCGTTGTACAGGCTGCTGTAGTGGGTGATGCCGGGGTAGCCGAAGGTGAGCGGGCTGTTATGCCCCCGGTCCTCCACAGCGCCCAGGCGGTAGAACCGCCCGCCGCTGTCCGCCGCCGCCGCTGCCGCCAGCTTTGCATTGTTGACGCAATACTCCCGGTAGCCCCAGTAGGAGGCGGAGGAGAACTGCCGCTCCAGTCCTGCCAGGATGTTCCGGGCGTTGCCCCCCAGCTCAACCACCGTAAGCGCCGCCATCAGCAGGGCCACCCCCCGCTGAATCCAGCGCCTGCCCCGCTGGTCGAACGCGCCCAGCAGCGGGCCCAAGGCCTGGACGGCCAGGTACAGCACCCAGAAGGAGAACAGGAAGGAATAGCGGAAGGGGAACCAGTTGGGCCGCTGGAACAGGTGCCACACCCTGTCCAACGGGGAGAGCAGCATCGACGCGGCGAGCGCCGCCAGCAGCCCCGCGTTTGCCAGCCGCTCCCGCAGGGGGAACTCCCAGAGAAAGAAGTAGATGAGCGCCAGCGCCAGCACCGCCGTGCCGCAAAATATGTAAGGGGGCGCGCCGTAGCCGACGGATTGATATTGCCCGCCCCGGAGCTGGCCCAGCAGGTCCAGGGGGGCGCAGGCAAACAGCCCGTCGTAGTCCACATTGCCGCCGCTGAACTTGCCGTTGAACATGGCCAGGAAGGTGGGCAGCCACAGCCACGCCGTCAGCCCCAGCGCGCAGCCCGCGCCGCCGAAAAAGCGCAGCAGCACCGGCTTCAGCGCCGCCCGGCCCGGCTTCATGGCGACAAGCCGGACACACAGGTACAGCGCGCAGAAGGCCCCCACCATATAGGAGATGTACCAGGTGGAGATGAAGCAGGCCGTCAGCGCCGCGATGAAGGGCCCCGCGCCTTTCCCCGCCAGGATCCGCTCCAGCGCCAGCAGGATCAGGGGCAGCCAGATCACCCCGTCCAGCCACATCACGCAGATGGAATACACCATGTTGTAGGACATCAGGGCGTAGCACACGCCGCACATCAGGCAGGCCCCGCCGGAGCAGTCAAACCGCCGCCGGGCGAACATGGCGAAGCTCACCCCCGCCAGCCCCACCTTCCCCACGATGAGGAACATCAGCCCTATGGGCATGTTCTCGTTGGGCACCAGCAGGGTGAGCAGGGACAGCGGGCTGGACACGTAGTAGGAAAACACCCCGATGTAACCCGTCCCCAGGGCCTTGGACCAGGAGAAGAACAGCTCTCCGTTTTTCAGCGCGCAGAAAAACTCCACGTATTGGCTGGACATGTCGGAGAGCAGGACGGTCCGGTCCCCCCAGGGAGCCAGCCCCAGAGAGGCGTAGGTCCACAGCATCACCGCCGCCGGGATGAGAAAGGCCAGGCCGTAGACGGCGGACACGGGCATTCTATGTTTCGTCACCGTGATCCCCTCCCTCTTCCCGCAGGATATAGATGGGCCGTTTTTTGACCTCCAAATAGGTCTTGGCCAGATATTGGCCCAGAATCCCCATACAAAACAGTTGAATGCCCGCGATAAACAAAATAATGCACACCAGGCTGGGCCAGCCGAAGGCGCTGCCGCCCCACACAAGCTGCCGGACAATGACGAAGAGGATGGCGAAAAAGGACGCCGCACACAACACCAGCCCCAGCACCGACGCGATAGCCAGCGGCGCGGTAGAGAAGGCAATGATACCGTCCAGCGCATAGACCAGCAGCTTGAAAAAGGACCACTTGCTTTCCCCGCCGGAGCGCTCCACGTTCACCGTCTCCACCCACTTGGTACGAAAGCCCACCCAGGAGAATATCCCCTTGGAAAAGCGGTTGTACTCGGTCAGGCGCAAGATGGCGTCCACCATCTGCCGCGTCATGAGCCGGAAGTCACGGGCCCCGTCCACGATCTCCGTTTTGCTCATTTTATTGATGATCTTGTAAAACTGCCGGGCAAACCAGGACCGGATGGGCGGTTCTCCCTTCCGGTCCACCCGCCGCACGGCGGCGCAGTCATATCCGCCGCCCCGCACCGTCTCCAGCAGCTCGGGCAGCAGGGCGGGCGCGTCCCGGAGGTCCGCGTCCATGACGGCCACCAGGTCCCCCCGGGCGTGCTCCACCCCGCCGAACATGGCCGCCTCCTTGCCGAAATTCCGGGAAAAGGACAGCCAACGCACGCCCTTTTCCCGTCCGGCCAGCTCCCGGAGCAGCTCCAGCGTGCGGTCGGAGGAGCCGTCGTCCACGAAAAGGAACTCCGTTTCAAGGTCCGGCAGCCCCGCGCACACCGCCGACGCCGCCCGGTAAAACGCCTCCACCGTGGCCTCCTCGTTATAACAGGGGACAATGATGGACAGCAATTCCATACATGTTCTCCCCTTTCCTTGTCGGCATAAGCTCCCCCCGCGAAACCCGCTTCGCCGGGCTTTCGTGGGGGTTTGTATATTTTACCATAGCCTGTCCGGCCTGTCAAATCGCTGCAAAACCGTCCTTGTTTTTCCACGTATCATTTTGCCCGTTTTTGCACATCCTGCTGTTACAAGTCCAAAAGGAAAAGAGGTTCACGCCATGAAACGAATCGCCGCCCTGGGCCTGGCGCTTCTCAGCCTGCTCAGCGTTCCGGCATACGCCGCCCCCGCCCAGGTCACCGCCCCCTCCGCCATCCTCATGGAAAAAAGCACGGGTACAATATTATACGAACAGGACGCCGAAACCCAGTATGAGCCCGCCTCGGTCACCAAGGTGATGACCCTGCTGCTGGTGATGGAGGCCATCGACTCGGGCAGCCTGGGCTGGGACGATACCGTCACCGCCTCCACCCACGCCATCTCCATGGGCGGGTCCCAGATCTGGCTGAAGGAGAACGAGCAGATGACCGTCCGGGACATGGTCAAGGCGGTAACGGTGGTGTCCGCCAACGACTGCGCCGTGGCTCTGGCCGAGCACGTGGCAGGCAGCGAGCCCGCCTTTGTGGAGCGGATGAACCAGCGGGCCGCGGAGCTGGGCATGGAGCACACCGTTTTCAAAAACTGCACCGGCCTGCCCGCCGAGGGACACCTGACCTGCGCCCGTGACATCGCGCTGATGAGCCGGGAGCTGGTCCTAAACCACCCCGCCATCCGGGAGTTCTCCACCATCTGGATGGACACATTGCGGGACGGCACCTTCCAGCTCTCCAACACCAACCGGCTCATCTTCTACTACGAGGGGGCCACGGGGCTGAAAACCGGCTTCACCGACACGGCGCTGTACTGCCTGTCCGCCACGGCGGAGCGGGACGGTATGGAGCTCATCGCCGTGGTGATGCACGCCCCCACCTCCAACGACCGGTTTGAGAGCTGCAAGGCCCTGTTGAACTACGGCTTCGCCAACTACGCCCTCACCCCTGTCTATCCGGACCAGGCCATTCCGCCGGTGGAGGTGCTGCTGGGGGAGCGTAACACGGTACAGCCGGTGACCGCCCGCGAGTGTACCGTCCTGCTGGAAAAGAGCAAGGCGGGCGCCGTTACCACCCAGTTAGAGCTGGCCCAGCAGGTGGAGGCTCCGGTGGAACCCGGCCAGAAACTGGGTGAGCTGAAGGTGCTGGTGGACGGCCAGCAGGTGGACGCCATCGACCTGGTGGCCGCCCAGGAGGTGCCCCGCCTGAGCATCGGCGGCATCTTCAAGCGGATGCTGGACTCGCTGTTCCTGCAAAACGGGTAAAAACAGCCCGCCTCGGCCTGAGGCGGGCTGTTCCCTTACTTTTCTCCCTCTTTTACCAATGCTTCTCCCGCCAGGTAGATATCGCCCGCGCCCACGGTCAAAATCAGGTCCCCCGGCTGGGCCAGGCGCTTGAGCTTCTCCGTCACGTCCTCCAGGGTGGGGCAGAATACGCTGCCGGGGATCCGGGCTGCCAGGTCGGAGGAGGAGATACCCACGTCATTGTCCTCACGGGCGGCAAAAATTTCCGCCAGCAGAGTGACCTCCGGCCGCTTGAGCACCTCCACAAAGTCGTCGAACAGCTCGTGTGTCCGGGAGTAGGTGTGGGGCTGGAAGGCGCAGATCACCCGCTTGAAGTCCAGGGCCTTGGCGGTGTCAAGCAGCGCCGTCAGCTCGCCGGGGTGGTGGGCGTAGTCGTCGCACACCTCCGCGCCGTTGTACATCCCCTTATATTCAAACCGCCGCCCCGGAAGCCGGAAATCCCGCATCCCGTCCTCCACGGCTTTGCCGGGCAGACCCAGCGCGATGGCTGCCGCCGCCGCCGCCATGGCGTTTTTCACATTGTGCGTGCCGGGGACGGACAGGTCCAGGTGGGCGTACTTCTTCCCCTGGTACACCACGTCGAAGGAGCCGAAGCCGTGGGCCATGGACAGGTTCTCGGCGTGTACGTCGCCCTTGTCCACGCCGAAGGTCATCACGGGCCGGGTTTCCCCCTTGAGGGTGTACATAGTGTTCTCGTCCTCGCAGTTGGCCACGATGAGGCCGTTCTCCGGCACCTTGTCTGCGAAGGCCCGGAAGGAGCGCTCCACGTCCGCCAAGTCCTTAAAGAAATCCAGATGGTCGGCCTCCACGTTCAGGATCACCGCCACCGTGGGATAGAAGGACAAAAACGAATTGCAGTATTCGCAGGACTCCAGAATGATGGTATCCCCGTGGCCCACCCGGTGGCAGGCCTCCAGCAGGGGCAGGGTGCCGCCGATCATCACCGTGGGGTCGGCCTTGGCCGCCATAAAGATGTGGGTACACATCGAGGTCGTCGTGGTCTTGCCGTGGGTGCCGGAGATGCACAGGGCGTTCTTGTAATCCCGCATGATGGCCCCCCACGCCTGGGCCCGCTCGAACACCGGGATGCCGGAGCCCAGCGCGGCGGCAATCTCCGGATTCCCGTCATGGACGGCGGCGGTGCGCACCACGCAGTCCGCTCCCTCCACGTTCCCGGGCAGGTGCCCGATGGCCACCGGAATGCCCAGCTTGCGCAGGTGGAGCACGGTGGCGCTCTCCTTCTGGTCGGAGCCGGTGACCTTCACCCCGGCGCCGTGGAGCACCTCCGCCAGGGATGCCATGGACACCCCGCCGATGCCCACCAGGTGGGCCCGTTTTCCCGGCTGTAAATAGTCTCGGATATTCCTCGTCTCCATATTCATTACCCCATTGTTCCTGAAACTCTCTATTGATCCCGGCCCCACGGGCAGAAATCAGCGAAAAGCGGCAACCTGCCGGCCCATTTTCTCGATGAAACAATTTATTATACAATGGGCCGCGGTAAAATGCAACCACGAATCCAGTATAAGCGTCTCAGTGGGGATTTAGACGGTTGGGACGGGCCATAATGACAAAAAATTTTCTTCTACCTGCGCAAAAAAGCGGCCCGGCGGTTTTTCCCTCCGCCGGGCCGTCCATGTTATAGTCATCGCGCTTCAAAAGAATCCTTTGATTTTTTGAAGTCCGCGGTGCAACTGCGCCGCAAGGGCCGCGAAACAGCCCCCGCGATAGGCTTCAAAGGCGAAGCACAGCTCATTTCATGGGTTGCCGGACTAAACCCGCCAACCCACGAAAATCGGATCCCGATTTTCAAGTGCTTTGACTTTACCATCTGTCGTCCTGGAAATACAGGTTTATGTCGCCCATGCCGCTCTCAAGCTCCAGCTTGTAGTCGCCCGTGCTTTTGCGCTCAACCTTGGCACCCCGGCTGTCCCCGTTGACGGCCACGGCGCCCATGCCGGTCTTGGCCTCGTAGTCCCAATCCTTTTCGTAGCCTTCCACCTGGACCTCCACGGTACCCATGCCGGTCTTTGCGTCGAACTCCACGCCGCTGTACGCCTCCGTAACGCTCAGGGTCACATCGCCCAGGCCGGTCTCCAGGTCCACCTCGTCATAGTTGCGGATCTCATAACACTCCATGTCGCCCAGGCCAGTCTCGGCCTCCAGCTTTCCCACCACCTCCAGGTCGCTGACAAAGACGTCCCCCAGGCCGGTCTTGGCTTTCAGCTTTTCTATCTGCGCCCCGTGGGGAACGGTGATGGTCACATCCATGGCGCTGGCGTCAACGCCGAAGATGTTTTTGAAGTCGTCCCAGCTTGTGATATTCACGTGCCCCACTCCGCCGTCGTCGCGGATTTTCAGCACGCCGTTTTTGACCTCCCATTTCAGGCTGTAGCCGCCCAGAGTGGAGTCGGAGCTGATCCACAGGGTATAGTCCTCCCCCCCGGTCACCGTTACATTGGCGATGCCGGCGTCGATGTCGATCTCGTGGAAGGGCTCCAGATAACCGTCCTCCATGGACCAGAAGCCGCCGCCCTCCTTCTCCACATAGGCCACGCCGCTGTCCTCTATGACGGCGCCGAACTGGGCGTTGTCCACCTCCTGCACCTGCACCTCCTTCTCCATAAACGAGGTCACATTGAAGCCAATGAGGCGTCCCGCCAGCGAGGAAAACAGCATCGCCGGAACGGCGACGAGGGCCACCACTGCCGCCGCCAAAATCCAGGGCCACTTTTTCTTTTTGGAGGGCGTCCAGCTATTGGCCTGCTCGCGGGTCACATAGCCGCCCTCCACCGCCAGCCGGCAGGACAGTGCCCAGGGATCGCCCAGCTCCTGAACCACCTGGGCCTCCCGGTCCGGCCCGGCCTCCTCGAAATATTCCGCATAGTAGCGCAGGATCTCCTGCCGCTCCCGCTCGGGCACCCAGCGGGCCAGCCCCTCCGCCAGCTCAGCCAAATAGGTAAGTTTGTCCATCTTGCTCTTCCTCCTTCAAAAGCTCCTCTACGCCGTCCCGGAACTGCCGCCACTCCTCCCGCCGCCGCTCCAATTGGGTGTGGCCCACGGGGGTGATGGCGTAGTAACGGCGGTTGCGCCCCTGGTAGGGCCGGTCATACACCTTCAGCAGTCCGTCCCGCTGGAGCCGCCGCAGCACCGGATACAGGGTGGACTCCGAGATATCCAGCCGCTCCTTCACCTGCTGCGTGAGAATATAGCCGTAGGCATCCCCGTGGGACAGTACCGCCAGCACGCATCCGTCCAGCAGTTGAGGGCCCATCGCAAAAGCCATGTGACTCCTCCTCTCCCCACAAAGCCCGCTTTACCGGGCCTCTTATGTGGTTTGTTTTTTACAAGCGATATTATACTGTATATAATATCGCTTGTCAACACAAGGGGCTGGGTTTTAAAAAATCTTAACAAATGAAAAAAGCGCTCCCGCAAGGAAAGCGCTTTTCCACTATGAAGGTTTAAAAGTTTCCCGCTGTTGTCACGTTTCGCCCGTTCGCAGCGCGCGGCTGTCTCGCCTTCGCTCCGCGCTGCTTACGACGTCTTGGCGCTTCTTTTTAGATCATCTGCTGCCGCCGGCCGATGTTGATGGTGCCGTCCTGCATGTCGTCGATGGTGTCCAGGCTGCGTCCGGTGCCGTGGGCCACGCAGGAGATGGCGTCGTCGGCCACGAAGGTCTCAATGCCCGTGTGGGACTCGATCAGCTTGTCGAAGCCCCAGACCAGCGACCCGCCGCCGGTCATAATGATGCCGTTGCTGGAGATATCGGCCACCAGCTCGGGAGGCGTGCGTTCCAGCACACCGTGAATCGCCTCCAGGATGCGGGAGCAGGGCTCCTCGAAGGCCTCGATCATCTCGCCGGAGGTGACGGAGAACACCCGGGGCAGGCCGGTCATCAGGCAGCGGCCCTTGACCTCCATGGAAATCTCCTCCGGCCGGGGGAAAACGCAACCGATGGTCATTTTCAGCTCCTCCGCCGTGCGGTCGCCGATGAGGACGTTGTGCCGCTTGCGGATGTACTTCACCACCGCCTCGCTAAACGCGTCGCCCGCTACCTTGATGGACGCGGACTCCACAATGCCGGACAGGGAGATGACCGCGATGTCAGCGGTACCGCCGCCGATATCCACCACCATGTGGCCGTCCGGCTGGGTGATGTCCACCCCCGCGCCAATGGCGGCAGCCAGAGGCTCCTCAATGAGGTACACCCGCCGGGCGCCGGCCTGGATGCCCGCGTCAATAACGGCGCGCTCCTCGACCTCGGTGATGCCGGAGGGTACGCAGATGACTACCCGTGGCTTGAACAGCCGCACGGGGGCCACCTTGCGGATAAACTCTCGGAGCATCCGCTCGGTCATGTCGTAGTCCGAGATGACGCCGTCCCGCAGGGGCCGGATGGCTACGATGTTGCCGGGGGTCTTGCCCAGCATCTGCTGGGCCTCGGTGCCCACCTTCAACAGCTTGCCGGTGTTTTTGTCCAGGGCCACCACCGACGGCTCACGCAGAACGATTCCCTTGTCCTTGATATAGACCAACACGCTGGCAGTACCCAGATCGATCCCGATATCCCTTGTAAACATGCTTCTCACTCCTGTAATATATACCGTGCCTTTGGAAGTCTGCCCCAAAAGCATTCCAGATAATCACGATCATAAAATACCCACTCTGGGTATACCTGTTAATCATACTAGACAATTTCTCATTTTGCAAGCCTTTTTCCCCATCCAACCCCTTAATTTTTCCATAAGGTTTTATCCAATTCTCCGCCATTCTCAGGTAAAGACGCTAAAAAAGCACATTCCTCTTGGAACGCGCCAAAATAGGCCCCTCTCAAAGCTCCCTCGCAGCCGCCTGCTCCACGCTTCTTAGTTGCCACGCTGCGCAGCCGTCTGGACGCTCGGTCGCTTTCGCTCCGACTCGGCCTGGTCTGCGGGCCACTGCATGGCCCTCCGCTCGGCCTCGCTCCGCTCCAAGCTCCCTCGCAGCCGTCTGCTCCACGCTTCTAAAAACACCAGGCCCCCAGCCGTCCTACATTCGCGGCTGGGGGCCTACTTCTGGGTTTGATTGTCCAAGGGCCTCTACCTTCACTTTCTTCCGGTCTCTCCGGATGGTTTTGCGTTGGGGTTCCGCCTGAAACTGGTGTCTCCCTGTTTCCTCAAACAATGGTAGGCTTCAGACTGAATCTGGCTTCCGTCGCTTTCGTAAGCGTGTTTGGAACGAGCCGAGGCTTCGTTTCACTTTGCGTTTCCCAATCGCAGAAAGAGGGTGGTGCGTTCGACGTTAGTACATTGGACTCACCTTGTTCCTTTCTGTTTGTATTGTACTATAAGTTTCCGGGTTTGTCAACAGTTCTTTGTGCGATTTTTAAAAATTTTTTTTAA
>CANOYV010000056.1:0-13949 GCA_947571605.1 uncultured bacterium | reverse complement strand
ACAAGCAAGCTGTGGCAGCTTGAGGCCATGACCCATATACCGAATCATGATACACTGCCTTGGCTATGGTCCGAGCGGTAATCAATCCGTCGCAGGCTGTAGGAGGCACCGAGTAAAGCTGCGGAGGTAAGTCCTGTGGAGCGGTTTAGCCAGCCGCCGCCCGTTGCTCATACGTTCACTAATTCTAAACGGGAGGTATTGAAAACCGCCAATAGGGAGGCGGTTTTATCCTATAATTATGAAAGAAACGAAACGAACCCCATTAGGGGACCGTTATATGCTGACAGTTCGGGAAGCTGCA
This sequence comes from uncultured bacterium, assembly GCA_947571605.1. GTDB lineage: Bacteria > Bacillota > Clostridia > Oscillospirales > Oscillospiraceae > Enterenecus. The sequence goes on along the minus strand of CANOYV010000056.1, from coordinate 13,648 downwards.
GAGTATTTCGGTATCGGTGAACATAAACTCCGCGATCTTCTTGACAAAAATCCCGAAAAAAACTTGTCAGTGTGGAATGGAAATCGTCAGCTTATTCGCCGCAAAAGGCTGGAAGAATATCTTGATGATTGCGATTCCATTTGATGATGTGATTCTATTACTTGAAATCCAATGAAGGACGTGGTATAATATTCAAGCCCTGCCATGTCCTTTTCTGAAAGGGGTATCCATGTCAGAAAAGAGACGAGATAGCAAAGGCCGTCTCCTTAGAACAGGAGAGAGTCAGCGTGCCGATGGAAAGTATGAATACAAGTATGTGGATGCGAAAGGGGTGCGAAGGAGCCTATATAGCTGGAGATTAGTTTCAAGCGACAAATTACCGCCGAAGAAGCGTTCCTGTGAAGCTCTCAGGGATATGGAGGCAAAGGTACTCCGTGATACGCAAGATGGTATCAACTCATTTGTTGCCGCCAGAATGACGCTCAATGATTTTTGGGAAGACTATATCGCAACCAAGTACGAGCTCAAGGCATCTACCCGGACAAATTATAAATATATGTACGGAAAGTACATTAAAGAAAATATTGGGATGCGGGATATTGCCAATATCAGGTACAGCGATATAAAGAAGTTTTATGGCGAACTGCTGAAGCACGGATTTAAGCCAAACAGTGTCGAAATTATCCAGACCATTTTGCATCCGGTGTTTAATGTGGCGGTCAAGGACGGTTACATCCGTATCAACCCTACTGACGGGGTGATCGCTGAGATTAAGAAAAGCCATGATTGGGAAAAACCCAAGCGCCACGCATTGACAGTTCCCGAGCAGGAGGCATTCGTCGATTTTGTGGCACGAACTCCAACGTACCGTCACTGGTCAAACTTGTTCACCGTGTTGCTTGGTACTGGAATGAGAGTAGGCGAGTGCCTTGGCCTTCGGTGGGAAGACTGTGACTTTAAGGGCAAGATTATTAATGTAAATCACAATCTCATACATCGAGTCACAGAAGCCGGAAATATGGAAATCCATATCACAACTCCGAAAACAAAGGCGGGCATTCGCATTATTCCGATGTTCGATGATGTGAAGCGTGCCTTGCTGGACGAGAGGCTGAAGCAGATGGAGCATGGATTTACACGTTCTGAGATTGATGGCTATTCTGGCTTTATCTTCCAGAATCGTTTTCAAGAGGTTCTTATTCCCCATTTGGTAAATCGGGCTATCTGGCGTATCATTCGGGATTATAACATTGAGGCAGAAGAAACTGGAGCAGTCCGGTTACCGCATTTCTCCGTCCACAACCTGCGGCACACTTTTTGCACAAGGCTTTGTGAAAACGAGCCGAATATCAAAATCATCCAGGAAATCATGGGCCATCGGAATATTGAAACGACGATGGACGTGTATAACGAGGCCACCAAAGAGAAAAAGATGGAATCGTTTGCCAACCTGGAAGGCAAAATCAAGATCAGCTGAGTTTTACGACAGATTTTACGACAAATCAGCGAATACACTGTGTAACGATAAATAACAATATGCCGAGAAAGTTAGGAAAACTGTTATGAATGGTCAGGATTTGATAACTTATGTAACAGTGTGCGGAGTGGCGAAACAATTCCCCACGATGAAGCCGCTGGATTAAGACTCAAAAAGCATACCGGCGCGGCCGCCGGTATGCTTTTGCGCATTGAAACAGGAGGGAACGCCATGGAGCGGGAAATCATCACCAGCCGGGCCAACCCTCTGTTGACCCGTGTGCGGAAGCTGAACAGCCGTCGCTCTTTCCGCCGGGAGGAGGGGAGGTTTGCTGCCGAGGGTCCCAAGCTGCTGACCGAGGCGCTACGCTGGGGGGCGGAGCTGGAGGCGGTGATCTTCGCCACCGGCGTGTCTCTGCCGGAGTTGCCCGGCTTGGTGCGGGTGGTGGAGGTGGCGGACAGTCTGCTGGCCTCCATTGCGGACACGGAGAGCCCCCAAGGTATTGTTTTCCTCTGTAAGGGGAAAGCTCTTGCCATGCCGGGGGAATTGACAGGCGAACGTTATCTAGTGCTGGACGGCGTCCGGGACCCAGGCAATGTGGGCGCCATCTGGCGGACTGCCGACGCCTTTGGGGTGGACGGGCTGATCCTGTGCAACGGCTGCGCCGACCCCTGGAACCCCAAGACGGTGCGGGCCACGATGGGGGCGGTGTTCCGCCTTCCGGCCTATGAAAGTACGCTGGAAACAGCGGCGGAAAAGCTGGTCCGGGCAGGCATTCCGCTATACGCTACCGCGTTACGGGAGGATACGGAGGATATCCGTGACGTTTCGTTTGACCAGGCGGCGGTGGTTATCGGCAGCGAGGGACGGGGCGTGTCCCGGCAGGCGCTGGAGCTGTGTGGAAAGACGGTTAAGATCCCCATGCGCGCCCGTTGCGAGTCGCTGAACGCCGCTGTGGCCGCTTCCGTGGTGCTATGGGAGATGGCGCGGAACGATGGAAAATAGGGGGAACAGGGAGGGAGTCCGTTATGTCTAATCTGAAGCATTGGATATGGCTCACCCAGCGCAAAGGGCTGGCGGGACAGAACGCTGTGCGGGTGCTGGAGCGCTTCGGCACGCCGGAGCAGGCCCACGCCGCCGACGAGGAGGCCTATGCCCAGGTGGGCGGGCTGTCCCAGGCCACCATCCGCTCTCTGATGGATAAATCGCTGTCCCAGGCCGACGAAGTGCTGGGAGACTGCGACCGGCTGGACATCCACCTGCTGACCCTTCAGGACGCCACCTATCCGGAGCGCTTGAAGGCCATCCACCAGCCACCCATGGTGCTGTATTGGAAGGGGAAGCAGATTGCCTTTGACGAGGAAGTAGCCATCGCTATGGTGGGTACACGAGCCGCCACGCCCTATGGCGTCCAAGTCGCCTCCAAATTGGCCGCCGAGCTCACCCAAAACGGGGCCCTGATTGTGTCTGGGATCGCCCAAGGCATCGACGCCGCTTCTATACGGGGCGCGCTGAAAATGGGCGGGCCGGTGGTGTCAGTGCTGGGCGGCGGCATTGACGTGGTTTACCCCAAGTACCACAAAGACCTCTATGAGGATGTGGCGGCGGTAGGTGTGCTAATCTCTGAGTACCCGCCTGGGACGGAGACAAAAGGCTCAAACTTCCCCATCCGCAACCGCATCATCAGCGGCCTGTCCGTGGGCGTTATTGCCGTGGAGAGCGGTCGCTATGGCGGCACGCTGCTGACGGTAAACCACGCCTCGGAACAGGGACGGGAGGTATTTGCGGTTCCTGGCCCGGTGGGCGCGCCGGAGAGCGAGGGCACCAACCGCCTGATCCAGGAGGGGGCGAAGCTGATCCTGAACGCGGACGATGTGCTATGCGAGTTTGTGGATCAGTTCCCCGGTAAGCTGAAGCTGGGATGGGACGCATTTCCCTCCCGAGAAGCGGAGGCGCAGCGGCTGGAAGGCGCCGCAGTGGTTCCAGAGCGGCGGGAGCCTGCGCAGGAAAAGGAAAAGCCCGCCCAAGAAAAAAAGGACGGGCTGCCAGTGCTCCGCTGGGTGGACTGCAAGGATAAGCTGACCGATGACCAGAGGGCGCTGTTGCTGGCCTTGGACGGAGGCGCGATGGTGGCCGACGATCTGGTGGAGCGTACCCAGATCCCTGCCCGGCGGGTGATGTCCGCCATGACCCTGCTCCAAATCCAGGGGTATGTGGCGGAGGAGAGCGGCAAACGGTTCCGGGCCGCCGTCAAATTGAAAATGGAGTAGTTGAGGAAACATGGCAAACACAAATTTGGTCATCGTGGAGTCGCCAGCCAAGGCGAAAACCATTGGAAAATATCTGGGTCCTGGCTTTGAAGTGAAGGCGTCCATGGGCCACATCCGAGACCTGCCCAAGAGCAAGCTGGGCGTGGATGTGGGCACCTTCGAGCCGGACTATGAAAACATCAAGGATAAGGCGGATGTCATCAAGGACCTGCGCAAATCCGCCAAGGCCAGCGACAAAATTTATCTGGCTACCGACCCTGACCGGGAAGGGGAGGCCATCTCCTGGCACCTTCAGAGTGTGCTTGGCGTACCCAAGGAGAAGACTTGCCGGGTTACCTTCAACGAGATCACCCAGAAGGTGGTCAAGGAGTCCATTGCCAACCCCAGGGATATCGACCAGGATTTGGTGGATGCGCAGCAGGCACGGCGTGTGCTGGATCGCATCGTGGGCTATCAGCTTTCGCCGCTGTTGTGGAAGAAAATCCGCCGGGGGCTGTCCGCCGGACGGGTGCAGTCCGTGGCTACCCGGCTGGCGGTGGAGCGGGAGGAGGAAATCCGCGCATTTACGCCGCAGGAGTATTGGTCCATTACTGCAGACTTGTCCCGTATCGCTCCCAACCCGGGGGGGTTCAAGGCGGACTTCTACGGGAAAGAAAAGCGGATGGAGCTGAATAGCAAAGAGCAGGTGGACAGCATTGTAAACGCCGTGAAGGAATCTGCCTTTACGGTGACTGGTGTGAAACGGCAGGACAAGAATCGCAACCCCGCCCCTCCGTTCACCACATCCACCCTCCAGCAAGAGGCGTCCCGCAAGCTGAACATGATCCCCCGGCGCACCATGTCCATCGCCCAGCAGCTCTACGAGGGCGTGGACATTGAGGGCGTGGGTACCGTGGGCCTTATCACCTATATGCGTACCGACTCTCTGCGGCTGTCTGAGGAGGCGCTGGCGGCGGCCAAGACCTTCATCGAGGCCAGATACGGTAAGCAGTATTACCCGGCGCAGACCCGGCGGTTCAAGTCCAGGGGCAACGCCCAGGACGCCCATGAGGCTATTCGCCCCTCCGATGTGAACCTGACCCCGGAGGATTTGAAAAAGAGCCTTACCGCAGACCAGTACCGCCTCTATAAACTGATCTGGAGCCGATTCCTGTCCTGCCAGATGGCGGGGGCGGTGTACGATAGCGTTACCATTGAGACGGAGGCCGCGGGGTACCGTTTCCGGGCCAGTCATTCCTCTGTGAAGTTTAGTGGCTTTACAGCGGTTTATGAGGAAAGCCGGGATGAGGATGAGGAGGCTCCCCAGTCTCCGCTGCCCGATTTAAAGGAAGGGGAGTGCCTCAAGCTCAACGGTCTGGCCCCCGCGCAGCATTTTACCCAGCCCCCGGCCCGGTTTACTGAGGCCACCCTCATCAAGGCGCTGGAAGAGAAGGGGGTGGGCCGTCCGTCCACCTACGCGCCTACGATTTCTACCATCACCGACCGGCAGTATGTGGTAAAGGAAGGCAAATACCTCCGACCCACGCCCCTGGGCGAGGTGGTCACAGGGCTGATGAAGGAGAAATTCCCGGACATTGTGGATACCGATTTCACCGCCCAAATGGAGAGCCGCCTGGATAAGGTGGAGGCCGGTGAAGCCCAGTGGAGGCAGGTGCTCAGCGAGTTCTATACAGATTTTGACGCAGAGCTGAAAAAGGCCGAATCCGAACTGGATGGCGAGCGCATCAAGGTGCCTGACGAGGAGTCGGATGAGGTGTGCGACCTGTGCGGCAAAAAAATGGTGGTAAAAATGGGCCGATTCGGGCGGTTTTTGGCCTGCCCAGGCTGGCCGGAGTGCACCTTTACCAAGCCGCTGGTGGTGGAGATGCCGGGGAAGTGCCCCAAGTGCGGCGGACGGCTGGTGAAGCGGACCGGCGTGAGCAAAAAGAACAACAAGCAGTACACGTACTATTGCTGCGAGTACCTGAACAGCAAGGTGGAGGAAAAACGGTGTGATTTCATGACCTGGGACGTGCCGGTGAAGGATAATTGTCCTGTCTGCGGCTGGACCATGTTCAAGCTGTCCGGACGGGGATTCAAGCGGCCCTTCTGCATCAATCCGGATTGCTCCAACTTCCTGCCCGAGGACAAGCGGGGCGGGTACAAGAAAAAGACGGAGGACGGAGCGGAGGGCGAGAGCGCCCAGGCGGCGGGGGAGAAGCCCGCGGCCAAGAAAACTGCGGTGAAGAAAAGTACCACCAAAAAGACTGCATCTACCACCAAGACCACCACTGCGAAAAAGACGGCCGCGACCAAGAAAACGACGGTGAAAAAGACTGCAAAAAAGGCGGCGGAGTGAGTCGACGGTATAGCTCCAAAGCCAATCGATATCGGACTTTCCCAGCTTGATTAAATGAACCGACTTTTTGACGTTTCACTGGATTATTTAATTGGTTGTTCCAACCATAGAGAGAGGGAAGCTTGAGCATGAATGTAACCGTTATCGGCGCGGGGCTGGCCGGGTGCGAGTGCGCCTGGCAGCTCGCCCAGCGGGGGCTCTGCGTCACGCTGGCCGAGATGAAGCCCCACAAAATGACCCCTGCCCACCATAGTCCCGGCTTTGCTGAGCTAGTGTGCTCCAACTCCTTGCGCTCAGACCAGTTGGAGAACGCCGTGGGACTGCTGAAGGAGGAGTTGCGTCGGTGTGGGTCGCTGATCCTGCGCTGCGCCGACCAGACCCGCGTAGAGGCGGGCGGAGCTCTTGCCGTGGACCGGGAGGGTTTCTCCGCTGCCGTCACCGATGCGATTCGCAGCCACCCGAACATTACCGTGGAGGAGGGGGAGGTGGCTGCTATCCCCGATGGGGAGGTGGTGGTGGCCTCCGGCCCACTGACCTCGGACGCGCTGTCCCAGGCTATCGCGGAGCTGTTCCCCGAGGACAGCTACCTCAACTTTTTCGACGCGGCGGCCCCTATCGTCACCTTTGAGAGCATCGACATGGACCACGCCTGGTTTGCCTCCCGCTACGACAAGGGGACGGCGGACTATATCAACTGCGCCCTCAGCGAGGAAGAATATCTGGCTTTCTGGAAAGAGCTGTGCGCCGCTAAAGAAGCGGAGGTCCACGGCTTTGATGACAAGCGCGTGTTCGAGGGGTGTATGCCTGTGGAGGTCATGGCCCGGCGGGGGGTGCAGACGCTGTCCTTCGGGCCGCTGAAGCCCAAGGGATTGCCTGACCCGAAAACCGGGCGGGAACCCTACGCCGTGGTGCAGCTCCGCCGGGATAATGCCCAAGGCACGCTTTATAACCTGGTGGGCTTCCAGACCCATTTGAAGTGGGGGGAGCAAAAGCGGGTGTTTTCCATGATCCCGGCGCTGAAAAACGCGGAATATGTGCGCTACGGGGTCATGCACCGCAATACGTACTTGAACTCGCCCCGGTTGCTGGACCGCTATTACCGGGTGCGGGGAAACGAACGGATTTGCTTCGCCGGACAGATCACTGGGGTGGAGGGGTATGTGGAGTCCACCGCCTCCGGTTTCCTGGCGGGGGTGGAGCTGGCACGCCGGCTGCGGGGCCAGGAGCCGATGGACTTTCCCCGGGAGACCGCCATCGGGGCGCTGGCCCAGTACGTCAGCAACGAGAGCGTCGCCGACTTTCAGCCCATGAATATCAATTTCGGGATCATGCCGACCTTAGACCATAAGGTGAGAGGCAAGCGGAACAAAAACGCGGAGCTGTCCCAGCGCTCGCTGGCACTGGTGGACGCGTTGAAAGAGAGATTATAAAAGGAGGCCGAACTATGCGCATTATTGTAGACGCCATGGGCGGCGACAACGCCCCTCTGGCTCCGGTGCAGGGCGCCTTGCAGGCGATCAAGGAGTACGGGGTAGAGGTGGTCCTGGTGGGTCGGGGGGAGGATGTCCTGGAAGCCCTCAAGGAGGAGGGGGTGGGCGAGTTGCCCCAGGGGCTGTCCATTACCCATGCCGATCAGGTGGTGGAGATGTGCGACAATCCTGCCACCGCGTTCAAGGAGAAGAAGGACTCATCTCTCACCGTGGGGCTGAACATGCTCAAGAGCGGGGAGGGGGACGCCTTTGTTTCCGCCGGGTCCACGGGGGCGCTGCTGTCGGGCGCGACGCTGCTGGTGAAGCGGATCAAAGGCGTCCGCCGGGCGGCTATGGCCCCCGTAGTGCCCACAGGCGGCGGCGGGGCTGTGCTGGTGGACTGCGGGGCCACCGCCGAGGGTACGCCGGAATTCCTGCTCCAGTTCGCCTTCATGGGTAGCTACTACGCGGAACGGGTACTGGGCCGTCCCGAGCCCAAGGTGGGGCTGCTGAACATCGGCACAGAGCCCTCCAAGGGCACTGACCTCCAGCGGGAGGCGTACAAGCTGCTACAAAGGGCCAAGGAAGAGGGGCGCATCAACTTCGTGGGCAACGTGGAGGCCCGGGAGGCGGTGGAGGGCGCTGTGGACGTGATCGTAGCGGACGGCTACTCCGGCAATATTTTCCTCAAGGCAGTAGAGGGCGCTGGGCTGTTCCTCAGCCGTGAGATGAAGAAGATGTTTATGAAGGGCTTGAAGACCAAGCTCGCCGCCCTTCTGATGAAGGGCGAACTGCGGGACTTCAAAAAGCTGCTGGATTCCAACGAGGTGGGGGGCACTGCGCTAGTGGGCATCTCCAAGCCGGTTATTAAGGCCCATGGCTCTTCCAACGGCTACGCGATGAAGAACGCCATTCGCCAGGCGCTGGAGTTCAAGCGCTCCGGCATGATTGAGGATATCACGGAAAACGTGGAATACATGCGCCTGCCCGCCCGTTCTGTCATGACCGGAGACGGAGAAAGCTGAGGCGACAAAAAAATTGTCAAAAATACTATTGACAGCCGACGGCAAAGCACCTATTATGTTCTTGATTAACGCAACATAAAGGAGCTGCTACAAGATGTTTGAGAAACTTTGTAAACTGATCGCCGAGCAATTCGGTGTAGAGCCCGAGACCATAACCGCCGATACTGCCTTTGTGGACGACCTGGGCGCGGATTCCGTGGATTTGATGGACCTGTCCATGGCGTTGGAGGATGAGTTCGGCATGGAGGAGATGGACAGCGACGAGATCGAGTCCATCGTCACGGTCGGGGACCTGCACAAGTACATGCAGGAGCATCTGGATCTCTGAGTTTATGTGTTGAACGACGAAAAAGTCCCGCCAAAGCGCGGGGCTTTTTCCATGGCGGAGGATGTCTATGAACGAATTGGAAGAAAAACTGGGCTACCGCTTCCGGGACCGGGGGCTGCTGGAGCACGCCATGACCCACAGCTCTTACGCCAACGAGCACCGGGGCGCCGGGTTGACCAGCAACGAGCGGCTGGAGTTTCTGGGCGATTCGGTGTTGGGGGTGGTGGTGGCGGACTACCTGTTCCGCAAGCACCCGGACATGCCGGAGGGGGAACTGACCCGGACCCGTGCGGCGCTGGTGTGCGAGGGGAGCCTTCACGAGGTGGCCAGGAGCCTGGGCCTGGGCCGCTATCTCCGATTGGGCCGCGGGGAAGACGCGGGAGGAGGGCGCTCCAGGCCTTCCATTTTGGCGGACGCCACCGAGGCTATGCTGGCCGCCGTCTATCTGGACGGGGGAATGGGGGCGGTGCGGCCCATCATCCGGGCGCTGATCCTAGACAAAGAGCAGGAAAAGGCGGCAGACCGGGACTACAAGACCGCGCTCCAGGAGTTGGTCCAGCGCAGGCCAGGGGCGGCTGTGAGTTACCGCCTGGTGCGGGAGAGCGGCCCGGATCATTGCCGCAGCTTTGAGATGGAGGCGTCGGTGGACGGCGAGGTCATTGGAACAGGTGCGGGCAGGACCAAGAAGGAAGCGGAGCAGATGGCTGCCAAGGCCGCGCTGGAAAGGCTGAATGGGTGAGGTAAGGAGGTCCCCTTTTGGATGAAAATGCGTTGCGAGAACAGATAAAAGGTCTGTTTCAGAAGCAGCAGATGTGTTTGGGGTTCCAAAAGCTTCTTATTGTTTTGACGATAGTGTTTTATAAACATGCGGTCATATTGCTGCCTGTTCATATCGCGATCGTCGTGATTTGGGGCGGGATTTTGTCCAATCAAGCAACTTCCCTTGCGAGAAAAAAACCCCGTATGTTCTTTCGCGCACAAACTATATTGGAAAAGGAGCCGGCTGGGACCCGTATATCATGGAAGAAGCTACGGGTCTCAATGATAGTTTAACTGTTAAAATCCTGAAATTTAACCGTTGGACTGTTTATCATTGTGTGGCTGCGATGTTTGGAAATATATTTATGTGGTTTCTTTCGGCTGCCCTTGTTTTCAGATAAAAAATTTGCTATAATATCCCTATTATGGAAGGGAGGGGAGCCATGGAAGCCCCCATCTACCACCTGGACAAGGTGGTGAAAGCCAGACAGGAGGATATGGAGGACTTCGACGGCCCCCTGGACCTGATCCTCCATCTGCTGAGCAAAAATAAGATTGAGATTCGAGATATTCAGATTTCCGAGCTGCTGGACCAGTACCTGGCCTGGATGGCCCAGCGGGAGGAGCTGAATCTGGAGGTGGCCAGCGAGTTCGTCACCATGGCCGCCCATCTGGTGTACATCAAGACCCGGATGCTGCTGTCCATCGACGATGAGGTGGCCGTGAGCGAGATGGAAGAGCTGATGGCCGCCCTGGAGGAGCACAAGAGTCAGGAAACCTACGTGAAGATCAAAGACGTGACGGAGGAGCTGGGCGGGCGCTACGAATTCGGCCGGGATTACCTCCCCAAACAGCCAGAGCCGGTGAAGGCGGAGACGGCCTACAGCTATGTACACGATAAGGCGGACATTGTCACCGCCATCTGGTCGGTATTGGCCCGGACGGACAACAAGCTACCGCCGTCTGTGACGGCATTTGAGGGAATTGTGGGCCGGGAGCCCTACCCGGTGGCGGACAAGGCCCGGTCCATTTTGGACAGGCTCATCCAATTCGGCGTAGCCCGGTTCCGGGCACTGTTTAAAACCAGCCGCAGTCGGTCCGAGGTGGTGGCCACCTTTCTGGCGATTTTGGAGCTGTGCAAGGCCAACCGCATTCATCTTGCGGGGACGGCGGAGGACTGCACCGTCACCAGCACGGTAGACGACGCGCCTGAGGATGTGGATGTGACGGTGGAGAGTTATTAAAAGAAGCGCGAAGCCGCGCGTCGCAAACAGGCGTAGCGCAACAAGGAGAAGCGCGTAGCCGTCGTGAGCAGCGTGACAACAACGGGAGGAGGATACCCGCATGGAATTAAAAGAGCTGGAGAGCGCCATCGAGGGTATCCTTTTTGCCGCCGGTGACCCTATGAGCGTGGAGCGCCTGTGCCTGACCCTGGGTCAGGACCGGGAGACGGTGGACAGTGTTTGCCAGCGTATCGCGGACGCCTACAGCTATGAACGGCGGGGCATCCGGCTGGTGCGGATGGAAAACAGTTGGCAGATGTGCTCCGCGCCGGAGCAGGCGGCGTATATCCGCAAGGCGCTGGAGAACCGCAAGCCCGCCAAACTGTCCCAACCCGCGCTGGAGGTGCTGGCCATTGTCGCCTATTTCCAGCCTGTGACGCGGGCCTATATCGAGCAGATTCGCGGGGTGGACAGCTCGTACACCGTGGGCCTACTGCTGGAGCGTGAGCTCATCCGAGAGGCGGGCCGTTTGGCGGTGCCGGGGCGGCCCATGCAGTTTCGGACAACAAAGAATTTCCTACGGTCTTTCGGGCTGGCGTCATTGGACGACCTGCCTGATTTGGCCTCTGCCAGCCAGGAGGACATCCAGCTCACTATGGAGATGGAGTCCGCCCTGCGCCGCCTCCGGGAGGCAGAGACGGAACAGGAGGAAGAGCCCGGGGCGGGAACAACCGGGGAGGAGGGCCAATGACTTTTTTCAAGGTCCTTTTGGTCGTAGCGGCTGTCCTGTGGCTGATCTCTCTGATCCGGATCGGGGGCAGGGTACGCTACGGACAGGCGGGGCTGTTTGTCACCGCACTTGCGGGGCCGTTTCGGATACGGCTTCTGCCGATGAAACCCCAAAAAGAAAAAAAACCAAAAAAGAAGCCCAAAAAAGAAAAGGAACCGCCCAAAGAGGCGGAATCTAAGACGGAAAAACCAAAGCCGGAGGCATCGCCTGACACCCTGTCCCGGCTGATGAAGCTGCTGCCGGTGGCGGCGGAGGCCTGCGGGTCGCTGAAACGAAAAATCCGCATCGACGATTTGGAGCTGGAGCTGACTTGGGGCGGCGGCGACCCTGCGGCGATTGCTCTGGGCTATGGACGGGCGAACGCGGTTTTGGGTATGCTTTGGCCGATTTTTGACCATAATTTTAGGGTGATACGTCATTCGTTCCAAATCGATATGGATTACGGCGCGACGCAGCCGACGGTGGAGGTCCAGGCGAAGGTTACCTTGACTGTGGGCCAGATCGTGACATTGGGGTTGCATTACGGCGTAAAGGCGCTGTTCACATGGATCAAAAGCGGGAGATCCGCGGTCAAAAGACAGGAGGCATTGTGAGTCATGAGTGAAAACAACCATCCCATCAACGAAGTGCTCCAGACCACCATGAACAAAATCAGAGAGATGGTGGACGCCAATACGGTGGTGGGCCAGCCCATTACCACCCAGGACGGGGTGACGCTGATTCCGGTGTCCCGGTTGTCCTTTGGCTTTGCCACCGGCGGCTCCGACTTCGGCAAGACCCAGAATGTGGCCAAGAACTTCGGCGGCGGCGCGGGAGCTGGTGTCAATGTGATTCCCGTAGCCTTCCTGGTGGTAAAGGATGGCTCCGTCCGGCTGCTGCCCGTGGCTCCCCCACCGGGGGACACCGTCAGCCGGGTGGTGGACCTGGTGCCTGAGATGTTTGAGAAGGTCACCGGCTATATTGACAAGAAGACCGCCGGGGATAATCCCGACCAATAAGGTCATACTACTCCCATCTGAGCATTCGGATGGGAGTGACCTTTTGTGAGAAAATTGACGGCTGGGCTGGCTGTGCTGACGGCGCTGACCTTGGCGTGCCCGCCCGCCTACGCCGTGGGCACCAATGCTTCCTGCGCTATCCTCATGGATGCGGAGAGTGGCCGGGTACTCTATGAGCAGAACATCCACCAACCCCGGCTCATTGCCAGTATCACCAAGCTGATGACCGCGCTGGTGGCGGTGGAGCAGGCAGAGGATTTGGACGAGGTGGTGCGCGTCAAGGGGGAATGGCTGGGGAGCGAGGGCTCCTCCATCTACCTCAAGGCTGGGGAGGAGATTACCCTGCGGGGGCTGCTGTACGGCCTGCTGCTCCAGTCGGGCAACGACGCCGCCATGGCCATCGCCTGCCATACGGCGGGGAGTGAGGCGGAATTCGTGGCCCTGATGAACCTGCGGGCAGCGGAGCTGGGGATGAAGGACAGCTCTTTTGCTAACCCCAGCGGGCTCAACGACGATAATCACTATTCCACCGCCTACGATATGGCCCTGGCGGCCCAGGCATGCCTCAAAAACGAGACAGTGGCGGAGATTTGCGCCACCCGGTCCATCACCATCGGCACCCGGACCTTTGTCAACCACAACAAGCTGCTCACTCGCTATGAGGGCTGTGTGGGGATGAAAACCGGGTTTACGGAGAAGGCAGGGCGCACGCTGGTATCTGCCGCTGCCCAGGGCGGACAGACCCTGATCTGCGTCACGCTTAACGACGGAGACGACTGGAATGACCATATGAAGTTGCTGGATTACGGTTTCAAGACCTACCCCCGGCAGGTGCTGTGTAGAGAAGGGGAAACGTTCGGTTCCGTGGCGGTGGTGGGCAGCCTGGTTCCCACGATGCCGGCGGTAACGGCTGAAGAAATAGGCTATCCGCTGACCAAGGCGGAAGAGCTGACTATGGCTGTGGAGCTCGC
>CANOYV010000055.1:0-14237 GCA_947571605.1 uncultured bacterium | reverse complement strand
GGCTTCAACACCCTGACGCCGTGACGCCATGCTGGAACTGATTTTTCGCGGTTTCCTGGAATGGATCTACGTTCTGCTGGTGGAAATCTGGGAGTTCATCGCCGGGGGACTGCTGGACATCATGGGGCTGGACTTTGCCTACCTCCAGACCCACATCCCCATCATGGACGACATGGCCCGGGTTCTGCTGGCGGCGGGCTGGGCCTTGCTCCTGGGGAATCTTGTATTCCAGGCCCTCAAAAGCATGGCGGCGGGCCTGGGCTTCGAGGGGGAAGACCCCAAGCTGTTGTTTGCCCGCACCTTTGTGTTCGCCTTCCTGCTGCTGGCCAGCCCCCAGATCTGCCGGATCGGGCTGGACCTCACCTCCAACATCATGGATCTGCTGCGCATCCCGGACGCCACCGACGTGAAGCTGGTGGATGAGAGCGTATTCGGCGCTTTGGGCGCGGCCTGGATCATGGCCATCATTTGCAGCGTCATCGTCATGTTCAAGGTGCTGGGGCTGGTCATTGAGATTGCCGAGCGGTATGTCATCCTGGCCATGCTCACCCTCACCGCACCGCTGGCCTTTGCCATGGGCGGCAGCAAAAATACCGCGTCCATCTTTACCGGCTGGTGCCGGATGTTCGGCTCCATGTGCCTGCTGATGGTCACCAACCTGGTGTGCTTCAAAATGCTGTTTTCGGTGGTGTCCACAGTGCCCTCCGGGCTGGACGTTCTGCCCTGGATGGTGCTCATCTTTGCCATCGTGAAGGTGGCAAAAAAGTCGGACGCCATCATCACCCGCATCGGCCTGAACCCGGCCATCACCGGCGGGCCCGGGCGAACCCTGCCCGGTATGCTGGCCTACACGGTGGTGCGCACGGCGGTGAGCGGTGTGGCGAAGGGTGTCACAGGCGGCGGTTTCGGCGGCGGGAGAACCGCAAGCGCGTCCGCTTCCGGCACGAGACCCGGCAGGCCGTCCGGCAGCACCCGGTTCAACGGCTCCCGCTTTTCCACTGGCACCGGGGGCCGGTTCGGCGGCACCTGGGGCGGCGGACGCTCCAACGGCGGCCAGGCTTCTGGGAGCGGAGCGCAGGATGGAGGACGGCCTGACGATTCCTTTGGCGGCGGGCGCTCCTTTGGAGGCGGTGGGCGGCACAGTGGGGCCGGGGACAGCTCCCAGAATTTCGGCGGAACACATGGCGGCGGCAGGTACACTTATCACAGCACCGGTCAGCAGAGTACCGCCCAGCAGACAAACACCCGGCAGGAAAATTCGTCCCAGACTGCCACCCGGAGCGGCAATACCAACACCGCTGCGTCGAATACTCCACGTGGCGGCGGGCGGCCCCAGCAAACCAGGAAAAGCTCTGTGCCTCCCGGCGCCCGGCACCCCCACCGCTATGTGCCGCATGGCGCTTCGGCGGGCGGACAGAGCGCACCGGGGCAGAACAGGGCATCCACTACTCAGCGGCCCAACACTCCCCGCCCCGACGGGGCAGGAACCACGCCCAAGGGAGGCGGCTCCCGTCCCGGCCCCGCAGGCGCAGGAACAGCGCCGAAAATCTCGACGCCGAAACAGCCGAACGCGGCACAGTCCGGCGCCGCAGGAACAGAGGCGTCCCGCCAGTCTGCCCGCTCCACCCACAGCGCCAGTCATACCGCGGGCGGCAGTACGGTAAGCAGCACCAGCCAGACCAATGTGACCGTGGGTGGGAAGATATCCTCCTCCGCACCGAAAGCGCCGGCCGGGGCTTCCCGCGCACCCCATCCCAGCGGGCCAGCGGTTCCCAAATCCGGGGGCAAGCCGGGTAAGGCCCGTACCACCCGCCGGGAAGATTCGGGCGTTGTCCCGAAAACACCTGGCGCTCCCGGCGTGTCCCAGCCCGGCTTCGCAGGAAAGCCGTCCCGCAGCACCCAGCGGCCCAGTGAACCCGCGCCCCGGCCCAGCAGGAATGCTGCCCCGGCTACAGCAACGTCCCCACCAGGAGGCACACCCTCCAGCCCGGCCCCGCAGGGACGCACTTCCAGTTCCAGCCGCACAACGGTGAATGGGTCATCTCCCAGTCCTGCCCGGCAGGAACCGCGCAAACCTTCCACTTCTGGGGCTTCCCCGGTGAAAGGCAGCGCTCCCACGATTCGCCCTGGCGGGGCAGGAACCGCGCACGCCGGCAAACAGGCGGCGGGACAGGCCCGGACGGCCAAAGCCCGGACGACTCGGGCGAAGCCTGTCCACCGTCCGCCCCCTCGCCCGAAAGGGGGAAACGGCCATGGATGAAAAAGAAAGCCGGGGCGGTAAAGCGGCCAGGGCGGCGGCGCATATCGCAGCCGCCTTGGCCACCACCGGGCCCAAAGGCGCGGCCCTGGCCGCCGCGGAGGAGGCCGCGCCTTTTCTCATAAAGCTGATTGCGGGGCTTCTGATCCTCCTGCTCCTCATCCCCATGCTGGTGTTCACCGCCCTGCCCAATATGTTCTTTGGCTACGAGGGCTCCGGCACCGAGGATATCACTCATATGACCCAGCAGGCCATGGCCCTGGGCGGCGTCTATATGAGCCTGGAGGATTTCGAGAATACCCAGGTGGACGCAATCATCACCAGTATCCTGGACGAATACGAGGACGACGGCATTGAAATAGACGAGGTGAAGATCGACAGCGTATTTGATGAAAACGATTTGGCCTGGCTCATTGCCATCAACTCGGCGGCCTATCAACAGGATTTAGACGCCATGAGCGCCCAGGATATCCGCACGTTCTGCACCTCCCGGCTCACCCACGAATACTCCCTGCTGGAGGGCGAGAAAAACGTGCTGAAGGTAACGGTGAAGCACCTGGAGCCGGACAAACTCATGGAAAACCTGGGCTTTGACGAGGAGGGCCGCACCTGGGCCGGGGCCATCTACGAGGTGCTGTCCGAAAGCAACGCCATTGAGGAATACGCACCCTATTTTGAGCAGTACCGTCCAAGCTACGGCGGCGACCCCTCTGGCCCAGGGGGAGAACATGGCCCAAGCTACGGCAACGGCATTGACATATCCGGGTTTGTCAGCCCTGGCACGAAAAACAATAAGGACTTGGCGGCCTACGCCATCCAGGCATGGGAAAACAACTGGGGCTATGTCTGGGGCACCTACGGCAATGTGCTGACAGAATCCCTGCTCAGCTACAAAATCCAGCAGTATCCGGATTGGGTGGGACAGAATGCGGCCTTTATCCGCTCCCACTGGCTGAACCGCCGCTGTACGGACTGCGTAGGGCTCATCAAGGGTTACGGCTGGCTGGACGCCTCCACCGGGGCCATCCGCTACGGCACCAACGGTATGCCGGACTACGGAGCCAACACCATGTACCGCGCCGCCGTCAATGCGGGCGTGTCCGGACAGGACTACGGGCCCATCAGCACCATGCCGGACATCGTGGGCCTGGCGGTCCATATGGACGGCCACATCGGGGTATATATCGGGGGCGGCTATGTGATCGAGGCCGCCAATACCTCTACCGGAGTCATTAAGACCCAGCTGGCGGGCCGGGGCTGGCGGGAGTGGTGCAAGATCCCCTACATCAACTATTTGGAGTGAACGCTATGGAGAAGGAAACCAATTTACGCGCCCTGCGGCACCGACACGGGGTCTGCCTGACGGAGCTGGCCGACGCCTGCGGGCTGTCCAATCAATACCTCAGCCGGGCGGAGCTGGGCCTGATTCCGCCCACGCCCCGGCTGGAAAAGCAACTGATGTCGGCGGTAGAGACGGTCATTGCCCACCGGGCCAGCACGTCCCAGGCCCTGGCGAAAGAGCTTCAGCCCTTGAAGGGCCGTCTGCTCCAGCCTGTGGAGGTGGCCCGGCATGAATAACGAGACCTACTACATCCCCGCCAACTTCACCGACGCGGGCCGGGTGATGGGGCTGTTCGAGCTGCGCAACCTGGTGGAAGCGGTGATCCTGGTGCTGCCGGTGCTGTACTTCTGCCTGGTGCTGCTGCCCCTGGAGCTAACTGCGAAAATCACGGTGACGCTCATCATCGTGGTTCCGCTGGGCGGCTTCGGGCTCATCGGCGTGCGGGACGACAGCCTCACCCGCTGGCTCGGTGCGTGGCTGTGCTGGAGGCGGGCGCGGAGGCTTATGACTTATCGAGGAGGAAAAAGTTAAAACATGAATTTAAAACAACTGCTGTTCGGCGGCGGGGCAAGCGCTCCCGCCGCCGAACCCTTCCGGGACAGTATCCAGGCATGGCTCCCCATCCAAAACATCGTGGGTGGTGTGGTCGTCACCAAGGACGGCCGCTTCATTAAGATTTTGGAAGTGCTGCCGGTGAACATCTACCTGAAGTCCCCCAACGACCGGGAGAACATTATATCTTCCTACACCGCGTGGTTGAAGATCGCGCCGGACGATTTGCAGATCGAGGCCCGCACTCTCCCCGCCGACACGGCGGACTACGTGGAGCGGATGAAGGAGTTTGCCGCCCATGAATCCAACCAGTCCTGCCGGGAGATGATCGAGGACAACATCAAGGAGATTGGCCAGGGAGTGGCCAGCGACGCCCTTCGGCACCGCTTCTTTCTCACATTTCAATACGAGAGCCGGATGCACGCCAAGGGCCGCACCACCGCCGCCATCGTCCAGCGGCTCAATGAGGAGGCGGATACCGCCCAGCGGTATCTGGACGGCTGCGAGCTGGAGGTGCTGGAGCCCAGCTTTGCCGACGACTTCATTTTGAAGCTGCTGTACGAGATTATCAATAAGCGAACCAGCCAGCGGGTACAGCTCCCGGAGGGTGTGTTTGACATGACCACCGCCGTCCACGGCGTGTTTGAGGAGTGAGCCATATGCAGAAGAAAAAGCCGGCCAAGGGCGGGGCCAAAACCGCCACCAAGAAGAAGCCCCTGCTGAAAAAGGGTGAGGGCCAGGAGAAGTTCTCCCTCAAGCGCCTGCTGTTCGGTGAGGAAAAGCCGGATCTGTCCGAGCTGGAGGCGGGCTCCACCACCATCCTGGATATCCTGTCCCCCACCGCCATCGACACCAAAAGCCGGGACTACATCCTGGTGGACGGGGTGTACCACGCCTACCTCTATGTGGCGGGCTACGGCTACTCCACCACCGTGGGCTCCTGCTGGCTGGCTCCGCTGGTGGAGGCGGGTGAGGGCGTCAGCCTGAGTTTTACCGTCAAGCGCCAGTCCAAGGAGAAGATTTTGTCCAAGATTTCGCAGACCACCATGGTGAACCGCTCCCGGATGCGGGACGTAGGCGACACCCGCCAGGACTTTGAAGAGCTGGACAGCGCCATCAATTCCGGGCTGTATCTGAAGGACGCCATGAACCGCCAGAATGAGGACTTCTACTATATGCACACGATGGTGGAGGTGACGGCGGACGACCCGGAGACGCTGGAACAGCGGGTGACAGCGGTGGAAAAGCTGTGCGTGTCCATCGACATGATCGCCCGGCGCTGCGACTACAAAAACGAGCAGGCGTTCCTTTCGGCGCTCCCCCTGCTGTCCCTGGACGCGGACGTGGAGCGCAAATCCCGGCGCAATGCCCTGACCTCCGGTGTGGCGGCGGCTTTCCCCTTCGCCTCCTATGAGTTGAGCGATAGAAACGGTATCTTCCTGGGGCTGAACCTCTATAACCGCTCCCCGGTGTTCCTGGACCCCTACGACGATTATAAGTACACCAACGGCAACTGCTGGATCGGCGGCTCCTCCGGCGCGGGCAAGACCTTCACCCTGCAATGCCTGGGCGGGCGTCTGCGCCAACAGGGGCGGCGGGTCATCTTCATCGTGCCCAAGAAGGGCCACGAGTTCCGGCCCCTGTGCGAGCTGCTGGGCGGGTTATACCTGCGGCTGTCCCCCTCCTCCAGGGACTGTCCCAACATCATGGCCATCCGCCGCCGGTCCCTGGACAGCTACGCCGGCCTACGGGACATGGCCGCCCGGGACGATTCAGTGCTGGCGGACAAGATTTCCCGGCTCATCATCTGGTATTCCCTGCAAAAACGGGATCTCTCCGATGAGGACAAAAACCTGCTGGATTCCTCCCTGGTGGCGTGCTACCGGCGGTATGGGATCACCTTCGACAACGCCACTATCACCGATGAGAATAATGAATTCGTGGAGATGCCCATTTTGCCGGACTGGTACGACGTGCTGATGAAGAACCCGGACACCAAGCATCTGGCGGTGGTGTTGGCCCGGTACGTTACCGGCTCGGCCGCCGCCATGGGCCAGCGCAACGACATCGACCTGGACAACAAGTACATCGTGCTGGATACCTCCGGGATGCCGGACGACCTGCTTCTGCCCGGTATCTTCTGGGCCACCGATATTGCCAACGACCTCATCATGGACGCGGGCAGCGACCTGTCCGCCCTGATCGCCGATGAGCTGTGGTCCCTGGTTGGGGCCAACTCCAATCCTCTGGCGGCGGGCTTCGTCCAGGAGATGGTGAAGACCATCCGCGGCCTGGGCGGCATCGCTATCACTTCCACCCAGGGGATGCAGGACTTGTTCGGGCTGGACGGCGGCAAATACGGCAAAGGCATTTTGGATTCCAGCCGCATTAAGCTGGTGATGCAGATGGAGGAACAGGAGGCCCGGTTGATCCAAAACGTGCTCAACCTGTCCGAGGATGAAGTACGGCAGATCACCCGGTTCCGCCGGGGTGAGGGGTTGCTGTGCATCGGCTATAACCATGTGCCCGTGCAGTTCCACGCCACCCAGAAGGAATACGACGCCATCACCACCTCTCCCACCGACCTGCGAACCCGGAGGAAGGAGGGCGGCGAATGAGTTTCCGACAGGACGCCGCCAAGCTTCAGCGGTTGACCAACAACGCCTTTTGCCAGACCGGAGTATTGGCGGCGCTGGCGGACAGCGGGCAGGCTGACCCGGACAAGCTGCAAAAGGCGCTGGAGCAGACGGCGGCGCAGTTTGAAAGCGCCGCTCTGGAGGTGCGGAAGCTGTGTGAGCGGTACAGCACCGGCGCCGGGGGTTACGGGGCCCGGCCCGTCCTCCCACCCATGGAGATCGCCGGGTCGGTGGAATTGCTGGGGTACAACTGGCTCCACATCACGCTGAACACCCTGCTGCCCCACTGCCGGTTCCAGCCCCCGGAATGGCTCTGCGACACCATCCGCCGCCTGCTGGATGACTACGAAGCCCAGGGGTGCAAGCTGCCCTTTTTTAACCGGGCGCTGCTGGTGATCGACGAGCACACCGGAACTCGTGGCCGCCACATCTTTGACCAGGACAACAAGGGGTACAAGGCCGTTTCCAACGCCATCAAGGGCAGGCTCATCCCGGACGACGACCAGCACACGCTGGGATTGGCGCTGTTGTCCGGGCGGAGCAAGCTGGATGTGTGCCATATCACCCTGCTGGATCTGTCCGACGCGGCGGACTTCTTCGCGTTCCACTCCGGGGATTACGAGGTGAAGCATTTCTACAGCGGCGGTTGGAGCTGAATTGCCCCAAAAAGTGACTGGGACACCCATCAGGTTTTAGTTCAGTTTGGGCCATTTTCGGCCGGTTGGCGGGTTTGCGAAAATCTGATGGGTGTCCGTCTCCGGAAAGCGTTGAAAACAAAGGCTTTTTCAGGGGGCTGAGCGTTCAAATTTTACAAAAAGCTGACTTCTAAGGGGAGCCATCAGATTGGCTCCCCTTAGGGGGTTTGGAAAAGCGCCGAAAAAGTTCTTGCGCCGGCACCGGCGCAAGGGCGTTTTCGGCGCGCGCAGGAAATACGAAAGGGGGCGCGGTATGCGTGATTTTCAGCCATCGGGACGTTGACATTTTGAAGCTGCTGTGTTGGTGCCAGTTCATCCAACCCAGGGACTTGAGGGGGATCGCCTCAGATGCCGAGCGGAAAAACCTCATGGGCCTGGGCCTCATCCGGCGGCACGAAAAGAGCGGGGCGCTGCTGCTCACCAGCAAGGGGCAGCTCCTTCTGGAACATCTGCTGGACGGCGCGGTTCCCCAGACCACCCGGGCCTACCATCCGCCGCTGATCGAGCGGCGTGTCCGGGTGTCTCGGCTGGTGGTGACCGCCTACCACGGCGGGGTCGATCCCTTCACCCTCGGGCCGGAGGAGTTGGACAGTGCCGCTTCTTTGTTTCTTCCGACCATTGCCCGGAGCCGTGGCTCCAACCCCTGGGGCAGCACCCGGGTGGCCGCCCTGGCCCGCTTGGGGGACAGTCTGTACGCCATGCACTACGTCTGCCCCGGCATCGGCAAGCTGGCGCTGATGGATGAGCTGGCGGCGTTCTCCAATCAGACCGCCCGGTTCCGGGATGTGGGGCGGGCCTTTCTCTTTGCTGGGGACAGTTACAAAAGCGTCCTCAGCGAACTGGATCGTCCCATGGAGCGGAAAGACAGCAAACTGCTCACCTACGGCGGCGCGTACCGCTGCCTTCAGCTCCCCGTCCACCTGCTGTCCTGTGACAGCACCGGGGCGGTGCAGCTCCAGATCATGGCCGTACCGGACTACCGCAGGAAGCTCACCCAGGCGGCGTTGAAAGGCCAGTACCGCCCGCCCCCCGACGACGTGCCCGAGTGGGACGCCATGTTCCAGGGCGTGCCCTTCGTCCTGGCGGCGGACATGGATCTGCGCCGGATCAACGCCGCCATTCACGCAGCCAAAAGCCGGGGCTTCCCCCAGATCGCCATGGCCGCCCTGGAGGGGCAGGCGGAGCAGGTGCTGTTCCCACGCTGCCGGGACAAAAATTTGGCGCGGGTGTTTGTGCTCACTTCTGAGGCGGTCTCCGCCGTCACCGGCAGGAAGCCCGCGCCCTATGTGCCCCCGCGCACCCAATTCCTCACTGTGAAAGGAGATGTGGCGGATGCCCCGCTTATCCAAGCTCATCGAAAAACTGGAAGATCACCTTGAACCCAAAATCGGTCCCTGGTATGAGCGCCACAAAAAGAAACTGCCCCTCTACGCCGCTGTGGGGTTGGTGGGCTGGTATCTCTATGGAATGCTGCTGAACTCCATCCGGCTGGGCATTGCCTCCACCTTCCACAAGTCCGGCGAGGAGGTGGTGGAGAGCATCTGGGTGTTCAACCCCTTCCGCAACTGGTTCGTGCTGTTTACCCCCTTCGGCCTGGGGGCCACCGCCGTCATCGCCCTGCTGGTGTGCCTGTTCACCGGAACGGGGTATAAGTGGTTCTCCGGCTACAAGGCCACCAGGGACAGCCGGGGCTTTGACATCCTGCCCGATGGCACTCACGGCTCCTCCGGCTTCCTCACTCGGAAGGAAATGGGGGAGTTTCTGGAGGTGGGGGGCGTGACCGAGGTAAAGGGCATGATGCTGGGCAAATACAAGAAACGCCCGGATGATCCGGACAAATACGCACTCTACGCTGCCCACCGCATGGTGCCCGGGGATAACAACAATCTGCTGTGCATCGGCGCCCCCGGCAGCGGGAAATCCCGTGGCTTTATCATCCCGTTTTTGATGGGATGCGCCCAGCGCGGGGAGTCTGTTTTCGTCACAGATCCCAAGGGAGAGCTTTTTGAAAAACTGTCCCCCTATTTCAAAGAGCACGGCCACTACGTCAAGGCGGTGAACTTCCTGGACATGGCCCACTCCGATGGCTGGAACTGCCTGTATGGGCTGGACAAGGAGCCCCAGCTGGCCCAGACGGTGGCCAACACCATTATTCAGAACACCTCGGGCCCACGGGAGGCGGACGACTTCTGGAGCCGCGCGGAGCTGAATCTCCTCATGGCGCTGATCCATTACGTGGTGAACCTGAAGGACGCCAAGGGCCAGCTGCTGCCCATCGAAAAGCGGGGGCTGGGAGATGTGTACCAAATGCTGGCCCATCAGAGCATCCAGGACATCAACCGTACCCTGGCCCAGCTTCCCCCGGACCATCCGGCCAAAGGGCACCATGGCCTGTTCCTCAAGGCCAAGGAAAACCTGTGGGGGAGCATCGCCATCGGCCTGGGCAATCGTCTCGCCATCTTCCAAAACAAGCTGGTGGACGCCATCACCCGGAACCACGATGTGGATCTGCTGCTGCCGGGGCAGAAGCCCTGCGCCTACTTCGTCATCATCTCTGCCCAGGACAGTGCCTACCGCTTTCTCAGCTCGTTGTTCTTCTCCCTGGCCCTGCCCCGCCTGTCCGACTACGCCCGGCTGGAGGGGAAGGGCGGCCGCCTGCCTGTGCTGGTAAACTTCTGCCTGGACGAATACTGCAACATTGGCTACATGGACGGCATCGCCGATGCGTTGAACAGCATCCGGGGCTTCAACATGAGCTGCCAGGTGGTGGTGCAGTCCCTCTCCCAGTGGCAGGAAAAGTACCCCGGCAAAGAGTGGGAGAACCAGCTGGCTACCTTCGACCAAACCCTCTACATGGGGTGCAATGACTGGACTTCGGCGGATTACATCTCCAAGAAGTGCGGCAAGGTGACCATCTCCCTCACCAGCAGCTCCAAACCCCAGCCGCCGCTCTACGGCTTCGTCTACGGCAACACCCGGCCCTACTCTCAGACCCGCAGCAACACCCAGCGGGAGCTGATGCAGCCGGATGAGATCCTGCGGCTGGACCGCCGCCAGTGCATCGCCCTGTTCCAGGGCCGCAAGCCCGCCCTGCTCTATAAGCTGACACCGGAAGAGCTGCCGGGGTACGGCGAGCTGAAGTCCTGCCGGGTGGCGGACTACACGCCGGAGTGGAGACTAAAGGAGGAACAGAAAAAGGCGCAGGCGGCAAAAAAGGCGGCCCCGCCGGATGCACCCGGGCAGGAACCGCCTGGGCCGCCGAAGCAGCCCGGCCCGGAGGATGAACCCAATCCATCCCAGAGAGTGGAGTATCAGCTCACCGACCAGGGCTTGGGCATGGTGGAGCTGGGGCCTGACGGCGTAGTGGGTGGAAACGATGAAGATGAAGAAATCCCGCCGGGGAGATGAATCCCGGCGGGAGCTGAGGTGGTCATTCCATTGTAAATCCCTGCCGCAGCATAGAGCGCCAGTCGCTTTTTCCATAAAGGAATCGGATGACATGGATGGTCTGCGTCTCCTCGGTGATGACGTAGAAGGCCAGGTATTTTTTGACCTGCACGAACCGAATCCCCCATGCGGCCAGCAGCTTGTCCTCCGGCAGGGCGTAACGTTCCGGCATCTGAGACAGGCTGTTGAGCACACGCTCCGCTTCGTCCAGCAGGCTGTCCGCTGCCTGGGGGTTTTTCAGAGAAAACTCAATATAGTCCAGCGCACGGCTCAAATCGCGCTCGGCCCGACGGGTGATGTGAACATGGTAGGTCATCGATTTCGGCGCCTCCTGAGCTGTTCGATCGCCTCAGAAAGCGGCTGGGTATTTCCCGCAGCTACGTCATCCATGCCGTCCTGGAGCAAACTGTATAGCTCAAATCGCCCCATCAGCTCCTCATATGCCTCAATGCTCATCACAGCCAGATCGCCCTTTCCGTTTTTCGTAATAAATACCGGTTCGGCGTATTCGTGGCAGAAGGTGGATATTTCATTATACTGATTTCTCAGTTCTGCGCTGGAGCGAATGTTTGGCATTGCGCACACCTCCTCGTTGATAAAGAAATTATAACCGAATTTCTTTATCAAGTCAAGCCGGCTGTGGGTGCACTTTTCATCTGTGGCCCTGGAGAATGCTGACCGTCGATTCAATGGGGTACCCCAGAAGCAAACCGGTGGTGATGAAATCCGCCGCGGTTGCGGCGTGCGCATATTGGAATGGAGCCTGTGCCGTTCCAAACCGCTTGATCTCACAACCGCAAAGGCAGCGGATCTCCTTTTCCTCTGCGGTTGAAATATGATATCCAAGCTTATCGTAAAAATCGAACACCATATCCAAGTCGATATAATCCGATATCGTCCCTGCACGGTAGATAAAGGTATAAAAGCAGGGTAGCATGATTTGTTCATCATTCACATCGGCGAAAATACCGTTGGGAAGTGTCTCTTTGAATGTCACAAATTGTCGTTGGACATCTTCCAAAGTAGGCGCACTGGGATTGTATTGGTGTTTGGGAGGCGCTGCCCTGCCAGCAAAAAGCTTTAGTCCTTTTTGAACCGCGGCAAGGTGGCCATCTCTCTCACCAGCAGCTCCAAGCCTCAGCCGCCGCTCTACGGCTTCGTCTACGGCAACACCCGGCCCTATTCCCAGACAAGGAGCAACACCCAGCGGGAGCTGATGCAGCCGGATGAAATCCTGCGTCTCGACCGCCGCCAGTGCATCGCCCTGTTCCAGGGCCGCAAGCCTGCCCTGTTGTACAAGTTGTCACCGGAGGAGTTTCCGGACTATGGAACGCTGAAATTCTGCCGGGTGGCGGACTACACGCCGGAGTGGAGGCTGAAGGAGGAACAGAAAAAGGTACAGGCGGCAAAAAAGGCGGCCCCGCCGGATGTACCCGGGCAGGAGCCGCCTGCGCCGCCAAAGCAGCCAGAGCAAGAGGATGAACCCAACCCATCCCAGAGTGTGGAGTATCAGTTTAACGACCAGGGACTGGGCATGGTGGAACTGGGGCCCGACGGCGTGGTGGGCGGGGATGGTGAGGATGAAGAACTCCCGCCGGGGAGGGGAATCCCGGCGGGAGGTTGAAGTACCGCTATTAAATTCCTTTGCTGAGAAGGTAGACGCAATACTGGTTCATGGACACGCCCTCCTCGCTGGACTTCTGGGCCAGGAGCCTGTGGAGGGATTTTGGAAGCCGCAGTTTGAACTGGCCGCTGTAGTCCTCCAGGCGTGTGGGCTCGGGGATGGGGATACCGTCCTCGATGCAGGCGGTGAACCAGCACCGCTTGGCATCCTCCAGCATTTTGAACCCTTCCTCCAGGGTTTCGGCGCAGGTCATGCAGCCGTTCAACTCCGGGCAATGGAGGGCGAATCCCCCTTCTTCCTCGTCGGGGATCACCTCCACCCGGTAGGGCAGGGCCATATAGTAATTCAAATCTTTGCTCATCTCACACCTCCTGGAGATACGCACGGACGGCATCGGCAACCAAATTGATATACGCTTTTTTCATGGGCGTGTGCTCTGGCAGCGTGATGGGCATACAGCCGTCCTTGCGGAATGTGTAATGGCTGCTGCCCCCGCGGGGCTGCTCCGGCGCATAGCCTATCTTGACCAATGCTTTATATAAATCTTCAAAACGAAGGTTTGGGCTTTGTTTCAGGATCTCCGCCACAAGCTTATCCCACTGGCTCAAAACAGGTTCACCCCACATGATATGTCTTTCTACTGCAAATTATAGCACGGTGTCATATATGGTGTCAATGGGCACCCACTTGAAATCGAAGGAGGAATCCCCATGAGGGCTGCGACTATGAAAGAACGCCCGTCCTTCCCGCTGATGCGGCAGACGGACGTACAGAGCATTTACCATATGCAGATGCCCCGCTGGCTGTTTTCCGATCCCCGCTATGCCGGCATGGGCCTGGAGGCCAAGGTGGCGTACACCTTCCTGCTGAACCGTTTCCAGCTCTCCCGGCGCAACGGCTGGGTGAACGACCTCGGTGAGGTGTTCGTCATCTTCCCCCGGAAGGAGCTGGCCCGGGAGCTGCGGATCTGTGAGCAGAAGGTGACGGCGGCCTTCCGCACGCTGAAGGAGCTGGACCTAATCTGGGAGAAGCGGTGCGGCCGGGGCGATGCCAACCAGATCTACCTGGCTAACGTAACGCCCCAGGACGACCCGGACTATTCCAGCGCCCCCTTTGTAGGCCCGGATGACGGCAATTCAAGAACCGCCGGTTCTGAGGTTCTTGACGGCCAGAATTCACCCGCGCCCGCCGAAGAACCGCAGGATCTGAAGGTTAAGGACCGCGAAAGCTGTGCCTCAAGAACCGCAAATGCTGAGGTTCCAGAACCGCAGAAAGCGCGGCCAAGTTATAAAGATCTTAGTCATACTTACCCCAGTCATATTGATGTCAGTCTGTCCGTCCCGCGCGGGAACGGACTGGCGGACGAAGAAGCGGAGCTCACGGGCATTTTGGACGCCTGTGAGCTCCAGTGTTTCCCCAGCGAAACCGCCCAGGTGTTTGAGAACGCCATCGAGCGGCTTTTCTATGCGGACAGCTTCCGAATAGGCAATGCCACCCTGCCCCAAAAACGGGTGCGGGCCAGGCTGAAACTGCTGGATTACACGATTTTGCAGGCTGCAGAGGCCAAGCTCCACGCCAACCTGGACAGGCCGGTGAAGAACTCCACCGCCTACGCCATGGCCACCATTTTCAACTGCATCGCGGAGAGTGTGAGCGACCTGATGGTAGACCCCTACTTGAACGG
>CANOYV010000054.1:0-14397 GCA_947571605.1 uncultured bacterium | reverse complement strand
AACAAGGCCTAAGCAGACTCACTATAAATCGTCTGCAAATCTTATTATACGAGGTGACAGTCTCTGCGGCAGAGGGAACCTCGTACCGGCTGGGGATGTCATAATACTGGAAGGATTCCCAGCCATCGTAATCATCGTAGTGGTAGATGGGGAGCCGCCAGTCCGCGCTGCCCACGTGCCGGGCAATAGCTGCCGCCGTGTCGTTATCTTCCAGGTACATCGTAAATGGGGCGCCACTGTCGCCAAAGCGCACCGTCAGCTGATCCGCCGCAGAGGTTTCCGTTTTGACGCTGCCGCTCTCATCCACGGGCTGGGTCGTGCTGCTATTGGCTGCCGAGTCCTTTTCTGCACAGGCGGCCAGAGACAGGACCAGCAAAGCGGAGAGCAGTATGGAGAACCATTTTTTCCGCATGATGTTGATCACTCCTTGTTGTTGTGTGTGGATTATTTGCTGTATCCTTATCATATACCCGGCCCTTATAAATAGCAAATACTTATATTGAATATGAAACCATAGGTTTTTTGCATGGATTTTTCAAAACGAAAAGTCTATTGCTTTTGCGATGTGGTTCTTTAGGGCTGAATAAAAATCAGCTTGTTGCCCCAGCCCTCGACTACCGGGTTGTTCTCTACGGCATCCACCAAGTCCTGCGAGAAATCAATGTAGCCCACAGGGGTGTACTCCGTAGAAATGTTGGCATCCTGATAAAAGAGGATGATCCGGTTGGGATGGGAGTAGTATACCGCTCCGGCTTTCTGGGAGGTAACAGACTGAGAGCCGTCCGGAATGTCATAGCGGCTGGGAATGTCGTAATACTGGAAGGACTCCCAGCCATCGTAATCATCGTAGTGGTAAATAGGAAGCTGCCATGCTGCCGTACCCACATACTCGGCAATCTTATTCGCCGTGTCATTGTCGTACATATTGATGGTAAATTCCTCCCCACCGCCAAAACGCAGAGTCAAAGTTGTGCCGGAGAGAGTCGTGTTGGATGCAGGGGGGGCAACGGGTTCCGTTTCTTCCACAGGAGGCGTTTCCTCCTCGGAGGGCGTTTCCGGCGCAGAAGCAGGTTCCTGTGTAACGGGAGCGGGAGGAAGTGCAGGCGTGGTGTCAGGCTCGGGGTCAGGTGTTTGTTCCTGCGTCTGCGCCGGTTTCTGTTCGGGAGTTGATTCCTCCAGGGGCGGCGCAGTCTCATCCGGCGCATTTTCACTGGGAGCGGATGTTTCCTCATCCGCTTTCTCCTCACCAGTAGCAGACTCATCTTCGGGGGCGTCAGAGATGACCGGCTGGGAATCTTCCGGTGTTTCCAACTCATCAGACGGCGTTACCGTATCCACAACAGGAGGATTGGCTGCATCATCGCTTTCGGAGGGAGGTGCGCTGGTCTGGGACTGGCCGCAGCCAGACAGAAGCATAGAGAGAACGAGCGTCATAGAAAGCAAAAATAGTGAAGTTTTCCTTTTCATAAAAATCCCTTTCTTTATTCTGAGATCAGCACCGTTAAATCGGTCCTTTTGATTTTTCCGGCTGCCAGATACGCAAACAGCGTAAACAGTCCAATCACTATAACGATTGGAAGGACTGTACTGTTCCAGGCTGCCGCAGAAGCAAAGTTGCTGATGCCTGCCAGCTTCATGGCAGAGGATACCAGCGGATCAGTGGCAGCGGCGGCGAGGACAAGCCCCAATGCTCCGCCTATGGCAGCAGTCATGCCAAATCGAAGGGCGAAGGACAAGCGAAGCTGCCGGTTTGTAAAGCCGAGGGCTTTATAAATGCCAGTATTCCGCTGCTCTGCGGCCAGGAGACGGGTTCCAGTCATAATGGTGACGATCAGGATAAACGCCGTGACCATGCCGTACATAAACACCAGCAGCGCCCGCATAGCCGCTATAATGCCAAACAGCCCAGGCCAAGTGTTTTCGTGGACATGGACGTCCCCGCCGTAAGCGTCCTCCAGAGCTTCCGTGATAGCGGCTTTCTGGCTGGGGTTTGCCAGAAAGTAGTGGTGGCACCAGATCTGCGGATCATCCCGGCCTATGAGCAGATACCCTGCCGCCGTCATGCCGATGTTGTCCCCCATGTCGTTGGCGCAAGAGTAGATTCCGGTAACGGTGTATTCCCCGCTGCCCACTCCCCCGGAAACAGTGACGGCATCTCCGATGTTCAAACCGAAATTTGCGGCAATA
Source organism: uncultured bacterium (assembly GCA_947571605.1). Lineage (GTDB taxonomy): Bacteria > Bacillota > Clostridia > Oscillospirales > Oscillospiraceae > Enterenecus. Next base: position 12,210 of record CANOYV010000054.1, on the reverse strand, counting down.
AATTCAGTCACAACGATCTCATCAACCGCTATGCAGGTCCGGCCCTCCAGAATGTGGAACCGCTCCGGCTGGTCGATGACATTGGCGGTGTAGTCCACGCCGTTGACCGCTACGCTGGGCATAGCCAGCAGGTAGCTGTCGGTGATTTCCGTAAAGGTCAGCACCAGTTCCTCCGCCTCCGCCTCATCCAGTGTGCCGAAGGTCTGAACACCCAGGTCGTGGTCAGCGGGGTTGAAGGCATCCATCATGCCCTTCCCGTCCGGCCCCAGCCATGCGTCCATGCGCCCAATCATGGAGGCGAAGAACACCAGCAGCACCGCCACAGCGCAGGTGCTGAGATACCGTCTCTTTGCTGTGAGGAGCTGGCGCAGAGCCAGGTGGAAGCACAGGCCGTTCCCGCCGATGGGCGGCAGTTTTTCCTTTTGGAGAGCTGTGCTTTCTGTTTCTCCACGAATCGCCCGCATCGGAGAAACGCTCCCGATTTTGCCGGTTTTCCAGAGGATGAACAGGCCAAGCAGAAACAGAATCGCGGCAAACGCCCCCGCACACCAAAAGATTGGGAAGCGGGACGGAACCTGGATGCCGGTGGTGGTCAGCGTAATGTGGCTGACAAACCTGCTGGCGGGAACCGTCAGGAACAGACCCAGCGCCATGCCGGCCAGTATCGCCGCGCCGTATTGCAGCAGTTGGAGGCGGCGGAGGGCGGCGCTGGTGAAGCCTACGGTCTTGAGAATCCCCATGTTTTTGTAGTCCGCTTCAATCGTACTGCCGATGCTGTGGCTCAGGACTACCAGCACCGCAGCCAGAAGCACAACTGACAATGCAATCAAAAGCCCGCTAAAAGCGTTCTGCAAGATCAGCATGAAGCCCTGGATGGCCTGGGCGGTATGGACAAACTCCGTAAAGGACGGAAGCGAGGTCTGCTCATTGATCGTCTGATTCAGCGCTGCGGTAGTGATCTCCCTGTTGGAGAAGATGTGGAGCATCGCTCCATCACGGGCCAGGGCGTCAATGCTGGAAGATCGGATGATCTCCACAATGGTATCGTGATCCTCCTGGCAGATCAGAAAGCCCTTCATCCCAATCATGGAACTGCCCATAAAAGGGTCCTCGTAGAAACCTTTTACTGTAAAGACCACATCTCCACCTGCGCGGGCAATGGGAAAGGTGATCTCATCGCCCAACTCCACGCCGAACATGGAAACCAGAGAGGGAGAGACATAGACCTCACCGGGCATGATCTCCGGGATATTGGTTTGATAGGCAGAGCGATCATCCGTAAAAAAGCGGTAGCGGGTTTCGTCGGGGTGCAGGGTGATGAGCTGGCCTTCGCTGTCGGATTCCTGTTCCCCGACAGCATAGTTGGAAAAAATGACTTCCTGAGTTTCAACAGTGGACACATCCGGCATGGAAGCTATCTCACCCACAAGACTGTCCAAATCAGGAACATCTGACACCCAAGCGGTGAGTGTTCCAAACCCGGCCCGCTCCATCTCTGCGGAGACATACCGACTGGAATTGCTCCAGACCGTCAGCACGGTCCCCAACGCCAGAGAAACCAGGAACACCAGCACAAATACGCCCACGAGACTGCTCTTGTGCCGTCTCAAACCGGCTCTGAACAAAATTCGGTTTTCCATATCGCCACCTACCATTGCAGGGCGGAGAGCCAGCCGTTGACCTGTGTCTCACGTTCCTTGAGCTGACCGGCATCATAAACCGGCAGATTCAGTTCGTCCAAGACCTTGCCGTCCTCCAGATACAGAATGCGGTTGCCGCGGAGCGCCGCCCGGACATCGTGGGTTACCATCAGGATGCTCTGCCCACTCTGATTCAACTGCGAGAGGAGATTCAGCACATCCTCACTGTTGGATTTGTTCAAAGCCCCGGTAGGTTCGTCAGCGAATAACAAGCCGGGATCATTGATCATGGCCCTGGCGATTGCTGCCCGCTGGGCTTCGCCGCCGGAGACCTGGGCGGGGAAGCGGTCTTTCGCGCTGCCCACGTTCATTTGCTCCAACAGGGCCTCCGCCCGTTTGGCGGCCTCCTGGGGAGAACGCTTCTTCCCCACATAGCCGGCCACCGCCACATTTTCATAGAGGGACAGATTACTGACCAAGTGAGTCTGCTGGAACACAAAGCCGAACTCCTGACTCCGCAGGCGGGCCATCTGATTCTCGGAGTAACGGCTGATGGTTTTGCCTTGGTAGGCGATCTTGCCGTCTGTAATGCGGTCCATGCCGCTGAGGGCATAGAGCAGCGTGGACTTTCCGGCCCCGGAGGGTCCCATGATTACGGTAAAGTCGTGCTGGAAGATGTCAATATCAACCCGATCAAGGATTGCTGTAGACACGCCGTTCTGGGAAAACGCCTTGCAGAGTGCGCGGCCCTGCAACAGAATCTCTTTCACGGTGAGTCCTCCCTTCTCCATATTTGGCGATGACCAATTTCTTCTTTCCAGTCTGGGGATCGGGGAGAATCTGCCCAACAAACTGAACATAAAACTGCACATAGTTAAGGCCCTTTTCCCGCAGGATTTCTTTCATCTGGCGGAGCATTTCTGCTTGGATCATGTCTCTGTCTGCGTTTTCCGCCGTCTCCGCCAGCATTTCAAAGGCGTCCTGCCCCGTCTGCCGGAACTGATAGTCCAGCAGACCATCAATGCAAAAACCCTCCACGGCCAGCGGATGCAGGAACTCCCGGTTCCCGGCCACATCCTCGAACCATAGCAAGTCCTCGTTCCGGCCCAGCAGTCCCACAGCGCGGGTAAACGGGTATTTGCTATCTGTTTTCGGCGGATGGAGTGCCAGCCGGTCGGACAGCCGGTAGCGGATCAGAGGCTGGGCGAAGTTATAGAGGCAGGTCAGATAGATGCCGTCCTCGCCTGCTTCGATGATGTTCATATCATCGAACAGCAGCATTCCCTCCGCCGGGTCTGTTTCCGCTCCAAGGGCCAGAGACTCGCTGGCCCCGTAGAAGTTGACCGTGCGGGTCTGGAATACGTCCTCCAGATACTTCCGCAGACTGTTTCCCAGGGGTTCTCCGCAGGAAATGACCCGAACCACCTTCAGATCCACCTCGCCCCGCTCCACCAGTTCCGCCAGGATTTTGATGGCGGAGGGATAGCCGATGATGATGTTGGGGCGGAAGGTCCGGAGCTGACGGACCCACTCTGCCAGAGGTGTCTTGATGTCCAGGTACATCTGCTTGGCTCCCACGCCGTCAATGCCGTCCCCTACCGCCATAGCCCCGCCATAGCGCCCATCCGTGGCGGCGATGTAGGCGATCCGGGGGCCGCGGGCCAGCAGGGCCAATATCTGCGGCATGGACATACCCCACAGCGCGCCCCGGATGATTCCCAGAAGCATACTGTTCCAGGCGGCGATATCGTAGAGGAAATACCCAGGCGTCCCGGTACTGCCGGATGAGTGAACCACATGGTATTTGCCCTTATAGGGCTTCCGGTCCGCCGCTTCCTCCGCGTCAAAGCGGCGAAGTTCCTCCTGGGTCACATCCGGTACGGTGATCAGGCTGTCAAACTGCTCCAGAAGCGTGGTCTTGTCCAGCGTAGGAAAAGCGGAGAGAGGAGCGGTCCTGACGGTTTCGGCGGTAAGCCCTGCCGCCCCAAAGGCATCTTTGTAGTATTGGGAATGCCCGTAGGCGTAGATGAGTATGGCCCGGAGCTTCTTTTCCTGCAAACGGTGAAGCTGTGCGGAGGACTTTTTTTCATTCTGTTTCAGCGTCGCCAGTTCCTGCAATACTTTGATCGTATTCAAAAGGGGCCTCCTTATCCAATCGAAAATGTATAGCGGTTTTCGTAGTTCTCCCGGTGGTAGTAGTGGGCGGTTCCAGTGTTGAGATCAAAGACGGCGCTCCATTCGGTAGACTCAAATTCATTGAAATTGTCCTTGCTCACGCTGTCCATCGCATCCCGAACATCCTCCATGGTCATGGTGGGGTGGTCTGCCAGCGTCTGGGTCAGAATGTTGTACCGCTCGTGAGATTGCTGGGTTCCGATACCGTGCTTGGTTCCCTCCGCCAGATAGAAATTTGTCACCACCGGCGTTTCCGTGACTACCATCTCGTTGTTGATGTACTCCACCACAACGCCCTTTCCTGTGGTATCTGCCAGAGCGAAGTGGATCATCATGCCCATGGAGGCGTGGAGGTCATACTGCCGGAGCAGGTCCAGGGCCTCGTCCACGCTGGCCGCCTTGTTCAGCAGCAGCCGGACAGCGGTGGTGGTAGTCAGATCAGACTTTTCCGTGTTTTGATTGATGGAGGCGCTGTCCTGGATCATGTTGACAGAAACCGCCAGCCCCTTTTCATTCATGCCATCCAAAGGAGCGTACAGCGCGGCCAAGACCCGAATATCGTTCTGTTCCAGCATTTGATTCAGACTGCCTCCCGCCTGACTGATAAAGCCCAGATTGACCGTGGAGATGGAGGAATATCCCTGGCTGGGCTTCGAGGTGACCACCAGCGCGTTGCAGGTCTGCCAGTCGAAGTTTCTGCCGAACAACTGGTGACCGTCCGGGCTGCTCACAGTCAAGGTGCTGCACCCGAAGGAACTGCCGTTGACCGCCGCATCGGCCAGCAGTCTTGACGCAAGAAATTGGGTCACATCCGCATCTGAGGAGGCGCCACCCTGGGCCAGAAATGCCTCAAAGCCATCGTCCCCGGAAAAGCTGGCAGAGGAAAGTCCCGACTCCAGCGTAGTAATCTGGGAAATGACCGGGAGCTGCGGCGTACTGTCCTCCGGCTTGGTGTCGTCGCTTTGCGCCGGAGGACTGATGGAAACATTCGCTGTATTGGACGGAGGAGTCAACGGTGATGTCTCCTTTGAAGATTCATCCCTCACAGCATCCCCGCTGCCGTTTACCTGCGGCTCCTGCTGCGGAGAGTCAGCGGTTGGGGGTGTCTCCGGTGATGTACTGGTGATACCGCTGCTCCCTGGCTGTGAAGTCTCTGTTTTGGTAAGCGGCTCAGTGGATACCGCGCTGCTCTCCGCTGGAAGCTCATCTTCTGCGGGAACTGTGACTTGACCAGCTGTACCACAACCAGACAGCCCCGCCAAGACGCAGGCCAATATGGTCATCGCGCAAATCAATCGTTTCATGAGAATCAGCTCCTTTGCTTTGGTTTTGACAGTTGGGATTATAATGGAATCTTTCGCGAATAGCAAATGCTTATGTTGAATATAAATCCATGCTATTTTCCTATGGATTAAAACATGAGAAGTGGCGTGCTTACGCAAAACTCCCCACTCTCATTGCGGCATAAGCCCCCGCAATAGGACTGCACAGCCGAATATCATCATCAAACATCCTAACAGACGGTTTAATAGCTGGTAAATGCGAGCATTGATTCTCTCCCGTAATACGGCGGTAATTCCTGATAAGAGAGACCACCAGCACAATGTTCCCAGCAGAATACCGGCAATGAGCTGGATACTTTGAGCGGGAGTCTGATTTCCCGTGATCTCAAAGGCAGTAAAGGCCATAAGGAACGATAAGACAGTTGCCGGATTCGTTATGGCAATGGCAAAGGAGCTGGCAAAGCAAAGAGGCAATTTTGCCTTGTCAGGCTCTTGCTGCCGGTGTTGAGGTTTCTGCCGAAAGATATGGACACCCAGAGCGACAATCAGTAGTCCTCCCAGCAAGCTAATGGGGCGCTGACTGCGCGTCAAAAAATCTGATACCAATGTCACGCCAAATACTCCCACACAGGCATAGAGTATATCTGCCGCAGAGGAGCCAAGGCCGGTCATCAATCCCGCTGTGAAGCCGCTGTTCAAAGTCCTCTGAATCGTGAGCGCGCCGATCGCTCCGGCGGGGACACCGAAAATCAGTCCAATCAAGAGGCCACGAATCAAATAGCTTTCCAACATACCGCCACCTACCGCCCAACCCTAAACACACAGGCATTCTCGAAGTTTTCCCGGTGATAGTATCGGGCCTCGCCGCTGGTCTGGTCAAATACGATGCTCCATTCTGTGGAGGCAAAGACCGAATCGAAGTTGTGCTTGCTGACGCTGTCCATGGCATCCCGCACTTCCTCTGCGGTCATGGACGGATGATCCGCAAGGGTTTCGGTCAGAATTTCATAGCGTCGATGGGATTCTTCTGTTCCAATCCCGTACTTCTCTCCAGGGGTGAGATAGAAATTTGTTACGATGGGCGTTTCCACAACGCTCATTTCGTTGTTCACATACTCTACTGCCACCGAGCGGCCTGATGCATCTGCGATGGCGAAATGCACCATCATACCTGCCGAAGCATGGAGATCATACCGCTCCAGCAACGCCAGCGCCTCATCTACAGTTGCCGCTTTGTCCAGCAGCAGCCGCACGGCAGAGGTCGTGGTCAGGTCAGTCTTTCCTGTATTCTGGTCAAAGCCGGGACGATCCTCAATCATCAAGACCGCCACACACAGGCCCTTTGCGTTCATGCCGTCCATGGGCGCGTAGGGCGCGGCGGCGGACATCAGACGCACAGAGGTATCTTCCGAGAGATTCAGCCCTAAATTCAAAAAGTCCATATTAACGGTAGAAATGGAAGCGTAGCCGCCTCTGGGATGCGTTTGGACAATCAGCGTGGCACAGGCTCCCCAATCAAAGTTCCGGCCAAAGAACTGTGTGCCGTCAGGTCCGGGAATGGACAGGGTACTGCATCCGAAGGAGTTGCCTTGGAGATCAAGATTTACCACTCCGTGAAACAGCCGGTCGATCACAAAATCCGCCACCGCCATATCACTGCTTCCACCACCTTGGGCAATAAAGTCCTCTAACCCATAGTCCCCCGAATAGTTCATAGAGTACAGACCGTCCTCTAAACGCTTCACGCTGGATGCGGAACGAATGACTGGCCAGAACAAAAATAAGGCCAAAGCCAACGAGATTACCAGAACAGCCAAAACCGACCGCAGCACCATCTTTTTGTGGCTCCGCTTCATCCGTCATCCCTCACAGCAAACGCGACCTCTACGCTGCCTGTTCCCAACGCTTCCGCCAGTCCGGCAGGGTCATCTACGCTGCCCAGCCGGGTGTAGCTGTAGCCGCTGGAGAAGCTCTCATAGAACAGCACTACGCAGTTATTGCCATAGAGCATCAGATCCCCTGCGTGGATCTGTCCCGGTTGATACGAGTCAGTGGGCAGTTCATTGTCCATATAGAAATATTTTTCGTTCCCGTTCAGTTCGCTCATGTCCAGTGTCAGCGGAAACTGTTCCACAAGCTGGCGGACGCTCTCATTGTCCAGAAGAGTTGCGGAAAAGGTCTGTCCGTCCACAGTCAAAGTGACAGCCGTTTCAGCTGTGGCCGTTGGGCTGGCATCTTCGGATATGGTATCCGCCGGTACATCTGACTCGGTAGGCGCGGGGCTGGTTTCCTGCTGATCCGCTGGCGGCAGTGTGGTGTTTCCAGGAGGAGTTGGAGCTTCCTGAGACACACCACAAGCGGCAAACACAAAAAATGCGGCTATTATGAAAATGCTCAGAATCATTCGCTTCATATCAGCGTCCCCTCCGGCTCGTTTTCTTTTCTGTGGGAAGCAGCTTTTCCAGCTTGTACCGCAGGTAGTCCAGCCGGTCCAGCTTCTGTTCCTCCTCGTGCAGCCGCTCCAGCTGGTGGCTCCGTTGTCCGCGCAGCAGGAGAAGCTGGCTCTTGACACTTTCTGTTTCCATTGCGGTCAGAAACTGCTGAGTAAACTCATTGGTACATCCTGCCTCCAACAGCAACTGGCCCACATCCTCATGTATTAAAATTGAAGCTGCCATGATGTTATCCCGTCCTTTCTGCCTTGATTATAAGGCCAACGATTCGAAACATCAAATACCTATATCAAATAGAAAGCCATAGTAAAAAAACATGGATCAGGTTAGATAGAGCGCCGCAGCCTTTACCCTGCGGCGCTCCAGAGAGGGATTATTCCAAAACCTGCGTGACCTGCAAGGTTCCAGACAGTGTTTCTATCCATTCAGCTCCCGCCACTGCTTGTCCAAGTTGGTACAAACCATTATAAGGACCGTAACTGCTGTAGTACATTACAACATTTCCCCACGGCGAGAAGTAAGCCAGTCCACCAGAAGGCCCTTCTGCGGGAATGGGATCGCTGGTATTCAATTTTTCAGGCAGATAGAAAATCTTTTCGTTTGAACCATAATTCTGCACATCAACGGAGAGCGGAAGTTGATCATACAGCGACTGAGCTGCCGGACTCTCGTTCAGCTCAAAGACGATTTCATGCCCTGATTCTGATGCCACTTTAATTTGTTTGGCCGCAGGTTCCGGGGAGGATTCTGGCAGCATCCTCTGCGTAAAACTCATGAGTGCCATTGCCACCTGGGCACGGGTAGCACTGTTCTTTGGCGCAAAAGTCTCTGGTGAAACAGGTGCCACAATTTGGTTGACATCAGCCCAAGCTACAGCGGTGGAAGCATAGTCAGCAATTGATGCTGCGTCACGAAAACTGCTATTGGCGGTTGCGGACGGACTGCCTGCGTATCGCCAGAGAATAGTGGTCATCTGCTCTCTGGAAACCGGGTCGTTTGTTCCAAACAGACCGTTCCCATACCCGCCAACTAACCCCTGCTGAGAGGCCCAAAGGACTGCATCTGAATAATATGCCTCCGGAGTCGTATCGCTGAACTTGTCAACCCCTGTTACAACAGGACTGCCGGCGCTTCGATAGAGTACCGTTACCAACATGGCACGGGTTAGATTATTTTCCGGTTCAAAGGTTGTGTCAGTCGTACCATTCATCAAACCATGCTCTTTACAGAACAAGACGGCTTCAGCATAAACAGCGTCTGAAGGCACGTCAGTAAATCCCCCATATTCTCCTGTGGTCAAAGAAGTGGAAGCCCCAAATTCTGTGTTTTGCATGGATAATACCTCTGGTTGGCCATGATCTTCATCCGGTACGGCCTGCGCTTTCCCGCAAGCCGTTGCAAACACCAACAGCCATACGCAAAGCATACCAGAAACCATTCGCTTCATACAATATCCCTCCTGATAAGTTAGATTGGCAGCCAGTTCAAATGGAGTAATGCCTCCTCCCTTGATGGGCGAATTATACTCCAATCCTTCTTAAATATCAAATGCCTATATCGAATAGAAATCCATAGTTGACAGACATGGATTCATCTGCTATGCTTACATCAATTTCCATAGGAGGTTTTACCATGGATTTACGGGTTTTACGATACTTTTTAGCAGTTGCCAGAGAAGAAAGTATCTCCGGTGCAGCGGAATCTCTGCATCTTTCCCAGCCTACGCTCTCCCGGCAACTAATGGATTTGGAGGAAGAACTGGGGAAATCACTTTTCATCCGGGGAAGCCGAAGGATCACACTGACTGAGCATGGGATTTTGCTCCGCAAGCGGGCCAATGAAATTTTAGATTTAGTCGATAAAACAGTTGGTGAATTGACTGCTGCGGAAGATTCTATTGCCGGTGACATTTACATTGGTGCGGGCGAGACGAAAGGTGTGCATTTCCTGACCCGGACAGCCCGGCGGCTCCAGGAGCAGTATCCGCTGATTCATTTTCACATTGCCAGCGGTGATACGGTTGATGTTATGGAGCAGTTGGACAAGGGACTGATCGACTTTGGCCTGATATTCAGCAATTTGGATGAGAAAAAATATAGTTCTATTGCCATGCCGGCCTACGATACCTGGGGCATTATTATGCGGAGAGACGATCCACTGGCAGAAAAAGAATATGTGACCGCATCCGATATGGCGGGTAAGCCATTGATTGTCAGCCGGAGTTCCCCAGAACCCGGTAAGTTAGTTGGCCAGACCATATCCGAGAATGTGGTCGCATCATACAGTTTGGTTTACAATGGCTCGTTGATGGTAGCGGATGGGCTGGGGTATATGCTCTGCCTGGATAAAATCCTCAATGTCACAGGAGACAGCCCTCTGTGTTTCCGTCCCCTTATGCCGCTTATCAAAGCATACATGAATGTAGCGTGGAAAAAGTATCAGGTGTTTTCCAAAGCATCTGAGGCATTTCTGATTGCGTTGAAAGACGAGCAGGCGAAAAATGATTGGGGCTAATGTCGCTCCCGGCGATGCATAAGAGCGGAGGAAAAGTTCCTCCGCTCTTATTGTAGGCAGGGATCATACCTGCCTACTCGGTCAATACTGTTGTCTGTTCATGGGTCTTAGCAGCTTGGTATGGACTCTGTAGAAGGATTTTCGTGAATGAGTTTACGGGCAAAGGGGTCTATGGTGATAATTTCTCTGCTCATTTTCCTGGCATAATTGATGGTTGCTTCTGTGCCGCTTCGGGGGATTTTCCGGCAGACCGCCAGAAGAATGTCCGCATGGTTGACCATGAATTTGTTGCGCTCCATCATACATCTTTCGTGGTAATCTCTGCTGACGTAAATAATGGAATCCGCCTGCTCCAGGATAGAGCGATGGATATCTTTTGAATCTGGGTTCCAATTGTCCGCCTGTGTCTTGCATGGCAAAATGCAGTGGAGTTTCAGCGTAGGGTTTTTCTCACGAAGCGCCAGAACGATTATTGCTGCCCAGCGGTCCACACCTTCCGCCATGCCAGAGAGGAACTGCGTCACTCCCATATCAGTTAAGCGGATAATCTCACTGGTTAGAATTTCTTTCAGCGCAATACAATCTTTATCGTCCTCGTTATAGCCCCACGGAAATCTGCCGGGCCGATGCCCTGTGAATGCACAAGTTGTTTTATTCATTATTGCTGCCTCCTATCGCGCGTAGTAAATTATAAACAATAGAAAAACTAAATTTTCAATGACTGTATTATACTGCAAAACTCACTTAAACTACAAGTGTGAGATGAGGTGAGTTTTGTGGCAGAGAAAAAGGAAGAAAATATTCAAATTGGTATGCGCGTCAAACAGGCACGGGAAGCGGCAAGGCTGACACAGGAGCGTTTGGCGGAGCTGCTGGATGTGACAGCTCAGTATATTTCCGGCGTTGAGCGTGGCGCAGTCGGCCTTTCAATTCCAATCCTGCTTGAACTATCTTCCATTTTGCTTGTGTCCTGTGATTTTATTCTGCTGGGAGAGGCCGACATTTCAGATGTGTCTGGTGTAGCCTCCCGTCTGAGCCGGTTACCTGTGGAACATATCAAAAATGTAGTAGATATTATAGACAGATATGTCGAGGGAATCGCAATTGAACACAGCAAAAAGCAGAAGGCTTAAAAACACACCCATGCAAAGGCATGGGTGTGTTTTGCTGCGTTGCCCTCTCAATTATATAATTGCTCAATATATTAGTCAATAGCCCGATAATAAGAGCGGATAACCCGGCATAAAAATTTTATAATAAAGGCATCCTGATCACAGGGGGATGCCTTAGATGAGCAAGAAGGAAGTGGAATTCGGCAATCGAGACAGGTTTATCGAACTTGGCCTGATGATCGCCAGCCTGCGAAAAATGCAGGGGATGTCCCAGGAGAAGCTGGCGGAGAAGGCGAAGATCAGCCGTTCCCACCTGAGTTCCATCGAGGCCCCCAACATCGTGCGCCCTTTTTCTCTCGAAGTATTATACAACATTGCAGACGCTCTGGGGGTACGACCGGGCGATCTGCTGAACGCCACCCTGCCCCCGACAAAATGACCAGCATCTTTGCCAACGGCAGGGTGCTGTTTTGCTGCCTATGCTGCCTCTCCGCCATAGAGGTCGTGATTGACCTGGGCGGCGTAGTGATTCTCAATCGTGGCGGGGGCGTTGTACAGCACAGTCAGCAGGTACTGCTTCATGTTCCGCACCTGGGTGGTATTCTCCCGGAGGCAGTCGAACACGAAACGGATATGCTCTCGATCCAGCTTCAGCAGCCGGGACATCACCACAGCTTGGGGGAAGTCATTCCCTGCCACCCGGATATTTTTCTTTTTTGAACAGACCGCCTCCACCATTAGCTCCACCATCTCGTCCAACTGGCCAGCGTCATACGGACGCTCCCGCACGAAATCATCGTAGCAGATGTTCTCCCGGATCAGTTCCCTATAGGCGTCCATCTCTCCCTGACTCATCCCGCTACGCCTGCTCCGCTTCCGTCCTTTCGCTTCCGGCTGCTGTGCCGCTCCGGGGGCGGCTGTTGTGGAAGGGGCGGAAGGGAAAGGAAATGATTCCATATTTACTGAGTCAGTTATTACTTTCTCTTTTTTTACTGGGTCTTTATTTATTTGCATTGGATTTTCCGTCTGCGTG
>CANOYV010000053.1:0-14571 GCA_947571605.1 uncultured bacterium | reverse complement strand
TGCTGTGGAGGCACCGGGGGAATATGGTGCGCATTGTTACGGGCACCGAGTCCAAGTTTACCCTCCACAAAAAGCCGGGGACGGATGAGGCCCCGAACGAGGCGGAGGAAAAAGCGGAGCAGAAGCCGGAGAAAACAGCGGCGGAAAAGCCTGGGAAAAAGTCAGCGAAAAAATCAGCGAAGAAGGCCGCAAAGGTGCGTGAGAAGCCCGCTGCTAAGAAGGCAGAAGAGGAAGCCGTCCGGGCGGAAAGCGCCCCGGAAACGGCTGAGGACCCCTCCGCCGGGAAGGAAGAGGAGGACCTGACATGAGAACGGCTGTGATCGGCAGCGGCGCCTGGGGGACCGCACTGGCCCTGGCGCTGCTGGAAAATGGACATGAGACGGCGCTGTGGAGCTATACGGAGCAGGAGAGCGCGGCGCTGCGGGAGAAGCGGGAGAATCCCATGCTCCCCGGAGTCCCCCTTCCGGAGTCGCTGGAGCTTACCACGGACTTGAGCTGTGTGAAGGGGTGCGGCGCGGTAGTGCTGGCCACCCCGTCCTTTGCGGTGCGCGCCACGGCCCGCCGGTTGAAGGAAACGCTGGACCCCGGCGTTCCCGTCATCCTGGTGTCCAAAGGGATTGAAAAGGACAGCTCCCTGCTGCTCCACCAGGTTGTGGTGGAGGAGACCGGCGGGCTGTGCCCGATGGTGGTGCTGTCTGGGCCCTCCCACGCCGAGGAGGTGGGCCGGGGCGTGCCCACGGCGGTGGTGGTGGCCTGTGAGGACCGGAGCGCCGCCCTGCTGGTTCAGGACCTGCTTATGAGCCGCCGGCTGCGGATCTACACCTCGCCGGATATCATAGGGGTGGAGATCGGCGCGGCGCTGAAAAATGTGATCGCCCTGTGCGCGGGCTGCTGTGACGGCATGGACTTCGGGGATAACACAAAGGCCATGCTGATGACCCGGGGGCTGACGGAGATTGCCCGGCTGGGAGTGGCCATGGGGGCCCGGAAGGAAACCTTTGCCGGGCTTGCTGGAGTGGGCGATTTGATTGTGACCTGCACCTCCATGCATTCCCGCAACCGGCGGGCAGGTATTCTTATCGGGAAGGGTCGGACGGCGCGGGAGGCCATGGACGAGCTGGGCGGCGCGGTGGTGGAGGGCTATTACGCTGCGGCCAGCGCTAAGGCGTTGGCCGACCGGGCCGGGGTGGAAATGCCCATCATCACCGGGGCCTATGGGGTGCTGTATGAGGGACAAAACCCCCGGCAGGTGCTGGAGGGCCTCATGGCCCGGGAGCGCCGGGACGAGCTGGAACAGGAAGAGAGCTGGATATAGAAGCGTGACAGCACCGGACGGCAAAAACCGGACCCCGCGCGATGCGCGGGGTCCGGTCTGCTTCCATATGGAATTACACAGCGCGGGTGACTTTGCCGGAGCGGAGGCAGCGGGTGCACACATAGACGTGCTTGGGCGCGCCGTCCACCACAGCCTTGACGCGCTTGACGTTGGGCTTCCAGGGGCGGTTGGAACGGCGGTGGGAGTGGGATACTTGGATGCCGAAGTTCACGCCTTTGCCGCAAAACTCGCATTTGGCCATATTGACTAACCTCCTTGCTGGTTGGAATTCGTTCAAACGATAACTACATTATGCTACCATACAGGGGCGGAAAAATCAAGTATGAATTTGATGAATCTGCTATTTTTTTCGGGGTGGGTATGTGGTAGAATAGAAGTCGAATATATTGCGAAAGGGAGTGTGACCGCAGTGGCGAGCAAGACGGGCATCAAGCTGGGCGTCATCATCGACAATTTTCATCTGGACGTACTGTACGGCCCGGAGGGCTACCGGGAGCGGCTGATCACCATTGAGGATGTGAACCGGCCCGGCCTCCAGCTCACCGGATTTTTTGACTACTTCGACAAGGAGCGGATGCAGCTTCTGGGTCTGGTGGAAATCTCCTATTTGGAGGGTATCTCCCCGGAGAAACGGGCGGCGGTATTCGACACGCTGTTCTCCTATCACACCCCGGCGGTCATCTTCGCCCGGGGGTTAAAGCCCTATCCGGAGTGTATGGAGATGGCGAAAAAGCACGACCAGGTGATCTTGAGCACCCAGGAGAACACGGCCAACATCATGAGCACCATGATCGCCTACCTGCGCACGGCGCTGTCCCCCACCATCACCCGCCACGGCGTGTTGATGGAGGTGTACGGCGAGGGTGTGCTGCTGGCCGGGGAGTCCGGCGTGGGCAAAAGCGAGACCGCCATCGAGCTGGTCAAGCGCGGCCACCGCCTCATCGCCGACGACGCGGTGGAGATCCGGCGGGACCCCAAAGGCGGTCTGGTGGGCACCGCGCCGGAGCTGATCCGGCATTATATTGAGCTGCGGGGCATCGGTGTGGTGGACGTGCAGCGGCTGTTCGGTATGTCTGCCGTCAAATTTGACAGCGCCATCGACATGATGATCGAGCTGGAGACCTGGCAGGACGGCAAGCTATACGACCGCCTGGGCGCGGACGAGCACTTCACCACCCTGCTGGACGTGCGTATTCCGACCCTGCTCATTCCGGTGAAGCCGGGGCGGAATCTGGCCGTCATCATTGAGGTAGCCGCCATGAACAACCGAAACAAAAAGATGGGCTACAACGACGCGCTGGAGTTCTCCCGGCAAGTGGACAGCCACATCGACCGGCAATATCTGGAGTTGAATCCCCAGTAAGGGAAGGATTGATTCAAAATGTGTGGTATCGTAGGATTTGTAGGGGGCGAAGAGGCCGCGCCCATCCTGCTGGACGGCCTGAGCCGGTTGGAGTACCGGGGGTACGATTCGGCGGGCGTGGCCGTATTTGACGGCGAAAAGCTGGAGGTGGCCAAGGCCAAGGGCCGTCTGCGGGTGCTGTCGGATATGATCCAGGGCGGCGCGGCTATCCACGGCACCATGGGCGTGGGCCACACCCGGTGGGCCACTCACGGCGCGCCGTCGGACGTGAATTCCCACCCCCAGGTCAGCCGCAGCGGGCGCATCGCGGTGGTACACAACGGCATCATCGAGAATTACGCCCAGCTCAAACAGTTTTTGATCGACCAGGGCGTGCCCTTCGCCTCTGAGACAGACACCGAGGTGGTGGCCCAGCTCATCGAATATTTTTACGAGGGGGACATCCTCAAGGCTGTGGGCCGGGTGCTCCACCGCATCGAGGGGGCCTATGCCCTGGGCATTATCTGCGCCGACGAGCCGGAGAAGCTGATTGCTGTGCGCAAGGACAGCCCGCTGATTTTGGGGCTGGGGGAGGGCTTCAACTTCCTGGCCTCCGACGTCACAGCCATCATCAAGCACACCCGGGAAGTCATCTACATGGAGGACGGGGAGCTGGCGGTGCTCACCCGGGAGGGGGTCGCGTGCTACAACCACCTGCTCCAGCCGGTGGAGAAGGAGGTCTCCCACGTGGATTGGGAGATCGACGCGGCGGAGAAGGGCGGCTATGAGCACTTCATGTTCAAGGAGATCATGGAGCAGCCCGAGGCCCTGCGCCGCGCCATCTTTCCCCGCCTCAAGGACGGTGAGGTGGTACTGACCGACTTCTCCCTGAGTGATGCGTTCATCCAAAACATCGAACGGCTGTATGTGGTGGCCTGCGGGTCGTCCTACCATGTGGGCATGGTGGGCAAGTACAACCTGGAGCGCCTGCTGCGGCTGCCGGTAGAGGTGACGCTGGCCTCCGAGTTCCGGTATATGGAGCCCATTGTCAACGGGCGCACTTTGGTGGTGGTGCTCAGCCAGTCCGGCGAGACGCTGGACACCATGGCCGCCCTGCGGGAGGCCAAGAAGCTGGGGGGCAAGATTCTCTCCATCGTCAACGTGGTGGGCTCCTCCATCGCCCGGGAGTCGGACGAGGTGCTGTATACCTGGGCGGGGCCGGAGATCGCCGTGGCCACCACGAAGGCGTACTCCACTCAGTTGGCGGTGCTGGACCTGCTGGGGCTGTACCTGGCCCGTCGGCTGGGCACGGTGAGCGAGGAGCGCTACCACGCGGCGGTGCAGGAGCTGCTGGTGCTGCCATCCAAGCTGGAGCAGGTGCTGGAGCAGCGGGAGGCCATCCAGTATTACGCCTCCCAGTATTTCAACCACGAATCCATTTTCTACATCGGCCGCAATGTGGATTACGCCCTGGGGCTGGAGGGGTCGCTGAAGCTGAAGGAGATTTCGTACATCCACTCGGAGGCTTACGCCTCCGGCGAGCTGAAGCACGGCACCATTTCCCTCATCGAGGACGGCACCTTGGTGGTGGCGGTGGCCACCTATGCCAAGCTGTTCGAGAAGGCCATGAGCAACGTGGTGGAGGTGAAGAGCCGGGGGGCGGACGTGCTGGCCCTCACCACCCAGGGGCACGTGTCCGAGATGGCCAAGGTGGCCAACGGCCTCTTCGCCATCCCGGACACCGACGAGCTGCTGTTGCCCTCCCTGGGGGTGGCGCCGCTGCAATTGCTGGCATACTATATTGCCCTCATGCGGGGATGCGACATCGACAAGCCCCGGAACCTGGCCAAATCGGTGACGGTGGAATAGACGGAGGAGATTTTATGGAATTGGGACCGGCGCTGTACCGGGAGTACCCCATCGGCGCTTTGGGCCTGATGGACGACGGGCAGGGCCTGAGCCGGGTGTTCCTCCGGGAGGAGGGGGCGGAGTCCGGTATCCCGGAAGGGGAGACCCCGCTGACCCGTCAAGCGGCGGCGGAGCTGGACGAATATTTTGCGGGGAAGCGGACGGCGTTTACGGTGCCACTGTCCCCCCACGGGACGGATTTCCAACAGGCGGTGTGGGAGGCCCTGCGGGCCATCCCCTATGGCCGGACCCGGACCTATGGGGAGATTGCCGTCGCAGTGGGCCGCCCCAGGGCTGCAAGGGCGGTGGGGATGGCGAACCACGACAATCCGCTGCTGATTTTCACCCCCTGTCATCGGGTGGTGGGAAAAAACGGGGCCCTCACCGGCTTTGCCTGCGGCTTGGAGGTCAAGCGGTGGCTGCTGGAGTTGGAGAGCGGCCGGCAGACGGCCGCACGGTGAGAGATAGACCAGCGCCGCCAGGGAAATTTCCCTGGCGGCGCTTTTTTTACGCCGGGGCTTGACAAACTCGATATTCGAGATTATAATGGGAGTACAGAACTCGATATTCGAGATTCATTTTTTGCCGGGTAATCTCGATATTCGAGAAAGGGGGTGTGAGGCATGCCGAGAGCAAAATTCCAGACGCTGACGGAGCAGATGTTTTACGTCCTGCTGTGCCTGCGGGAGGAGTGCTGCGGGATGGACATTCTGGACCGGGTGCCCGCCATGACCCAGGGGAGGGTGAACGTGGGCTCGGGCACGCTGTACAACCTGCTGGAGCAGTTCTGCCAGGAGGGCATGATCCGGGTGACCAGGGTGGAGGGGCGCAAGCGCAGCTATGTTCTGACGGACCGGGGAAAAGAGATGCTGGACCGGGAATATGGGCGCATCCGGGCCCAGGCGGAGGACTACCGCCGCTGGATGGGAGAGGAGTGACACCGATGAAAGACAAAAAACGAAGATTTGAGACCTTCACATTTTACGACCACACCGGCATTGAAACCCACTTGAAGCATATGGCGGAGCAGGGCTGGCTGTTGGAAAAGGTCGGCCCGTTCTTGTGGACCTACCGCCGGATTGAGCCGAAAGCGCTGACCTTCTCCGTGTGCTACTTTCCCCAGGCGTCCCAGTTCGACCCGGAGCCCCCGGAGGGACAGCGGACCTTTTACGACTTCTGTGAGCACACCGGCTGGACGCTGGCGGCGGCCTCCGCCCAGATGCAGGTGTTCTACAACGAACAGGAAAACCCCGTCCCCATCGAGACCGACCCGATGTTAGAGATGGACGCCATCCACCAGTCGGCGAAAAAGGGGTATCTGTTTTCCCAGTTTCTGCTGCTGGGGGTGGCGCTGATGAACGGCGGTATGTTGGCCTACCAGTTGAAAAACAACCCCATCTTGGTGCTGTCCAACGCCCTTTCCCTGTTCAGCATGTTGTGCTGGCCCATCCTGATCCTGCTGACCGCGGGAGATATTGCCGCCTACTATCTCTGGCGGAGCAGGGCGCGGAAGGCGGCGGAGCAGGGGGAATTTCTGGACACCAAAAGCTACCCCGGCATTCAAAAGGCGCTGCTGTTTGTGGTAGTGGCCGGATTTGCCTGGGGCCTGTCCTATATGGGCGGCGCCATTGCCGCCAATGCCGTGCTGTCGGTGATCTGCACATTTGTGTCGATCTTTGTGGTCTGTGGCGTCAGGGAATGGCTCAAGCGGAAAAAAGTGCCGGCGGGAACCAACCGGGTGGTTACCTTTACGCTCTGCATCGTCCTGCCTCTGCTGGTGGTGGTGCTGGGGACAGTTGCCCTCCTGCGCACCGGCGCCGGGGGATGGGATTCGTCCCGTGAGGACGATCTGCTCCTGACGGTGGCTGATTTGGTGGAAGACCCCGCGGACGGGAAGCTGGACCAGGATGTTCGTCTCGCCCAGTCCCCCCTTCTGGCCGTTCTGAATGTCTGGCAGTATCTCTGGCTGGGCAGAAATGCCGGTGATCCCGCCCCCCGCTGCCTGAATTATACTGCTATACAGGTAAAAGCGGAGGCCCTTTATGCCCTGTGCAGGGATGACCTGCTGGGCAAGGAGAACGACGGGGTCCCGGAGGGATGGAAGGGGTATTACGAGCCCGTCGATCCCGCCCCCTGGGGCGCGGCAGAGGCGTACAGGCACTTTTACCAGGACACGGGGGCGCAAAACAAGTACCTGCTGTGCTACCCGGGCTGCATCGTGGAGATCGACTTCGACTGGGAGCCCACCCCGGAGCAGATGGCCGTTGTGGGCGAAAGGCTGGGCGGCTGAGCTGCCCGGAACAACGGCGGGGAGGGGAGGCCCTTCCCGCCATTTCCTGCTTGGAAGCGAAAAAGTATCAAAACTTTTCCCCCAATGGGGGTTGACAAACCCGCAGAAAGGGAATATACTGGGCGAGACTTAAGATTACGATGAAAGGAGGCGCGCGACATGCTAAACACCGTATTGTTTGCAATTAAGTTTGAGAATGGCAAGAGCATGGGACTCTTGGGACTTTCGCGCGCCTTTGGGGTGGAATAGGCTTGCCCGTTACCATATTTGCGCGTGGCGTCCCTCTGTCCAGAGGGGCGCCTTTTTGCGTCTGTCAGACCTGATTGAGAGAGGAGAATGTGTATGGAACCAAAGACCAAGCTGTCCCGGCGGGAAAAAGTCGGCCTGGTCCTCCGCCATCTGCGTGGGATATGGGGCTTCTTCGCCGGGGCGATTGCGCTGGCCTGGCTGAATACCGTCTGTAACGCCGTCATCCCCCAGGTCATCAGCGTCACTGTGGACTCGGTGCTGGGGAGCCGTGAGCCAGACCTGCCCGGCATCCTGGCGGCGGTGCTGCCCCTGGACAAGCTCCGGGCGGACCCCAGGGCCGCGCTGTGGGCGGCGGCGGGGGCGGTGGTTGTGCTGGCCGCGGTGCGGGGCGTGTGCATCTATGGGATGCGAATCAACAGCGCCAAGGCCTCCGAGGGGTTCGTCAAGCGGCTCCGGGACAACCTGTACGGCCACATCCAGCGCCTGGGCTTTGACTGGCACACTGCCCACTCCACCGGGGACATCATACAGCGGTGTACCTCCGACGTGGAAGTGATTCGCACCTTCGTATGCAACCAGCTCATGGAGGTGCTGCGCACGGTGTTCCTCATCGTGCTGTATACTGGCATCATGCTGTCCATGAACTGGCGGTTGGCCCTGGTGCCGCTGGCATTTATCCCGGTGACGGGGCTGGCCTCCGGGGTGTTTTACGGCAAGATTTCCGCCCGGTTCCTGGTGGCCGACGAGGCGGAGGGAGAGATGACCACCTGCGCCCAGGAGAACCTGACCGGTGTGCGGGTGGTGCGGGCCTTTGGCCGGGAGCGGTTTGAGATCGACCGGTTCGCCCGGAAGAACGACCGTTTCTCCGAGCTCTGGGTGGAGCTGGGGCGTGTACTCAGCGTGTACTGGGCCTCCGGCGTGCTGCTGGTGTGCCTCCAGATCATGGCGGTTATCGTGGCCGGGACGGTGGCGGCGGTGAACGGCAGCATCACCCTGGGCGATTTCCAGGCGTTTATCATCTATAACAGCGCCATGGCCTGGCCGGTGCGCTCCCTGGGCCGGGTGCTGTCCGAGATGAGCAAGGCCGGGGTGTCCATGGACCGGGTGGGCTATATCCTGAACGCCGCCGAGGAGTCCGACCGGCCCGGGGCGAAAAACGTAAAGCTGAACGGCGACATCGTGTTCGACCACGTGACCTTTGGTTACGGGGGCCAGGAGGTTCTCCGGGATGTGTCCTTCACCATTCCCTGGGGGAGCACCTTCGCCATCCTGGGGGGGACGGGTTCGGGCAAATCCACCCTGGTCCACCTGCTGGACCGCCTCTATGACCTGGAGGAGGGCCAGGGGACCGTCACCATCGGCGGGGTGGACATCCGGGACATACGCCGGGAGGACTTGCGCCGGCAGATCGGCCTGGTGCTCCAGGAGCCCTTCCTGTTTTCCCAGACCATCCGGGAGAACATCGCCGCCACCCGGCCCGACGCCACGGACGGGGAGCTGCGCCGGTGCGCGGAGACCGCCTGCGTGGACGAGGCCATCGCGGACCTGCAAAACGGCTATGAAACCATTGTGGGCGAGCGGGGCGTGACGCTGTCCGGCGGGCAGAAGCAGCGGGTAGCCATTGCCCGGATGCTGCTGCAAAAAGCTCCGGTCATGGTGTTCGACGACTCCCTGTCCGCCGTGGACGCGGAGACGGACGCGAAAATCCGCGGGGCGCTGAAGGAGCGCATGTCTCAGGCCACCGTCGTCCTCATCTCCCACCGGGTGACCACCCTGATGCAGGCCGACCGCATCCTGGTGCTGGATGGGGGACGGGTGGCGGACGTGGGTACCCACGCCGAATTGATCGCTCGCCCGGGCATCTATAAGGAGATTTACGACATTCAAATGAGCAGCGACGACCGCGCGCTGGTGGAAGAGGGGAGTGAGGCGTAATGGCCGCTTTTGACGAGAAAGAATATACCAAATCCTTTGACTGGTCCATCTGGAAGCGGCTGATGCCTATTCTGGCCCGATTCAAGGGGCGCTATATTAAGATGATAGGCTTTACCGCCTGCGCCGACCTGGTGGACGCGGCGCTGCCGCTGTTCCAGCTCTATGCCATCGGTCACTTTATCGGAGCGGGCACCCTGGAGGGGCTGGTTCCCTTTACGGTGTGCTATGCGCTGCTTATCCTGCTGCTGAGCCTTATGGTGGTGACCAGCACCCGGCAGACCATGTATATTGAGATGTACCTGGGCCGGGATTTGCGGAAGGACCTGTTTGAACACTTGCAGACACTGTCGCTGTCTTTCTACAACGTCACTCCGGTGGGCTATCTCCTCACCCGGGTGACCAACGACACCAACCGCATCGCCGGCAATCTGGCCTGGGGCCTGAACGATCTGGTGGATGTGCTGATTTATGTGGTCAGCTCCTTCGCCATTATGTTTACGCTCAACTGGCGGCTGGCCCTGGTGGTTATGCTGGTGGTGCCCTTTGTGGTGGTGCTGACGAGCTGGTTTCAGCCCCGCATTCTCCACTGGAACCGCAAGGTGCGCAAAATCAACTCCAAAATCACCGGCGCGTTCAACGAGGGCATCACCGGCGCCAAGACGTCCAAAACCCTGGTCATCGAGGACCGGAGCATCGACCGGTTCCAGGAGCTCACGGCCGAGATGAACCGTTCCGGCGTCCGGGCGGCCCGGCTCAACGCGGTGTATATCCCGTTGACGCTGTTTTTCTCCACCCTGACGGTGGCCATCGTGCTGCTGCGGGGCGGGTATCTGACGGTGGACCAGGCGCTGGAGCTGGCCACCCTGTCCACCTTCATCACCTACGCCATGAATATCTTCGAGCCCATCCAGGGGCTGACGGGCAGTCTGGCGGAGTTTATCGCCGTCCAGGCATCCATTGAGCGGGTCACCGGCCTGCTGGACGAGGAGCCACAGATCACCGACACCCCCGAGGTGGTGGAGAAGTACGGCGACGCCTTCTCCCCCAAGCGGGAGAACTGGGAGCCCCTCAACGGCGAGATCGAGTTCAAGGACGTGACCTTCCGCTATCCCGACGGCGGCGACAACGTGCTGGAGCACTTCAACCTGCGCATTCCGGCGGGCACCACCGTGGCCATCGTGGGGGAGACGGGGGCGGGCAAGTCCACCCTGGTAAACCTGGCCTGCCGGTTCTTCGAGCCTACCGAGGGGCAGATTCTCATTGACGGCCGGGATTACCGGGAGCGCAGCCAGCTCTGGCTCCACTCCAACATCGGCTACGTGCTGCAAAGCCCCCACCTGTTCTCCGGCTCCATCCGGGACAATATCCGCTACGGGCGGCTGGACGCCGCCGACGAGGAGATCGAGGCGGCGGCAAGGGCCGTGTCTGCGGACCAGGTGGTGGCCAAGCTGGACAAGGGCTGGGACAGCGACGTGGGGGAGGAGGGCGACCGCCTGTCTACCGGGGAGAAGCAGCTTATCTCTTTTGCCCGGGCGGTGCTGGCCGACCCGCGCATCTTTGTGCTGGACGAGGCCACCTCCTCCATCGACACCCAGACCGAGCAGTATATCCAGAACGCCATCGACCACCTGCTGCGGGACCGCACGTCCTTCCTCATCGCCCACCGCCTGTCCACCATCCGCAAGGCGGACCTGATCCTGGTGGTCCGGGACGGCAAGGTTGTGGAGCAGGGCACCCATCTGTCCCTGCTGAAAAAGCGGGGCTATTACCACGACCTGTACAGCAAGCAGTTCGCGGAGGAGAACGCGGCCAAGGTGTTGGGGGCGTAAGGCGTTAAAAATTTGGGGAGGCGTAATTATGATAACGATTGAGGAAATCCCGGCAGAGCGGGCGAGCGAATTCTGGACCATCCAATTTCAGTATCTGGTGGACGACGGGATGCTGGAAACGGAGGAAGAACGGGCATATTTCTCCGGCGGCGAATATCGCGGGCATGTGGAGAGGCTGATGCTGCGGGATCCGGATAAGCTGCACATGGTCTATTTTGTCCGGGACGGCGTCAGAATCGGGGCGTCTATGTACTGCACCTATCAGAGCGAGGACGGGAAATGCCTGATTTCGGATTTTTGGGTATTCCCGGAATACCGGGGCGGAACGGGCCATGCCTGCTTTGAGGCGCTGACGGCCTATACAAAGGCCGATGGCGCGGTGTATTATGTGCTGAACTACTCCAAAGAGGATTCCCACAGATTTTGGCTGTCCAACGGCTTTGCTGACGATGGAGTAGACGAATACGGCTCCAAGCTGATGGTGAAAGGGAGAGGGCAGATTGGTTCTTGACCCGGACGCCGTCCGTGAAAAGTAGAAAACCCCTGGCGCTGGATTTTTCCAGCGCCAGGGGTTTATGCTGTTGCGTCGTGAAAGGTCAGTCCTCGTCGTCAGAGCCGTCCTCCTCGTCCTCGAAGGACAGGGCAAACTTGCCACCGCACACGGGGCAGTCCACCACGCCTGCGGCCAGGGCTTCGTCGTCCACCACCAGGTCCTCGCCGCAGGTGGGGCAGGGAATCTCGAAGAAATCCTCGTCCTCATCATCGAAATCGCCCAGGTCCTCATCCTGCTCGTCCTCGTCGTCAAAGACGGCTTCCTCCAGGTCGGACACGGCGTCCTCCAAAGCATCCAGCTCCTCGTCGAACTGGTCCATGGCGGCGTCCATGCCGTCCAACTGCTGGCCCACCTCCTTCAGCACGTCCAGTACCTCGGAGAGGATGCGAGCCTCGCCGGACTTCTCGGTGTCCAGCTTCAAACCGTCAAACAGGCCCTGAATATAGGCCACTTTCTCGGAAATCGTCATAAATACGCTCCTTATCGTTGTCACGCTTCGCCGGTTTGCAACGCACGGCTGTCTCGCTTTCAGCTCGGTCGGCGCTGGGCGTGTGCCACCGGCACACAGCGCCCTCCGACTCGGGCTGGCCTCCGGGCCGCTGCGCGGCCCTGCGCTCGCCCTCGCTTCGGTCCATCCGTGCTGCTCACGGCGGCTCAGCGCTTCCCGTCAGCCCTTGCAGCGCTCCAGGTACTCGCCGGTGCGGGTGTCGATGCGGATTTTGTCGCCGGGGTTGATGAACAGGGGCACCTTGATCTCCGCGCCGGTCTCCAGGATGGCGGGCTTGGTGACGTTGGTGGCGGTGTCGCCCTTGACGCCGGGGTCGGATTCGGTGACCTCAAGCTCCACGAAGTTGGGGGGCTCCACGCCGAACACGCTGCCCTTGTAGGACATGATCTTGCAGGTCATATTCTCCATGACAAACTTGAAATTGTCGCCCAGCACGTCCTTGTTCACGGGCAGCATGTCGAAGGTTTCATTGTCCATGAAGTAGTACAGGTCGCCGTCGTTGTAGCTGTACACCATGTCCTTGCGGTCCACGAAGGCCTGCTCGAATTTGGCGGTGGGGTTGAAAGAGGTTTCGGTGACGGCGCCGGTAATGACGTTCTTCATCTTGGTGCGCACGAAAGCGGCGCCCTTGCCGGGCTTGACGTGCTGGAACTCCACGACCTGCATCACTTTGCCTTCCATCTCGAAGGTCACGCCGTTGCGGAAATCGCCTGCTGTAATCATTGCCATTGGTATCGTCCTCCAATATCGAAAATTTAAAAAACGTTGAAAATCAAATCGCTATATTATACCGCATATGTCGAAGGATTGCAAGAGGTTTCCGAGATTGTCCCCTGTGAAAGAAGAAGAAGGCTGGAAAAACTCCGGTGATTTCGCCAGCGATCCTTTACATCGACATATTATTATGATAAAATATTTAAAAAAAGGGATATGGGGTGAATTGGGATGTTTTCAGTTAGACAGCTTTTCACCATGCTTGTCATCGCCATATCAATTGCGGCGTTGATGACGCTCCTGAGCGGCATTCCGCCGTTCTCCATCCTCTATCTCTGGTTGGCGCGCGATATCGGAAGCTTGGTATGGTCCGGGCTGACAGCGGGAATCATTGCCCTCAGCCTGACTCTGTATAGCGCAAAGATAAAAAAGAAAAAAACCTGATGACTCCGGCAAGCCCGGTCGAGAATATCAGGTTTTGATTTGGAAGAAGGGGCTGCCCATGGATCAAGTCGCCGTTCTGATCCCCTGCTATAACGAGAGCCAATCCATCCGGAAGGTGGTGGAGGATATCGCCGCCGCCCTGCCTGGGGCGGTGGTGTACGTCTACGACAACAACTCCACCGACGGCACGGGGGAGCTGGCCCGGGCCGCCGGGGCGGTAGTGCGCCGGGAATACCGCCAGGGGAAGGGGAACGTCATCCGCCGGATGTTCCGGGAGATCGACGCGAAGTGCTACCTCATGCTGGACGGCGACGACACCTATCCCGCCCAATCCGCCCCGGAGATGGTGCGCCTGGTGCTGGAGCGGGGGGCGGACATGGTGGTGGGGGACCGGCTGTCCTCCACTTACTTCCAAGAGAACAAGCGCCCCTTCCACAACTTCGGTAACTCCCTGGTGCGCACGTCCATCAACCGCCTGTTCGGCAGCAATATCCAGGATATCATGACGGGCTACCGGGCGTTCAGCTACCAGTTTGTCAAGACCTTCCCGGTGCTGTCCGCCGGATTTGAGATCGAGACCGAGATGACCATACACGCCGTGGACAAAAAGATGCAGGTGGAGAACGTGGTGGTGGACTACCGGGACCGCGCCGAGGGCAGCCAGTCCAAGCTGAATACCTATTCAGACGGGGCCAAGGTGCTGCTCACCATCGCGCGGCTGTTTCGCGGCTACCGCCCCCTGGGCTTTTTCGGGGCCCTGGCGCTGGCCCTGGCCGCCGTCAGCGCGGTGCTGTTCGCCCCCATTCTGGTCACCTACGTGCGCACGGGGCTGGTGCCCCGGTTCCCCACGCTGATCGTCAGCGGCTTTGCCATGCTGGCGGCGGTGATGTCGCTGTTCTGCGGGCTGCTGCTGGACAACGTGCGCCAAAAGGACTTGCGGGACTTTGAGTTCAAGCTCCAGCAGGTCCACGACCAATATGTGAGGTGGACAAAGGGCCTATGAACCGACAAGAGGAGCGCCGCCCCGTCTGGCGGGCGGTGGTTTTGATCCTGCTCTCCATGCTCATCGCCGTGAGCCTGACCTGCTCCATGAGCATCGAGCCCTACTACGCCGGGGACGAGGCCCTGGCCGGGTACAGCGGCCTGCACCGTTTTTTGATCTACTGTGTCCGCTCCTTCTCCGTGGAGCTGGGCGTGGCGTCCTGTCTGGCGGCGGGGGCGGGGGCGCTGTTGTACGGCGCGTTCCGGTTGAAGGCTTCTGGCAGGGAGCGTGCCCTTGCCGCCGTGTTCGGTGGGCTGTTCGCTTTCATGCAGGTGCTGGGCCGCTCCTACGCCGACAACCAGAACTGGAACGCCGTATTCGGCACCCGGTTTACCCTGTTCCGGGCGGGGGTGGCCTTCGCGGGGCAGGCCCTGCTGGCTGCGTGCCTGGCGCTGTACGCCTTCCGTCTGGTGGACCGGGC
>CANOYV010000052.1:0-16083 GCA_947571605.1 uncultured bacterium | reverse complement strand
AAAACTACATTTTTTCCTCGGCGTTTTCTTTCATTTTATCACTGGCGCTGACACCCCCCGGCCTTGCTTGAACTCCCGTTACCCTTGCGCCGTACTCTCGTCTGCGCCGTCCTCCTGCGCTGTATGGACAGTTTTGGCGGCGGGGCTGGGTGTTACCCCTCCACGCCGTTCCCGCGCCCTGTGCGGGGGCTGTGGCGGCGTTCTGGGCGGTCAGGCCGTCCAGGATACGGCGACTGTGGTCGGTGGCGATGGTCTGCTCCACAAAGGTCTTGAACTGCTCCTCGGTCAGCGGGATGGTGTCGGGCAGCAGCTTCTCGATAAACCCCATGCGCTTGCAGAGGCGGTTCGTCCTGTCCTTGCGCTCCTGCTCTTTCTGCTCCTGGATCAGCCGCTTTTTCTTGTTTGCAACGGAACAAAATCAAAAAATCTCACATTCCCCCTTGACAACATCTTTAGAAGAAAAAGTGTGCTGCTGGATATGAGCAACATTGATTACAGCTAAAAATCCCAACAGAAAACTGAAAAGAGTAGTATTCTTATGACTGCAATGCTACCGACTCTCTTTATATGACAAAAAGCGACCGGTCTGAAAAACAATCAGACCGGCCGCAATGTTGCTTAGATGTAAACAAAGCTGGTAATCAACTGCTTACAGCAATCATATATCCGTGCACTACAGTTGTCGATTACACTGGTTCTTGATCCTACTCATTCTATTGAAGCACTTACGGGAAAATCGTAATATACGAAGAAATTACATTTTCCCCAGCAGAAATAGAATATTTGACGGCGGGAATTGAGGTGCGTGGATGGAGTAGATTGGTGTTGGGAGAAGCCTCAATGATAAGCCCGGGACCGCCTGATATTTCACATCCGCCAATTTTTGTCAATATATTGGCACAAGTGTCGTTAAAGGCTTCTCTATAATCAGGGGCATCTCGCGGAATAGCAAATCCACAGGCATACGCAGTGCACGCAATTTTGCTTGTAATCGTGTGCTTTAAACCGTAACTCTTATTAGCTGTCACGGTTAATTCAGTGGTAACATCAATACCCTCAAACGGAGACCAATAGCTCACAATTTTGCCCTCTGTTACCTCTGACGTGTTCACACCCCGCCCGAAAAAGAAGCCGCCAATCTCGAATACAAGCTCACTATCGGGGGCCATGTTTTCGATGCAGTTATTTGCTTTACGTACTGAAAACCCATATTTGCTGGAATAAGCAAATTTTCCATATTTTTCGCTCATGTGCCCCACGACAGGAATATCAGATTTCAACCCGTTCGGGTACATGATTGCGTTCCCATTGCGGTGCGCCAAAATCATCTGGCCCTTTAGTAGCGTCTTAACAGATTCCACCGACGGATAAGGCGCAGCCGGAGCGCTCCAATAAGGGTGACTATCATCCAGAGCGAGGAGTAAAAATGCCTTCAAGGACCACAATGGAGATCCCGGAGCGTTATAGGATTCAGCCATGATTAGATTCGGGTACTCATAACCAATCGTTAAGATGCCGGAGAAATCTTGCATATGGCTATGCCACCACGCTTCAAGATTGCGGTCAATAATCCCTTTC
Source organism: uncultured bacterium (assembly GCA_947571605.1). Lineage (GTDB taxonomy): Bacteria > Bacillota > Clostridia > Oscillospirales > Oscillospiraceae > Enterenecus. Next base: position 14,505 of record CANOYV010000052.1, on the reverse strand, counting down.
ATCACAGATAGGTCCAGCGTTTCGACCCCCGCATATACGCAGGCGCTGTAGAACGCGACTTGGGCAAACCTGTATGTGAGGCTACGGCCATAAGGTATGCCCGCTCCAGATTCATCAAACCAGTACAAGAACTGCTTTCCAAAAATCTCAGCCCTTTCCCTGAACAACTGAGAATTTACGGGATCATCCTCGCCCATAAAAGCCGCGTAAATCAGCCCATAATAATGCAACGCGAACGCGATATAATAATCATACCTATCAGTTGGGCCATCTTGATACCAGCCATCCCCAACATAGTAGCTATTTATTTCTTGGATGTTTGCATCTACCACTTGTTGATTGTATTCCGGAAGGCCCAGTTTCTTAAAAGCTACATTTACAAGGACGGCAAAAAACTTCCAGTTGCTAGGATATACAGAGGTCGTATTTGCTAAATTGAGCCAAGCGGCGAGATTTGACTTTGCTTCAGAAGACAGCGGAGCCCATAACTTTTCCGGCGCGATCAAAAGTCCAAATGCTATTGCGGCCATTTCCACTAATTCCTGTTGGTAGCTTTCAACTACTCCCCAGTACTCGGGATTGTGAGGATCTGTTCCATGAATCAATCCATTTAGATAAATTTCTTCAAGCTCCTTGCTAGTTCCGCCACCGTGAAGATACGGAGCGAGGCCCCAAAGCACCCTTGCAAATCCTTCAAGCTCTGCGACAGCCGGGGAATATGAGGCTCCAGTAAAACCCAGCGTCAGCCTGGCTCCACCTGGGCTATAGTGAGGAATTAAGGGATTGAGAACTTCAAAGAGTTTCTCCTGATAGTCTCGCTTTGTCTTTAAGAACATTTTGTTCAACTCCTTTGATATGATTACATCAATTTGTGACTGACGGATTTTGTTAATTTAAAGTATAAAAGTATATACTCCCTCGGTTAAACGAAATCGAGCGCCTAAAGTCACCATAGTTTATCACCAAATTCCACATTTCCAATTTTTCGAGAGCCGTTTCAACCATCAGTGTCCTCAGACAGATTGACTACTATACAAGCAGATTTAAAGGGATAAATTTTTCAATACGCTTTTTTGTCTGAGAAAAACATGATATCTTGCTCCTTAATTTTTTAGGAAAAAGTGTATCGACGAATCCAACAAACATCCTCACCATTGAGTGGCATCTCAGAACCCATTGGAAACACCTCCGTTTTCTTGCGTTGTTGGCGTGGCAGCATAGCTCAGAGTGGTACAGGTACTTGCGCCCGGGCTTCCAGACCCATCACATTCATAGCAAATGAAAGTTTGATTTAGTCAGGATACGCGCCCGGTGCGGCCACAAGATCTACAATATGTGGGTGGAATCCAGCTTTTCCTTACGTAATAGCAGTGCTAATGCTTATATACTGCTACTACTATTCAGCTTCCGCCGCAGATCATTGGTTGCCTTTCCGCTACAAGCAGCTTAAAGGAATGCATCTGACCCGCTCCGCATATTGAGGTCCCCTGAGCTCGGTTCTCACTGCTTGGCTTGCCTTTCGGTTCGCCGTGAACCTTGCTGCCGGGGTCAATATACGACGCGGGCCAGAAATAGTCAATACGCATTCATGATAAGGCCGTTAACCATTCATGATAAAACTACCCATTTATGATAAACTCACCTACTCATCCGTGATAAGGCCGCCACCCATCCGTGCGGATTTTCTGTTGAGCGGGCGATGTGGGGTTAATCATCCATGATAAGATCGCTGCGCATCTGTAATAAATTTCCTATCATCCATGATAAATTGACGCATCGTTGGAATTTTATTTGTGGATGCGTAGGAGATTATCATAAATGAGTAGCTGGTAATAACCTTTTTTGAAAAACTTTAAAAAAACCGGGTTCAACGGGGGACTTAACGCTGGAAGAAACCCAAATTAGGGTTCGCCAGATCAAAAATTAGGATGCCAATGGTCAGCGCGACCATGATACAGCAGAGAATGAACAGCCTTTTAATCCACTGATTCTTCTCCTCAATGAGCTGGTTCTTTGCAACGATAACCTTTTGCCGCTCTTCGAGAAGCATTTCGTAGCCCCGAATCAAATCGGATGAAGCATAATCTGATGTTGATTCTTTTTGTTGGAGTTGTTTCTGTGGAATAATTTGTTTTGACGGATTTGGCTTTTCCGATTCTACTGCTCCTTCCGTAGTCGCAGACGTTGGCGTATGTCCAACAATTTCGTCAATAGAACCACCCAGTGCCATGACAATGGCGCTGATCGTTTCAAAATTTGGATTTTGAACCTGATCAGACATTACCCGGTTGACGGTCCCGATGGGGACACCTGACAAATCGGCCACTTGCTGGTTGGTCATTCCCGACCGAAGCTTCATCTCCTTGATTTTTCCTGCAATCATAGAGTTCTCCTTTCGATTGGCCTAATGGGGTCGTTTTATGTAATGTGATGTGGACTACAAAAGGCCCCGAAATCGCGAGGATTCCGGGGATGTTCTTATGGATGGAAACTGTTCAATAATTCCATAATTTCGGGCAAGTGTTGTATGGACGGCATATTCGCGTCTATAGGAGCGGTCACGGCAATTCGGAAAATGTTCGCCTCTTTGTCACCCTTGTCAATTACCCCTGTTGGGGCGTCGAACCTGACCTCCCAATAGCTGTATGAGATGCCTCTGTACTCAGCACACCAGCCGATTCCGCCTTTGAAACTCCGACTTTTTATCTTGGCATCCAAAATATCGTTGATGGCCAAACTACTCTCCAAACTGGTCTGAGCCCCGCCTTCGCCATACTCGAAGTTAGCGTCGATCAGGCAGATCTCGTCCAGCGAGCACAGGTTGATGCCGTTGCGCAGAGTCGCTAGCGGAGCGTCGTTGATCTTGCACTTGCTGGGTAAAGCAAACGACGACCGGCCAGCGAACAGACGGCCTCCTTCATAAATCAGCATTTCACGTTCCCCCTTATACTATTTGCCATTAGTGATGATTCTGCTATTACTATAAGCCAGATAGATTTCTCATGTCAATACACATTCATAATAAAACGACTGTGTATCTGTGATAAATTATCGTATCATCCGAGATAGAATGATAAGTATAATCAGGCGATGAATCAAGAAATCATGCGAAATAGAAAGGAAAGATTCACACTGAAACTTGTAAAAAACATCGCACGGATGAACGATGGCTCTTGAACTATTTGGCAAAACGGGTTGACGGCTCTGCTCAAACAATATACCATGGTATATAATTGAAGTCAGGATCTCAAAATACAAAATTAAATTTTAAAATCTTTGGGAGGGGCAGCTATGCTGATTCATGATTCCTGTCAATCGGCAATTCATTCCTGCTTGGACGAAAAAACTTTCGCAATTGCACGTTTATATAGCGATGAAAAGACGATGGGCATCCATATCCATGACTGCTATGAAGTGTATTATTCAATTTCTGGTGGCAAACAGTTCCTCATAGACAACCGTGTCTATGAATTTGACGCTGGAGATATCTTTTTTGTCAATCAATTTGAAAGCCATTACTTATCTAGAGTAGACCAGACAAACCATGTACGGGTAGTGCTCTCCATCTATCCAGAGTACCTAAAACGACTCTGCACCGAGAAATCTGATCTGACATACTGTTTTACCCATCGGGATCCGATGTTGGGACATAGGCTTAGCCTGACGGATAAAGAGCGCAGGCAGTTTATGTACTTCATTCATATGCTCGCCGAAGAGCATACATTTGGACAAGATCTGTTAGACCAAGCGTATTTTTTGGAACTAATGATATTTTTAAATCGTACATTTATTTCTCGGCACGCTAAAGAACCATCTTTGGGTTGGAATGAAGCCCAAAATAACCTTAGACTTCACTATTCACGGATTGACGAGATATTAGCCTACATTGACCAGCACTTGGTAGAGGATGTCAGTATCTCAGTATTAGCATCCCACTTTTATCTCAACAATTCCTATTTGAGCAAGATTTTCAAGGAGATTACGGGTACTACAATTAACCGCTATATTGCGGCAAAACGTGTCGCCCGCGCGAAAGCACTCCTGTCGGAGGGACGGTCAGTATCAGAAACTTGTATGCTATGTGGTTTTGGCGATTATAGTAGTTTTCTGAGATCGTTCACCAAAATCGTTGGGATGTCTCCCAAAAAATACGCCACATATACACGAGTTTAGATGCGATATGCCGTTTTTCACCGGAAGAGAGAAAAAGCGAGGATTTGCAATATTTCCCCAAGAAAATGAAGGGAAGTAGAAATTGTCCCATGTTATACTATACACAGTTCCCGAAATAAATAAAATCATGGCCATGATATTTATTTAATATTGAAAAGTGGAGGGCGTAAAATGGAGAACTGCTCTAACCATGAATGGCTGGACGGCGTATATGACAAGCTGTTGGTCAAAATGGCGGCAGAATGCCAGCGAGTGGGGAGCAAAATCCCCTACACCACCAACAAAGACGGAATGTACGACGATATTACTGAAACCATCTGGGGTAAGATGGGCAATGAGGGAACGCATGTTGGTTTCTGGACCAACGGTTTCTGGCCGGGGATGCTGTGGCAGATGTATGAGGCCACTGGAGACGAAGAGTACCACAAAGCCGCCGTGGGCGTGGAGGAGCGGCTGGATGTGCTGTTGAAAAGTCCCGAGACGGTTGACCACGACGTAGGTTTTCTGTTTCTTCTATCCTCTGTGGCTAATTATCGCAAGACCGGGGATAAGGAAGCCCGCCGCCGTGGTCTGATGGCAGCTAGCACTTTGGCCGCGCGCTATAATCTGGACGGCAAATTTATCCGGGCCTGGAACGGTCCCCGGCAGAACAGAATGACTGAGATGATGGGCGGCGGAGATATCCGGGGCTGGATGATCATTGACTGTATGATGAACATCCCCCTGCTCTATTGGGCGGCGGAGGAGTTGGATGACCCCCGGTTTGCCAAGATTGCCATTAACCACGCCAAAACCGCCCAGCAGTACATTGTTCGGCCCGACGGCAGTTGCAATCATATTGTAGCCTTTGATCCGGACACTGGGGAATACCTCAACAATCCTGGCGGCCAGGGCTATAAGCAGGGGTCTTCCTGGAGCCGGGGACAGTCCTGGGCTGTGTACGGTTTTGCCCTGAGCTACCGCCATACCAAAGACGACTCCTTCCTCAACACCGCTAAACAGTGCGCCCACTACTGCATTTCCAACATGGCCGTGTGCGATTGGCTGCCTCTGGTGGATTATCGCGCACCGGCTGAGCCGGTGAAATACGATACCACCGCCGCCATGTGCACCGTATGCGGCCTGCTGGAGATCGCTAGTCACGTGGACGAAAATGAAGCCAGGTTCTATACAGAGGCGTCCTACCGTATCCTCCGGGCTTGTGACGCCAAGTTTGCCGACTGGAACCCGGAAAAGGATTCCATTATGAGCGGGGGTACCTTCTTCTATCATGACCCCGACGGCACCAATACTGAGGTGCCCATCATCTACGGCGACTACTTCTTTATCGAAGCCATCTTGCGTTTGAAGGGAAAGGCCCTATTCGAGTGGTAACCGCAGATCAGAGCATGAGAAATTGACAGTCAATAAAACGATGGGAGGGAGCACAAGAGATGGAAGAGTACATCAAGACCATTCTGACCGAAGAGGACCAGGCTTGGCTCAGCAGCACCTATGACAAGCTGCTCGTGAAGATGAAGCGGGAGTGCGAGCGGGTGGGGACGATGATCCCCTACAGCCCCAGAGACGGCAAGTACCACGACCTGGACTTCGGCACGACGGGCAAAGAGGCCGAGAAGGACGGAAAGTCTCCCCTGCTCTGCTACTGGACCAACGGCTTCTGGCCGGGAATGCTGTGGCAGATGTATCAGACCACAGGCGACGAGGCGTACCGTACCACGGCCGAAGGGGTGGAAGCCCGCATCATGAGCAATCTGGTCCAGATCGACCTGGCGGGCCATGACATCGGCTTTGTCCTTCTGCCCTCCGCGGTGGCCAATTACCGCAAGACCGGAAACCTTGAGTCCAGGAAGAACGCGCTGATCGCGGCGCAGACCCTGGCGGGCCGCTATAATTCCGCAGGCCGGTATATCCGCGCCTGGAACGACAGCGAGATGATGGAGAAAATGATGGGCGGCGGCGTGCCCCTGAGCGGCTGGATGATCATCGACTGCCTGATGAACATCCCCATGCTGTTCTGGGCCTCCGAAACCACAAAGGACCCCCGGTACGCGCAGGTCGCCCTGAACCACGCCAAAACCGCCCAGCAGTACATCGCCCGGGGGGACGGCAGCTCCAACCACATCGTCCGCTTCGATCCGGCAACCGGGGAGTTCGTGGACGCGCCCGGCGGCCAGGGGTATGGGGTCGGGTCCGCCTGGAGCCGGGGCCAGTCCTGGGCGCTGTACGGCTTTGCCCTCGCCTACCGCCACACCCAGGACGAGAGCTTCCTCACCACCGCGAAACGGGCGGCGCACTACGTCATTTCCTCCATGGCCGTCAACGACTGGCTGCCCCTGGTGGATTACCGCGCTCCCGCCGAGCCCGTCAAGTATGACACCACCTCCTCCATGATCTCCGCCTGCGGTCTGTTGGAAATCGCCGGGCACGTCCCGGAGCACGAGAAGCGCCTCTATGTCCAGGCCGCGCTGAAAATGCTGAGGGCCTGCGACCAGAAGTTCTGCAACTGGGATCCCGAGGTGGACTCCATCGTGGACGGCGGCACTTACTTCTACCACGATCCGGACGGGAGCAACACGGAGGTGCCCATCATCTACAGCGACTACTATCTCATCGAGGCCCTGTTGCGGCTCCGGGGAGACAGTCTGTTCATCTGGTAAAGCAGGACGTCCTGTATATTTCACAAAATAAATTAGAGAGAAGACATGCGGATCGGCATGCTTCGGAAAGTGAGGAGACAACGATGGACGCGACCAACACTGTGCAATACCGCAAAGCAAAACCCTGGCAGCTGTATCTCTTTTCGATCCATGACCTGCTTCTCATCTGCTTCCTGTTTGTGATGAACTTCATCACCTACCTGGGCGCGGGTTACTACGGCCTTCTCGCCACCACCGTGGCCATGATCGCCACCGCGTCCCGCATTTTCGACGCCATCACCGACCCAATCATCGCCTTCATCGTGGAGCGGACGGACGGAAAGTTCGGGCGGTACCGCCCGACGATGATCCTGGGCTGGATCATCAGCGCCATTTCCATCCTGGGCATGTATTTCTTCTGCGTCGGCGCAAGTCCGATCGTGTTCATCCTGATCTACGCCGTGTACGTCATCGGCTACAGCTTCATGATGACCTCTCAGGGCGGCGCCCGGGTGGCCTTCACCAATGAGCCCGTTCAGCGCAACCGGCTGGGCCTCTTTATGGGTATCCTCTCCAGCTTTTTCGGGATGGCCTTCACGTTCTACAACACCAACTACCTGGTTCCGAAGCATGGCGGCGTTATCGACCTGGGCACCATGCAGGAGCTGTGCCTGACCATGCTGGTGGTGAGCTTCATCATCCTGGTGCTCACCGTGATCAGCATTTGGGACCGCGATGTTCCGGAGAATTACCGCAGCTTGAGCAAGGAGAAGGTGTCCCCTTCGGATATGTTCAAGGTTATGAAGAACAACCGCAACTTCCAAATGATCCTGGTGGCCTGCGCCTCGGACCGTATCGCCATGAACATCGCCACAAACACCAGCGTGATGATTGCTATCTGGGGCATCATTGCTGGAAATTATGAGTTTTATGGCAGACTGGGCCTGATCGTGTTCATCCCCAACATCCTGGTGTCGATCTTTGGCAACCAGGTGGCCATCAAAATGGGAAAGCGGACGGCTCTGCGCAATTTCAGCATCGGCTCTGTGGTGGCGGGGTGTGTGATGATCGCTCTGTTCGTTCTGGGCGACCCGACGCAGATCGGCAGGACGCTCCCTATGACCGCGATCTTCCTTGTGTTCCACTGCATTTTCCAGGCCTGCATGACCGTGACCAACGGGCTGCGCATGCCCATGCTGGCCGACGTGGCGGACTATGAAATGAGCCAAAACGGCGGCAAGCAGATCGCCGGTGTCATCAGCGCGGCCTACTCCCTGGTGGACAAGACCATCGTGGCCTTTGCCACCACCATCGTGGGCTTTGCTTTCGCGGGGATCGGCTATGTCACCTCCCTGCCCCAGATCGGCGACCCCGTTACGGGCAACCTGGTCACAGTTTCTATGGTGCTGTGGATGGGACTGCCCATTGTGGGTTACCTTCTGTCTATCGTGGCCATGAAATTCTATACGCTGGACAACGCCACCATGGAGGACGTTCAGGCGAAGCTGTCCGCCATGAAGGCTGAAGCCGAGGCCAAGTGATTTTTGCAGATACTAAAAAGGGAGGCCGCCGTGCGGCGGCCTCCCTTCCCGGATCTATTTGACTGAAAATTGCCAGACCGCCCCTAGGCGGTACGCCAATACACTATTTTGAAGGAGAACATCCAACATGATCAACGACAAGAGCTTTCGTCTGGACGGCAAGATCGCCCTGGTGACTGGAGCATCCTACGGCATCGGCTTTTCCATCGCCTCTGCCATGGCGGAGGCGGGGGCCACCATCGTGTTCAACGACATCAAGCAGGAGCTGGTGGACAAGGGTGTGGCCGCCTACAAAGAGGCGGGCATCACCGCCCACGGCTATGTGTGCGATGTCACCGACGAGGACGCCGTGAACGCTCTGGTGGCCAAGATTGAGGCCGAGGTGGGCGTCATCGACATCCTGGTGAACAACGCGGGCATCATCAAGCGCATCCCCATGGTGGAGATGTCCGCCAAGGACTTCCGCCAGGTCATCGACGTGGACCTGAACGCCCCGTTCATCGTGTCCAAGGCCGTGATTCCCGCCATGATCCGAAAGGGCGGCGGCAAGATCATCAACATCTGCTCCATGATGAGCGAGCTGGGCCGGGAGACCGTGTCCGCCTACGCCGCCGCCAAGGGTGGGCTGAAGATGCTCACCAAGAACATCGCTTCCGAGTATGGTCAGTACAACATCCAGTGCAACGGCATCGGCCCGGGCTATATCGCCACGCCCCAGACCGCACCGCTGCGGGAGATCCAGCCCGACGGCTCCAAACACCCCTTCGACCAGTTCATCCTGGCCAAGACCCCAGCCAACCGCTGGGGCGAAGCGGCCGATCTGGGCGGTCCGGCGGTGTTCCTGGCCTCTCCCGCCTCTGACTTTGTCAACGGCCACATCCTGTATGTGGACGGCGGTATCCTGGCCTACATCGGCAAGCAGCCCGCCGGGGGCTGATAGGAGGTAAAACAATGAAAATCGCACTCATCAACGAGAACAGCCAGGCTGCCAAGAACGGCACCATCTTGGCAGCCCTGAAAAAAGTTGTGGAGCCCATGGGCCACACCGTGGACAACTACGGCATGTACGCCGCAGACGACAACGCCCAGCTCACCTATGTCCAGTGCGGCATCCTGGGGGCCATCCTGCTCAACAGCGGGGCGGCGGACTTCGTGGTCACCGGCTGCGGCACCGGCGAGGGAGCCATGCTGGCCATGAACAGCTTCCCCGGGGTGATCTGCGGCCACGTGGAGGATCCAGTGGACGCCTACACCTTCGCCCACGTCAACGACGGCAACGCCGTGGCCATGCCCTTCGCCAAGGGCTTCGGCTGGGGCGGAGAGCTGAACCTGGAGTACGTGTTTGAGAAGCTGTTCGGCTTCGGCCACGGCCAGGGCTATCCCCCGGAGCGGGTGGAGCCCGAGATGCGCAACAAGCGCATTCTGGACGAAGTCCGGACCAAGACCCTGCGCCCCCTGGTGGATGGCCTCAAGGATATCGACCAGGAGCTGGTCAAGGGCGCTGTGGCGGGGGAGCGGTTCCAGGAGCTGTTTTTCGCCAGCTGCAAGGACCAGGCCATCGCGGACTATGTGAAGGGTCTGCTGTAAACAACAACGCGCAGGATCCCCGGTATCAGTTGGTATCGGGGATCTTGAGCATGCTTCTGTGGAGGATGAAACTATGGCAAAATTGGGTATTTCTGTGCTGAATACACAGGGGGAGAATGAGTATTGGGTACGTGGTGAGGACGAGATCCACCTGGTGTATCCCAAGGAGTATGAGTTGGGAGATACGCTGGTTTTTACCAGCGATGAGGTTCCCGGCTTTTATGTGATACGAGTGGATGGAGCGATGGATGAGGCATATGTCTACCTTACCCAAGAACGGTTAGCGTACACCATCCCGTTTGAGAGAAATGAGTATTCGAAAGCGGACAGGATCTCTTATTGCCTCGGCAGCTTTTCCGGCCCCACCCATTACATCACGATGCGTAGAGCAAGGCCGGAGGAAAACAAGAATTTCCGCAATCTGGCCAAAAACGTGATGGACCAGCACGACGATGTAGGTTGCTATCCCCACGTCCACGCCAACGCGGAGACCAAGGGGCCCATCGCGCCGCTATTCGCCGCCCGGAACGCCATCGACGGGGTGCTGGCCAACTCCTGCCACTATCCTTGGCCCTTCCAATCCTGGGGCATCGACCAGCGGGAGGACGCGGAGATCACGGTGGAATTCGGCCGCCCGGTGGACCTGGAGGAGCTGCGCCTGACCACCCGGGCGGACTTCCCCCACGACAGCTGGTGGACCCAGGGAACGGTGAGCTTCTCCGACGGCACATCGGAGGTGGTGGAGCTGGGCAAGCGGGCGGAGCCTCAGAGCTTTCCCATCAAGCGCCAGGGCATCACCTGGCTGAAGGTGGGGCAGCTCATCAAGGCGGACGACCCCTCTCCCTTCCCGGCACTGACGCAGATCGAGGCGTTTGGGCGAAATTCTGAATAAAAGGAGGCCGTGGCGATGATCTTTTCCTCTTCCCTTGCGATAGACTGCCCTTGTCCCTATCCGGCGGCCATCCGGACCGCCCTGGAATGGATCGCGGGCCATGACCTCACCGGCATGGAGCCGGGAACCTATGAGATTCAAGGGCGGGACATCTACGTTAACATCCAGGATATCACCACAAAACCGATGGAAGAGTGCCTCCCTGAGCGGCATATCGATTATCTGGATCTCCAATACGTCGTGTCTGGCGTGGAGCGGATGGGCTATGCGCCTTATACCGGGAAAGAGACCGTCCAATGGGATATGCGGGATAAGGACATCATCCTTTACAAGGACCTGGAGAACGAAAATTTTGTTGATGTGGTCCCCGGCGGTTACTGCATCTTCTTTTCCGACAGCATCCACCGGCCCTGCTGCGCCGCCGGAAGCCCCGGCAGCGTGAGAAAAGCGGTGGCGAAGATCAGGCAGAGCCTGCTGGAGCCAACATAGCGAGCAGGCGTTCTGCGTCCTGCTGGTCAGCAGCCTGGTCTATGCCGTCTGCGTGCGGGGGCTCATCATGCTGTTCCCGCAGGTGCCTGTCGGCCTGCTCAACGACAAGCCGGACCACTCGCCCAAATAGTATTTGCCCTTTCCGTGTGGGATCAGGTAAGGGCGCATAGATAGGAGGCAGCACAATGCGCACCATCATCGATTTGGATCAGGGCTGGAAATTCATCCGGGAGGACGCGGGCCTGCCCGCCGAGTTCCCGGAACACTGGCAGGACGTGGATCTGCCCCACACCTGGAACGCGGTGGACGGCATGGACGGCGGCGGAAACTACTACCGGGGCCGCTGCTGGTATGCCCGAACCTTTGAGATGCCCAGGCAGCCCCTGCCCGGCGGCCGCGTGTATGTGGAGATCCTGGCGGCGGGCCAGCAGGCCGCGGTGTACGTCAACGGCAGACAGGCCGTTTATCATGAGGGCGGCTACTCCGCCTTCCGGGCGGATGTCACCGAACTGTGCAGGGAGGACGGCGAAAACCTGCTGGCTGTGGCCTGTGACAACTCCAATAAGGACAGCGTCTACCCCCAGTCCGCCGACTTCACCTTCTATGGCGGGCTGTACCGGGGCGTGAACCTGATCAGCGTGCCCCACACCCATTTTGATCTGGACCATTTCGGCGGTCCCGGCCTCAAGGCGACCCCCAGGCCCTGCCCCTGCGGCGGCGCGAAATTCGAGCTGGAGAGCTGGGTGACCGACCCGGACGAAAATTTCACCGTCATGTACTCCATAAAAAACGCGGGAGGACATGAGGTCGCCTCCGCCGTCCGGCCTGCTGACAGCACCAAGGTTACGGTGGCTGTGCCCAATGCCCATCGCTGGGACATCGACGATCCCTATTTGTATACCGTCACCGCCATCCTCCAGCGCCGGAACGAGGCGTATGACGAGGTGTCCGCCCAGGTGGGTGTGCGGGAGTTCTCCTGTGATCCGCAAAAGGGCTTTATCCTCAACGGCGCGGCAACTCCTCTCCGGGGCGTCAGCCGCCACCAGGACAAGCTGTACCAAGGAAACGCCCTCACCCGGGCAGACCATTTCGAGGACGCCCGGATCATCAAGGAGCTGGGGGCCAACACCGTCCGTCTGGCCCACTATCAGCACTCCCAGGATTTCTACGACGCCTGTGACCAACTGGGCTTCATTGTCTGGGCGGAGATCCCCTTCATCAGCGTGTTCAACCAGGACCCCGCCGCCCATGAGAACTGTGTCAGCCAGCTGAAGGAGCTCATCATCCAGAACTACAACCACCCCTCCATCTGCTTCTGGGGGATCTCCAACGAGATCCTGATCGGCGGCATTTCGGACAAGCTGGTGGAAAACCACCATGAGCTGAACAAGCTGGCAAAGGAGCTGGACCCCACTCGGCTGACCACCATCGCCCATGTGTCCATGACCCCCACCAGCGGCCCCATGCACCACATCACCGACGTGGAGAGCTACAACCACTACTTCGGCTGGTACGGAGGAAAGATGGAGGACAACGGACCCTGGCTGGACAAATTCTATGAGGAGCACCCGGATATCTGTCTGGGCCTGTCGGAGTACGGCTGTGAGGGGATCGTCACCTACCACGGCCCCAGCCCCGCCTGCAGGGACTACAGCGAGGAATACCAGGCGCTGTACCACGAGCACATGGCCAAAGTGCTGGACGAGCGGCCCTGGATCTGGTCCAGCCACGTGTGGAATATGTTCGACTTCGGCTGCGCGGCCCGGAACGAGGGCGGCGTGGCGGGCCGGAACAACAAGGGCCTGGTCACCATAGACCGCAGGACGAAAAAGGACAGCTACTATATCTATCAGGCGTATTGGACAAAAACTCCCATGGTCCATATCTGCGGACGGCGCTACGCCCAGCGGGCGGGGGAGGCCGTTGAGATCCGCGTGTACTCCAACCAGCCCCAGGTGGAGCTGCTGATCGACGGCGAGAGCGTTGGGAAACAGGCCGGGGACAAGGTGTTTGTGTTTGCCGCGGCCCTGGAGCCGGGGTTCCACATTGTAGCCGTCAAGGCGGGGGATGCAATGGATTCCATCACCCTGGAAAAGGTGGAGCAGGAGCCCGCCATCTACGTGCTGCCCGAGGTGAAGGAGCGGGCCGAGGGGGTGGCCAACTGGTTCAAGCTGGCAGGCAACCTGGACCTGACCGCCCCCATGGAGTTCCCCGAGGGCAAGTACAGCGTAAAGGACTCTATGGAAACGTTGGCCCAGTCGCCGGAGGCGCTGGAGGTGGTGCGCAAGGCGCTCAAGCTGGCCACCAACTTTGACTTGACTCCCGGCGTGGGAATGTGGGATATGCTGCGGAAATCGTCGCCGGAGCGCATGATGGGCATGGCCGGCGGGATGCTGCCCGAAGGGTTCCTAGAAAGCCTCAACGCCAAGCTCATTCAGATCGACCGCATTTAAACCAAGTAATTCAAACGAGGCACAGGACATCGTGGCAGTGCTAACTGTGGTGTGTATTTTTAGCGCATCCATTGTTATGAGTGTAATGGAATGGCCTAAACTGTCTTGATTAAATATCCGTAAATAGCAATAGGGATCGCCTCCTCTATTTAGAGGTGGTGATCCCTATTGCTGCTTACGAATCGCGCAGGAACAGAACTTGAACCTGGCCATCGAACTTTTTCGGAACTCTTAAATTCGCCCTTGACAGCAGTTCTATAAATATCCGTACCCTGAACAGCTCCTGATCCACGCCCAGCGGCCCGACGCCACCGCCTGCGCGGAATATGATTTCTGGAATCAGCGGATGCGCCGGTATGTGCGGCGGGGGTCCACTGGCATTGCCATCATCGACAACAGCGGCAGCAAGCCCTTTCTGCGCTATGTGTTCGATGTGACCGACACCGGCGGCGGGGAGGAAACCCGGCCCAAGCTGTGGAAGTACCAGGAGGAATACCAGGACACGGTATCGGCGGTGCTGGAGCAGCGGTTTGGCGTGTCCGGCCCCGACCTTTCGGGACAGCTTGAACAGATCGCTGCCCAGCTCGCGGGGGAATACTGGGACGATCACCGGCAAGACATCCTCCACATCGTTGACGGCAGTTTTCTGGAGGAGTATGATGAGTTCAACATCGGGGCGCAGTTCCGAAACGCCGCCGCCGTCAGCATCGCATACACCCTCATGTCCCGCT
>CANOYV010000051.1:0-16764 GCA_947571605.1 uncultured bacterium | reverse complement strand
CCCGCAAGAACAGCAAATCCGCAAAGCAGGCTGCCGGTTTGTGTTCCCATCCTACTGACAAGGCAGATACAACATGTTCCCATCATAGCGACGACACATGTGGAAACCGTGTGCCTGCTCACCCGGCAGGCATGAAAACGCCCCGGACCCTTTCAGGTCCGGGGCGGCTTTGCGTTTAATCCAGGGACAGCGACGCCTCCAGCAGTTTTTTAGTGTACGGGTGCCTGGGGTGGTCATAGATCTCGTCCACGTCCCCCTCCTCCACGATCTCGCCCCCCGTCATCACCGCCACCCGGTCGCAGAGCTGGTATACCACCGCCAGATCGTGGGAGATAAACAGGTAGGACAGGCCCAGCTCCTCCTTAAGGTCGGCCAGCAGCCGCAGAATCTGCGCCTGCAAGGTCACGTCCAGCGCCGACACCGGCTCGTCCAGCACAATGAGCTTGCTGCCCTGGATGAGGGCGGCGGCGATGGCCACCCGCTGGCGTTGTCCGCCGGACAATTGGGCGGGCTTCCGGGACAGGTGCTCTTCCTCCAACCCCACCAGGGGCAGAAACCGCACGACCTTTTCCCGGCGCTCCGCCCGGTTCCTCATCCCGGCGGCCCGGAGGGGCTCCTCCAGAATCCACCCCACCGTCTTGGCCGGGTTCAGCGAGCCGTAGGGGTCCTGGAACACCATCTGCGGGCGCTCACTGTTGACGCACAGGGTTCCGGTGACATCGGCGACCATCCCCAGCACGCATTTGGCCAGAGTGGACTTGCCCGACCCGGATTCGCCCACAATCCCCAGCACCTCGTCGGGGGACAGGTCCAGGGACACGTGGCGCAGCACCTGCTTGCGGTCCCTCCCCCGGCCATACCAACTGCTCAGGTCACGGATATGCACGATGGGTTCAGCCATCCGTCCCGCCCCCTCTCAGCTTTTTCCGGGCGGGGCGGGAGGCGATGAGCAGCTTGGTGTAGTCCTCCTTGGGGTGGTAGAACACGTCGTCCACCGCCCCAGACTCCACAATGTTCCCCTGCTTCATCACCACCACCCGGCCGCACAGGGCCTTCACCACCCCCAGGTCGTGGGAGATGAACAGGATGGCGGTGCCCTCCTTGCGGTTGACGTCCTTCAACGTCTCCAAAATCTGCGCCTGGATGGTCACATCCAGCGCCGTGGTGGGCTCGTCGGCAATCAGCAGCCGGGGCCGCAGCACCAGCGCCGAGGCGATCATCACCCGCTGCCGCATCCCGCCGGACAACTGGTGGGGGTACTGGGGATACACGCTTTCCGGATCAGGAAGCCCCGCCAGGGCCATGGCGTCCAGGGCGCGGGCTTTTCGCTCCGTCCGGGACAGCTTTTCGTGGATGCGCAGCGACTCCTCCACCTGCTTCCCGATGCGCATGGTGGGGTTCAGGCTGGTCATGGGTTCCTGGAAAATGATGGACAGGTCCCGGCCCTGGTACTGCCGCAGCTCCTCCCGGGACAGGGACAGCAGATCGGTTCCCTCGAATACGGCGCTGCCGCTCACCGTTACCTGGGAGCGGCGGATCAGCCCCATCAGCGCGTGGGCGGTCATGGATTTGCCCGAGCCGGACTCGCCCACGATGCCCACCACCTCGCCCCGGTCCATGTCCAGACAGAAGCGGTCCACGGCGGTAAAGGGCGCGCCCCGGTCGGTGAACACCACGCTTAAATCCCGGACGCTCAGCATCATGACGCCACCCCGATCCGCTCCCGGACGCCCTCGCCTACCAGGCCCACGCCCAGGATGAGCAGAATGACCACCGCCGCCGGGAAGACGGCGCACCAGGGCAGGGTGAACAGATAGCCCTGGGCGTCCTTGAGCATGTAGCCCAGGCTGGGCTCCGTGGGAGTGACGCCAACGCCCAGATAGCTCATAGACGCCTCCGCCAGCACCGCGTTGTTAAAGCCGATGGTCAGCCCGGACAGCAAGACCGGCCAGGTGTTGGGCAGGATGTGGACAAAGATGATCCGAAGGCCGGACACCCCCATGAGCCGGGCGGACCGGACGAAATCCCGGTCCCGGTACTTGAGGAACTCCCCCCGGACCAGCCGGGCAAAGCTGGGGACGAACAGCACGCCCAGCGCCCCGATCACATTGTACTTTCCCGGCCCGGTGACCGCCAGCACCACCAGGGCCAGCAGCACGCTGGGGAAGGCCGCGATGGCGTCGCACAGGCGCATGACGAGGGCGTCCACCGGGCCGCCGTAGTAGCCGCACAGCGCCCCGACGGCCAGCCCGCACACCGCCCCCACCGCCAGCACCGCCAGGGCGATGGACAGGGTGGAACCCGCCCCCTCCAGGGTGCGGGAGAAGACGTCCCGCCCCATGGAGTCGCAACCGAACAGGTGCCGAAGGGAGGGCTTAGCCTCCCGGTCGGCGGCGCTCATAGCGGAGGGCACGTAGGGCGTCCAAAAAAAGCCCACGGCGATATAGAGCAGCATGAGCGCCGTCAAAACCGTTCCTATGGTCAGATACCAGCTTCCCGGCTTCTTTGGCATGGAGCTGTTTTGTTGTCGTGCGAAAACCATAAAGTTTCGTCCCCTTTGGTAGCGAACTAAAGTTCTTTTTGATTACTTTTCTTGAAAGAAAGAGTAAGTCATTTGCCGTCGATCCGGGGATCCATCACCCGGTAAAGCAGGTCTGCCAGGAAGTTGCAGCCCACCACCACCGCCGCCAGCAGCACTACGATGGCCTGGACCACCGGGTAGTCCCGGTTGCCGATTTCGGTGATCAGCAAACGCCCCAGTCCGGGGATGGTGAACACCTGCTCCACCACGATGGAGCCGGCCATGATGTCGCCGACGGCCATGGCCAGGAAGGTGACTACCGGAATCATGGCGTTGCGCAGCACATGCCGCCGCAGGGCGGAGCTCTGGCTGGTGCCTTTACTGTAAGCGGTGCGGATGTAGTCCTGGCCCAGCTCCCCCAGGATGGAGCCCCGCAGCAGCTTCACCGTCATGGCGCTCTTGGGCAGGGCCACCGCCAGGGCGGGGAACACCATGAACCGCAGGTGGGCCCCCAGACCGTCCTCCAGGGGGACATACTCCGGCCGGAACCATTTCAGCACCAGGGCAAACAGGAACATCAGGCCGATGCCCATGATAAAGTTGGGCACGGACATGGTCACCTGGGTGAGCACCGTTACGAGCCTGTCCACGACGCCCCCCCGGCGCCGGGCGGAGATCAGCCCCAGGGGCAGGGAGATGGCCACAATGAGCGCAAACGAGAGGGCGGCCATCACCAGCGTGACCTGCGCCCGGGTGGCCACCAGCTCGGACACCGACATGTCAAACTTGAAGGACCGGCCGAAGTCCCCGGTGACAAAGGCGGCCAGCCAGCTCCAATACCGCTGCCATACCGGCAGGTCCAGCCCGTGCTGGGCCCGAAAGGCGGCGATCTCTTCCCGTGTGGCCTCGGCCCCCAGGACGGAGGTGGTGGGATCGCCGGGGATGACGGAGAAAGCGGCGAAAGCCAGTACGCTCACCAGCAGCAGGGTGCCAACAAGCAGCCCCGCCCGTTTCAGTAAGGCTTTTCCCACGGGGAAAGCCCCCTTTCTTTCCAAGAAGGGCGGGGCCGTCCCACGGACGACCCCGCCCCATGCTGTTTCTTGGTGGAAAATAAATTATTTGTAGTGGATGGACGACATGTCAATGACGTATGTGCGGTAGAAGGTGAACCCGTCCAGCGCGGGATTCAGCACCGCCAGGTCGCACAGGTCCTGAATCCACAGGCTGGCCGCCTTCTCGTTCAGAATCTCCTCCGCCCGCTTGTACAGCCCGACCTGCTCTTCGCTGTCGGTGGCCGTCATGGCGCGGCTCATCACATCGTCAAACTCCTCGTCCTGGAAGTTGATGAAGTTCTTCTGGTTGTCGCTCATGTAGCGCACCAGCATCTCCCGGGCGGTCATGTCGTCGGCGGAGATGCCGCACACCGTGGACTGGTAGTCCCGGCCCCGGTACACGTCCGACACCCAGCTCTCCCACTCGATGGGCGCCAGCTCGGCGGTGATGCCCGCCTGCTTGAGCTGCTCAATGATAACCTGGGCGGTGTCCATGTGCTGGGCGTAGTTGGAGGGGGCGGTGATGGTCATGCTAAAGCCGTCGGGATAGCCCGCCTGGGCCAACAGCTCCTTGGCCTTCTCCACGTCCGGCTGGTAGCGTTCCGCCAGCTCGGGCACAAAGTACGTATTCTGGGCGGGGTACATGCTGGTGCCGGTGGCCACGCCCGCGCCGTTGCACACAAACTCAATGATCTCGTTCACGTCGATGGCGTAGTACATGGCCTGACGGACCAGCTCGTTGTCAAAGGGTTCCACGGCGTTGTTGAGGTAAAGCGCCTGGACCAGCTTCATGGTGTCCTGGTGGACGGTGAACTGGTCCTTCACCTCGCGCTCCAGGGTGTTGGGCAGGTGGACCACCATGTCCAGCGTGCCGCCCTTCAGGCCGATGACCATGGCGTTCACGTCGGGGACGATTTTGAAGGTCACCTCGTCCAGGCTGGCGGCCTTCTCCTGGTTCCAGTAGCCGTCGTACTTCTCCATCACCAGGCTGTCCTGGGGGGTGTAGGAGACGAACCGGAAGGGGCCGGTGCCGGTCATGGTGTCGGTGATGGTTGGGCCGGAGTCCTTGGGGATGATGGGGGCGGTGAGGGCGTTGAGGAATTCCAGACTGGGCTCGGACAGGGTGACGACCACATGGCTGTCGTCGGCGGCCTCAATGCGCTCCACAACAGAAAACGCCGAGACCAGAGGCTTTCCTTCGTTCTCCGATCCGGCGCAGCGTTCCAGGGAATAGACCACATCCTCGATGGTGACGGCCTCTCCGTTGTGGAACGTGACGCCCTCCCGCAGGGTGAAGGTGTACGTGGTCCCATCCTCAGAAATCTCATAGTCACTGGCGACGGCCGGGGTCAGCGAGCCGTCGGGGCTGGCCTTCACCAGTCCCTCGAAGATGTTGAACAAGACCTCGCGGATGCCTGCCGTTTTGGCAAGCTGTGGATCGAGGTTGCTCAAATCCTGTGCGATACCTACCGTGACTGAGTTCCCGTTGGGTAACTCGCCCGATTGTGCAGCGGACGCCT
This sequence comes from uncultured bacterium, assembly GCA_947571605.1. Lineage (GTDB taxonomy): Bacteria > Bacillota > Clostridia > Oscillospirales > Oscillospiraceae > Enterenecus. Next base: position 11,671 of record CANOYV010000051.1, on the reverse strand, counting down.
CGCTCCCGCTGTCGGTCACGTCCGAAGAGGGCGTGGCCTGCGTGTCTCCTGTGCTGCATGCGCACAGTGAGACCGCCAGCATGGCAAAGGCGGCCAGCAGCAAAAGGGCCCGTTTGAAAAACTTGGGCATTTTGCTTCTTCCTTTCTACTGCATTTCTCGCAACTGTATTCAGTTGTCGGGGTATATTGTAGCACACCGGGCCGAAATTGCAAGAGGCAATTTCGGCCCGGCATGATCTTTTTATCCAGCGGCCTTCTGCTCCGCGCAGCGCCGGGCGCAGTCCGAGCAGCTATGGCCGCAGCTCCACAGCCGTTCCGCCGTCTCGTCCCAGGCCTGGGCGTAGCCGTCGCACTTGCCGCACAGGTGCTCCACCGTCTCGGGGGATTGCAGGTCGGTGGATTTCGCCCCCGTTTTCGCCACCATCTCCCGCAGCTTCTCCGGGTTCTCCAGCATGGGACAGGGCTTCAGATGATTTTCGTTGAAGGGCTGGCCGTCGTGGTAGGCCATGAACATGGGGGAGCGCAGGCAGTCCAGCAGGGGCATCGAACGGATATTGCAGTCTGAGTAGTGGACAAATACGCAGGGGTCCACGTCGCCGTTGGCGTTGATGTGCAGGTAGCGCCGCCCTCCGGCGATACAGCCGCCCACATACTCCCCGTCGTTCTGGAAGTCGATGAGAAACAGGGGCTTGCTCTTGCGGTAGGCCCGGATGCGGTCATACATCGCCTCCCGCTGCTCAGGGGAGGGCATCAGCTCGGGGGCGGCGTCGTTGCCCACGGGCATATAGTGGAAGTACCAGGAGAACTTGGCCCCCCACTCCACCAGCTTGTCCACGAACTCCTCCGAGCTGATGGAGTCCAGGTTGGCGCTGGTGTAGCAGCAGGAGGTGCCGAAGGGCAGCTTGCGCTCCTTCAAAATCTCCATGGCCCGGCGAACCTTCTGGAACACGCCGTCGCCCCGCCTGCCGTCGGTGGCCTCCTCGAAGCCCTCCACGCTGATGGCGGGCACAAAATTCTTCACCCGCAGCATCTGGTCGGCGAAGTCCTCGTCGATGAGGGTGGCGTTGGTGAAGCACAGGAACTCGCAGTCATTGTGTTTGTTGCAAAGGGCGATCAGGTCATCCTTGCGCACCATGGGTTCGCCGCCGGTGTAGATGTAGATGTACACCCCCAGCTTTTTGCCCTGGGTGATGATGCTGTCGATCTCATCAAAGCTCAGGTTCAGCTTATTGCCGTATTCCGCCGCCCAGCAGCCGGTGCAGTGCAGGTTGCAGGCGGAGGTGGGGTCCAGCAGGATGGCCCAGGGGATGTTGCAGCCGTACCGCTCCCGGGCCTCCTCCTGGACGGCCCAGCCGATCAGGTTTCCGTTGAGCATGAAGTTCTCGAAAAAGGTTTTGCGTACCTCGCCGTCGATGTCCGTCCACATGGAGCGGATCAGACGATACCAGTTGTTGTCCGGGCTCTCGATCACCTTTCGGAAGGCGGCCCTCTGGTCGGGGAAGCTGTTGGGGCCGTTCCCGGCAAAACGGTCCACCCAGTCCATCAACTTGGGGATATTGGCGTCCGGGTCCTTGTCCAGATAGCCGTACATGGCCCGGAATCCCGCCCGCTTCACGCTGTTCATCATACTCATATCTCGCACGTTCCTTTCTTTTTTCCGGGGGCCGCCCTTCAACACATGATAGCGGCTCAATGCATTGGTTTTATGTGTATTCTGTTTGGGTATCATTGAAGTGCGGCTGTTTTCCTGCTCAGTGGTCATGATACCCCTAAGTCCCGCAATGTTCCATAGACAAAAAACGGGGCCTTGTCAAAACTCTGACAAGGCCCCGTTTTTTGTAAAATTTTGTCGAAATAAGCCGCTTATATCCCTGCGGACGGCGGTTCCTTCCGATTCTTCTGTGCCAGCCGCTCCATGGTGTATTCCAGGCATCCCTCCACCAGAATGTCAAAGTCGTCCAGCCGCTCCACCACGCTGGAGGGCATCCCCCGCTCCACCCAACTGAGCACGATGCTGGCCAGCGCCTGGGCGAGCAGCTCGATCATAAAGCTGGTCTGGTCCTCCGTTACGCCGCACTTCTGCGCGGCCATCCGGACACGCGCCTCCACCAGCGGCGTCACCCACTGGCGCAGGTCATGCTCCACATAGCTGCGCTCATAGGCCCGGTAGACGTTGAGCGCCAGCGTCCGGTTCTCCCGCAGCAGGGTCAGCGTCCGCTCCAGCGCCTCATGCCACTGCTCCGGGGTACACGCTTGCAGCTCCTCCAAATATCGCTGTATGCCGTAGTCCACCACGCCGTACAGGTCGGAGAAGTGGTAGTAAAACGCCTGCCGGGAGATATTGCACAGCTCCACCAGCTCAGTGACGGTGATGTCGTCCAGCCGTTTCGTCCGGAGCAGCTTGCCCAGCGCCGCCATGATCTCGTTCTTGGTAGATTTTGGCACTTCCATCCCTCTTTCTCCAGATATGTGAAACATTATACCGGGTTTTTTGCAGGGGTGCAAGGAACCTTTCTTTTACACTTTTCTTTTTTTGTAAAGGAATAATTTTTCCACCCGGCGGCACACTGACACGGGGTGATATTTGGTGCCGGAGAAAAAAACAAAGTCCCTGTGGTATGCCCTGTCGGGGGCCGCCGCCGGGGTGGTAAACGGCTTTTTCGGGGGAGGCGGGGGTCAGGTGCTGGTCCCCATGCTGGCGGGCAAGTGCGGCCTGGACCAGCGGCGGGCCTTTGCCACCTCTGTGGCGGTGATCGCGCCGCTGTGCGCCCTGTCCGCCGCCGTGTACTGGCTCCGGGGGCAGCTTGATTTTATGTTGGCCCTGCCCTACCTGGCGGGCGGCCTCATCGGCGGCTGGGTGGGCGGCAAGGTGTTCAAAAAGCTGTCCATGGTGTGGCTGCGCCGGGGCTTTGCCCTGCTCATCCTGTACGGCGGAGTGAGGGCGTTCTTATGACGGACTGGCTCATCGCCGCCCTGGCCGGGGCGGTTACGGGGGTGCTGTCCGGCTTCGGGGTGGGGGGCGGCTCGCTGCTGCTGATCTACATGACCAGCTTCGCCGGGGTGCCCCAGACCCTGGCCCAGGGAGTCAACCTGCTCTACTTCCTGCCCACCGCCGCCACCGCCCTCCCCGCCCATTTCAAAAACGGGTACGTGGAGAAAAAAGCCCTCCTTCCCGCCATCGCCGCGGGCCTTGCGTGCTCCGCCCTCACCGCCTGGGCGGCCACCGCGCTGGATGTGGAGGTCCTGCGCAAATGCTTCGGCGGCTTTCTCATCCTCATCGGTTTGCGGGAATTGCTGCGAAAAGGATGATTTTGCTTGCCTTTCCACCATGTTCGTGCTAAGATAAGGTTCACCGGACAGGCCTGCGGTCTGTCCGGTGAAATCTGTTTAGGAGCGCATACATCATGAAGCCCATTTTATTTGTGATTCTTCTGACCGCCGCCACCGGCGTGGGCGGTCTGGCCCTGGGCGGGGGTTTGGCCGCCCTTGTCAAGCGGGAGTCCCCACGGGGGACCAGCCTGCTGCTCAGCTTTACCGCCGGGCTGATGCTGTCCATCGTGGCGTTGGACATGGTGCCCGAGGCCATGGAGGCCGCCCCCTGGCTGCCCATGACGCCGCTGGCGCTGGTGCTGGGCTTCGTGGTCACCTACCTGCTCAACTGCTGGATTGACAAGAGCGCCCACCACGAGGACAAGGCCCGCCCCCACCACTGCGCCTGCGGCCACCACGACCTGCACACGGCGGGCATTGTGCTGGCGGCGGCGGTGGCCCTGCATAACGTGCCGGTGGGCATGGCTGTGGGAGCCACGGTAGCGGTCCAGGGCATCTGTCTGGCCAGCGCGCTGGCGGCGGTGACCATCGGCCTGCACAACCTGCCCGAGGGCATGAGCATCGCCATTCCCCTGCTTCACGACGGCTCCAAGCCCTGGAAGGCCATCGCCGTGGCGGCGCTGAGCGGCGTACCCACGGTGTTGGGGGCGTTGCTGGGCTACCTGGTGGGTAACCAGGCCGAAGCGGCCCTGGCGGCGGCGCTGGCCCTGGCGGGAGGCGCCATGCTGTACGTGGTGTTTTTCGAGCTGCTGCCCGAGGCGTCCCTCCAGTGGAAATCCCGCTGGCCTATCCTGGCCACGGTGCTGGGCTTCGCTCTGGGGGTGCTGCTCATTTTCAGCCATAGCCACCACTGATCTATGGGAAAGAGACAGCCCCGCCGTCGGCGGGGCTGTCTCTTTATTTGCTCCCGGTGGAGCCGAACCCGCCCGTGCCCCGGGCGGTGTCGTCCAGCTCGTCGGCGGGGGTGAACGCGGCGGTGAGGTACGGGGTGATGACCAGTTGGGCGATACGGTCGCCACAGTTTACGGTGCGCGGTTCCCCGCTGTGGTTGTGGAGGGACACCATCAGTTCCCCCCGGTAATCCGGGTCGATGACGCCCACCTTGTTGGCGGGGGCAAGGCCCTGCTTGGTGGCCAGTCCCGAGCGGGCGTACACCAGCCCCGCGTACCCCCGGGGGATGGCCAGTGCAATGCCGGTGTGGATGAGCACCGTCTGTCCGGGGACGATTTCCACCGGCCCGTCGGTGAGGGCGTACAGGTCGGCGCCGGCGGCATCCAAGGAGCTGTAAACGGGCAATTTGGCACGGGGGTCCAGCAGCTTGACGGAAACGGGAGCTGTCATGGCAGGGTCTCCTTATCAATTGGTAATGGGTTGAATGATCATATCTCCGTCCCAGAGGACGGGGACATGGGCCGCAATACTGGCGGGGAGATTCAAAATCCGCTGGTTGGAGGAGCCTCGGAAGCGTAAATTCAAATCCTTCTGCTCCAGGACGAAAGGCCCGTCCACCAGCACGTCAATGCGGGACAGCATTTCGTCCGTACATTCGCATCGGGCGCGGCTGGGCTGCCACAGCTCCCGGTCCAGGGTGTAGCCGGAGTAGCACCAGAGTTCCTTCTGCGGGTATTGTTCCTTCACCCGCCGCAGAAATGGGACCAGCGCCCGCTGGTTGTCCGGCTCAAAGGGCTCGCCGCCCAGCAGGGACAGGCCCTTGATATGGGCGGGGGCCAGGGCCTGGAGGATTTCTTCCTCCTCCGCCTGGGTGAAGGGCTTTCCATAGCCAAAGTCCTGGGCCTCCTCGTTAAAACACCCCGGACAGCGGTGGGTGCACCCCGACACGAACAGGGACACCCGCACGCCGGGCCCGTTGGCCACGTCGGCCCATTTGATTGCCGCGTAATTCATGTTATTTGACCACCTTTTTCAAAACAGGGACCTCCCGACGGAGGCCCCTGTCTCTTTGCTTGTTACAAGTGCAGCACGCGGGACGCGATCTCCTTGGTCTTTCCCTCGTTCCAGAAGTTCTCGCCCAGATAGCCGCAGGTCCGCCGGGTGACATTCATCTTGGCGTGGTCCTTGTTGTGGCACATGGGGCACTCCCACTCGTTGTCCTCGTTGACGATGATCTCCCCGTCGTAGCCGCACACCTGGCAGTAGTCGCTCTTGGTGTTGAACTCGGCGTACTGGATGTTGTCGTAGATGAACCGCACCACGTCTTTGAGGGCCTCCAGGTTGTGGCGCATGTTGGGAATCTCCACATAGGAGATGCAGCCCCCGGAGGAAATCTTCTGGAACTGGCTCTCGAAGGTGAACTTGGCGAAGGCGTCGATGTCCTCCCGCACGTCCACATGGTAGCTGTTGGTGTAGTAGCCCTTGTCGGTGACGTCGGGGATGGTGCCGAACCGCTCCTTGTCGATGCGGGCGAAGCGGTAGCACAGGCTCTCCGCCGGGGTGCCGTACAGGGCGAAGCCGATGTTGGTCTCCTTGCGCCACCGGTCGGTGGTGGCGCGCAGGTGGTTCATCAGCCGCAGGGCAAAGTCCTCCCCCTCCGGCTCGGTCTGGGAGCAGCCCTTCACCAGCTTGGTGACCTCATACAGCCCGATATACCCCAGGGAGATGGAGGAATACCCGCCGTACAGCAGCTCGTCGATGGTCTCGCCCTTGTCCAGCCGGGCCACGGCCCCGTACTGCCAGTGGATGGGGGACACGTCGGAGCGGATGCCCTTCAGGGCGTTGTGTCGGCACATCAGCGCCTCGAAGCACAGCTCCAGCCGCTCCTCCAGCAACGGCCAGAACTTGTCCTCATCCTGGCCGGAGAGGATGCCGATCTGGGGCAGGTTGATGGACACCACGCCCTGGTTGAACCGGCCCTCGAACTTGTAGTTCCCGTTTTCGTCCTTCCAGGGGGCCAGGAAGGACCGGCAGCCCATGGGGGAGAACACGTTGCCCTCGTAATGCTCCTTCATCTTCTTGGCGGAGATGTAGTCGGGGTACATCCGCTTGGCGGAGCACTTGACGGCCAGCTCCGTGAGGTAGTCGTACTTGCCGCCGGTCAGGTTGTTGCACTCGTCCAGCACGTACACCAGTTTGGGGAAGGCGGGGGTGATGTACACGCCCTTCTCGTTTTTGATGCCCTCCAGCCGCTGGGACAAAATCTCCCGGATGATGGCGGCGTTTTCTTCCATATAGGGGTCGTCCTCCCGGAGCACCAGGAACAGGGTGACGAAGGGGGACTGACCGTTGGTGGTCATCAGGGTGTTGATCTGGTACTGGATGGTCTGCACACCGCTTTTCAGCTCGTCCCTGGTGCGGGCGCGGGCCAGCTTCTCAATGGTGGCATCGTCCAGCTCGGGTGCGGTGTCCCGGGTGCGGCGGACGTACTTTTCATAGGTCAGGCGCAGGTACTTGCCCAGATGGCTCATTTCCACGCTCTGCCCGCCGTACTGGTTGGAGGCCACGCAGGAGATGATCTGCGTCACCACGGTGCAGGCCACCTGGAAGCTCTTAGGGGACTCAATGAGCTTGCCGTTGATCATGGTGCCGTTGTCCAGCATGTCGCCGATGTTCACCAGGCAGCAGTTGAAGATGTGCTGGACGAAGTAGTCCGCGTCGTGGAAGTGGATCACGCCCTCGTCGTGGGCCTTGGAGATGTGCTCGGGCAGGAGGATGCGGCGGGTCAGATCCCGGCTCACCTCGCCGGCGATATAGTCCCGCTGGGTAGAGGCGATGGCGGTGTTTTTATTGGCGTTCTCCTCGGCCAGCTCCTTGTTGTCGTTGCGGATCAGCGACAGGATGGACTCGTCGGTGGTGTTGGCCTTGCGCACCAGGGCCCGGGTGTAGCGGTAGATGATATAGGCCTTGGCCAGCTCGTACTTCCCGGCGGCCATCAGCTTGGTCTCCACCATATCCTGTATGTCCTCCACCAGCAGACGCGTGCGGTCCTTGGAGGCCACGGAGTCGGCAATGGCCTCAATAGACCCTTCATCAAGGCGATAGGGCTCGTCCACGGCCAGATTGGCCTTCTGGATGGCGGCTACGATTTTTGCGCGGTCAAACTCCACAATGGAGTCGTCTCTTTTGATGACTTTCATGTGCTTCTGCTCCCTTTCCAACCTGTTATCTGATGTGTGCGCACCCGGCCAATGCTTGGGCCAAACGGCCGGATGCATCCAGGCCGGAAAGAGGGGCGCTTCATCATCATACTATATCTTGTGGTAGGTGTCAATAAGAATATCTAAATAAGCGAAAGAATGAATTTTAGTTCCGGACCTGTTCTTGGGACGGAAAACCTTTCCAAGTGTCCGCAGCCCGGTTGGTGGCATAGACTGGAGTGCACTCAGGCGGGCATTGCGCCCACCCCTCCCGCGGCTGATTCCGGCCCCGGCGGGAGCCGTGAGCCCCCTGGGCCGGGGCCGGTGAAAGGAGCGTACTCATGAGTCAAATCTATTTGAACGGACCCTCCGTGGGCAGGCACATGTCCGCCGAGGAGTTCACCGCCGGGGCCGGTCGGCGCCCCGGCCCCCAGCCCTGTCCGCCGGCGAACGGCTGCGGCTGTGGCAATACCGCGGCCCCAACGCCCCCTGCGGATTGCGGCTGTGGATGCAGCCCCAATCCCGACTGCTCCGCGGACGACTGCGGACAGGCGACCGACTGCTGCCGGCAGATGATCTGTTGCTGCCGTCCGGTCCCCGCGCCCGCCCCCCAGCCGCCCCAGGTGGAGGAGGGCTGCTGCTGCAAGCAGAGCTTCCGGGCGGCGCTGTCCCTGCTGTGCGACCAGCAGATCTCCAGCCTGCTGGACTTCGACACGGCGGCGTTCATCACCAACACTTATACTGCCGGGACCACCTTGACGGGCGGCAAGCCCTACGCCGGTGACGCCGCCGTCCAGGCGGGGGGCGACGGCGATGACGCCGGGACCAAAGGCAAGCCCACCCAGACCCCGCCCTGCAATTCCAGCGGGGCGTCCGACAACCTGGGGACCCTGTCGGGCAGCTTCCGGCGGTTCTCGCCGTGCAGCTGCGACCTGCTGGATATCGACGCCGAGCTCTATACCTCCGGAGGGAAGAGATGTTCCTTTACCGCCACGCAGGTGTCCCTGTGCGAGCTGGACGCGGTGGTCATCCAGGTTGCGGAGGCCTGCCCCGAGGGCGAGCTCACAGCCGATGAGGTAACGGCGCGCAACTTCCGCTGCCTGCGCAGCCGGCTGGCCCAGCGGCTGAACCCCTGCGGCGATCCCTGCGGGCAGAACTGTTGCTCCTGCGCCTGCGACGGCCGGGACTGCTGCTGTGCGGCAGGACTGCTGTCCACCCTGGCCCAGAATAACCTGAGCCGCCGGGTGTCCCTGGTGGCGGGGCTGCTGGTGCTCAACGGCGTGACCCTTCTGGGCACCGTGGGCAATGTGCTGGTGCTGGCCAACGACGCCGACAACCGGTTGTACTTCGTGTGTGTCAACAGCGTGCAGTTTATCGGGTAAACGGTTTTCCGCCCCCTTCGCAGCAGCGGAGGGGGCGCTTTTTATGATATGGCGGGCACTCGGCCAAAGTCCTGCCGTGCCGTTCAGCCCTGGAGTTCATCGAAAGGGTAAAATACATATTTAGTGCCGGAAACTTCGTGCCCATTGATATTGGAATGGGAATCCAGCACCAGTTTATCCGTCAGTACGGAGCCCTGGTAATCCACGCTCCCCTCCGGGCGGAATGTGGTCAGCGTGATGGCGCCGTCGGCAAGCTGATAGGTTCCCAGCAGAGTGGCGTAATACTCGTTCTCCTTGTTGAACCAGCTTTGGGAGGGGAAATAAGTGCTGTCTTTCTCCCGCTGCTCTACGCTGGTATGAATGACGGTCCCGTCTTCGTAAAACCGCAGCGCATAGTTGTTGATCAATCCGTTGCTGTCAAAATCGGCGATATAACAGTAGATGCCGTCATAGCGCAAAACGCCTGTGTTGTCAGAGGGCGCCGGCTCCTCCGCTTTGCATCCGGGGCACAGGAGCGCAAGCGCCAGGCTCAGCGCGAAAACCACAACTCGTTTCATCAAGGCAGCCTCCCTCCGCTGTTGAGATTGTGCCTCTAGTATAACACGGGAACGAGGGAAAGTGCAAGTCAAAAATATAGAACTTACGTTTGACAATCGGAAACGGATGATGTATACTGTCCCCAAAGGGGGGACGGGCCATGGACCGGGTCATCTATCACTGCGATTGCAACAGCTTCTACTGCTCGGTAGAGCTGCTGTCCCGGCCCGAGCTGCGCACGGTGCCCACGGCGGTGTGCGGCGACCCCAAGAGCCGCCACGGTATCATCTTGGCCAAAAACGAGCCGGCCAAGAAATGCGGCGTGCGCACGGCGGAGACCATCTGGCAGGCGCGCCGGAAGTGCCCCGACCTGGTGCTCCTGCCACCCACCCGGGGGTTGTACAAAGAGTATTCCAAGAAGGTCAACGCCATCTACGACCGCTTCACCGACCTCATCGAGCCCTTTGGCATCGACGAGAGCTGGTTGGACGTGACGGGCACCCTCCACCTGTTCGGCGGCGACGCCAAAGCCTTGGCCGACCGCATCCGGAACACCGTCCGGGAAGAGCTGGGGCTGACCATCTCGGTGGGGGTGTCCTTCAACAAAATCTTTGCCAAGCTGGGCAGCGACTACAAAAAGCCGGACGCCACCACCGTCATCTCCCGGGAGAATTTCCGGCGCCTCGTGTGGCCCCTGCCGGTGACTGACCTGCTCTACGTGGGCCGGGCGGCGGCGAAGGTATTGTCCCAATACGGCGTGACCACCATCGGCGAGCTGGCGGACTTTGACCGCAAGGCGCTCACCGAGCTGCTGGGCAAGCAGGGAGGGCAGTTGTGGGAGTACGCCAACGGCCTGGAGCACAGCGCCGTGGCCCCGGCCGGGAGCTATACCCCGCCCAAATCGGTGGGCAACGGGGAGACCTTCCCCCGGAACCTGATCCGGAGGGAGGAGGTGAGCCGTGGGGTGGCCATGCTGGCCGACCAGGTGGCGGTACGGCTGAGGAAGCATGGGATGAAGGCATCCACCCTCCAGGTGACCATCCGGGACCCCAATTTTAAGGACATCTGCCGTCAGCGCCCTCTGGAGGCCCCCGCCAACACCGCCCGGGAGCTGTTCCAGGCGGCGATGGACATTCTGGCCCACGGCTGGAAATCCGGCGCGCCCATCCGGGCCATCACCCTCACTGCCCACAACCTGGTCCCCGAGGGGGAGGCGGCGGAGCAACTGGACCTGTTCCGGGCCGCCTCGCCCCAGAAACGGGAGCGGGTGGAGAATCTGGAGCGGGCCATGGACGCCATCCGGTCCAAGTACGGCAAGGGAGCGGTCACCGTGGCCGCTCTGGCTCCGGAACGGGAGCCGGAGAGCGGGGACGGCGTGCCGTTCTGAGCGCGCAAAGCCCGCCGGGGGAATCCTCCGGCGGGCTTTGCCTTACTTCGTGCCGAAAATGCGGTCGCCCGCGTCCCCCAGGCCGGGGACGATATAGCTGTTCTCGTTCAACCCCTGGTCTACCGCGCCGCAATAGATATCCACGTCGGGGTGGGCGGACTGAACCACTTCGATGCCCTTGGGGGCGGCCACCAGCACCATCAGCTTGATGTTTTTGCACCCGTAGCCCTTGATGATCTGGATGGCGGCGTCGGCGCTGCCGCCGGTGGCCAGCATGGGGTCCACAATGAGCACGTCCCGCTCCGCGATGTCCCGGGGCATTTTGCAGAAATACTGTACGGGGACCATGGTCTCCTCATCCCGGTACATACCCAAATGGCCCACCCGGGCGGAGGGCACCATGCGCAGCACGCCGTCCACCAGGCCCAGGCCGGCGCGGAGAATGGGCACCACGGCGAATTTCTTGCCCTTCAGGGTGGGGGCCTCCATCTTACAGATGGGGGTCTCGATCTCCTTGGTGGTCAGGGGGAGGTCCCGGGTGGCCTCATAGGTGAGCAGCATCCCGATCTCAGATACAATCTCCCGGAAATCCTTGGTGGAGGTGTTTTTGTCCCGCAGGATGGTGAGCTTGTGGGACAGGAGGGGGTGATCGACTACATGTACTTTTCCGTTCATATCGGCAGCTCCTTTGTATTGAGATTGGGGTGGAAGGTATTGATTCAAAGTATTATACCACGCTTTCAACGGCCTGCCAATGGGGGACGGGAGATTTTTTGCCGGTGTGCGGGTGGGCGGAGAACCCTTTCCCCTGCTGAGGCAAGTGTAATCGATCCGGCTGCAGGGAGTGGAGGACCATTACCACTGCGGGGACGGCAAGAAAAAGGAGGGGGAATATAAAAATGTTTTTGGCCCAGCCCGGCTGAAAAGAAACCCCAGAGGGTCAC
>CANOYV010000050.1:0-17512 GCA_947571605.1 uncultured bacterium | reverse complement strand
CACATAGATGCACACCACGTCCTTGCCCTTCTGGTTGAGGATGGTGTCCAGGGCGATGGCGGTTTTGCCGGTCTGACGGTCGCCGATGATGAGCTCACGCTGGCCCCGGCCGATGGGGAACATGGAGTCGATGGCCAGCAGCCCCGTCTCCATGGGGGCGTTCACCGGCTGGCGGTCCAGGATGCCGGGGGCGGGGGTTTCTACAGGGCGGTAGCCCTCCGGCTCGATGGAGCCTTTGCCGTCCACGGGCAGGCCCAGCGCGTCCACCACCCGGCCCAGATAGCCCTGGCCCACGGGCATACCGGCGGTTTTCAGAGTCCTCCGGACCATGCTGCCCGCGCATATCTCCTCGCCGTCGCCGAACAGGATGCAGCTCAGCCCCTCGGGGCGCAGATCCTGCACCATGCCCTTCACGCCGGAGGAGAACAGCAAAATTTCCCCGTACTGGGCGTGGGCCAGCCCGCCCACGGTGGCGATGTCGCCGTCCACAGTGAGCACCTCGCCGATCTCCTCGGGAACGGGGGTGGGATCCCAGTGCTCCACGGCCTGGCGCATGAGGGGGACGATGTCGTTTGCCCCGGGCTGGATGTGGCGCAGGTAGTCCTGGAACTGCCTCACCCGGCCGTCCAGGGTCCAGTCGTACACGTCGGACCCCACTTGAAGGCGGAACCCGTCCTGAAGGGACTCGTCAAACTCCCAGTGGAGGGGGATCTTGCGCTGATAGGTCTTGGTCAGGAACTGCTCGAAACGTTCAAGCTGTGCCCCGGTGGGCTGGTCGGCGCTGCGCAGTTGGGCGGTGAGGCGGCTTCTAGCGGCCCTCATGGGTCTTGCCTCCCTCCGTCAGGTCCAGGAACTGGTCAAAGAAGTCGGCCCCGGGCTGGGCGGCCAGCTTTTTCGCCGCCTTGGCGGCCAGCTCCCGCATCTCCTTCTGGGACTCCCGGATGGCCCGCTCCTTGGTCTGTTCCGCCTCGGCCTTGGCCTTGGCTACGATGTGCCTGGCCTGCTCCTCCGCCTGGGTCAGTTGTTCCTGGGCGGCCTGGGACGCGGACTGCTGGGCTTTGGCCCGCTCCTGGCGGATTTCCTCGTCGGCGGCGTCCAGCTTGGCCTGACAGTCGGCCTTGAACTGTTCCGCCTGGGCCAGCTTACCAGCGGCCTGATCCTCCAGCTCCTGATAGTAGGCCTCCCGCTTGGCAATGAATTGCTTCACCGGCTTGTAGAGCAGGAAGTACAGCGCTCCCGTGAGGATGGCCAGGTTCATCCAGTGCAGCAAAATCTGCTGCAAATTGATATTCAGAGGCATGATAGCGACCTCCCAGGATTAAAGCACGAAGATGATGAGGATGACCACCAGCAGCGCGTAGATGATGGCCGTCTCGATAAAGACCAGGCCCAGCATCAGGGTGGTGCGCACCTTGCCCTCCGCTTCGGGCTGACGGGCAATGCTCTCGGTGGACTTGGCGGTGGCAAGGCCCATACCTACCGCGCCGCCCGCGGCGGCCAGACCCACGGCGATGCCGGCGGCGATGGCCTTGGAGCCGATGGTGTTGTCCTCCTGGGTCTGAGCGGCGGGCTGGTTGGCGTCGGGGGCGTCGGCGGCGAAGGCGGGGGCGGCGAGGGCCAGGGTGAGCAGCATAACCCCGGCCAGGGCGATGATCTTTTTCAGCAATTTATTCATGGATAACGACCTCCATTTTATATATGATTTGGTTCAGGTATTGTCTGCCTGGGGCTTCTTTTTGGACGTTGCGTGGGACGGCTCGGACACCTCGCCGTAGTACAGCGCCACCAGCATGGTGAGCACGTAGGTCTGGATCAGGGCGTGGAGCAGGGTAAACAGCACCCCTACCACCACCGGCAGCACGAAGCTGAGGCTGATATAGTAATAGACCAGCTCCGTCACCAGCAGGCCGCTGAGCAGCGCGCCGAACAGGCGGAAGCTCATGGAGATGGGCAGGGAGAACTCCTTGAGGGCTTTGAGGATCCCCTTGGGCCCGTGCTCGGCCACGGCGCCGGAGGCAATGACCAGGTAGGACAGCGTACCTGTGGCGATGGCGGCGTTCACGTCGGACAGGGGGGCGGGCAGGGTGATGGGGTGGCCGTGGACGGTGACGGCCTGGAGCCCCAGCAGCTCAAACAGCGTCCCCACGAAGATATACGCCCCGGCGGAGAAAATATAGGCTCCCAGAAAGCGGTTCCGGTGGGGGCTGTTTCCCGTGGCCATGCCGTCGAACAATCCCACGGCCTGCTCTAACAGCAGTTGGAGCTTTCCCGGCCGGAGCTTGAAGCGGGGGATGGCGAAGATCCGGATCAGCACGGCGGCGATGAGCAGGATGGCCGTCACCACCAAGGCGGAGATCATCCCCGGGTTGACCGTGGTCAGGCCGAACAGGTTGACCTGGCCCGTGCTGTGGAGCACCGCGTCCCGCATGGCCTCCTGGACGCTCTCCGATTGGCCGGGGGAGCCCGCCAGCAGCGCGGCGATGAACAGCAGCACCACGGTGAGGAGCCAGACTGCCAGGCCCTTTTTGTGTTGCTTCATCTAAGCATTCCTTCTTTCGAGCAGTTGGTGTTTGCCGCCTTCAAGCGGCGGCGCACATATTATACACCCGCCGTTTTGGGATGTCCACCCGCTTTTACGGCAAAAAATGCAAAACGCCGGGGCGACGGCCCCGGCGTTTTGCCAATGTTGGAAGAAAGTGGATTATTGTGTTCTGCCGGGGGATTCTGCCAGATATTCTTCCAGGCACAGTCCCTGCTGGAAAATCTCCCGCGCGGCGTCCGGACCCACATAGCGGTAGTGCCAGGGCTCGTAGCCGATGCCGGTGAGACCGCTCTGATCGGTGGGGTAGCGCAGGATGAACCCGTACTCCCAGCAGTGGGCCATGAGCCATTGCTGGACGGGGGTGCCCTCCTGGCCCTTGTCCAGGACCTGGTAGGACAGGTCCACGATGTCCACTGCCAGCCCGGTCTGGTGCTCACTGGTACCGGGACGAGCCACCCAGACGGCGGCCTGCCGCTCCGCCTCTTCCTGTATGTACCCCCGGTCCAGCCAGTTTTGGACTTCCCGTTGGAAAAGCGCCGCCTGGGTGTCCCAGGTGCGGTAGGAGGAGCAGATCAGCGGCTGGAGCCCCGCCGCCCGGGCGTCGTCCATCATGGCCTGGAGAGCGGGATAGGCCCGGCTGTCGATGGCGTGGCCGCTGCGCAGTTCGGTGAGCGCGGGGACAGAAAAATCCTCGGGCAGGGGGTGGTCCCCGTTGACCAGGATCAGTTCCCAGCTTGTCTGGTCCGGGGCGGGGGAGGGCTTGTCCGCCCCGGGGATGGGCGTGGGGGAGGGGAGCGGCGCCTCAGGCTCCGCCGGAGCGGGGCGGGAGACGCTCAGGTTTTTCGGGACGGGGTCGGGCTGGGCGTAGGCGGAGGCCCCGGTCCAGCCCGCAATCATCCCGGCGGTGAACAGCAGCAGGGCGGCGGTGAGCAGCAGGGGCAAGGGGGAGCTACGGCGGCGTTTGGTTTTCATGGGGAACACTCCTTTGTATCGGCTGTGTCCTCAGATTATCACAACCTGCCGTCGAAATTTGCGCGTTTTTGCATCAAAACGCCGTCATTTTATCCGTCGTAGGTGATGGAGCCGTCCATAGCCGCCGGATTCCTCCAGTTGGGGTTCAGCTCGATGGTCAGCGCGGTGGGGGTTCGGATGACGTTAAAGACCATGGCGGTTCCGGCGACGGAGTAGCGCAGGGGCAGTTGGACGTCCTCCGAAATGGTGGTATCATAGTCAATTTCCCGGATATCCAGCCCCAGAAGGCCGAAAAAGCGTTCCGCCAGGGTGCGCAAATGGTCCGTGTCGTAGGGCAGCCACTGGGAGATGTTGGTGTCGAACACCCACAGGTAGATGGGCAAGCCGGTCACGGCGTCCAGGTACACCGTCAAATCCTTGCCGTGGAACTTGTTGGAATAGGACCACTTCAGTCCCCAGAATACGGCGGGCTCCTGAAAGGTGCCGCTGGCGGCCGGGTCCCAGAGCAGGAGGCGCTCGGTCACTTCCCCCTCAAGGGGTTCTTCCTCAAAAATCCAGTTTGGCAGGACGTCTGCCCCGGTCAGCAGCTCCCGGGTCGCCTGGACCAGCGGCTCTTGGTCTGGGAAGGCAGCGTCTTCCTCCGTGACACCATAATCACAGAAGGACAGGACGGGATGGGTGTGGGAGAACCGGTCGGCATACAGCGCCATCCGGTCCGTCAGGGTGGGCAGCTCGACAGCGGGCAGGGCGTCCGCGTCCAGCAGCTCCGCGTGGACCTGCCCCAGCAGCCGGACATCCCGCGCCTGGGAAACCAGCGGGGGCAGCATCGCCGCGCCTGCCACAATCAGGCAGGTCAGGGCGGGGAACAGCCACTTTTTCACCAGCTTCATCCCTCCGCCCCTCCTGTCAAATGGATTCGGACCGTGGCGCCCCGGTCCGGCGCGCTCTCAAATTCCATCGTCCCGCCGTGAACCTCCACGACCCGGCGGCACAGGGCCAGCCCCAGCCCCGCGCCCCCCTGGGCCCGGGCGCGGGACTTGTCCACCATGTAGAACGGCTCGGTGATACGCCCCAGCTCCTCCGGGGGGATGCCCTTGCCGGTGTCCGTCACCTGGATGAGGTAGCCGTTCCCCTCTGTCTGCCCGGTGAGGGCGATACGGCCGCCCGACGGGGTGGCCTTCCGGGCGTTGTCCAGCAGGTTGAGGCACACCGTCTCCATCAGGTCCGGCTCCAAGGGGATTGGAGCCTCCTCCGCCTGGATATCCAGCCGGATGCCCGCCTGCTCCAGGGCGGGGCGCAGGGCGTTCCCGGTGCGCTCCAGAAAGGCCCGCATGGCGGTGGGCCGCAGGGGGAAGTCCTGACGGTCCAGCACGATCAGGTCCATCAGCTTTCGGGACAGGGCCTCCAGCCGCCGCCCCTCCTGAAAGATGTACCCGGCGCTTTCCCGCACCCGCTCCGGTTCCGCGGGCCGGGACAGCAGCAGGTCGGCGTAGCCGATGATGGAGGTGAGAGGCGTTTTGATCTCATGGGCGAAGCTGCCCGTAAAATCCTTCTCCCGCCGGGCGGCGTCGGTGAGGGCCCGCACCTGCTCCTCAATCCGGTCCGCCATGGCGTTGAAGTCGGCGGACAGCCGCCCCAGCTCGTCGCCGCTGGTGACGGGCACCCGCTGGTCCAGTCCGCCCTCCGCCATCCTCCGGGTGGCGTCGGACAGCCGGGCCAGGGGGCGCAGAACCAGGTGGGCCACCAGCAGGGAGAGCGCCGCCGTCCCCGCGATAAGGGCCAGCATCACGCCGACAAAACTCCGGTACTGGGCGGAGCGCTGGGCAAACAGGTAGGTCACGTCCCGGCAGGTTTCCAGCCACACCGTCTCCTTCAGCAGGGTGAGGGCGCTGGCCCCGTGGAGGGCAAACGTGTCCTCGCCCACGCGCTCCAGCCGCCAGCCCCGCTGATTGTCCGCCAGCCAGCCGGCGGGGGAGGAGGCGTCCCAAAACAGGCGGTCGCTGCTGCTGCCGCCCAACCGCTCCCCCGCCCCGTCGCTGAGCTGGAAGTATGTGGTGGGGGGCATGCCCTTGGCCAGCCGGGAAAGCTCCTCCCGCCCGGACAGGGGCCGCCCCTCCGCCTCCAGGGAGAGAACGTAGCGGAGCATATAGTCCTCCTTGTACAGCTCCTCCACCTCCTGGTTCAGGGCGGCGCGGAACTGCCCGTCAATGAGCCAGAACCCGGTGAGGGAGCAGGCCAGCACGGTGACGGACACCATGGAGCAAAATAATTTCCAAAACAGCTTCATCGTCAAACCTCCAGCCGGTAGCCCACCTTGTAGACGGCCACCAGCCGTTTCTCCAGCCCCAGTTTTTTGCGCATCCGCTGTATGTGCAGGTCCACCGTGCGGCTGTCCCCCAGGTACTCGTCTCCCCAGACTTTTTCGTAAATGCGGTCCCGGTACAGCGCGATGTTTTTGTTCTGCACAAACAGGAGCAGCAGGTCGTACTCCTTGGCGGTCAGCGCCACCGGAACGCCGCCCTGGCGGACCGTGTGGGCGGCGGTGTCAATCTCAATGTCCGGCGGCAGGGCCAGCACCCGCCCCGTCTTGCCGCACCGGCGCAGCACCGTTTCCACCCGGGCCATCAGCTCCATCAGCTCAAAGGGCTTGGTGATGTAGTCCTCCGCCCCCAGCCGAAGGCCCTTCACCCGGTCCTCCACCGTCCCCTTGGCGGTGAGGAAGATGACGGGGACCTCCAGCGTCCGGCAGTATTCCAGTACCTCGTAACCGTCCGCTCCAGGGAGCATGATGTCCAGCAGCGCCAGATCAAAGGTTTCCTTCTCCAGCAGGTCGGCGGCGGTCAGGCCATCGGCGGCCACGCCGCAGCGGTAGTCCGGGCCGTCCAGGGCGGTCCGGATCAGATTGGCGATAGCGGGGTCGTCCTCCGCAATGAGGATTTTGTTCATCTGCGCACCTCCTATGACCATTTAGGATACACCGGCGGCCCATCATTTTTGCATCGCGGCGGCGTCCGGCGGAAAAAATGTGACAGCGTATTGAAAATTGACTGGTTCTGTGGTATTCTATCCTGTAAAGAGGAAAGGAGCGGCGTGTGCTATGCGAATGGGCGAGATCAAAAAAGGGTTCTGGGGCTACCAAAAAGAGGGCGTGAGCCGGTACATTGCCGAGCTGGAGGAGGAGAACCAGGCAAAGCTCCGGCAAAAGGAGGAGGAAATCCTCCGTGCGGAGGAGGCGAACCGTAACCGCGTTGACGAGCTGGAGGAGGCCCTGCGGGCGCTTCGGGAGGAGAACGAGGCGTTGCGGGCCGAGCAAGCCAGCATTGCCGACGCCCTGATCCGGGCCCAGAAGTACGCCGAGCAGATCCGGGAAGAGGCGGACGAGTTCGAGCGGGAGGCCTACGCCAGGGTCCAGGCCAGCGTGGACCGTCAGCGCCAGGAGCTGGAGGAGTACGCTAAGGCGGCGGACACGCTGAAGGAGCAGCTCCACGCCCTGCTGAAAGATACCCTGGGCAAGACGGAGGATATCCAGAGGGAGCTGAACATCCTCCACGACAAGGGCCCCGACTCCAATCTGGTGGACTTCACCTCCATGCTGGAGACGGGCATCGGCTAAGCGCCCGGAACAGAGGAAAGCCAAACGCCCCCGGCTCCGCCAAACGCGGGGACCGGGGGCGTTTTGTGCCTCTGGGGTTCCATTTTGAAAGAGGCTTACGTCCGATTTCTATCCCCCGGAGGCGGGGAAAAACAGGTTCGCGGCGTTGTCATAGAAGATTTTTTCCTTGTCGCCGCCGGTTAAACCAGGATGCTGCGCGATGAAATCGATGAAATGCCGGTAGCTGTCCCGGGTCATGGAGGAGGGCATGTCGCTGCCCCACAGAAGCCGGTCCGCCCCCACGATGTCCACTGCGGCGCCGACGTAATCCCGGGCGGTGGGATAGGGGAAGGCCTCCGGCTTGGAATTCAGGCACAGGGCGGCCAGGTCAAACCACACGTTGGGCAGGGCAAGCTGCGCCAGGGAGCGCCGGAGCAGCTCCCCGTCCCCCAACTGGGGGGAGAGCAGGTGGCACACCACGAACTTCATCTCCGGGTATTGGGTGATAGCCCGGCTGAGGGCGTCCACCTGCCAGCTCACGCTCCGGGGCTTGCCGATGTCGATGACGAAGATCAGCCCCCGGTTCGCCGCGTGGCGGTAACACCGGTGCATGACCTCCCCGTCCAAATCCACGGGCGGGTGGTTGGCCATCAGCCCGGAGCCGCTGCTCACCTCAAACTTGACGATCCGGAAGCCCAGCTCGTCAAACAGGTGGGCTTTAATTTTTTCCGCCTGGTAGGAGAAGGGATCGTAAGAGGCCGCGGCGGCGAACCGGTCCGGGTAGGTTTGGGCCGCCTCCCAGGTATACAGGTTTTGGAAGCCGAAGTAGTTGCCTTGGAGGAGCACCGCCTTCTCCACCCCGTGGGCGTCCATCACCCGGAGCAGGGATTCGGGCGTGGCGTCGTACTCGCCGAACTCCGGCGGCAGAATCTGGAACGAGTTCCCGGTGGCGTACACCGCCCTGCCTCCGCCGCAGGGCCGCAGCTCCCCCTGGGAGCCGGTGCCGGCGATGCACTGGACCACGTGGGCGTGGGCGTCGATGATCTTCATGGGTCAGTCCTCCTTGTTGTCGTTGGGCGCCGAGCCGGATCCCGGCCCGCGCAGATAGGCTTTGGCGTCTTTGAAAAAGCTGGCCGTGATGAGTACAATCACCGCCCCGATGGGGAACGCGGCGATGATGCTCACCGATTGGAGGTTGGCCATGGAGCTGTCGGAGAACACCAGCGCCACGGGCAGGGCGATGAGCAGCAGGCACCACATCAGTTTTACTCCCCAGTGGGGGGACTCGTCCTCTCCCAGGCGGCGGTAGCTATAGCAGGAGGCGATGAGGGCGATGGAGTCGAAGGAGGTGGCGTAGAACGCCACCATGGTGACCAGCACCAGGACCAGCACCAGCGCCGGGCAGGGCAGGGTGCGGATCATGGAGATGATGAGGGCGTACAGGTCGCCGGTCTGGGCGTACTGTGCGATGAAATCCGCCGCCCCGGACACCTGCTTGCCCAGGGAATAGTTGCCCAGCACAATAAAGCTGACGATGGTGGAGCCCACCCCGAAGCCGTAGCCCCCAAGAATGGTCTGCCGCACCGTCCGCCCCCGGGAGATGCTGCCGATGAAGAAGGGGGCGGCCACGCACCACACCATCCAGTAGGACCAGTAGAAGATGGTCCAGTTCTGGGGGAAGGAGGTGGTCCGCGCCGGATCGGTGAAGGTGGCCAGCCCGAAGAAATGCTGTACCATCCGGCCCAGGGATTCGAAGCCGGTCTCAATGATATACCGGGCCTCCCCGCCCAGCAGCAGCACGTAGGCCAGCAGGGAGAAAAACAGATAGAGGCAGGACTTGGCCAGCAGGCTGATGCCGTGGAAGCCGTGGAGCAGGGAGTAGGTGTACACCGCGCAGGTGACCAGCAAAATGAGGACGGTGACCGTCTCCCGGCCCAGGGGCAGGTGAAACAGCTCGTCCAGGATACCGGCCATGAGGGGGGTGGCCAGGCTGAAGGTGGTGGCGGTCCCCGCCAGCAGGGCGAACACGGCCAGCAAGTCAATGAGCCGGCCTGGGATGCCGTCGATGTGCCTGCCCAGGATGGGGCGGCACGCCTCGGAATACTTCTGCCGTTCCCGGCGGCGGACATGGAGCATAAACCCGAAGGCCGCCGCCAGCATCAGGTAGAACCCCCAGGGGATCAGGCTCCAGTGGAAGATGGGGAACACGCCGGCCCAGTCCTGAATGGAGCCAAGCTCGGCGATGTGGGGGTCCACGGCGTACAAAATCCACTCGGAGAAGGAGTAGAACAGGAGGTCCGCCGCCAGCCCCGCCGTAAACATCATGGAGCCCCAGGTGAAAAAGGGGTATTGGGGCCGTTCCCCCGGCGCGCCCAGCACAATGTCCCCGTATTTGGAGAATGCCGCGAACAGGGACAGCAGGAACACCCCCAGCCCGATGACCAGGTAATAGACGCCGAAGGTGTCCCCCAGCAGGAAGCGGATCTGGCCCAACACCTCGTTGGACCGCTCCGGGAAGGCGAGGAACAGCGCGCTCAGCGCCAGCACGCACCCCAGGGGCACCAGGGTGACGGCCCAGTCGATTTTTTTCCGCTCCAAGTCACTTCACCTCGTCCACATACCCGCGATAGCCGGGGTCCAGCGCCGCCAGCTCCTCCAGGCTGTCTATTTCCGCGATATCCCCGGCCTTCATGGGGAACACCCCCAGCCGGTATTCGTTCAGGTGGTGGAATATCGCCACGTCGTCCCAGTAGATATCCCGGTTTTTTTTCTGCTCAAACTCGATCTCCAGGTGGCGCTTGAGGCGAAGCCCGTCCTCCTCGCTCCACCGGGAGACGCTGTAGAGCTGCCAGCCGTGGCTGCCGCCGGTCCGGCTGCACGAGGTCACCACGCCGTCTTGTACCGTCAGCAGCCACTCGCTGGTGGGCGCGTCCGTCCACACGGCGTTGTAGCCGGAGCGCTCAAACCGGGGGGCCAGCACCCGCGGGTCCCGGATGATGAGGTCGGCGTCGGTGATGATGACGTCCCGCAGGTGTTCCCGTGCCACATAGAGGGAGGAGATGTTGTTGCAGGAATCGAACCAGGGGTTTTCGATGAGCCGCACGCCGGGATATTCCCGCTCCAGCGCTCGAAACTGCTCCTTGAGGTAGCCCACGACGATGTAAATCTCGCAAATTCCGTTTGCCAGCAGCCCCCGGATCACCGTGTCGATCATCCGCACGCCGTTCACCCGCACCAGGGACTTGGGGGTGTCCAGGGTGACGGGCCGCATCCGCTTGCCCACCCCGGCGGCTACGATGACGGCCCGTTTGACCGTGTTCATGGCAATACCTCCCCCAGCCGCTCCAGCTCCCGCCGGACGACGCCGCAGTAATCCCGGGCATAGCGGTACTGCTCCCGGGCGTAGTCCCCGAATTCCACGCCCAGGCTGCGCTTGTACTCGCACCAGTTGCTCCACAGCAGCCCGCAGGCGGCGATGTAGCCGTAAATTTTGATCCGGGTGAGGGAGGGGCAGCCCCCGGTGAAATACTGGCTGATGAGCCGGTCCGCCTGATCCCGGTTATACATGGCGTAGATGCAGAACATGGCCACGTCCACATGGGGGTCGTGCATGGCGGCGTATTCCCAGTCGATGAGGCGGAGCTCCTCCCCGCCCCGGCCGTCCGGAGAGAACAGGAAGTTGTCCGGCACCGCGTCGATGTGGGTGAGGGTTTTTTCCCCGGCGTGGGCGTCCAGGAAGGGCCGGAGCCGGAACACGCCGTCCTTGGTCTCCCGGTAGTCCGGGTAGGCGGAGGGCGCGCCCTCCCACAGGCTCTCATAGAAACTGATGTGGGCGAACAGGTCAAACTCGTGGTTCACCCGCAGCCCCAGCCGGTGGAATTCCCGGAGCTTTTCCATGCACCGGGCGGTGTCGGCCTGGTTCAAAGGGTCGCAGGTCCTGGCCCCCGGGAGAAAGCGGCTGATTTTATACCCCGAGTCCGGGTCGATATACAGCACGTCCTCGCAGATATTCCGCCCCCGGACCACCCGGTAGACCTCCGCCTCCTGCCGGCGGCTGATGAGCCGTCCGGTGCCCACGCCGGGGACGCGGATGATATACGGCTCCCCCCGGCAGGAGAAGAGGAAGGAGCGGTTGGTCATGCCCTTTTTCAGGGCGGAGACGCCGGTGATCTCCTCCGGGCGGGTGCGGAGCGCCTTCCCGATGACCCGCAGATCCTCCGGAGCAAGCAGCTCGGGGCAGGGCGGGCGGGCCGGGGCTGGGGACGTGTGGTGGGCTGATGTGTTCATCATAGCAGGTTCCTTCCGGTGTTGTAAACAGAGAAATTTGAATAAGCCCCCGGTCTGTCCCGTTGGAGCGGACCGGGGGCCTTTGTCTGCGGGTTATCCGCCATGCCCTTTGGGTGGATTGTGGGAGGCAATCTGTCCGGGATAACGCCGCTCCAGGCGGTGGATGATATACTGCGCACCGACCTCGCCGCTGTGGCCCAGGTGGTAGAAGTGCTGCTGCTTCAGGGTGGCGATGCGCTCCTTGTAGTCCTCCTGGTGGGCCAGCAGCTCCTCCACCACGGGGGCCAGGTCCTTCACCTGGCTCTTTTCCACCTGGCGGCCCACCTTGGACCGGGCGGTGATATCGAAGGGAACCAGGGGGATTTTCTGCCAGTCCTCGTTGACTACCTTCATCTGGGTATTGATGAACAGGGAGGGCTTGTCGGTGGTGAAGGAGAACTCAAAGGCGATGCCGCTCCAGTCGGTGATGACCAGGTCGGCGGTGTACACCGTCACGTTGGAGGAGAAGTCGGTCTCAATGATGAAGTCGTCCCCGGCCCTGTCCCGGTAGCGCTGGATGATCTCTTTCATCTGCATGGGGAAGCGGCGCACATACTGGGGGTGGGGCCGGATGACGATGCGGTAACCCCTGCCGTACAGGGCGCTCACCAAATCGTCCAGGCAGGAGTCCATGATGTTGTCGTACTGCCAGGAGGGGGCGATGAGGATGGTTTTCTTGTCATTGGGCGTCTTGTCCATGGCCTCGTAAGCGGCAATCATGTCGTCGATGAGCCCGTAGCCGCACTCGATGATGCGCTTTTTTTTCACATGCCGCAGCTTTTCGATGGCCCTGGCCTCGATGGCCTGCTCCCGGCTGACCACCAGCAGGGTGTCGTAGTTGTCCAGCGCGCCGGTGCGGTAGAGCATGTTGTCGCTGCTGCACCCGTGATCCATAAAGACATACTCCACGTTTTCCCGCACCCGGGAGCGCTTGATGTGGTACTTTTCCAGGTCGGGGGTGGTCATCACCACCATGTCCGCCTCCAGCTTCATCATCAGGGAAATGAGCCGGGTTTCGTCCACGTAATAGGGCTTGATACGGGGCTCGTTTTTCTGGAAAATGGCGTCCTCCGGGTCGCTGGTGACATAGTGGATAGTCAGGTCGGTATCCCGCAGCAGCGCCTCGATGAGGGCGCGGAAAGACTTGTAGAACCCGCTGCCCTCGGAGTAGAACATGATCTTCATGTTCCCTTTGTTTTCCGGGGCGAAAAATTCCTTGTAGTATTTCTTGGCCAGGGCGGCGTTTTCCTTCTGCCTGGTCTTATCCTCGGCGGCGGCGCGCTTCATCTCCTCCAGCATATCGTAGTTGATATACTTTCTGGGGGAGTACACGGCGTTGCACAGGAACATAACGGCGATGGAGAACAGGTTGCCGAAGGTCCAGTACAGGCCAACCCCCGCCGGGACAATAAAGGCGAAGAAGGAGGAGAAGGCGATCATGAATGCCGTCATGCCCCACTGGGACAGCTTGTTTTGCTCAATTTGGAGCACGTTCACCTTGTTCTGTACCCAACACATGAGCAGGGCGGACAGCCCCGCCAGCACGGGAATGAGGAACAGCGCGTCCAGCGTATGGACGTTGGGTGTCTCGGCCAGGTTGACGCCCAACAGGGTCATGTTCAGCTCCTGAATCCGGGTGACGGCTTCCGCGGCTCCGGGGAGGTCGGCGAAGCTGTCCGGGACGGCCTTCACCCGCTCCACCACCGCAAGCTGGGCGGTGGAACCCAGCTCGTCCACCGTGAGGCCCAGCAGCTCCGCCGTCCGTTCCACAAAGGCGGATTGGAGGCTTGGGGCCAGGTGGAGCAGGTGCTTCAAGGGCTTGTACACCACGTCCAGCAGCCCGAAGATGATGGGAATCTGGAGCAGCAGGGGAACGACCCCCGCCATAGGGTTGTACCGCTCCTTTTTGTACAGGGCGGTTTGGGCGTCGAGGAAGGCGTCGTTGTCGTCCACATACTGGTAGCGGAGCATGTCCAATTGGGGCTTCATCTTCACCATTTTGATGGAGTTTTTCTGTACCAGCAGGGAGATGGGAAACATGACCACCTTGGTGAGCAGGGTAAACAGGATCACGGCGGCCCCGTAGTTCCGGAAGAGGGAATAGCAGAAATACATCAGATACCCCAACGGGGTTCCGATGATGGTGTTCATGATGTCCATAGGGAATGACAGCGCCTCCTAAAAGGTGTGAAACTCCGGGAAGTAGACGAAAAGGCCGCGGGCCAGCAGGTCCTCCCGGCGGACGAAGGGGTCGGCCCAGTACCGGGCGTCGTTGGAGTTGGTTCGGTGGTCCCCCAGAACGAGGTAACAGTTCTCGGGCACCACCGTCTCAGGGTATCTGTCCCGGGAAAATTCGGTGATATACGGTTCATCCAGCAGCTCGCCGTCCAGATACACCCGCCCGTCCTCCATAGAGAAGGTCTGGCCCGGCAGGGCGATGACCCGCTTGACCAGAATCTTCTGCCCGAATTCCGACGCGTGGCGGAAGAACACCACGTCCCCCGTCCGGGGGTCTCCCCGGAGGTAGGCGGTGCGGTCCCCCAGCACCAGGGAGCCGGTGGCGATGGTTGGCTCCATGGACCCGGAGGGGATGCGGGCGTTGAGGAGGATGAACTGGTTGAGGAAGAGGGCCAGGAGTACGGCCACCAGGGGCGTGAGCCACCACCGGTCCTTTTTTTGCGTTTTGTCCTTCATTTGCGGGGTGCGGTGCAGATGTGGAGGGCCCGCTTGAGCTCTTCCACGTTTCGCCGCTCCTGAGCCAGCAGACGGCGCAGCTCCCGGTTTTCGGCGATGAGCCCCGCCGTGCCGCCGGTCTCGTCAAAGGGGTCCGGGTCGCCGGCGACGGCGTCGTCGGCGTATATGGGCTGTTCCGGGGCCTGGAAAGCGGCCTGGGTCTGGAAGGTGTGGACCGGGGCGGTTTCCGCCGCCGGGGCGGAGGCGGGGGCCTGCGCGCTTTGGGCGGGGGCGTCCAGCTCGTAGTCGCCGTAACCGGTGTCGTCGTCATCGTCCCCGTCATAGCTCCGGGCGGCGGCGCGGCCCTGGTCCCGGCGGGAGAATTTCCGCTTGATCCGGCGGAAGTAGTAGCTGGCCCCCGCGCCCGCGGCGATGGCGATGCCGGCGATGAGCTGGATCATATAAGTCATGGCGGAGGGGTCGATATAGGCCAGCGCCGTCACCGAGGACAGCAGGCAGGCGAAGAGGAAAAAGTATAGGAATGAAGCGGCTTTTTTCAAAGCGAACAGCCTCCTTGCAGCAGTTTCAGGGCGCTACAGCCCCCAGTAGTCCATGACGGCCTCATCGATCAGCTCCCAGTTGGAGAAATCGTTGGCGTCGCCGGTGATTCGGAAGGTAAACAGTTTGTCGGCGATGTCGCCCCGCTCGCCCCGGATCCACAGATACCGGGTCATCTGCTCGTGTTCGCCGATGGACTCGATGGTGCGCCCGTAGGCGGCGGCGTCCAGCCCGCAGTAGCTGATGATGGACGCGCGGAGGTTATCCTGGCACACCTGCTTGCTGGATACGCCCAGCGGTTCGGTCCGGCCAATCCCGGCGGGCTTTATCATCAGGGTGGACACCCGGCTGTCGTTGACATCGCCCATGTTCCCCTCCTGTCCGGGGGGGCGGGCGTGGTCGGTGGTGATGATGATGGTGGCGTCGTCGAACAGGCCCTTTTCCTCCAGCTCATCCAGGTAGCGGAAAATCATCTCCATGTTGCCCGTGATCTGCCCGTTGAGGGTGCCGCCCTCCACGGGCTGGGCGTTCTCGTCCATGACATAGGGGCTGTGGGCGCCCTCGAAGTGGTAGAACTGGAACACACCCCGGGCGTCCTGGTCCACGGTGAGGCCGTGCTCCCGGTAGCCTTTCCAGAAGGCCACGTCGTCCACCGTGAAGAGATTGTTCTCCTTGCCGTCCCCGCTGACGGTGACCACGTCTCCCAGCTCCCCGGAGTAGAGCTGGAAGAAGGGCTTGAGCGCCTCGGGGGCGTAGCGGTAGGCGGACAGCACCAGCATCTTCACCAGCATCAGCCTACGGTGGACGGTCTTGGTATCCCTCCGGATGTTGTCCACCACGCCTTCCACATTACCCGCGTCTCCAAAGACATAAGAGGAGTCGGAGTAAATCCGGGTCTTGTAACCGGCGCTGTGGATGTCGGGCAGGAACTGGTAGACCGGCTCGGACCAGGCCCGGTCGAAATAGTCCTCCCAAGGCACGGTATAATCGTGCTGCACCCCGGTCATGAAATAGGCGATGGAGGGCCGGGTGTTGGCGTAGCTGCCGGTAAAGTCGTGGTAGTAGGTGAAGCCGCCCAGCCGCTGCGCCCACTCCGGGTGGAGCTCCAGCACCTCGTCGGTGAAGCGGTTGTCCAGCCGGTCCAGCAAAAAGACGATGACGTTGTTCTCAGGAGCCACCTCGTAGATGCCGTCCCGGGAGACGTAGGCGGTTTCCTGCCCCACCCGGCCCAGCCGGGCCAGGCCCGTCTGGGCCAGCAGCACGATGAGGGCCACCGTCTGCGCGCCGATGAGGATGGCGCACATCAGCTCGATGCCCCGGGTCCACAGCTTCCGGCTGAGGTAGAGCAGAAAAAACACCCCGGCGAAGACCAGCAGCCAGACCGCCAGGTTTTTCAGCATGGCGAAGCGGTAGCTCTGCCAGTAGACGGCGTTGCCGTCCAGGGAGCCGTGGTCCAGATTGAGGAAGTTGCCCTGGAGGTAGCCCGCCAGCGTCCCGGCGAACAGGACGGAGACGGCGAAGTTGAACGCCTTGCCCCGGAGCAGGAGCAGCGCCAGCAGCAGCGCGGCAAAGGCCGCCGCCCCTGCCAGCAGCAGCACGAGCGCCAGGGTCAGGAAGGGGAAGGGCATCTCCTGCATGTTCTGGATGAAAATCTCACAGGGACCGAACAGCAGGAAGGTGAACACGCAGGTGAACGCGGTGAGCAGGGCCAGGGGCAGCCTGATCCGCCAGGACCGCTGGTCCGCCCAAAGCGCCCGCATTCTATCTTTGACAGTCCCCATTTCCAATCCCCTCTGTGAACGCGCCGGGATTGCCGCACCCGTTCGACAGGATGCACCGGCGGTAAAATCCAATGTAATAGTATATACTGCGCCGCGTATTTTTGCAATTATTTTTTGCAGAAGAGGGAAAAATTAAGCGAACTGAAAGAAATTACACGCAAAATGGAAGATTATGGAAGAATGCCCCGGATCAAAACGCTCAACCCAAGCAGAGGGCCAGTATGGCGGCGGCGAAGGCCCCGCTGAGCTTTCCCGCCATCAGCGGGACAAGCATGTCCGGCTCGGTGCTTACCACAAAGCCCATGTGGGCGGCCAGCAGGCTGGCGCCGCTGACCAGGAAGGCGCCCACCGCCACTTTGCCCCGTCGGTCCATCTCCCGGTACATGGATAGGGCGGGCAGGGGGGTGGCCAGGCTGACCAGCATTCCGGTCAGGGCCTGGGACTTCACGCCCAGCTTGCCGCCCAGCAGGGTGAAAGGCCGCTCCAGGGCGCGGCGTAAAAGCTCCGCCACAGGCAGGCTGCCCAGCATGACCACCCCGATGGAGGCCACCACGCCCATGGCCTCCCCGATGGGGGCCATGCCGGGGACCGGGTTCCAGCCGGTGAGGGACTCCACCGCCGCCAGCGCCAGCCCAGCGGTGGCGACGATTTTGATCCCCTGAGCCAGCAGGCAAAAGCCCTTCACCATCCGGTCCGGGAGCTTCCACAGACCCAGCAGGAGCAGCAGGGAGAGGGCGAAAACGGGCAGGTTCTGATGCAGACTGGTGGACAGGGACAGCCCGGCCGGCAGGCCGCCCGCGATCAAGCCCACCGGCATGGATGCCAGGCCCAGCATGATCCCCCGGGCGAACAGGGGGCGGTCCTCCGTGGGGATCATCCCCATGCCTACGGGGATGGTGAACACCAGGGTGCAGCCGAACATGGCCGACACCACCAGCCCGGCATAGCTGCCCACCAGGGGGTCCGCCGCCAGCTCCCGCGCCAACTGGTAGCCGCCCATATCGATGGCCAGAAGCGTGCCGAACATGGCCGGGTCTACGCCGATAAGCTGGTAAAAAGGTACGATCA